>JAKSIV010000049.1 GCA_024398635.1 Bacteroidaceae bacterium | reverse complement strand
TATTACTTCCCTGTTGCCACATCTCCATCCGATGACAAGATCTGCAAGTGGGCCGTCGATGACTATGAGTCCTATCTTCGAGGTGAGCACAGGTATCTGTGATCAATCATTGATGGTGCCGAAAAAGCTCATCAATTCAACAGTCCCAACACTCTGATCTCAAATTTTCAACGAATATCAGGCGGCAGACAGTTGGCAATCTGCCGCCGTTTTTGTATCTTCGCAATTGGTACTGATTTGTGGCGCAAGAGGCTGGAAGTGCTGATAATCAGCTAGATACTAATGCTGAACGGCAACGTCTCGAGGGCGCAAAACAGCGCGGCACAAGCGGTTTTGTATCTCGTTGATACTCAAGTGATTGAAAATGAGTGCATTTGATATTTCCTTGCGGGAATTGCCATGTACCGATTAAAACGCTAACGCATTGATTCTCAGTATAGCTATCGGAGTGCATCGGAAAGTAGGAATAATAATGACAATTTCCACCCTCATCTACATCCACGGCCAGTACGGCTCACCTAAGGAGGCGGAGCACTACAGAGCGCTGCTGCCGGGCTGCGAGGTGATTGGCTTCGATTACAAGGCGCAGACACCTTGGGAGGCTGAGCGTGAGTTTGCGGAGTATTTCGACGCTCTAGCAGCGCGCGGGTGCGGGAGCATCGGCATCATTGCGAACAGCATCGGAGCGTTCTACGCGATGTGCGCACTGGCGGGCAGGAACATTGCGGCAGCATACTTCATCTCCCCCATCGTCGATCTGGAGCGCATCGAGGGCGTGACGCTGGACGAGGAGTATCTGCACTACGTGCGGCAGCATCCCATCGACTGGCGCGTGCCAACGCACATCCTCTACGGGGAGAATGACCGTCTCACCTCACTGGCTACGATCTCGGATTTTGCGCACCGCACCGGCGCCACGCTCACCGTAATGCCCGGCGGCGAGCACTGGTTCCACACCCCGGAGCAGATGGCGTTCCTGGATGGGTGGATTCAAAGAGCAATGCTGCGGTAAACGATATTGACAAGCAGCAGCGCTGCAAATACTACCTGGAGTTTCGATTCCATCATATTGCTTTCAGAGAGAAAGCCTCTACGAAAGGGATTCTGGAATGAGTTTCGTGATACTTCTGCCATGCAGGTTCGTCATGGCTTATGGTTGATATTTCTCGTGATGAACAACTCTTGAAGCGCTCACAGACAGTATGGATGATACTCCTCTCAATATCAGACAGAAGAGATTCGTCCGCAACGCCATTTGCGACAAGCATATTGCCTTCAAAATCACCAATCGGACGAAGTTCCTGATGGATTTCATCGAATTCACTATATACCTTGTCCCATCTGTCTGGAACAGGCCCGAAATCGATTGCCAGATAACTCAAGCCGGTCATTGACATACCGCGCTGACGATATGATAGAAAATCCACATAGAACAAGAGCTTGTTCATCTTTGTATAGAACACCTCTCCGCATTCCTGCAGGACTGCCAGCATCACAGCCTTGAGTTTTGGAAGCGATGTGGCTGAAAAACCGTTTGCGGCTCCACGGGAGGAAGCAAAGACCCTCCTGCACTCGTACTCCTCGAAATGGTATGCACCCGTCTGTGCAATGACCTTTTTCACCTTTTCCGATATGTTCTCATATTCCTTTGCTGTAAGCATTTGACGTGCTGACTCCACTAGGTCAAGAAACACCTTTGGATTCATGATGGAACGGATCATGCGGCCATTTGATACGCTTGGCACTTCCCCGCTTTCATAGAGCCTCCATTGGTTTGTTCCTATGCCTAGTATTGCAGACATCTTTGCCGCTGATACACCATAACGGTTGCGTACGGCAATTATCTCGTCAGTATATGGAATGCCATATTTGGCGCGATACTGGTTTGTTACCTGCAGGAAACCAGCATCATCGCTTTCGCATGTTGTGAACTGCTCACCAGTATCCTCGCACAAATAAGCAGTGTGGATATACTCATAATCCTCACCGCGGAAGTTCCATGTACGAGGCTCGTACACCAACTTCATTTCCTTGCCTGTATACGGACTTATCATTGCTATTGTTCTTAAAAAGGATACACTAATGGATGTTCAGCAAAATGGAATGAAATGCATATTGTCTGGTTGGTAGTTCCAACGATCATCACTTTTATGTAAATCTCACGTCCTTTGACGTCTTTACCAAAGACCCACATCTCTCAAAAACGGTTAAGCTCATCAACCACCGGCCCCTGGACATAATCTTCCGCACGCAGGTTTTCAATTACCACTTTACGGTATGAAGGAATTATTTCAAGTTCCTGAAGAGTGATGCGGTTTTTGTCCCTGTCATCACGAAACAAAATCCCGAAGATTTGCATCTTTGTATGAAGTTCTTCAAGAAACTTTTCTACTTGTTCTTTGGTTACCATTTGAGCAAAACGTCATCTAGACCACAAAATTACAGAGAGAATTATTAACCAGCAAGTATTTCAACGATAAAGTTGTATATTAAAGCATATCATCCAAATATTTTAACTATTTGATATCTTATATTATTTAAAATTCCGGTCAGAGGAAGTCAACATACTGCGAAGGGCGAAGGAGAAAGCAAGGCTTCAATAATAATTTGCCAGGTTTTCAAATAATCCTAACTTTGCGAGGACGATATAGCACAACATTATGTCCCGTTCGACATCAACAGTTATCATCTTGTTGGCATCCATTCTTCTATCAGGAAGTCCGTTGCGCGCCCAGGAGAAAGACATATTCGGAGGCTGGGAACATCTTGAACTCGCCCACTCCTTCCAAGACCCGAAATGTTATGGAACCATATATTTTGAGCACGACAACATTCAATATCAAAGGCTGGAATTATGCTTCATAAGCGCAGCATTCGGATACAAATTCTCAGATTGGTTGAAAGCTGACGCCGCATATGACTTTATGATAGAACCTGACGGTATAGGGCACAGAGCCGTGGCAGCTGTTACCGGAACTCTAAAAGCAGGCAACTTGACACTTTCGCTACGGGAAAGATTCCAGCACAAGTGGCCACCGGGGACTTCGCCCCAGATAAACGAGTTGCGTTCAAGACTTAAAGCGCAGTACGCCTTCCCGAACAGCCGTGTTAAACCATACCTCGCATTAGAAGTTTACACTTGGGATAAATGGCTGAAATCCAGACATTACGCCGGGAGCGCCATTACTCTCAACACGCATTTTGAACTTGATGTGTATTACATGTATTACCTGTTTGCAAGCAAACCGGCAGAACATGTGCTGGGACTAGGTTTTAATATAGCCTTCTGAGTTCGTTTTACGTTCATACCGTTCCATTACCACTGCGCAGCTTGCATCCCCGGTCACCGACATCATCGTCCTTCCCATATCAACTATGCGGTCTATGCCTGCCGCAATGGCCACTCCCTCTATCGGCAGGTTTGCAGAGGCGAACACCATTGCCATCAGTGCCAGTGAGCCTCCGGGTATGCCCGGTGTGCCGATGGAGGCGATGGTGCTTGCGAATGCAATGGAAAGATATTGATTGAGCGTGAGGTCAATGCCGCAGCAGTGCGCAATGAAGACCGATGTCACGCCAAGGTAGATGGCTACTCCGTCCATATTGATGGTGGCCCCCAGGGGCAGGACAAAGTTGGAGATGCTGTCCCGCACTCCCAACTTTCGGGTGCATTCCGCAGTGACGGGCAGCGTGGCCAATGACGAATCGCTGGAGAAGGCGAACATCATGGCAGGAAACATTTCTTTGAAGAACCTGCGCGGAGTCACCTTGCCCATGCTCCAGACACAGCTGGAATAGACGACAATTGCGTGAAGCAGAAAGCACAGGAAGTCCATCCCGATGAGCGCAGCGTATGTGCCTAGTATATGTACCCCGTTCTCGGCCACCACAGGACAGAGCATACAGAACACTCCAATGGGAGCAAGTTTCATGATGAAGCCGAGTATGGCCAACATGATTTCATTTGCTGAAACAATCAGATTGGCCAGCGGTTCAGCCTTGCTTCCCACCTTGACTATGGCGAAGCCTGCAAACAGCGCTATGATAATAATCTGCATCATGTTGGCATCGCTCAGCGGTTTGACAATATTGCCGGGAAACATATCGACAATCTGATCCATGAAAGACATTCTCACGTACTCTTCGGAAGATTCTCCGGCAGGCAGGCTGATGACAGGTAGAACGTCCTTCAGCAATGTGGAAACCAGAAGTCCCAATGTTACGGCCACGACCGTAGTCGCCATAAAGTATGCTACTGTGCGCAGGCCGAGGCGGCCCAGTGCGGATATGTCCTTCATGGAAATCAGGCCTGTGATAATGGACAGCATCACGAGAGGTGCCACTATGAACTTGAGGAGATTCAAAAAGATGGTGCCGAATGGCTTGATGTAGCTGTTGGCAAACTCCACATTGTTCTGCAGCAGTATTCCCACCGCTAACCCCAGTGCGATGGCCAGACCGATTTGTGCGGTAAGTGAAAGATTTATCTTGTGATTCGCCATTTTCATTATCGTTTTATTGTCCCGTTTCCTTATCGTATGGATATGCGCATAAGTCTTACGCCCGCAGTCCTCTGAAATGACGTGCGGGTAAGCATAAATTCATTCAAAATTACTCAAAACCAGTGAAATTAGGGCAATTTTCACGTTGAGTTCGTCATTATTTTGATTCAGGGCAATTAGTAGCGTGTCAAAATATGACCGTTATATCTCCTTTGACGATGATTGAGGTTCAATACAGAACAAAAGCTTCCGCTCAAGCCGCACTCCTTTATGGTACGTTGCTCTACAGACATAAACAATGTCAAACAGGATGCATTGCCTTACATCGGACTTCAGCAACGGCAGGAACTTGACATCCGGTCGGGCGACTATTCCAGGACATGGAACCCATCATAACGTTTCCTCGTACATCAGGTAATGGCACTCGTCCATACCTTGCTTCTTATAACAATCCTGCGCCTGGCGGTTACTGCGGTCCACATAGAGCCTGAGGCAAGTGGACCCTTCCTGCTTTGCGAATGCCCGCACTGTCCCATACAGATACGTGAAGGCTCCCTGCCTGCGGTATGCCGGCTTGATGAACACACTTTGAATCCACCAGTACCAGCAGTTGTTCCAGTCGCTCCACTCCTTTGTCACCAGCAGGCTTCCGGCAATCTCGCCACCTTCTGCACGGACAATGTAATACGTCCCTTTTGCAGGGTCCGACAGTCCGGCTCTGACACCGTTAAGGATTTTATCCCTGTCCAGGATTGTACCTTCCGATTCAAGTGCCATGTCAATCTGGAACCCGGCTATTGTTCCGGCATCGGCCTCAGTACCTTTCTCAACTTTCCAGTTCATATCAAAAGCATTATCCTGCCTTCTGCAAAACAGAAGGTCTCATTATGAGTCTTCACCGCATACCACACCTGTTTTACCGATACAGGCTGGCCGTCTTTGCGAATGTGCAATTGCCTGCGGTTTATCTCCGCAGCCAGCTGCTCGGCCTTCATCCCGCCGTTTTTCCCGGCAAGCAGGTACAGTATAGCTTCTTCAATCTTCATAGCGGGCCATCCCCTTCCGGGGAGATTCCATGTATATGACAAGTTATTCAATCATAGAGTTTTGATACTTCATTTTGCAAATTAAGCACTTTTTCATTTGTCTTATTCAGGAAAGTGCATCTCAAAGTTTGTAGCACATTCCGGCATGACAGGATTAATAAGCAAGCCTATACCATTGTGCATGCTTACCTAAAAAACAATTGGTTGATTAGAACTATCTTGTTACTTTTGTAAATAACACATTGACGAAAACAATGAAACTCATAGAAGGGACATACGAGAACCTGATTACCGATGGATTGATTCAGGACATGCAGGATGCTTCGGCCAATGGATTAGTGTGCAGGCAGGAGGATATTGATGGTGCCGAGTCACCCAATATGCTGACTGAACACCTCAGTCGCATTATCCGCAACCGTCTGTCCGATGAGAATCTTACGGCAGAAGAGCGCGCTTTGTTTGTCAACAGACTGATAGATTACCTTGGTGAAGGCAAAGAAGAGAAGGTCATGGACGACAAGCAGATGCTGGCAGCAGTTGTCTCCAGACAGGAGGACGCACGACTGAAAGCGACTGGCAGCACGCCTGTTCGTCCTCTGACAGGTTTCCGTACCAGCAACCTCTTTACGGGTGGTCAGAGCCGTGTGTCACTGAGCAGCGAAATTGAGCGCGACATTGAGAGTGCAGACAGCATCTGTATGATTGTGTCGTTCCTGAAGCTGTCGGGCGTGAACCTTATCTATGACCATCTGAAACGTTTCTGCAGTAACTCCCAACACCGGCTTCGCATAATCACCACGACTTATTGTGGCGTGACAGATGCAAAAGCCGTTGAGCGTCTGGCCAATCTTCCGAACACAGAAATTCGCATCTCGTACAATACAGAGATTGAACGTCTTCACGCAAAGTCCTATATTTTTGAGCGCAATTCAGGATTCAGCACAGCCTATATCGGTTCCAGCAACCTTTCCAAATCGGCACAGACAGACGGCTTGGAATGGAATATCCGCGTGACAAATATTGAAAATCCACATATCATCAACGCCGCCCTTGCCACGTTCGACATTTACTGGAACAGCCACAATTTTGAGGATTTACGTGAAGGCGGCATCGAGAAGCTCTACAAAGAACTTCAGAAGATTCGTGAGCCCAAACTTGCGACAGAGGTATTAGGCAGATACACCATTCTGCCACATCAGAAACAGATACTTGACAAGCTCTCAGTCATCCGTGAAGGCGGTGTAAAACGTAACCTCATCGTAGCGGCAACAGGTACAGGCAAGACTGTCATTTCGGCCTTTGACTACAAGGTGTTCACCGAACGGACAGAAGGGACACACCGGTTGCTGTTCGTGGCTCATCGTGAGGAAATCCTGAAGCAGTCAAGACTTACGTATCGAAGTGTACTGCAGGATGCAAACTTCGGTGATTTGTGGGTCGGCGATTATCGGCCTACGACAGGCATTGAGCATTTGTTTGTATCGGTAGCAACCTTCAACTCGAAGTTTGACAACATCTTCCGCGACCTTCCTGCCGATTACTACGACTACATTGTGATAGACGAAGCCCATCACCTTGTTGCCGACAGCTACCGCAAGATTCTGGACAAATTCTCCCCGCGTCTGCTTGTAGGTCTTACGGCCACTCCCGAACGTATGGACGGAGTGAGTCTTCTACCCGACTTTGCAAATCAGATAAGCGCAGAAATCCGTTTGCCGAAAGCTCTCGATGAGGGATTGCTGACTCCGTTCCAATATCTTTGCATCAGCGATGATACTGACCTCACTGATGAGGAACTGATGCAAGGTGACCGCTATGTAGCCACCAGAATCACAGAAAAGCTGTGCAATGGCGAACGTGTCAGACTTGTCATCGACCGCCTGCAGTATTATCTGCCAGACGAATGCAAGTGCCGCGCCTTAGGATTCTGTGCCACGAAGAAACATGCCCGGTACATGGCTGAAGAGTTTCTGCGTGCAGGATTGAAAGCGGCCTACCTTACATCGGACAATGATGAAGAACGTCAGGCACTCAACAGCAAATTGGCAAAGGGAGAAATCAACTATCTCTTTGTTGTTGACATCTTCAACGAAGGTGTGGATATTCCCCAGGTTGATACGGTTCTGTTCCTGCGCCCAACGGAATCATTGACCATTTTCCTCCAGCAGTTGGGCCGAGGCCTTCGCCTCTATCCCGGCAAGCAGCAGCTGACAGTCTTCGATTTCGTAGCTCAGCTCAATCAGAAATATGATTTTGCCAGCCGTTTCCGCAGTCTGCTGACACGTACGGACAAAAGTGTTGAAGATCAGGTAAAGAACGGATTCACACTTCTCCCTCACGGATGCACCATTCACATGGAGGAAAAGGCGCAAGAATACGTTCTGCAGAACATTAAAGCAGCCATTTACAACAAGGGCCGTCTTGTCAAGGAACTACGCACCTATACCAATACGCCAACTATTGCTGAGTTCATTGAGAATAACGGACAGGATATCCGTCTGATTTACAAGGGCGGCAACTGCTGGTCAAGTCTTAAGCAGGAGGCCGGTCTGTGCCAATATACCGAAGATGAAAACACCAGGCGTTTCACGAAAGGCATAGGCAGCCTGGTGCATGTGAACAGCGTATCATATCTCAATTTCATCCGTAAAGTGATGAAGGCAAACGGCAACCTGATTTGGAACAGTGAACCAGAAGAGACGTATGCCGTTATGCTTTACTACAGCCTATTTGGAGATAGGATAAACAGGATTGGTGTCAGCAGCATCCAAGAGGCATTAAGGCGTCTGGCAAACTATCCTGTATTTGTATCAGAAATACTTGAACTTACAGAATACCTGCTTTCAAGCCTTGAGACAAGAACCTATGCAGTAGGAGAAGGCATGCCGGTAGGCCTTGAGCAGTATGGTTGCTACACCCGCGAGGAAGTCTTTGCCATCTTCAAGCGACAGACAGCCGACAGAAGGATGCAGGGATCAGTAGCCGGAGTATTCAATATTGAAGAACTCAACACCGAACTGTTTTTTGTTACGCTCAACAAATCTGACAAAGATTTCTCAGCTGAAACCATGTACAATGATTATGTGGTGAGCGAAAATGAATTCCGATGGGAATCACAGAACACAGATTCGCATCAAGGCAAAGGCAGACGTTTCGTTGAGCAGAAATCCAACGGAAAGAAGTTCCTGCTATTTGTGCGTGAAAACAAAAAAGACGGTTATGGCAACACCTGTCCATTCATCTGTTTCGGCCTTGTTGACTATATCAGTTCAAAGGAAGACAAACCGATGAAAATCAACTGGCAGACGCATCAGCCCATTTTACCGCAATTCTTGAATGCCGTTTAAACAGGTTTAGTTTAGTTTGATGATGTCACCCACGATTATCTTGATGTCTTTAGCCATATCAATCTTCCACTATCTCCCACAATCCATTACGTTTGCCATTCACACGCCTCTAAAGTGCAGAATTTGCACTTTGGAGGCAGTTCCTTGCCCGATTTTGCACTTTGAACTTCACTTGAGCCCTCCACCTTTGCCGTATGGAGGTCTATGTAGTGATGTAGTTCTTGCATAGATTACTCTGGTTTTCCTCCCTCCAACGCTTTCGGTTCTTCCTCATTGCGTTGCAGGCGGTAGAGTTCTTTTTCGCGTTCTATCTCCAATTTGAGTTGTTCCTTGGTGGGCATATAGAGCATATACTTGGCTTGGAACAGGTGGTCGTTGTCGTTAAGAGAGGAGTAGCGGGCAATGTCCTCGTCGGTATCGGCACAGAGAATGATGCCGAAGGTTGGGTTATGTCCCTCGGGACGATACTGCTCATCGAACATCTTGCGATACATGTCCATCTGCCCAACGTCCTCGTAGGTTATCTTGTCTGTCTTCAGGTCAATGAGAACGAAGCAGTGTAGGATGTAATTGTAGAACACAAGGTCAATGTAGTAGTCGTTCTTTTCTGTAGGGATGTGTTTCTGCCGGTCGACCAGCGCATAGCCTTTACCCATTTCCATCAGGAACTTCTCTATGTGCTTGATGATAGCATTCTCCAACTTCTTTTCGCTGAAGTCGCGGTCCGGTTTGAGACCTAAGTATTCTGCCACTACAGGATTCTTGATAAACTCCCCCTTCTCTGGCAAAGCTGGTTCTCCTTTATGGATATCCACCACATCTGCACTTTTGTCCTTCTGGTTGGCGAGCAGACGATAGTAATACTGGCTGTAAATATTGCGTTCCAACTCGCGTGTACTCCACAACTGGGTTGAAGCCTCGTTCATGTACCAAAGGCGTGCTTGGGCATCTTCCACACGAAGAAGGTGACGTATGTGCGTCCAAGTAAGATTGTGAACTCGCGCGTTCACAATCTCTATATCCTTGAAACACAGATAGGACTGACGGAAGTAGCAAATATTTCGATAGTTAAAGTTGTTGCCGTATTCTGCCTGTAGTTCTTTGGCAACAGTCTTGGCTATATATTCGCCGTACCCAGCACGAGCTTCACCATGCTGTTCTTCCTCCACAATACGTCAGACTACATGAGGCTTGGCTATACCGTCTTCTGCATCAAACGTTCCCCACATGAAACATAAGCCAGACGAGCTATCTCAGCAGATGCATTCTTACAAGCTCCAACAGATAATCCTTCCCGACATTGGAGATACCGGCCTTGGAGATATGCGCATGCTCGCCGGTGCCCTGGCGGATGATGTATTTGCGGGCAATGCCGTCAATGGTTGCAGTCAGATGCAGATTACCTTTGTAGGCCTGTGCCAGCTGCGGGTTTTCAACGGAATGACCGTCAATTTCAAAAGGGCTCTCCCCTTCCGCCTATTTGAATCCCCAGGCCTTGAGGTTGGAGTCCAGACAGGTCTCAACACGGCCTATCCATTCGTCAGCAGCACCGCATTCGGTGGCGAATTCGCGAAAGCGGACTATTGACCCTGCAACCTTTCGTATTATTGATTCCGGACGGCGGATGCCGTTCTCTTTTGCGAAATCCAGTGCGTCCTGCAGTGTCAGGCCAGAGAGTTTACCGCGGGTAAAGATGCAGTGGTCCCTGCTCGGAAGGTAACCGCCAAGGTCGAATATGAATGTCATATCGTATGCCGGCGACAGCCGCCATTGCCCGTCAGGGGTCATTATGAACGAGAAGTTCTTGTTGTGGTCGTCGGTATTATTGGCCAGATGGTTGAATACCATCCTGCGGAATATCTCCTGACAGTCGCTTTCCGGAAGGTGTAGCTTGCGGCAGGT
>JAKSIV010000048.1 GCA_024398635.1 Bacteroidaceae bacterium | reverse complement strand
TACCTCTGGGACACGATTATTCTGCCATCATCAAACTTTCTTGCGGAATTGAGGTAAACATCGATCGCCTCCTTTTTAGCCACCTTCGGTGTCTAACGTTAAACGAAACGCCGTTCTTAACGCCACCCTCCAGGGCTCTCGCTTAACGTCGCTTCACTGATGGTCCCCAAAACCGTATGTCCGGCTCCTGCAAAATGCAACAGTTTTGCAACGCGTTTTTCTTGTATAAGAGGTTACGGCAGTGATATCTTTGCTACAGTAATAGACCTGCAATATGAAAACAGTGGCTTCAATTATAAGAATGTTATTTGTTCTGCTTATCCCGGTCGGGATATGCCAATGCTCGGGTAAATATAATCTCGTTGATTATAAGGAGTATTGTAATGGAAGGCTGGATGAACATATTTCATATAATTACAATGATGCCGGTGAACTTAAAAGCAAGACGCGGTTATTATTTGGACATCAGAACACATTGACATTGTATGATGTGAAAATATATGAGACTGGCATTGATACCATTGAAACTACTTATGAGATTTTTGTCAGGGACAGTACTGATTATGATCAGTTGGCTTACAAGTATGTAAATTCATACTCTCTTGATGGAATCAAACGTTCATCTATCTATTATTGGATAAAGGATGGGCAATGGATAGAAGATACTCACATATTTTATGATGATAAGGGTAGGAAAATTGAAAGTAACTGGGAGGATAAGGAGATCCATTATATCTACTATGATTCGCTGGGCAGATGCATTGGAGCAAGGACAATAATTAATGGTGATACTCCTGAAGATGGGTATTGTCGCACGGATACTGTCATTTTCTCGAAAGACGGAAGTTTGGCTACCGGGACAGAAAGCACACACTATCATATGGACAGCATCCAGGGGAGCAAATTTGTGTATTTGTATGAGATTGATAAACAAGGAAGAATAACATCCTACAGCTATCCTCCTTCTTTACAAAAAACGACATATCAGTATGATCGCAAGGGACGCTTGAAACGTGAAACGAGTTACGGTCAATACGATTCGGAATCAATGCCGACAAAAAGAGAAGAAACAGTAAACCGATATTTGTTCGGACATAAAATCTGGAGTGTAAAGTATCATTATGAACGCGATTGGGGTAAATCTGTGGCTCTTTTTACTGTTTACAGATACGATTTCCGTCACAAGCTGTTGCTTGAGGAAAAGATGTATGATGATATTTTTTATAGAAAATTGCTTGGACGTAAGATTTGGATTTATGAGAAATCCAGGTGATGTATATTTAAGCGTTATTTTTTAACTGCGGACGTATTATTAAGATTTATCAGTTTAGTTAACAGACAAATTAATTGCATTATGAGAATTAAAGTCCTATTGCTTGCAGTGGCATCAATAATGATGTCGTTAGGTATTCCAACTTGTGCACAACAATCCCAGAGTGCCCTGAAGGCGGGTGATATATTTACCGGAACTGTGACGGGACGTTTTGGCCCGTTGGCCGGTGTCAATATAAGGGAATATGGTGATGATGGATATATTATCAATATTGAAGTGGCTGATTCTTTAGGGCGCTTTTCAATGCAGATAAACAATCCGGAGCACAGGTTTACGGTGTTTACTTTTCTGTATGAGGAGTTGGAAATAATCCCCTCAAAAGACAATATGGAGATCAAACTGGAACCGGCACGCCCCAAATCCGGCAAAATGGTTCCCGCTGATGGTGCAGGAGGAAATTTCATTAAAGCGGACAATAATTATGTGCTGCGCCAGCCTGTCATTCCCAAAGAGTTTATATGCGGATATGCGGTGCAACCTATCTATTTCTCAGAACAAAGGAGTTGGTATGGCGTGTTCCTGCATAAAGATGATAAAGGCTACATGGTAGTGCTTCATTACTGCGGCGGAGGTTGTGCCGATACCATACGCATTGATGATAAACTGGCTGAAAGGTTGTCCGGATCAGTTGAACTGGCTATTGACAGGGCTCCAGGCGAGATGTTTAAGGAGGATAATGGCATTGAAGTTGTTCATCTCCACGAAGGTAGTAATGTATATGCCGTGATGCCCGGTAAAACAGCCGTCATTTGGCGTGATGAAATACCGGACAGAGTCTGGAACAGGCTGTATCATCAGTTTGGTAAGAATCTGGGGTTCAAACAGGTTGAGAGTAAGTGGATAGGTAGTTATGATTATCCTGACGGAACGCATATTACGTATCCCAGTTTCTATGATGACGGACATGCAGTGATATCATACGTGAACCAATTGAGATATCGTTATGATGTTGAAACCGATCAGGCCGTTGTGGAACGTAGCGGCAGTCTGCCGTCTGGCGATCTGGTGATTGAGTCCAGCATCACTGTGGAGCGCAAGACGTGGCCGGTTACTTCAATTGCGGATGGCGCGTTGGATAACTGCACAGGCGTTATATCGGTCTCAATTCCAAGTAGTATAACAACGATAGGAGAACTTGCATTCAGGTACTGCGAGTTGGACTCAGTCAAACTAGGTTCAGTGAACCCGATAGTATGCCCGGTTAATGCGTTTGATGATTCTGTCTATGAGAACGCCGTGCTGATTGTTCCCAAGGGTTGGAAACAGAAAAAGGCAGCAAAAGTGGGTCCCGCATGGCGCAGATTCAAGAATATCAGATATTATTAGAAAAATGAAGGCCCCGTCAAAAGCGGGGCCTCCTCACATTGTTTAGATAAGTAGGATTGTCTCTTTATTTGAATGATTCAATCTGCTTTTTCATTGTACGCTCTGCAAGTCTTATTGCCAGCATAGCAACGGGTAGGGTGATTATCAGAACAATAATCAGCATAGGGATGTTCTCAATTACCGGAATCATAAGCTGGTCATAACCGGCTGGCATTTCCTCAACGGCAGCGGCAAGTGAGCCCTGGGTATCAGTCCACCAGTGGGCGGTGTAGGCAAAGAAGGAGTAGGCGAAGGGAAGAAAACTCAGGCGGATACCTTTAATCGTATCGTATCCTTGACGGCATCTGATGGTCTCAGAAAGTGCTGAAAGAACGATAAAGCCTACAACGAGTGCCCAATCTGCCTCTCCGGCAATAAGTAAAAGGATCATCAGGATTCCGTTCAGTACGGTTGCAACGCCGAAACTGCGCACAAATGTTGACGTGTAGAGATAGATGAAAGCAATCAGAAGCGGCAGCAGCGCGCCGACATATGCATAGCACATGGGGTGAATCAATCCGGTTAATGAACCGGGTACAAACGCTACAAGATAGGCAATTGCCATCAGCAAAACTTTGAATACAGGTTTCATGCTTTTATCAATTAATGGTTTAACTGCCGCAAAAGTACTCCGGCCTTAAACGCTTCACAATCACTAAAAGTGAGGATTTAGCACATTGGGGCACAAAAGGGACGGTTCTATCTGTGCCCTTTTTGTAACTTTGCGCCAGCAATATTGAAATATGGAATACCTGCCTAAAGATCCAGGGATATTAGTGTCGGCAGTAAATATGCTGCTAAGAGATGAAGAGTTTGACTCCCTGGAGTCGCTATGCTTTCACTTTAATAAGGAATCGGAAGAGATAAAGAGCTATCTGCTGGAGCATGGTTTTGTTTACGATGAAGAACAAAAACAGTTCCGTCCTATAGGATATAAATGACACAAAGGGGTCTGACCCTATTGGACACAAAGGGGTCTGACCCTATTGTGTGCTTTTGCAACCGGATTGCAAATCAAAAGCCTTACCTTTGTGACACTAAAAAGGAGTAGCATATGAATCCGGTACTGACAGCATTGATGATTCCGTTCCTGGGCACGGCTCTGGGATCGGCTTTTGTGTTCTTCATGAAAAAGGATATGCCCGACCTGCTGCAGAAGATTCTGTTGGGATTTGCATCGGGCGTGATGGTTGCCGCATCAGTTTGGTCACTGCTTATTCCGGCCATCGGTATGGGAACAGGCACAAAAGCTGTCGTATCACCCACAATAGGCCTGCTGGCAGGTTTCGCTTTCCTGCTTTTGATTGACTACATCACACCTCATATACATCCCGTAGGCGGTCCTGAAGGCCCCGAGAGCCGATTATCACGCACTGCCAAACTGGCTCTTGCCGTTACCATCCATAACTTTCCTGAAGGAATGGCCGTGGGTGTTGCAATTGCAGGAGCATTGACAGCCGATTTCAATATGGCAGGTGCATTGGCTCTGTCACTGGGTATAGCCATCCAGAACGTCCCTGAAGGCGCAATCATATCGATGCCGCTGAGGGCCGAGGGTAACAGTCGCTTGAAAGCATTCGGAATAGGAGCCTTGAGCGGTATCGTAGAACCGATAGGTGGTGCGTTGGTGTTGTTACTGGCATCGTCAATAATAGGTATCATGCCATTCATGCTGGCATTTGCCGCAGGCGCTATGCTCTATGTGGTAATAGAGGAACTTGTTCCCGAGACCTCAAAAGGAGATCATTCCAACATCGGAACCGTTGGTTTTGCGCTCGGATTTGCGTTTATGATGGTGCTTGACGTGGTGTTGGGATAACATTTTATTCCAGATAACGCTCTCTGAGCGTCTGCAAATCGGCATCAGTCAGTTTCATCGGTCCCTTGAGATATGCCTCCATGGAACCGTATCGCTCGTCAATTGTATCCAGCGCCTTAATGAAGTTCTCGGTATTTGCACCTATGAAAGCTTTGACTGTTGCAATCTCCTTCTCCTTACCGCCCATGAATCTTACGCGCCTGGAGAACTTCCTGACATCTTTTGCATAGATCTGGTTGGTGAAATCAAAATCGGCCACGATAGTCTCTCTGCTGGCTCCTAATGCAGCCAAAAGAAGTGCTGATGTAATACCGGTGCGATCTTTTCCCTGTGTGCAGTGAAAAAGAATGGCACCGTTCTCAGTGTTCAAAATCTGCTGGAACAACAATGCAAACTGCTGTTGGCACTCGGAGTAAAACAGAAGAGTAGGATACATCTCTGTTCCAATCTTCTGGGCCATTTCATTGAAAGCGGCCACCATTATGAATTTCCTGATATCAAACTTCTTTTTGCCGATGAGTTTCTCCCTCTCTTCCTCGGATGCCTGGGCTGCAGTTCCTCCGCCCGCATCAATAGGTACACAGACGTATTCTGCACCCGGAATCATTCTGTCTTCCTTTCCAAGTTTCTCACGCTCCTGGCGCAGGTCTATTACCTTCGCAATGTTTAGTTTTGCCAGATATTGCAGGTCTTTATCGGTAGCGTCGGCCAAATGTGCCGTACGGATAAGCATATTGTGCTTTACATGCAAGCCGCCGGCAACTTCATAGCCGCCCAAATCTCTTGCGTTGATAATGCTTTTTACAGGCAGAAGAATTTTATCCGGATTCATGTCTTTAATCCATTGGGTATACAACTCCCCATTTCTTGCGGAGTGAATCCATAACTTTCATTATATCAAGAGTTTCCTGATGCGGCATATAGGGCGATTCCAGCAAGCCTTGCTTGAGTGCGTCCTTGCAGGCCAACACCTGATACTCGTAACCGGTTATCTGTGTGGCAGGCTTTTCAATCACAGCCGTAGGCTTGTAGTCGTTGTATACCGTTATGCGCTCGGGGCAGTTTATGTTATCTACAATAAGGTAGCCCTCAGTACCGCAGATCTGGCCCAGACGGCCGCACAGACAAAGAGCACTGGACTGTATGTTTGCAATCTTTCCGTCGCGGTAAGACCAGCTTATGGAGTTGTGCATATCCATACCGGTATCGCTCTTGATGCAGTTAGATGTCTCGTTTATGATATCTGCACCAAAGTACATGCGGCAGAAATTGATGCTGTATACGCCTAAGTCAAGAAGCGCACCTCCACATAGGTCGGGTCTGAGGATTCTCTCCTTGAACTCCATCATGTAACAGAGACTTGCGTTAAGCAGACGGGGCTGGCCAATGGCACCGCTGTCAAGCAGTTCCTTTACCTTCATGGACAGAGGC
The DNA here is from genome assembly GCA_024398635.1 of Bacteroidaceae bacterium. GTDB lineage: Bacteria > Bacteroidota > Bacteroidia > Bacteroidales > Bacteroidaceae > Colenecus. The sequence continues at coordinate 5,698 of JAKSIV010000048.1, read as the reverse complement.
ATATAACGGGTCCAGATAGCCTCTGTAATGAAAATCCCTTTCTTGTGAGCCAGGTTCAGCAGGGCATCGGCTTCGCGGGCATTGGCAGTGAAAGCCTTCTCGCACAGGACAGGTTTGCCTGCGTTTATCGCCAGGCTGGCATGTTCAAAGTGATGGGAGTGGGGAGTGGCTACATAAACCAGGTCTACATTCGGGTCCTCAACCATTTCCTTGTATGATCCGTAAGCCTTCTGAAAGCCCCAGTGACGGGCAAATTCCTGTGCACGACTCAGGTCGCGTGCAGCGATTGCATACTTCATTCCCGGATCCAAGCCGGTAAGGGTTTCGGCCATCTTGTCGGCTATCCAGCCGGCTCCTATAATTCCAATATTCATAATCAGTTAGGTGTGTAAGGTTGTAGTGCGTTTATCTTTTCTTGCCTTTTCCTGTGTACAGTTGCAACATGCTCATCTGAGCCCAGGCTGCAGGCTTAAGGTCTGAATCTGTCATGGTGGCATCAAGGGTGGTGATACGCCCCGCAAGCGTCAGATCCACGAATGTGCAGAACAGGTCAATCGATCCGGGTAGCCAGTTGGCTACTTCATGACCGATATCCTCAAATCGTATGAACCAGTGTGGAATGTTCTGACGGTTCATTGCCTTATCCATCTTCTTGCCGCCATGCATCTTTTCATCAAACGGCAGTCCTATACTCTTGTAGGTTACAATCTTGTCTTTTTTACCGTGCATGAGCATGGTAGGGGCCGGATCTGTGGCATACTTGAGTTTGCGGTCCTTGCACATAACGCCACCGGAGTAGGGAATAACCGCAGCGGGCTTCCAACCAGGCGGAAGGGCCGATGCCTCCGGTAACGAATTGGCTCTGCAGTAATCCAGCTGCAATACTGTTATGGCGCCTGCAGAACTGCCTGTCAGTATGATCTTGGACGGATCTATCCCCAACATCCCTGCATTTGAATGTACCCATGCAACCGCAGCCGCACAATCCTCTACGGCAATATCGATGCAGTATTTGAAGAGGTCAGGCAGCTTGAGCGGCGTGCTATGACTGGCAACCATGGCACTGTCTTTGAATCCAAGTCTGTAATCGATTGAAATGACGGTAAAACCGCGTTCAATAAGCGTTCTGGCCCAATCCTTCATTATATAGTTGTCACGCTCTCCGCTAAAGAATCCTCCGCCGAATGCCATCAGCACCGCGGCATTATCGGATCTGGGTTGGGCGGGTTTGTATACATCGAGGCAAAGGAACGAATCCCTCTCAACGTACCGGTATGTGGTGTATTGCAGACGGTCGGGCCTCTGTGCTTTTGCCTGAGAAAACGCTGTCAGGCACAATATCGTGCCGAATACAGTACAAAGGATATGTAACGGTAAGCGTTTCATTACTAAAAGTATAGGTTAGCAAGACGTAAAGATACGGGAAAATGCTAAATTTGCATCATTAAGAAATAAGAAAACAATCATATATGAAGAAGGTAATTTTATTGCTGGCTGCAGTGATGGCTATGACATCGGTCAGAGCCGATGAGGGAATGTGGATGCTTCCCACACTCAAGAAGATGAATCAGGCTGATATGAAGAAGCTTGGCCTTAAGATCAAGGCAACCGATATCTACAATGAAAAGAAGGCATCGATAAAGGATGCCGTAGTTCATTTTGGAGGTGGCTGCACGGCCGAAATCATATCGGAAAAGGCTCTGTTGGTAACCAACCATCATTGCGGTTATTCCAGCATTCAGGGACTGTCAACCCCGGAGCACAACTATCTGGAGGATGGCTACTGGGCAATGAGTCTTGAAGAGGAGATACCCGTTCCCGGTCTTACGGTTACTTTCCTTCAGAGCATGACCGATATTACCGGAATGGACCAGGACAAGGTAAATGAGCTGTTCCTGAAAATGCGTGAGCAGAATCCTGACTGCCAAGTCCAGATTACTGATTTCTACAACGGTAACCAGCGTTACATCATTGTAAACAAGGTGTATCGTGATGTACGTTTTGTGGGAGCTCCTCCTGCATCGGCCGGAAAGTTCGGTGGTGAGACCGACAACTGGATGTGGCCGCGTCATACCTGTGACTTTTCGATGTTCCGCGTATATACTGACCGTGAAGGCAATCCTGCCGATTACAGCGAAGACAATATTCCGCTGCGTCCCAAACGTTTCCTGAGCATCTCACTTAAGGGAATGGAAGAGGGCGATTTTGCAATGATTATGGGATACCCCGGCCGTACACAGCGTTTCCAGACTGCCGCTCAGCTGGAGCAGATGATGGAGGTACAGGATGTGCGTATTGCAGCCCGCACCGTTCGTCAGGATGTAATGTGGCAGGGAATGCGCGCCAACGATACTATCGGCCTACAGTATGCAAACAAATACGCTTCATCGGCCAACGGCTGGAAGAAATGGCAGGGTATGCGTGAATGTTTTGCCAATCTGGATGTCATAGGCCGTGAGCGTCAGAAAGAGGCCGATTTCATGGACTGGGTGAACGCAAAGCCTGAACGTCAGGCCAAATACGGAAATGTGATTGATGTAATAGAGGAGAATGTAAAGCAAAATACCGAGTACAACCTGCGTAATGCCGTATTCAGCGAGAGTCTCGGCAATATCGAGCTGCTCAGAATCGCTCAGATGAACGACTCAGACCGTGAGTCTTTCTATCGCAATTACAGCTCTTCATTGGATCGTGACATTACAAAGGCCATGGTCAAGTTCTACACTGAGAATTCAAGCCCCAAGGACTCTTTGGACTTGTCACTGTACAATGTGGACAATCTGTTCATTTACAGTTCATATACCAGCCCATCCAGACTTGCTTCATATGCCGGTCAGGATCTTTCAATGGATCCCACTACTGATCTGAATGAGCAGCTTCGCGCCGCACGCAGCCGTATCAACGCCTCTTATTCGTATAAGGCTGCCGCCCTGCGTGACTCTGCATCGACATTGTTCACAGCAGGACTTATGGAGTGGACCAAGGGTGCCAAATCTTATCCCGATGCCAACTCCACCTGCCGTCTCACATACGGAACAGTCCAGGGTTATACCACTAAAGAGGGCAAGCATTATGACTTCTACACCAACATGAAGGGTGTGATTGACAAAGAGGATCCTACTAACTATGAGTTCCGCGTACCGGCCCGTCAGAAAGAGCTTTACGAGAAGCGTGACTTTGGTCAGTATGCCGGACCGGACGGTGAAGTTCCCACATGCTTCATCACCAATCTGGATATTACAGGCGGAAACTCCGGCAGTCCCGTTATGGATGCCGAGGGTAATCTTATAGGTCTGGCTTTTGACGGCAACTGGGAGGCCATGAGCGGTGACGTAATATTTGAGCCGGAACTGCAGCGCTGCATCTGCGTTGATATACGCTATGTGCTCTGGATGATGGACAAGTTCGGCGGTGCAAGCTATCTGCTTGACGAAATGAACATTGTAAAATGAAAAAGATTGTCGTTCTGAGCGGCTCCGGCATAAGTGCCGAGAGTGGAATATCAACGTTCCGTGGAGGCAACGGCTTATGGGACAATGAGCCTGTGGAAGCTGTGGCAACCATTGACGGCTGGTATCGTGATCCGGCTCGCGTACTGCGATTCTATAACGAACGGCGTGCTCAGCTGGCAACCGTTGAGCCTAACGAGGCACACAGGATCGTGGCAGAGCTGGAAAAGGATTATGACGTGATGGTGGTTACACAGAATGTGGATGATCTCCATGAGCGTGCCGGAAGCACCAAAATCATACATTTGCACGGGGAATTAACCAAAGTCCGTCCACAGGATACTTATACCGACATGGACTGGTGGAGCGAACGTTACGTCCAGGATATAGGCTATAAACCTATTAACATTGGCGACAAAGGGGGCCCTCACAACAGCCAACTCTGCCCGCACATTGTCTGGTTTGGCGAGCAGGTTCCCAATTTGCAGAAAGCAGCCGAGGCCGTAAGCCATGCTGATATCCTGTTGATAATAGGAACTTCGATGCAGGTGTATCCCGCAGCGGGACTATATCAATACGCACCGATGGATTGCAAGATTTATATGATAGATCCTGATCCTTCGGCTGCAGCACATGTAAGCGGAGTGGTTCACATCAAGGATGTAGCTACAGCGGGAATGCGCCGATTCAAAGAAATGCTGGATTAAAAAAAAGCTTGCCACTCGGCAAGCTTTTTTATTTACTGTTTGTTTTCCTCTTCAAGAGTGTAGAACGAACTGCCGTCGAAGCAGTGCGTACATATATCCTCCTTGGGTAATCCTATGGCTTTGACCAGAGTCTCCAGCGCACTGAACTTAAGTGTGGTCAGCTGCAGGCGTTTGGCAATCTCGGCAACCATCTTGTTGTATTCAGGTGACCCTGTAGTAGCATACTTCTTAAGGGTCTCCTGACTGGGATTCGCACCCTCAAAGTCCTGAATGACTCTGCGTGTAATAAGCTCCAGGTCATTCTTGCTGGCCGAATAGTTTACAAACGGGCAGCTGTAGATGAGGGGAGGGCATGATATTCTCATATGGGCAGCCTTTACACCTGACTCATAGATATCATGGGAGTTGTCCTTGAGCTGGGTTCCGCGAACTATACTGTCATCGCAGAATACCAGACGCTTGCCGATAAGGATATCCTTGTTGGATATAAGTTTCATCTTGGCTACAAGATTTCGGCGGGCCTGATCTGTAGGCATGAATGAACGGGGCCATGTGGGAGTGTATTTGGCAACAGCTCTTACATACGGACATTTATGACCTTCGGCATAACCTACAGCCATACCGAGTCCGCTGTCAGGGATACCGCATGCTCCGTCAACCTCGACATCATCCTCACGGCCCATTACGCGGCCGAGTTCGTTACGGACATCCTCTGCATTACGTCCTTCATAGCAACTGGTGGGGAATCCGTAATAAACCCACAGGAATGAGCATATCTGCATCTTCTTATTGGGCTTGCGCAACTCCTCGTAGCCATCGGCCGTTATCTTTACTATCTGGCCGGGGCCGATATAAAGCTTGGTTTCATATCCTAGGTTTGGGAATGCCGTAGTTTCGGTTGTTACTGCTACAGCACCATCTTTCACACCAAGTGCTATCGGAGTGCGGCCCCAGGAGTCACGGGCAGCAATGATTCCCTGCTCGGTAAGAAGCAGCATTGAGCATGAGCCCTTGATAGTCTTGTAGACGTTTTCGATACCGTCAACAAAATCCTTACCTTTAATAATGAGCAGAGCTATAAGCTCCGTTATGTTTATCTTTCCGCTGCTGAACTCACTCAGATGCATGTTCTCATCCAGCAGATGCTCGCAGATTTCCTCCTTGTTGTTGATCTTGGCCACCGTAACCAGCGCAAAGCGTCCCAGATGGCTGTTCATGAGCATGGGCTGGGCATCGGTGTCGCTGATTACTCCAATACCGCTGTAACCGTTGAAACGGTCCAACTCACGTTCAAACTTGCTTCTGAAATAATCGTTCTCCAGATTGTGAATGGTCCTGAAAAAGCCATCTTCAAGGCTGTAGGTTGCCATTCCGGCGCGGCTGGTTCCCAGATGTGACTGATAGTCAGTTCCGTAAAAAAGATCATTGATGCATCTCTCCTTAGAGACGACTCCAAAAAATCCGCCCATTTGCTATAATATGTGTTTTGCGGAAAGAGTGGGATTCAAACCCACGGTACGGCTAGGCCGTACGCCGGATTTC
>JAKSIV010000047.1 GCA_024398635.1 Bacteroidaceae bacterium | reverse complement strand
CTCTTGTGCTGGGCTACCCGGACTCGAACCAGGAAAGGCAGGACCAGAATCTGCAGTGTTACCATTACACCATAGCCCAGTATTTTGCTCAAAAGCGGTGCAAAGATACTGCTTTTTTATGTAACACAAACTTTTTGGCATATTTTTTGCGCTAACAGTCATTGAAAATAAACGTCATCAAAATGACGGATCATTCTGAGGGAATTTATTATTTTTGCAAATAGTGTAATAATACAAAACCGCTAAAGAATAAATGGCGAAAAAGAAAAAGAGAGAAAGTATAGTACAGAGCATCATTGAAGGTATTCAGGAGCGCAAAGGAGAAGGCATTACAGTAGTTGATCTGACCGGCATAGAAGATACCGTATGCCGATATTTCGTAATATGCCAGGGAGGCACACCCAACCAGACAATGGCCATTGAGGACTCTATCCGTGAGACCGTGCGTGTAAAGGAGGGACGCAAACCCGACTTTGTTGAAGGAACCCGTTACGCACACTGGATAGCCATGGATTATGGTGACGTTATGGTACACATATTCATCCCTGAACTGCGCAAATTCTATGATCTGGAACACCTTTGGGCCGATGCCGTAACCGAGGAGATTCCCGATTTGGCATGACACATTGACATACATCTAACTGACATCACCAACAACCCATATGGCAGATAACAAAGAAAACAAACCAGGCAACGGATTCAGGATAACATCCATACTGTATATACTGATGTTCATAGGATTCGGATATATCCTTCTCAAGGATGACGGTTCCGACCTGAGCGGCGAGGTTACCTATACCGAGTTCAAGGAATACATGGAAAAGGGATATGTGAGCGATCTGGTCATATACTCCAACATGAATACCATGGATATGTACATCAAGCCCGATTCGGCCAAGTACATATTCGGCGACCGTGCATCGGCCCAGCCATTGGCAAAGCCCATGCTTACAGTCGGCGTAGGCTCGCTGGACAATCTCCAGGCCTTCATTGACGAGGTTGAGCAGTCCGGAGCATTCACCGGCAAGGTGGAATACCGCAAACGCTCACATACTTTCACAGAGATACTCATAAGCATACTCCCGTTCGTTCTTATCATTGCATTCTGGATCATCCTTACCAGACGCATGGGAGGCGGAGCAAACGGTGGAGGCGGAGTCTTCAGCGTAGGCAAGTCAAAAGCCCGTGTCTATGAGAAGGGCAAGTCTGACCGCGTCACTTTCAAGGATGTGGCCGGACAGGCCGAGGCCAAGACCGAAGTCGAGGAGATTGTGGAGTTCCTCAAGAACCCCAAGAAATATACCGACCTGGGCGGCAAGATTCCAAAGGGTGCTCTGCTGGTAGGCCCTCCGGGCACAGGTAAGACCCTGCTGGCCAAAGCCGTAGCCGGTGAGGCCGATGTACCTTTCTTCTCACTTTCAGGATCTGACTTTGTGGAGATGTTCGTGGGTGTAGGTGCATCACGTGTCCGTGACCTGTTCCGTCAGGCCAAGGAGAAAGCCCCCTGCATAATATTCATAGATGAGATAGACGCAGTGGGCCGTGCCCGCGGCAAGAACCCCGCTATGGGTGGCAACGACGAGCGCGAGAACACTCTCAACCAGTTGCTCACCGAGATGGACGGATTCGGGACCAACAGCGGTGTTATAATTCTGGCTGCCACCAACCGCGTAGACATATTGGACAAGGCACTTCTGCGTGCAGGACGTTTTGACCGTCAGATACATCTGGATCTGCCCGACCTGAACGAGCGCAAGGCTGTGTTCGGAGTCCATCTGAGAAACATAAAGCTGAGCAAAGATGTTGATGTTGATTTGCTGGCACGCCAGACTCCCGGATTCTCCGGTGCCGATATAGCCAACGTATGTAATGAGGCTGCCCTGATAGCAGCCCGTCACAATAAAAAGAAGGTTGAAAAGGATGATTTCCTGGCTGCCGTTGACCGTATTGTGGGCGGTCTGGAAAAGAAGACAAAGGTTCTTACCGCCGAGGAGAAACGCGCCATTGCACTGCATGAAGCCGGTCACGCAACCATTTCATGGTTCCTGCAGTATGCAAATCCTCTTATCAAGGTGACGATAGTACCACGCGGACGTGCACTGGGTGCAGCATGGTATCTGCCCGAGGAGCGTCAGATAACCACCAAGGAGCAGATGCTTGACGAGATGTGCGCCACACTTGGCGGACGTGCAGCCGAAGAGCTGTTCATAGGACAAATCTCAACCGGCGCCATGAATGACCTGGAGCGCGTAACCAAACAGGCGTACGGCATGATTGCATACGCAGGCATGAGCGACAAGCTGGCAAATCTGTGTTACTACAGCAGCACCGATGAGTATGCTTTCCAGAAGCCCTACTCCGAAAAGACCGCCGAACTGATAGACGAGGAGGTCAAGAAACTTATTGCGGAGCAATATGAGCGTGGCAAAAGAATGTTGCTGGAACATCAGGAGGGACACCATCAACTGGCCCAACTGCTTATAGAGCGTGAGGTTATTATGGCCGAAGATGTTGAGAAGATATTCGGCAAGCGCCCGTGGGCATCGCGTAGCGAGGAGATTCTTGAAGAAGAGAAACCCGCCCCCGAGGATCAGCCTGTAGTGGAGAATAAAGACAAAGTTGAACCATAAAGATTATTTGTTGTGAATTTCTTGATAAGGACTATTACAGCTGTGGCATTTGCCACGATAATGCTGTTCTGCATGCTCAAGGGAGCGCCATGGTTCGTGGGGCTGTTTGCAGTGTGCACCATATTGACGACCATTGAATATACCGGACTGGCCAATAAATTCAAACAGTCCGATGCAAGCCGTTTGTGGGCTACTGTCGCGGCTTTCACATTCTATGCCGCAATAGTCGGGTTGTCAATAATGCCAAGCAGCGCAGTGCTGTTCCTCCCGTTTATTTTCACCCTGATCGTGATCATGGTTCGTGAACTTTACTTCAAAAAACCGAGTCCTATAAACGACTGGGTACACACTCTGTTCCCCGTCATCTACATAGCATTGCCTTATGCACTCACATCATTGCTTGCATTTGACGTGCAGGGACTTGGCACGGGCTACAGTCCTGTCATTCCGCTCACACTGTTTGTATTCCTCTGGTGCAATGACGTCGGTGCATACTGTACCGGATGCACTATAGGCAAGCACAAACTGTTTGAGAGAATATCGCCCAAAAAGACTTGGGAAGGTTCAATAGGTGGAGCTGTCTTCACGATGATTGCAGCATTCCTGCTCCACCGTTTCCTGCCTGACTGGTATAGTTTCATGCCGGTCTGGGTGTGGATAGGTATGGCTCTTGTGGTGGTACTGTTCGGCACATGGGGTGACCTGATAGAATCACTCATGAAACGCGAGATGGGAATAAAGGACTCTGGCAAGATCCTGCCCGGACACGGAGGCATGCTGGACCGTTTTGACAGCGCACTGCTGGCAATTCCGGCTACAGTAGTCTATTTCAGTTTGATTGGTTTTTATTATTGAGCAAATCCACGATTTGCATGGCGGCACGATCGGGAGCTCCGGCCGGGCCAAGCAGTGTTTTCATCTGGCTGTAACCTTCCAGCTGCATGCGCCGGTCTATCGTATCTGACAGCAGCGGAACAAGATGTTCGTGCGCATTCTCAACGTTCATATCGCGGCCTATCAGCTCGGGAACGACTTCGGAGAACGATATCAGATTGACCAGTGACACAAACTTGACTTTCAGCAACAGATTCTTGAATATCCTGGTTGTCCAACCCATGGGCAACTTATAACATACCACCTGCGGCACGTCGAACAGAGCAGTCTCAAGCGTGGCTGTACCCGATGTCACCAAGGCGGCGTATGCAGACTCCAGAACACCGAATGTGTTCCCATAGACTTTCTCTATCTCCACACCGTCTGTTATGTTGTCATAAAACTCCGGCTCGATACCTGGGGCGCAAGCCAGAACAGGACGGACACAGTCAATATTTTTTACCGCTTCAAGCATAACCGGGAGATTTCGGCTTATCTCCTGACGGCGACTGCCTGCCAGCAATGCGATGACACGACGTCCGTCATCTTCCAGAGCGGGTTTGTGTTTCTTGTCAGACTTGTAAACCTCTATCTCATCAACAGTGGGATTACCCACGTAGCGTATGTTGTAATTGTGACGATGGAAATAATCCATCTCAAACGGAAGGATAGAGAAGAGTTCGTCCACATCACGACGTATATTCTTGATCCTATAGCTTTTCCACGCCCAGATCTTGGGTGAGATGTAGTAATAGACAGGGATGCCCAGTTTGTGTACTTTTTTTGCAATGGAAAGGTTGAATCCAGGATAATCCACAAGTATCACCACATCCGGGTTCCAATCGGTTATATCCTTAAAGCAGAGCGATGCACCACCGAGTATTGTACCAAGATGAGTGAGCACGGGCCAGAAACCCATATAGGCAAGCTCACGGTAATGTTTGACAAGGGTTCCGCCTGCAGCCGCCATCATATCGCCACCAAAACAACGGAACTGCGCAGATTTGTCTCTCTGCGCAATAGCTTTCATCAGGTTGGAGGCATGAAGGTCACCCGATGCCTCTCCGGCCACAAGATAGTATTTCATATCCTACTCTTTGCAGATGTCAAAATTAGTATAATTTTCCCATATATCGGTTTTTTACACTAACTTCACACCCTAAAACTTAAAGACGCATGGGAAAAATCATTGCTTTGGCCAATCAGAAGGGTGGCGTAGGTAAAACCACGACTACCATCAACCTGGCTGCATCGCTTGCCACGCTTGAGAAGAAAGTTCTAGTAGTTGATGCTGATCCTCAGGCAAATGCATCATCCGGTCTCGGCATAGACATCCAGTCTCTCAAATGCACCGTCTATGAGTGCCTGGTTAACGGCGAAAACCCTAAAGATGCCATCATCAAGGGATGCATTGACGGCCTTTATGTTCTGCCGTCACACATTGACCTGGTAGGTGCAGAACTGGAGCTCATGAACATGGAAAGCCGCGAGACAGTAATGAAAAAGATGCTGGCCGGGATCAAGAAGGACTATGACTACATCCTGATTGACTGTTCACCGTCATTAGGACTCATAACCGTGAACTCCCTTACCGCAGCAGACTCCATCATCATTCCCGTACAATGCGAATATTTTGCTCTTGAGGGTATCAGCAAACTGCTCAATACCATCCGAATAATCAAGACAAAACTGAACCCCTCCCTTGACATCGAGGGATTCCTGCTCACCATGTATGACTCCCGTCTGCGTCTGAGCAACCAGATCTATGATGAAATCAAGAAGCACTTCCAGGAACTGGTGTTTGAGACCATCATAGCCCGTAACGTCAAACTGAGCGAGGCTCCCAGTTACGGTCTGCCCGCCATACTTTATGACGCTGATTCCAAAGGTGCCAAGAACTATCTGGCTCTGGCACAGGAGATACTTAAAAAGAATAACGCATGACACCTCCCAAAAAATCGGCATTGGGCCGCGGCCTCGATGCCCTCATATCAACCGATCTTGTAAAGACCCAGGGTTCCTCATCAATCAACGAGGTTCCGCTGGACCAGATACATGCCAATCCTGATCAGCCCCGCCGTGACTTTGACCCTGAAAGTCTTCAGGAACTTGCGGAGTCTCTGAGCGAGATAGGTATCATCCAGCCCATCACCCTGCGCAAGATGGGAGAAGGCGACTATCAGATCATAGCCGGAGAGCGCCGTTTCCGTGCGGCCGGTATAGCTGGTCTCAAAACCATTCCCGCATATATCCGTACTGCCGATGACGAGAATGTCATGGCCATGGCACTCATTGAGAACATTCAGCGTGAGGACCTCAACTCCATGGAAGTCGCGCTGGCTTGCCAAAACCTGCTTGAAGTCTATAAGATGACTCAGGAGCAGCTCAGTTCACGCATAGGCAAGAAACGCGCCACCATAGCCAACTACATACGTCTGCTCAAACTACCCGCAGAGATTCAGGTAGCACTCAAGAACAAGCAGATCGATATGGGACACGCACGTGCACTGCTGGCTATCGATGATCCCATGAAGCAGCTTCAGCTGTTCCATGAGCTTACCAAATTCGGCTATTCGGTACGAATGGTTGAAGATAAGGCACGTCAACTGAATGAGAGCCGTCCCAAGACCAGGAAAGCCGCAACCGATGATGCATTAGCCCCGCTGGGACGTCAACTCTCCAAGTTCCTTGGCGCACCGGTTAAGATGAAAAGCAACGCAAAGGGCGCAGGAAGCATAAGCATTTCATTCAAGAATGAAGATGACCTGGCACGTCTGATGCAACTGTTTGACCGACTCAAGAAATGACCGTCCGATCCGGATTCATAAAGACCCTTCTGCTCTTTCTCACAGCAGTGATAACCGCCCTTCCGGTCCGGTCACAGGCCGGTGGCGGCATTCAATTCCACGAAGACTCCCTACGCAGCGCACGTGTGGACAGCATCTACCGTTCGCTGAACGATACCACAATCTGGGAACGCGAGATGGAGTATGTCCGTAATCTTAACTTTGAAGAGATGCGGGATTCTGACCTGGTGATGGAAACTGCCGATGACGTAACGGACACCAGGCACAGACATAACAGATGGAAAGAACTGGAGCAGCAAAAGATAGAGCAATTTGAGAGAGAGGCCACAGCATGGGAACCTGAACCACGAATTGCAGTATGGCTCTCACTGCTTGTTCCCGGAGGCGGACAAATATACAACCGCAAACTCTGGAAACTGCCCATAGTCTATGGAGGCTACGTAGGATGCATCTATGCCCTTACATGGAACCAATCCACATATATGGACTACCAGAATGCCTATGTGGATATCATGGATGACGATCCCAATACCAAGAGTTATGAGGATTTCCTGCCTCCGCACTACGAGATAGACACCAGCATGGAAGACTGGCTCAAAGACGTCTTCAAACAGCGTAAGAACAAATACCGTCGTTACCGCGACATGAGTATTTTCGCGTTTGCCGGAATGTATATCGTAGCCGCCATTGACGCATATGTTGATGCCGAACTGTCCCATTTTGACATTTCACCCGACCTTAGTCTAAGGGTTGAGCCAAACATAATGATCGATCATAGAGGATCCCCCACTGCGGGATTCTCATTAGCCTTGAGTTTTTAGATGAGATTACGCCATCTGACATATATAATTGCACTGCTCCCCATTGTATCGGCCGGCGCACAGGAGATTGTCTCTGACAGCATCGAGGTATTGACGGACACTGAGGATATGTTTACCGACACCACCGCGATCTGTACGGACTCCCTTACGGTTGAATTCCCGGAAAGCATGGAGTTTGACGTAGACAGTCTGATGAACCTGTGGCTGTCCAAACAGTACCTGTCATATGATGAAGATTGTTTGGAGAGTTCTGTCAACCCCAAGTTCAGCGACACCGTCTATGCGCAACGGTTGAGTTCACTGCCCACAATAGTACCCATGCCGTACAACTATGTGACACGCAGCTCCATCAATGCATATGTAGGCCGTAACCGCAAGGTGATTTCATATGCCTTAGGCATGATGCCCATCTATGAGGACAAATTTGTGGAGGCGCTCATCAAGTATGACGTTCCCATTGAGCTCAAGTACCTGCCTATTGTGGAGTCGGCACTCAAGCCCAAGGCTTACTCACGTATGGGTGCGGCAGGAATGTGGCAGTTCATATACAGTACGGGCAACAAATACGGGCTTCAGGTAAACAGCCTGGTCGATGACCGGTATGATATAGCAAAGGCTTCCGATGCCGCCGCACGTCATCTGCGTGACCTCTACAACATGTTCGGAGACTGGTCACTTGCCATATCGGCTTACAACTGCGGACCGGGCAATATCACAAAAGCCATAACACGTGCAGGCGGCAAGCGTGATTTCTGGGATCTCTACCCCTACCTGCCCCGCGAGACACGAGGTTACCTGCCCGCATTCATAGCAGTGAATTATGCCATGAGTTTCTACAAAGAGCATGGCATCTGCCCAATGACATCGGCACGTCCCGCCCAGACCGACACACTGCACATAGAACGCAACCTGCATATAGGGCAGCTGGTTCACTACAGCGGAATTAGTCAGGATGAATTCAAAGCCCTCAACCCGCAGTATCTGACCGAGATTATCCCGGGAGCATACCGGACATGCGTGATTACGCTGCCTCAGCAGTATATCAAGCCTATCATTGAGGCTGGAGATTCTCTCTACGAGTATGACAAAGAGAAGTTCTTTTCCAAAGCCCAACTGGCATACATAGATGACGACATGAAGAACCGCGTTACCTATGTGACCCACAAGATAAAGGAGGGCGAGACTTTGGGACACATAGCCCTGAAGTATCACACATCGGTCAAGAACATAAAGAACTGGAACAACCTGAAAAGTGACAACATCAGAGCCGGCAAGACCCTGAGAATATATAACCGTTAAAAGGACAGCAAGATGAGTGAAGATAATCTTTTTTCGCCCGATGAAGAGAGACTCATAGACGAGGCCTTCCAGCATCTTATTGACTCTTATCTCCAGACCAAGCACCGCAAAAAGGTGGAGATAATCACCAAAGCGTTCCAGTTTGCGCGTCAGGCCCATAAGGGTGTGCGCCGCCATTCGGGAGAGCCTTATATCATGCATCCTCTTGCCGTAGCGCAGATTGTATGCTCAGAAATCGGGCTGGGCTCTACATCAATCTGTTCCGCTCTGCTGCACGATGTGGTTGAGGACACGGATTACACCACAGACGATATAAAGAACGTTTTCGGTCCCAAGATCGCCCAGATTGTGGACGGACTGACAAAGATTGCCGGCGGTATTTTCGGTGACAAGGCATCGGCCCAGGCCGAGAACTTCAAGAAACTACTGCTGACCATGAATGACGATATACGCGTAGTCCTGATCAAGATTGCCGACCGTCTGCACAACATGCGCACATTGGAGAGCATGCAGCCGCGCAAGCAGTACAAGATTGCCGGTGAAACCCTATACATCTACGCACCGTTAGCCTATCGTTTGGGACTCAACAAGATAAAATCAGAGCTTGAAGACCTGAGCTTTAAGTTCGAACACCCGGCCGAATACAAGGATATACAGCAGAAACTTACCTTCTCACGCGAGGAACTCAACAATATCTATGACGATTTCACTTCACCGATAGTGGACAAACTTGATGAACTGGGCATAAAATACAATATGTTCGGCCGCATCAAGTCACCCTATTCCATCTGGAAGAAGATGAACAAGAACAACCTCACTTTCGAGGAGGTTTATGATATTCTTGCCGTCAGAATAATATTTGATCCTTCATCACCCGAACAGGAGCAGAGTGAGTGTTTTGACATTTATCTGGCGCTGACCAAGATTTACAAATCACACCCCGACCGTCTGCGCGACTGGGTGACACACCCCAAGGCCAACGGATATCAGGCACTTCATGTAACCCTGATGAGTAAATCGGGACAATGGGTCGAAGTCCAGATACGAAGCCACCGCATGAACGATATTGCCGAACAGGGTATAGCCGCTCACTGGAAGTATAAGGACGGCTCATCGTACGAGGAGGATGAGAGCGAACTGACACACTGGCTGGAGACCATCAAGGAGATTCTGGAAGATCCGCAGCCCGACTCGATGGACTTTCTGGATACCATTAAGCTCAACCTCTACTCATCGGAAATATTCATATTCACCCCAAAGGGAGAGTTGCGTACCATGCCTCAGGGCAGTACGGTGCTGGACTTTGCGTTCACCATCCACACCTATATGGGCACCAACTGCATCGGCGCCAAGGTAAACCACAAACTGGAGGCCATCAACTATGAGCTCAAGAGTGGAGACCAGGTTGAGATCCTTACCTCAAAGAGCCAGAAGGTGAGTCCGGAATGGCTGGATTTTGCAACTACGGCCAAGGCCCGCGGCAAGATCAAGCAGGTACTGCGTAAGGAGGAGCGCGCCAACCAGAAATTCGGCGAAGCCATCTTCCACGAGTTTCTTGAGAAAGAGGAGATGGAGGTTGACTCCGACAAGATGGAACGCATATGCCGTCTGCACGGTATGAACAACCGTGATGAGCTGATGATTGCCCTTGGACAGAAGAAGATAATCCTGGGTGATGCGGAACGGAATATAATAAAAGGTGAGAGCGACAGCTGGTACAAGAGATTCTGGTCATCATTCTCATCATCGTCATCCAAAGACAAGGACAAGAAGACCGACGAAGAGTCCCAGAGCGGAGTTGATGTAAAGCGTACGCTCATCATCAACGACATGGACATGCACAAATATACCTTTGCCCACTGCTGTAATCCTGTACCGGGTGATGCAGTACTTGGATTTGCCGATGAAAATGGCCATATCACCATACACAAGCGCAAATGCGAGGTAGCCAACAAGCTCAAATCGGCCAAGGGAAACCGCATACTTACCATAGAATGGCAGATTGAGAACAGCCTGTTCCCGGTTACAATCTACATGAAGGGACTGGACAGCATAGGTACGCTGGGTAAAATCACCGAGATCATCTCAAAGAAGATGAACGTGAACATGAACAAACTGGTGATTAAATCCAAGGAGGGTCTGTTTGAGGGTACCATAAGCGTAATGGTCCACAGCCTCAAGGATGTAGACAAGATTCAGAAAGAACTCAAGAAAATCAAGAATATTACAACGGTTGTCCGCAAGGAGGAGTAGCATCAAGCTCTTCCAGAATAGCCACAAGCTCCTCACGTATCTTCTTAAGACGCTCCACTATATCATGGGTATCGGTGGTTTTCTGCGGATTGTCTTTCATTCGGGTCTTGGCACCCTTGATGGTAAGTGATTTCTCCTTTACAAGATGATTCACCAACTTGATCTGCTCGATATCGGCGGTAGTATAATGACGTATGCCTTTGGCGTTCTTCTTGGGATTGATCTCCTTGAACTCCTTCTCCCAATAGCGAAGAGTGCTCTCGGGGATGCCAAGCATCTCGGATACCTCCTTGATGGAGTAATACTTCTTTAGTACCTTGTTGGGATTCAGTGCCATAGTCCAATCTGTTGTTTAGTCAAATACTTTTCCGTGGTTCTCGGCCAGGTTTATCATCTCCTCATACTGCTCGGCATCCAGGTCCATGAAATAGTAGTTGATGGGGTTCACATCCTGCCATTTCTTTTTGGCATTGTCATATACATGAACTTCATAATGTACATGAGGTCCGGTGCTCTTGCCTGTCGATCCGGCCTTGGCTATCTCCTCACTGCGGACCACCTTCTGACCCTCCTTGACCAGGATCTTGCTCAAGTGAGCATAGCGGGTCTTGTAACCGTATCCATGATCTATCTCGACCAGATTGCCATAACCTGATTTCCACTTGGCATAGACCACCTTACCGTTACCTGTTGCATAAACCGGTGTACCGGTATCACAGGCAAAGTCCATTCCGTGATGGAATCGGCGCACATGATATATCGGGTCATTACGGTATCCGTAACCGGATGCAGTACGTTTAAGGTCCTTGTTGGATACCGGCTGTATGGCAGGCAGACAGGCCAGGCGGTCTTCCTGTTCACGGGACAGCTCGATAACCTCATTGAATGAGCGGGTCTGCATATAGAGCTTGCGGCTCAGCAAATCCACCTTCTGTGAAGTGTTCACCACCAGATCGGCATTGGACATCTCGTTCAGCTCGGCATAACGGTTGGTTCCGTTAAAGCCTGACTGACGTGCCACCTCCGGGAAGGGATCGGCCTCAAGAAGCACACGATAAAGGTTGTCATCACGCTCCTCAATATCATGCAGAACCAGCAGGGCGTCATCGACCTTACGGGAAAGCACACGGTACTGTGACTGAAGACGGCTGTTCTCGACCAGAAGGTCCTCAACCTGAGGAGTGCTTATTACGAACCAGTAGATGATAAAGAAGATTCCTCCCAACAGCACTGACAACAGAAAACGCCACAGCCAGGAGAACAGTCTCTGACCCAAAGTGGGGAATACCCTGCGGTAAACCCTGCGGTTAGGATCGTACTGATAGTAAATCTTCCTCATAATCTTATTACAACACGCAAAAATAGCGAAAAAGTAGTACCTTTGCAACTCCGTAATGAAAATACAATATTAAAGATATGATGACAGCTAAGGAAATACGTGATTCCTTCAAGAGTTTCTTTGAGAGCAAAGAGCACCTGATTGTACCGTCTGCCCCCATGGTGGTCAAGGATGACCCCACCCTGATGTTTTCCAACGCCGGAATGAATCAGTTCAAGGATATCATTCTGGGTAACCGCGCACCCAAGAGCCGCCGCGTGGCCGACTCGCAGAAGTGCCTTCGTGTAAGCGGTAAGCACAACGACCTGGAGGAGGTAGGTCACGATACCTATCACCACACCATGTTCGAAATGCTGGGCAACTGGTC
>JAKSIV010000046.1 GCA_024398635.1 Bacteroidaceae bacterium | reverse complement strand
CCCAAGGGCTCCGACTTCACGAACATCACACAGGAGTTCCTCGAAGAAGTGGAAAGCAAACTGAACGAGAGGCCTAGGAAAAGGCACGGTTTCCTCTCACCGAATCAGGTATTCAGCAAGTCAACCGGGCTGGATGCAAGGGTGTTTGTGTAAAACAACGTATGCTGTTAGAACGCGTAAACGAACTAAGTTTTGCGGCCACCCAACCGCCCAAATACACCACGCGCTGCCCGGGTGGAGCAGCGCGCAAATGCCTTTGAGTATTTTAGGAAAGTTGTTTTTATCAATCTGAAACAGGGCGAATAGTTTCGCCTTGACTACGAGCCTGTGTATAGTCTGGGTTGTCTGCGGTAAGGAAGTTACCTTCTTTATCAAAAGTGAACTGAAAAGCTTTATGTGGACTATTTGAATCAAGCGTTCTTGACCAATATGCGCCACATTGCCCCCTATAAAACATGTAAGTCATCATTGACTGACCTGTAGCAGGGAAAAACAATAACGCATTTGACTTGTCGTAATCACCCGTACCTCCTGCGTATTTGCCGGCATCACCTGACACATTCGGGGCATAGACATAATACCCTTTGTCCGTATTATCCCATAACCAATATGTGGCATTGAACAACGCCTTGAATTCCGATTCACTTCCTCCTGACGGCATCCTCCAGGTTGAACCCCAATTGCAGGTTGCCGCATCGTCACAAGATTCAAGGACGGTCATGCCGTCAGCGATGCCGGATACGGCATAAGCGTTCTCGCTTGCTGTATATTTGGTAAATACATTCGATGGAGATCCGGTAGTCGTGGAATTTGGGCCGCTATCTTTCGTGAAATTGCAATTATAAGAGTCGAAGCCTGAGCTAGCATTCCAAGTATTGTTAATGTAACTTGAAGGCTTTTCACTGTAGAATGTGAACGTACCGGAAAGACTGGAATAAGGCTTTTCCACCGCTCCCCACATAAAATAGTCACCGTAACTTGTTGGGCCGGTTAGAGTTGTTGCACCGATGTTCATCGTGGCCCATTTGAGATAAGAGTCATTCGTGCCGTCATATTTTGCCTTGATGATGACGAACTCGTGGCCGTTCAAGATACCACGCTGACCAGTGAGGTCGGAATTGTTGATTTCTACAGAAGATAGGTCCATCGAATAGATAACATTTCTTTGGAGATCCTTGCTGCTCTTGTCTTCTAAGCCTTTCAAGTTAGTCTTGTAACAATTGACCTTGGTACTTCCTGTAGTCCCTGGAGCTACCGCAAGATAGAACACGTTGCCGGCAGGAGCGGATGTGCCGACTGCAGAAACATAGTTTCTATCAAGAGAGGAGGTCGTGAGGCTTATCTCGGTTCCGTCGAAAGATGCGGTGACAGTTCCAGCGATGTTGTTGGTTGCCGTAATGTCCACACCTACGACATCATCTGCAGTCGTAATCTTCAGCACAGCTGTGGCGTTGCGGAAGGTGAGGTTGTCCCTGTTTGTCTCATCGTCCGTGCCGCTCTTCGCTACGCAGATGTTGGCGCTGGCGAATGATCCGTCCTGGATTGCGGGGATGGTGAAGCTGATGTTGCCGTCGGTGCAACTCTCCAGAGAGGTGGCCGATGCGGGATAGACAGCATAGAGGGTGCCGATCAGTGTTGTGGCGAACGTGATCTTGTTGTTCGAGATATTGCCTGCTGCAAGGGTTACATCCTGATATGCAGAGGAACTCAGGATACGGATTACATCTCCTACCTCCCATTCAGGGGTTTTGCCATCTTCATTCAATGTCGTCTTGGTGGCGTTGTTCTCGAATTCCGCGGTGATGATGCGGAGACTGTTCTCTGGACCGTTGTTTTCAAGGTTCTCCTTCTGGCAGGAAGAGAACGCAAAAAGGGTTGCGATTGCAACAGATGTAATAATTATCGTCTTTTTCATTGTCTTTCTTTTTTTTGTTCAACTACTACCAAGTATCAGTACCATACTGTTCAGTACCGTTCGGATTGCTTGTAGAGAGGATTGCCCTCAGTGCGGTGAGCTCAATCACCTTCACGCTCGCAGGAACGTACGTCTGTCGTTCCCGCAACTCATTGTTTTTGATGTCTTGCTTCATTTTTTAATAATTATTGGGTTAGTTTTGATTTGTCCTTTTTTCTGAGTTATTTGCACAACGAACCCGTCCGGGGCTCAAGGTTGAATCCCAGACGGTAAATACTGTTATTTAATAGCGCTAAATTGCTGTCTATAAGACAGTTGAATGCCCCCCCCTGAATAGAGGCGGACGGGAAAATACTGTTATTGGAGGTATACGTTTCCATAAACATCCTCAAAGTTACAAAATGTATTTCCAACTGCAATCACTTGGGATGAAAACGTACATGGATATTGGAATGAAAAAAGTCCAGTTTCTGAAAAAAACTGTATCTTCGTATCATAAACAATCGGCAAAGCCGCCCGGCTCAAATTCTTCTCCCCGATTGCGTTTCGTGTTTGAACCTAGGGTTTTGAATAATTCATAGGCTGTCTATAACTGTTTTGATGTTTTTACTTCATACCATAACCTCCACTGAGCCCGATATGAAAAAGAGAATCTTACTTTGCCCGCAGAACAGACGGAAAAACTATGACAAAAGTCATCACGGACATAACGGCACATGGTAGGCATGGCTACAATATAGCCAAAGGCACATTTATGTCTCATTTGTCTCACACAGTCTCACATTGGTCCCATTTAAGTCGCGCTACAAATACGCTACAAATTCAAATGGTAATGCCCGCCACGGCACGTATGAAAAGGGGTTTAAACTGGACTGGTTTAAACCAGACAACGCGGTGCAAATCATTGATTCACACCGCGTTGAATAAGTTTAGTCCAGTATGGTTTACTTCACCTCCTCAAAGTCGGCGTCCTGGACGTCTGACTTGTCGGAACTGCCGCTCTGACCGGCACCGCAGCCTGCACCACCGCAGTCGGCACCATTGCAGCCTGAGCCGGCACCCGGCTGGCCCTGAGCGCCGCTCTGGGCGTACATTTCGGCGCTGGCAGCCTGGAAGGCGGTCTGCAGTTCGGCCATGGCCTTGTCAATGGCGGCAATGTCCTGAGCCTTGTGAGCTTCCTTCAGAGCATTCAGAGCGGTCTCAATGGGAGCCTTCTTGTCGGCAGGAATCTTGTCGCCAAGTTCTGAGAGCTGCTGTTCGGTCTGGAATATCATTGAGTCGGCCTGATTCAGCTTGTCAATCTTCTCGCGCTCCTTCTTGTCGGCCTCGGCGTTGGCTTCGGCTTCGGCCTTCATGCGGTCAATCTCCTCCTTGCTAAGGCCCGATGAAGCCTCAATGCGGATTGCCTGTTCCTTACCGGTGGCCTTGTCCTTGGCGCTGACCTTCAGAATGCCGTTGGCGTCAATATCGAATGTAACCTCAATCTGGGGAACACCGCGGCGTGCGGGGGCAATGCCCTCAAGGTTGAACTGGCCTATGGACTTGTTCTGACTGGCCATAGGACGCTCGCCCTGGAGCACGTGAATGGTGACTGCAGTCTGGTTGTCGGCAGCTGTCGAGAAAGTCTCACTCTTCTTGCAAGGAATGGTTGTATTTGCTTCAATGAGCTTGGTCATGACGCCGCCCAGAGTCTCGATACCCATGGTCAGCGGGGTTACGTCAAGCAGCACAATGTCGCCTACTCCGCCCTCCTTGTTCAGGATGGCACCCTGGATCGATGCGCCCACAGCCACAACCTCGTCGGGATTCACGCCCTTTGAAGGAGCCTTGCCGAAGAAGTCCTGAACCAGTTTCTGGACAGCCGGGATACGGCTTGAACCGCCCACCAGAATAACCTCGTCAATGTCGGAGTTGCTCAGACCGGCATCGCTCATTGCCTTGCGGCAGGGCTCCAGGCATGCCTGGATAAGGCCAGATGCCAGCTGTTCGAACTTGGCGCGTGTCAAAGTCTTTACAAGGTGGCGCGGAACGCCTGCAACCGGCATGATGTACGGCAGGTTGATTTCGGTCGATGTTGACGACGACAGCTCGATCTTGGCCTTTTCGGCAGCCTCCTTCAGGCGCTGCAGTGCCATAGGATCGGCAGTAAGATCGGCACCCTCGTCGTTCTTGAACTCCTGAACCAGCCAGTTGATGATTACCTGATCAAAGTCATCACCGCCCAGATGGGTGTCACCGTTGGTTGACAGAACCTCGAATACGCCACCGCCGAACTCCAGGATGGAGATATCGAATGTACCGCCACCAAGGTCGAATACGGCAATCTTCATATCCTTACCGGCCTTATCTACACCGTATGCCAAAGCGGCAGCGGTAGGCTCGTTCACGATACGCTTTACATCCAGACCGGCAATCTGACCGGCCTCCTTGGTTGCCTGACGCTGTGAATCACTGAAGTAAGCAGGAACTGTGATGACAGCCTCCGTAACCTCCTGGCCCAGATAATCCTCGGCAGTCTTCTTCATCTTCTGAAGAATCATGGCCGATATCTCCTGAGCGGTGTAGAGACGTCCGTCAATGTCCACACGCGGCATATTGTTGTCACCCTTGACTACCTTGTAAGGTACGCGGGCAACCTCTTTCTGAACCTGATCCCAGTTCTCACCCATGAAACGCTTGATTGAGAACACGGTACGCTGAGGATTGGTGATAGCCTGACGCTTTGCGGGATCACCTATCTTACGCTCGCCGCCGTCAACGAAAGCCACGATTGAAGGAGTTGTACGCTTACCCTCACTGTTGGCAATAACGACAGGCTCGTTACCCTCGAATACTGAAACGCACGAATTAGTGGTTCCAAGGTCAATTCCAATAATTTTTCCCATAGTCTTATTTTGTTTTTTTGTTTGAACTCAAAATTTTACACACAACTATGAACAAAACCGATGCCACGGCACCTTTCAGCACCGTGGCATGACATTTCTGACGTTTTGGCAGAATTAATCGTTCATCATTGCAGAGTCCTCGTCCGGCTCCGGAGCCCGGCCACTGCCAAGGATGGCTGCCATGATCTTGCCCTCCAGCTCCTCGGCCAGCTCAGGATTGTCCTGCATAACCTGCTTGGCGGCATCGCGACCCTGTGCCAGACGGGTATCGCCGTAGCTGAACCATGAACCGCTCTTCTTGAGTATGCCGTACTCCACGCCCAGATCGATAATCTCACCGCTCTTGCTTATACCCTCGCCGAACATGATGTCAAACTCGGCCTTGCGGAAAGGAGGTGCCACCTTGTTCTTGACAACCTTTACGCGAACCTGATTGCCTACCACGTTGTCACCGTCCTTGAGTGATGTGACGCGACGGATATCCAGACGGACCGATGCGTAGAACTTGAGTGCGTTACCGCCTGTGGTGGTCTCGGGATTGCCGAACATCACACCGATCTTCTCACGCAGCTGGTTGATGAAAATGCAGGTGGTGTTGGTCTTGTTGATGGTCGATGTGAGCTTGCGCAGGGCCTGGCTCATAAGGCGCGCCTGCAGGCCTACCTTGTTGTCACCCATATCGCCCTCTATCTCAGCCTTGGGAGTAAGTGCGGCTACGCTGTCAATAACGATGATGTCAATGGCGCTGGAACGGATAAGCTGTTCGGCTATCTCAAGTGCCTCCTCACCGTTGTCAGGCTGTGAAATCCACAGGTTGTCGATATCCACGCCCAGTTTGGCTGCATAGAAACGGTCAAATGCATGCTCGGCATCGATGAATGCGGCAATACCG
Source organism: Bacteroidaceae bacterium (assembly GCA_024398635.1). Taxonomy (GTDB): domain Bacteria; phylum Bacteroidota; class Bacteroidia; order Bacteroidales; family Bacteroidaceae; genus Colenecus. Next base: position 6,757 of record JAKSIV010000046.1, on the reverse strand, counting down.
CCGTTCTTCTGCGCCTCGGCAATGGCATGAATGGCAAGAGTGGTCTTACCTGATGATTCGGGACCGTAAATCTCGATTATTCGGCCACGCGGATAACCGCCCACGCCAAGTGCTGCGTTAAGGCCGATAGAGCCGGTTGAGATGACATCGACGTTCTCGATGCTCTCATCGCCCAGTTTCATGATTGAGCCCTTACCGAAGCTCTTCTCAATCTTGTCAGTTGCTGCCTGCAAAGCCTTGAGCTTTTCACTCAAACCCGCATTCTGAAGGCCTGACGCACCCTCATTCTCTTTCTTTGCCATAGTATGACTTGAATTAAATTATCAATCCCGAAGAGTGTTCTCCAAGGTATCTCTCCAGCAGAGTCCCATTTTGAGACTCCATAGGCAAAGTTATGAAAAATCAGTTGTATCTTTACAAAACAAACGGAAAGTTATGAACACTGAATATATAAGGATAATTGTACGCGAGACCGGACTCAGGGAGAACCAGGTGGAGAACACTCTGAAGTTATTGGAGAACGGCGCTACGATCCCTTTTATCAGCCGATACCGCAAGGAATCAACCGGCGGCATGGATGAAGTCCAGGTCACCGAGGTGAGCGATGCACTGGAGCGTCTCGAGGCGCTGGCCAAGCGCAAGGAGACCGTCATCGGCACCATTGAAAGCCTTGATAAACTTACCCCGGAGTTGCATGAGCGCATTGACCATTGCTGGGATGCCACGGAGCTGGAGGATATCTACGCCCCCTACAAGCCGCACCGCAAGACCCGTGCCGATGCCGCCCGTGAGAAGGGTCTCGAGCCACTGGCAGATTTTGTGATGAAGCAGAATCAGTATGTTCCGCTGGACCGTGAGGCAAAGAAATATGTGAGCAAGGATAAAGGTGTTGAGAGCGTTGACGATGCCCTGCAGGGCGCAATGGACATTATCGCCGAACAGGTTTCGCTCGACGAGAGCGCCCGTAATCTGGTGCGTAACGGTTACCGCCGCGAGGCCCGCATTTACAGCAAGGTTGTAAAGAGCAAGGAGGCCGATGCCCAGAAATACCGTGACTGGTTTGACTTTAACGAATCATTGAAGCACTGCGCGTCACACCGCCTGCTGGCAATGCGTCGCGGCGAGGCCGAAGGTTTTCTGCGCGTATCGATAGAGATTGATGACGAAAAGGCATCGGATGCCCTATCACGCAAGTACGTACACGGCAAATCTGAGGTGTCTCAACTTGTTGACGAAGCCGTTCAGGACTCCTATTACCGCCTGTTGCAGCCATCGGTCGAGAATGAGTTCGCAGCATCTTACAAAAGCACGGCCGATGCCGAGGCAATCCGTATATTCGCACGTAACCTTGAGCAGCTGCTCATGGCCTCACCGCTGGGTCAGAAAGCCGTGATGGGCATAGATCCCGGCTTCCGTACCGGCTGCAAAGTGGTATGCCTGGATGCGCAAGGCACACTACTGCACAACGAAGCCATCTACCCCCACCCGCCTCACAACGAGGCCCGTCAGGCTGCCGCCAAGATCCAGACTCTGGTAGAGCAGTACAAGATTGAGGCAATAGCCATAGGTAACGGCACTGCAGGACGCGAGACCAAGGAATTTGTGGAGCATCTGCGTCTGCCCTCAAACGTTCAGATTTACAGCGTGAATGAGGATGGAGCTTCAATCTATTCGGCCTCAAAGACCGCCCGTGACGAGTTTCCCGATTATGACGTAACGGTACGCGGCGCCGTCTCCATAGGACGCCGCCTGATGGACCCGCTGGCCGAACTGGTCAAGATTGACCCCTCTTCTATAGGCGTCGGCCAGTATCAGAAGGATGTAAACCAGACAGATTTGAAACATTCGCTGGACCAGACCGTGATAAGCTGCGTGAACCGCGTGGGTGTGAACCTGAACACAGCCAGCACGCATCTGCTCACTTATATAAGCGGTCTGGGACCGCAGTTGGCACAGAACATTGTGGATTACCGCACCGAGAACGGCCCGTTCCACAACCGCAAGGAGCTTCTTAAAGTTCCGCGTCTGGGAGCCAAGGCGTTTGAGCAGGCAGCCGGATTCCTGCGCGTTCCCGGCAGTGACCAGCCGCTCGACAACTCTGCCGTACACCCCGAGAGCTACGGCATTGTGGAGAAAATGGCAAAAGACCTTAAATGCACCGTCCAGGAACTGATGAAAAGCCCCGAACTCCGTGCCAGGATTGACATAAACCGCTACGTGACTGACAAGGTTGGCATACCCACCCTGACAGATATAATGCAGGAACTGGAGAAACCCGGACGTGACCCGCGCGGCCCGCTGAAGAAGTTCGAATTCTCAAACGAGGTTCACACCATCGAGGACGTCAAACCAGGAATGGAACTGCCCGGAATAATAAGCAACATCACCAACTTTGGAGCCTTCGTAGATATAGGAGTGCACGTAAAAGGCCTGATTCACATCTCCCAGCTCGCCCCCGGCAAGTTCATCAAAGACCCCACCCAGGTAGTCTCCCTCCAGCAGCAAGTCCTGGTAAAAGTATTGAGCGTAGATATAGAAAGACAGAGAATCAGTCTCTCCATGTCTATCGAGAATTAAGAATTTTCAATTTTCAATTTTCAATTTTCAATTTTTATCACATTGATTATGCGACCGCACTTTGTCCCCTCCCTGCGAGCGGAAAAGAAGCGGTCGTTATTGCGATAGGTGCAGATACCTGCCACCTGGATGTTCTGCGGCAATACGCCTGCCTGCTCCAGGAGCCATTGGTTTGCCTTCCAGAGGTCGATATGAAGGCCTCCCTGCATGGGATTATCCACTGTAGGCGCTTTAGGCCCGCAATCCTGCAGAATCTGCCCCATCGGAAATCCTGCATCAGCAAACGCATCGGCAACCTCCTGCCCCACCTGAAAGCTCTCCGGGCCGATACCCGGTCCGATGACCGCACAAAGATCTGCCGCATCGGTCCCGTATAGTTCATGCATGGAATCAATTGTCTTCTGTGAGATATGCTGCACAGTTCCGCGCCATCCTGCGTGAACCGCCGCGATTGCCTTGTGCGTGGAATCATACAGCAGCACCGGAATGCAATCGGCCGTACGGACCGATATCGCCACACCCGGCACATTCGTCACAAGCGCATCCACGCCCTCCAGCTGCTCCCTAGTGGTATTGGGATCAGCCACTTCCCGTATCACGCACCCGTGCACCTGATGCGGCTGCACCACGTAATACGGCAGCTCAGCGTCCCGCTCCGTACTGAACGCCTCCACTCCTACCCCTATGCAGTATTTGAGATTATTTTTGCTCACCCCACAAAGATAGCAAAAAGAAAGGCCAGCTTGCACAAGCCGACCTTCCCAGGAATCAAATACTTTAAAAATTATATCAAAGCTGTATTTCGTTTCCGACCTTGCGTGCGCGGTTAGGATGATCCAAATCCATACCCGTTGCGATACCGATCTCAACGAGCACGTTCCAACCTGCGCACAGATAAACGTACGGATTGAAATCACCTGCTGCGGGAGTCTTGATTGTGGGGAACGGAGTATCATGGTCAGCGATAGCTACAACCTTCACGCCGGCACCCTTGATGAGGCAATCCTGAATCTTCTGATACTCATCAGCAATAGGATCAACCCAGAAGATGATGTCACCCTCCTTCATAACCTCCTCGATTCCGTGCAGAGCGTATGTACCCTCCAGAAAATCAGACTTACGACGGGTAATCTCATTTGTCTTGAGTGTGAGCTCTTCGGCAACACCGTCATTGTAACCTGCAAAGTAGATGGTCTCGGCCTTCTTGACCCAGTCAACAATCTCGGCAGGAACCTGCAGTGTGAGAGCCTTCTCAATCTGTGCGGGAAGTGCAGCCAGACCGGCCTTTACATCCTTACCGGCGATGTTCCACAGAACTGACTCATAATAGAGAGCCTGCTCAACAACGCTCTTTGTAGCGGCAACAGCCTGCTCCCAACCGCAGTTGAGAACGTGAGTGTTAGCGCAGAAAGTAGAGAGGATAGTACCCTCGTTTGCGGTCAGACCGAAACGCAGAGGATTGCCCTCCTCCATAAGCTTCTTGGCCAGAAGAGTAACCTCCTTGGTACGACCTGAATTTGAAGCCAAAAATACAGCGAACTTGCTCAGGTCATACTCACGTGACTGCCATGAACCGTCGGTCTGGGCGTTCAGGTCCAGTCCCCAACGCTTGGTCTTGCGCAGAGCGTTCTTAGCAGGGAAAATACGGCTTGAACCCTCACCTGTAAAATAAGCCTTGCCGGCCTTCTTTACCTGAGCTGCAATCTCCTTTGTGCAATCGGGATTGAATTTCTTGACTGTCTCAACAGTGTCCATCATCTCCTGTACGAGAGCGTACTGGGAGTACTTGTTCTCTTTAAGATTCATATAATCAATGTCTAAAATGATAATTCTGTAAAAAGTGACGCAAAGGGGTCGTTTAACAATGCGTCACTTTGGAAGCAGACGCTTGCGGATGTTCTGAACACGCTCGGTGAACTCCTTGAGCTCCTTGCGCTGATTCAGGATGAAGCTGTTCTCGTCAAGCTTGCCCCATGCAGCCAGCATCTCATCCTCGCTAAGGAATGTTGCCCTGCGGAACTTGTTCTCATAGTCCTTCTTGCGGGTTGCGTAAACCTGATCAAAGATGTATGTCTGCAGATCGATACCCTTGTTGAGAGCCTTGTTCCAGTCATCGACTGTAAGGGTCTCTACGCCGAGTACATGTTTGAGTGACATGTAAGCGTGACGGAGCTTGTCAACAGGATATTTCTTCCAAATCTCGTTGTAACGGTGATGTATCTCCTTCCAGGTGTTCAGTGTACCGTCCTTGATATCCGAACGCAGCTGATCAACATCCTCCATTGACATAAGCTGACCGCCCAGATTGAACCATACGCGTGCACGGTCACCGTCAAAACGCTTGCTTATGCTCTGGAATGTCTCGTCATCATGCTCCTCAAGATATGAGACGATATTCTTTACGGCGTAATAGGTCATCATGTCACCGTAAGCATGATATGCCTTGTACGGATGCAGGATTACCACCTTACGTTTTGATTTCTCCATATCCTCGCCAAGAACCTCCAGATCCTTGAGTTTCTCAGGATCGCCGTTCAGCAACTTACGGCCCATATCAACCAGAACGGCATCGGGCATGCCATCCACGCTCTGGCCCTCCTTGCGGAGCCATGCCTTGGCTGTCCACTTGTCGAGCAGTTTACGGGCCTCGATAGCCTCCTCCATCGAATCAGGTGCGTATGCATCGAACTCAATGTTCTGAACCTTGAATACACGTGTATCGCGGGTTGCGTATTTCCAGTTGTTGCGGGCCATGGCGAACATATTGTAGAGCCATGAGAATGCCGGCATTACATGAAGCTCTCCGTGAACCTCATCATTGCTTATGAGTGCGAACGGGAACGGGTTGATCATCTCAGCGGGGTAAGCACCCTTGGCCAGCATGGTGAAGCTTGCAAACTTGCACGAGTGCTTTACGCTCACGCACAGGCCCGGCCAGAATCCGCGGCCTGCCTCAATCTCATTGTCATTGGTACGTGAGTTATGGTTGGAGCCGATGGTAGCGCCGGCAGCCAGGTTTGACTGACCCTTGACCACGCTTGCAATCAGGAACGAGTTGTTGTGATGCTGCTCATGAGCCGGGAAAATAAGGTTGTGAAGCACCTCACAGCAGGATATTGTAGAGTTATCACCCATGAACGAGTTCATGAGTCGGGCACCGTATTTAAGATTGGAGTGGCTGCCCAGCACAAAACGTACGGCAATGACCGAGTAGAATATGCGGCATCCGTAACCTATGATACCGTTTACAAGCACCACGTTCTCACCTATCTGGGTGGGGTCCACCTCCGATGAGTTGATGGTTATGTTCTTGAGCTTGCTGGCACCCTTGATGTAGCAGCTGTTGCCTATCTTTACGTCCTTGATGATCCAGCAGTTCTTTATCACGTTGCCGTAGCCTATGGTTCCGTAGAATCCGCGGCGGTTATCGAAAGAACTCTGGGTGATGGCCTTGAGACGGTCCTGAAGGCGCTTATCATCAATGAATTTGGCCCACAGGTATGCATCGGCCGCAATCATACCGTCAAACGGAAGGACCTTGCGGCATCCGGTCTCGTTCATGAGTTCCAGCCAGATACGTACATCCTCATCCTCACCGTCCTTGATGATACCGTTACCGAACTTGGCATGATCAGTGCAGGACATCTCCTGGATATTGAAGAGCATGCATCGGTCACCTATAATATAATGTGACAGGTAGTGGACGTTATGGATTGCGCAGTCATCACCTATATCGCATGAGTGGATTGAACTGTTGGTGATACCGCACGAGAGCCTCAGGTCATGATACTGAAGTCCGTTTGATGTTACACGTCCGATGCGCACGAATCCGTAGAACTTGTTGTTCTTGATCATCATGGGATCGAACTCATCGGTCACCAGGATGTTGTCCCAGCTCATTGCGGTGTTGTCATTCTTGACCAGAGACTCAATCTCATTACTGGTAAGATGACGCCATCCACCCTTGGGGGCGCAAACCTGAGTGTTGCGTAAATAATACTTGTTTTGACCTGCGGGGATATACTTTGGATCGAGGAAGCTGTTGTAAAGCTGATCCGAGGAGAGAACTGTTACTTTTTCCATTATTTGTCCTTTTTGAGGATTGCGTTTGCAAAGTTATGCTAAAATTATTAATCAGCCAAGAAAAACCTCATATAAAATAATATTTTATATGGGCTCT
>JAKSIV010000045.1 GCA_024398635.1 Bacteroidaceae bacterium | reverse complement strand
GCCCAATTTCTGAGCGAAGCGAAGAATTTATTTTTCAATTATCAGTTAACGGCTCCGCCGTTGACTTCTGTCGCGACTCGGGATAGCCTAAACGAGTTTAGTCTCTCCTCTCGCTGCTCCATCAGTTGATAAAGAGCAACTCGCGATACTTCGGCAGCGGCCACATATCGTTGTCCACAACCTCCTCAAGCTTATCGATGGTCTTACGCAGCGGGAAGAGAGACTCGGCAATCTCGTGGTATGCAAGAGCCTTCTTGTACTCATCCTCAATGGCGTTAGCCTTCTTGCGGGCCTCGACCATAGCGTCAACCTGTTGGCGCAGATCTGTTACAAGCTCAGAGATGCTGGTAACAAGACCCATGCTGACAGCAGCCATTGCCGAGTAGTTCTCACCGTAAACATCCTTCATCAGGTCAATGTTCTTGAGCAGTTTGGTCTGATAAGCAAGAGCTGCCGGAATGATATGGTTGATAGCCATACGGCCAATCACACGACCCTCAATCTGTACCTTCTTGGTATAAGTCTCCCACTTAACCTCGTTACGGGCCTCGAGTTCCTTCTCGGTGTAGACGCCCAGCTTGGTGAACAGCTCGATTGCCTTAGGAGTGGTAAATGCCTTGAACATCTTGGGAACGTTGGTCTCAACATCCAGACCACGCTTCTTGGCCTCCTTCTTCCACTCATCGGTATAACCGTTACCGTCAAAGCATACAACATCGATTATGCTCTTGATGATGGGCTTCAGGGTATCCATGATAGCAATGTTCATGGGCTTGCCAGCCTTCATTGCCTTGTCTACATCCTTCTTGAAAGCTATCAGCTGCTCGGCTACGGCTGCGTTCAGAGCAGTCATTGCACCGGCGCAGTTTGCGCTTGAACCAACGGCACGGAACTCAAAGCGGTTACCGGTGAATGCAAACGGTGATGTACGGTTACGGTCGGTGTTATCTACGAATATCTCAGGAATCTCTACCAGGCCGAGTGACTTGCCCTTCTTACCGGCAATCTCGATAGGAGTATCTGACGGAACCTCAAGCAGTTTCTTGAGCACTGCAGTCATTGTACGGCCAAGGAATGCAGATACGATTGCGGGAGGTGCCTCGTTGGCGCCCAGACGGTGAGCGTTGGTAGCTGATGCGATGGATGCCTTAAGGATATCGTTGTGCTTCTGTACAGCAGCCAGAACGTTTACGAAGAATGTAACGAACTGAAGGTTACCCATAGCGTCCTTACCGGGAGCAAGCAGCAGTGTGCCGGTATCGGTACCCAGTGACCAGTTGTTGTGCTTACCTGAACCGTTGATGCCGTCAAACGGCTTCTCGTGGAACAGAACCACGAATCCGTGCTTTCGGGCAATGTAGTTCATGGTGTTCATCATCTGCTGGTTCTGATCGTTTGAAAGGTTAGTCTCACCGTAGATAGGAGCAAGCTCGAACTGGTTAGGAGCAACCTCGTTGTGACGTGTCTTAAGAGGAACACCCAGCTTGTAACCGGCAATCTCAATGTCGCGCATGAAAGCGGCAACACGTGAAGGAATGGCACCAAAGTAGTGGTCATCCAGCTGCTGGTTCTTTGATGATGCATGTCCCATCAGTGTACGGCCTGTAAGCATCAGGTCAGGACGGGCAGCATAGAGGTCCTCATCGACCAGGAAGTACTCCTGCTCCCAGCCCAGATATGAAACAACCTTGTTTACCTTGGGATCAAACATACGACAGATAGGCAGAGCTGCGTCGTTAACAGCCTTCAGGGCCTTTTTAAGAGGTGTCTTGTAGTCAAGAGCCTCACCTGTATATGATATGAAAATGGTAGGTATGCAAAGGGTATCATCCTGTATGAACACAGGTGATGTGGGATCCCATGCGGTATAACCACGGGCCTCGAATGTAGCGCGGATACCGCCGTTGGGGAACGATGATGCATCAGGCTCCTGCTGAACCAATGCCTTACCGTCAAAAGTCTCAATCATTCCACCCTTGCCGTCATACTCCATGAAAGAGTCGTGCTTCTCGGCTGTTCCGTCAGTAAGCGGCTGGAACCAGTGTGTGATATGGGTAACGCCATGCTCCAGGGCCCAGGTCTTCATGCCTGCGGCAACGCCATCGGCAGTTGCAGCGTCCAGATGAGCACCATTATCGATGCAGTTCACCAGGGCATTGAATGTCTTTGCATCAAGATACTTGCGCATCTTGTCACGGTTGAATACCAGCTCTCCAAAATAGTCAGAGATCTTGCCTCCAGGTGTCTCAACAGCAGCTGCCTTCTTCTTGGAAGCATCCTGTACCACATCAAATCTAAGTTTACTCATAATTGTATGTTTTTGTGTGTTGTTTTACTTGTTTCTATTAAAGACGAAAGGCCAGTCCAAGTGGGCCAGCCTTTGTATATTGTTAAAGATAAGTGTTGCCTATTTGACTTACTCCCCGGCTGGAGAGAGAATAGCCAAACAGCCACAGACATTACGCTTAGGATTGAAACCAACCTCCAGAGCATATCTGAAACCATATTCTATCAACACTTTCATGCCTTTGCTTGTCTTTAAGTATCAAAAACGATGCAAAAATAGCAAAAAATGTTGCAATTTGAATACTATTTCTCATATTTTTTACTCAAAATGATATTAAATAAATGTTATCAGCAGCAAACCGATATTTAACATGCTTATTTATAGGCATTTTCGTGAACACCCTTTACGGCACGACCGCTTGGATCGTTCAGTTTGCTGAAACTTGCATCCCATTTCAGAGCCTCGGCGGTAGAGCAAGCTACGCTTGGAACACTAGATTCCGTTCAATCTTTCAAGCATACGTATAAAGTCCTCCTGGCTACCACCTGCCCTGACGGCATCGCGGTAAAGCGCCAGTATAACCTCACAGTCACTGCCGGTACTGAATGTGTATCGGCCAGCGCATTCACGGCGTATAGCCTGATGGTTGCAAATCTCACCGTTAACGGCCAGCACCTGCAGACGGTCCTCACTGAACAGCGGCTGACCGCCCGACTGGGGATCGACGATACTCAAACGCTCATGAGCCAGAATGGCAGAGCCTCCTCACCAGATACCGCTCCAATCGGGACCGCGATGACGTATCCTACGACTCATTTCAAGCGCCTGATGGCGCAACTGCTCTGACTGCTCCTTAATCCTGAAGATTGAAACTATTCCACACATAGTATTTATTGTTTTTGTTATCGTTTTGTTTCCGGCATATGGAACAAAAAAAGACTGATCAAATTGACCAGTCTTTTATGTTTTGTTCTTTATATACCCTGAATGATTAGCTTTCCCGCTGGCCAAAAGAAGTAACCATCCGAACCTGATTATTATGGTTCTGATTCTGGTTATTCTGATTATTATTGGCAGTGTAAGCCAAAATTCTAGCCATATCTCTTGTTTTCGCTAAATTCAATCGCAAAATTAAGCACTCTATTTTAATCCACCAAACCATTTAGCAGGAAAATATCACTGTAAAGGCCGATGCCACCACCTTTCATCGTAATATAATCATCTATGCAAATAGCAATGAGGCCCACTACACCCACCAATTCGCCTATTATACTGCAATGATAAAGAGTCTTACAAGTTTCCGGTTTCATAACTGTTAGAAAAGGATTAGTTATTTGCAAATATAGCAAATATATTAATTTTGCTGTCTCAAATAACCGTTTATGGAAGACCTGCTATACTACAACATGTTCCAGGACCGTCTGGAGAGGGAATTGCTCAAGATATGTACCGATGCAGGAATGCTTGAAGGCATACTGTTAAGGTCCGATGACATCGACCTTAAGTGGAAGGAACTGGCGCCGGAGTATATTGCTGACGGCGTAAAGGAAATAGCCGCCTACCCGACTGTTTCGGTTGCATGGGCAGGTTATATCGGTATGGCCGTGGCCTGCTGGTGGAACCGCGACTGGAACAAGTTAAAGGATCAACCATATAGCGTGCTGCTGGGTCTCAATGGTTTTGATGATATGGATGACCATATCCTGAAAGACATACTGGGCCTGCTTCCCGATGGAAAACAAGCCCAGCAAATTACATCCCTGATGCAGACCTGCGCCCAGACCGCAGTCACGTTTATACGCCAGGAAAAGATTGAGCCCCAGAGCCCGCGCGCATTCTACGTCTACGCCCGCGCCGTCCAGGTTATGTTCTCAATCGGCGCAGCCATTGAACTGCACCGTCTGGGTTATGAGATGAGAAAACTCCAATAAGTTATCCCTTATCTATACTTTCCTCCACGAGTTTGAGCAGGCCCTTTGAGTCAAGCTGACTGCGCAGGGTCTCATCATGGAAGTCTGTCAGGAACTTGATCAGATAATCCACGATACTGTCTGAGAATACTCCGCGTGAGGTGTAGATTGCGCGGTCCTTAGCCAGTTCCTTGGCTGCCTCGACGCAACAACCGGGAAGCTGCTCAAGTGCCTCCTGTACAGCGCGGTTCTTCTCATCGTGAATGTTCACGCCAAGTCCCACGTAGGTCTTGTCTGCTACAGCAAGACCATCGGGCATCTCAAAACCGTGACGGGCGGCGCAGCAAAGGGCAGCCATGAGCAGGTAAGTATCGGCAAAGCCGTCGCTGGCTCGCCACTCGAATGTCTGCTTGTCACTGAAATCCTTATCGGCAGCCTGTTCAAGCGGATTGCACTTGGCGGCCATATCCATACGCTTGAGCCATCCCAGAGGTACGCGTACCAGGGCGCTGCGGTTAGAGAATGACCAGCAGAGTGATGTGGGAGCCTCCTGATGAGGAACCAGACGCATGAATGAGAGCGGATGCGGGTTGCCGAATGCAGGCAGCGATGTACCTGCTGCCATATATCCTGCAATTGCCTTGCGGCACTCCTCAGTAAGTTCACCATTCTTGGTCATGACTGATTTGCCGTTACGTGTAAACTTGCAGTGAACGTGCATACCTGATCCGGCCTTGCCCACAGTGATCTTGGGAGCAAAGGTCAGTGTTACGCCGTACTGATATGCCAGCTGGCGCATCACCCACTTGGCTACTACCAACTGATCGGCAGCATCCTCTATATCGGTGGGCAGGAACTCTATCTCATTCTGCTCATAAATCTTGCCATCCTGGGTGAAGTTACCCACCTCACTGTGACCATACTTTATCAGACCGCCGCACTGGGCTATCAACTTCATAGCCTCGGTACGCAGATCCTGGAACTTGCAGAACGGTGCGCTCTCATGATAACCACGCTGATCAGGGGTAAGATAAAGATCTTCAGCCTCAGAGATAACATAGTACTCCAGCTCACCCATTGCCTGCATCTTGAGACCGGTCACTGCGGTAAATTCAGTATGAGCCTTGTGAAGTATGTATTGGGGACTGCTCTCAAACTGGTTGCCCTCACGGTCAAAGTATGAGCACAGCAAATCCACCGTAGGCACATCGGCAAACGGGTTCACAAAGGCGGTCTTGTAGCGCGGAAGCACATACAGATCGCTCTTGCCGGCCTCAATGAACGGGAACAGACTAGAGCCGTCAACGCGCTCACCAGCCTGAAGTATGCTCTCCAGGTGTGCAGCGCTGTTTATAACAAAATTAAGGGTCTTGAGTTTTCCGTCCCATCCGCAATAGTGCAGATTGATGAACTGCACCGCATTTTCGCGGCAGTAACGGATAATGTCAGCACAAGTAAACTCACTGGCAGGCTTGCCAAGATAGCGCACCAGCAAATTAGGGTTCATTTCAATGATTTTGTCCATATATTCGCGTTTTTGATTCGTTCAGTAATCAGGCAACGCGAATATAAGAAATTTTCATGATATCAGATTCCTTTCTTTCTATTTCTTATTAGGCGTAATGCGGTACATTGCCACATCGTGACCGGGAACCGTCACCTTGAGAGCCTTCTTGGTGTTGCCCACCTTTGCCTTTTTGGCATTGAACTCCCACAGATTCTCGATATTATAGGTAATGGCGTCAAACTGTGTTGACAGTCCGCTTACCTCATCATCGGTCAGGTTGTAGTCCTGCCAGTTGATATTGCACTCTACAGGCTCTGTACTGCGGTTGAGCAGGCAGAATGCCCAGTCACCGTTTTCAAGTGGTTTGAACCAGTACTCTATCTCGTTTTCTGCCTTGTAGCGCAGTCCCTGGACGCCAAGTTTGTCCTGGTCAATGGCTATCACCTTCTTGTTGAGGATGATGGCGCGGGTTTCATCGGTCATCTTTGAGAGGTCGTTGCCTAATATGAGCGGAGCGGCCATCATGCACCACATGCTAAAGTGGGCACGGTCCTCATTCACGCTCATGCCGTTGCCAACCTCAAGCATATCGGGATCATTCCAATGGCCCGGACCTGCGTACTTGCGCAAGGGAGCGTTCTGGTCTATGATATTCAGTACTGTCTGGCCCCAGCCGCGCTGACGGGGGTTGCCGGCAAAACGGGCGGTGATATCGCCTGTGGTACGCCATGAATGGCCTACCTCAGTTGCCCATTCCCAAGGCTTGTTGGTTCCCCACTCGCACATGCTGAAGAGTATGGGACGACCGGCTGCACGCAGAGCGTCACGCATCAGTGTGTAAGCACCGCGCGGGTTGATATTCTCGGTTGCGCACCAGTCATATTTAAGGTAGTCTATTCCCCAACGTGCATACTGCAGGGCATCCTGATATTCATGACCGAAACTTCCGGTACGGCCCGCGCAGGTACGGCGGCCGGCATCGGAGTAGATTCCCAGTTTCATGCCTTTGGAGTGAACATAATCGGCCAATGCCTCTATTCCTGACGGGAATGTCTTGGGATCCGGCTGCACAAAGCCGTCGGCATCACGCTCGCCATGCCAGCAGTCATCCATGTTCAGGTAGATGTATCCTGCATCGACAAGGCCTTCGGCCACCATAGCATCGGCCTGCTCACGTATAAGCTGCTCACTGATATTCTGTCCGAACTTGTTCCAGCTGTTCCAACCCATCTGAGGGGTATCGGCCAGTCCTTCCCATTTCTGCGCTGCGCTCTTGCCGGGAACGAGCACCACTGCTGCCAGAAGCAGCATTACTGTAAGTTTTCTCATAATTGACTTTATTTAGTTATTATTTGTTGCGGATCTCCTTACCGAACGGGAGCAGTGCTGCTATGGCAATCTTGAAATGAGCCAGGCCCAGGGGTATTCCAACTATCGTTATGCAGAACACCAAGCCACAGAGAGCATGCAGTATTGCTATCTCCCACCATCCCAGCAGTATCCATAATATATTGAAACCCATACCCAGACAACTGGGCTCATTGGGCCTGTCGCCGATTTCTTTGCCGAACGGCCACAAGGAGTATGCTCCGATCTTGAACATCTGCAGTCCGAACGGAATTCCGATGATTGTCACACACATAATCAGGCCTGCAACAAAATACAACAGAGCTGTTACAATGCCTCCAAGCAGGAGCCAAAAGATGTTTCCTAACGTATTCATTTTTGAAAAAGGTTTTTGCAAATATACAAAAATCCCCGAAACCCAGACTGTATCCAGTCCGCTTATACTACTCTCACTTACTGTTGTGATAATGTCTTCCATAACTTGATTGATTTAATTGTCGTTACACTTACTTCTTGTCTCTCAGTACGGTATCTCCGTGTTCTCCGGTACGGATTGACCAAGTGTCATCCACGGGACTTACAAAGATTTACGTGAGATGATGTCCGTGCTGTACATTACGCCACGGTAGATTCGGTCCTGACGAGCCTGACCGATTGCATGAACCTCAGCGTAAGAGAACCAGTTGATGTCAGCCTCAAAAAGTGCTTCCTTGACATCTTCAAACCGGGTTTTCCGGATGATTGCTTCAATTTTTTTCATAGTGTTTTGTTTAAGAGGTTATTGGTAAAAATTTGATGTCGAACAAAAAAAAGACTGATCAAATAATGACCAGTCATTATATTGAATTCTCTATTTATCTACGATGTTTAGCTTACCTGCTGGTCAAAAGGTATAACCATCGGAACCTGATTATTCTGGTTCTGATTATTCTGCTGCTGCTGATTATTCAGCTGAGAAATGGTTATATAGACCAAACCGTTTAACATAAAATGTTGTTCGTTTCCTTGATTTTCGATGCAAAGACACGCACTATTTTGACACAATGTTCTCATACCAGGTAAAATTTTACTTTTTTCTATTAATTTCTCGCTAATTCTGACATTTAGAAAGTACAACTTGCAAATTCGCAGCATCTTGCCAGAAATGATACAATTGGGGTCAGACCCCTTTTGTATCATTTTCGCGAAAATAGTACAAAAGGGGTCTGACCCCAATTGTATCATTTTGTATATTTACATCCGAACAAACGGAAACTAACCTGACTATGAAACTATCATATTCCCTTTCAATAATAGCGGTGACTGCCGTAATGTCATCAACGCCCATTCAGGCACAGATTACCATAAATGAAGTGCTGACATCGAACGGAAGCGTAAATACGGATCCTGACTACAGCTCAAATGCAGACTGGATAGAGTTGTACAACGCCGGCCAGACCGATGTAAACCTGAGCGGCTGGTCTGTTACGGACAACCTGAAAAAACCTAAAAAGTACATCCTGCCCGACGGCACATCCATAAAGGCCGGAGGTTTTCTTTTGATATGGTGCGATGACAAAGACACCGGCCTTCACACCGGTTTCAAGCTGAGTGCCGACGGTGAGGAGGTGGGTCTTTTTGATGCAGACGAAAAACTGGTTGACAGCATCTCATTCGGACCCCAATTCGGTGATGTTAGCTATGGGCGCCCCATAGATAATACAGGAACGTGTCTATTCTTTATGACCCCTACTCCCGGTGCCGCCAATACCACCCAAGGCTATACCGGCAGATCCAACCAGCCGATCATACTGACTCAAGGCGGAGCCTACTCGGGATCGGTTACGGTTACCGTGACCAATGATCAGGGCGGTGTGGTTTATTATACCACCGATGGCTCGGAACCCACTGAGAAGTCAAGCATATACTCCACTCCGCTTACGTTTACAAAGACTACGGTGCTCAGGGCACGCATACTTGAGGACGGCAAGATGCCCTGTCTGACCAAAACCATGACATATTTCCTCGATAATGAGTTCCAGGGCCACAGTCTGCCGGTGGTATCGCTGGCAACAGAAAGCGCCAATTTCTGGGACTCAGAGCATGGAATATACGGTTATACCGACAAATATAATGAGAAGGCCGATTTTGAGATTCCTGTTAATATAGAACTCTATGAAAACAACGGCAGCGACAGGGCTGCATTCAACGAGGCGGTTGGCGTAAAGATTAACGGTCTATACGCCTGGCAGCTGCCGCAGAAGATGCTTGGAGTATATTTCAGGAAGAAATACGGCGAGAGCAAACTGTCATACCAGTTATTCCATGACGATGAGCGAACCACGTTTGATGACTTTGCTCTGCGTGCATCGGGCAACGACTGGAACTATACCATGTTCCGTGACGGCCTTCTCCAACAGGCTTGCCGCAGGGGCGGTCTCAATCTTGCACTGCAGGCGTTCCGTCCGTCGGCGGTATATCTTAACGGAGAATTCCTGGGTATCCACAATATACGCGAGAAGGTCAATGAGGAGTATATAGAAACCCGCTACGGGCTTGAGTCAGGCACCTTTGACATGATTGAAGGTGACCAGAACATCGAGGCCGGCGATATGGTGGAATGGAACCATTACAAGGAACTGTGGCAGAAAGACCTGAGCGTACAGGCCAACTATGACGCTCTGGCCGCCATAATGGACGTTGAGAACTATACCGACTTCATGGTGGCGCAGATCTGGAGCCACAACACATCGGTCAACCACAACCCAATGGCCTGGAAGCCAAAGGGCGAAGGTGTGTGGCGCTGGATATTTACCGACGGAGACCGTGGTTTCAACAAATATGCCGATGACTATGCCGACTGGTATGCCGGAAAGGCCAACATGCCTTTCGGGTCGATGCTCAAGAATGACGGCTACCGCAGATATTTCTGCAAACGTACCGCCGACCTCCTGTTCACGGCATTCAATCCCGAGGAGATACAGCGCCAGGTGACTGAGCACGCCAAGGATATAGAACCGCTTATGGGACAGCAGGTTCAGAGGTGGTTAGGCACCAGCAGCACATACAGCGGCAGTGCGCTCACATCGACCAGACAATGGCGCAGCCGTATAAGCTATCTGCGCGATTTCTGCAACGGCCGTCCGATAGTGCTGCTATGGGATTTGTATGAGACCTACGGTGCCGGCATGCCCGCCCTACTCACCCTTACGGGCAAGTCCGGTTTCAATTTCAACGGTCTCTCCATTGACAGGAACAAGTGGAGCGGATCATACCCTACCGATATGGAAATCACCCTTACTGCCGGACAGCGCGTGGGTTACACGTTCAAAGGATGGCGTGAGAATGCCGTCAAAAAGCTGATATCCACCGGCAGTGAGTGGAGATATCTTGATGACGGAAGCACTCCCGCTTCATGGTATGCAACGTCATTTGACGACTCAGGATGGAAAACGGGGGCATCGCCACTGGGATACGACACCGACAACAAGATGACGGACCTGATAAAGACTACCGTGAACTACGGCTCAAGCAACTCCAAGTATGTCATCACATATTTCCGCCGCAAATTCACCATTGATGAAGATCCCTCAGCATACCTGCAGATAAAGCTCCGCCTTCTTCGCGATGACGGCGCAGTGGTATTTATCAACGGCAAGCAAATGATTCGCAGCAACCTCAGGGAGAACTTTGAGTCTAACCCTCTGGCCGACAATTATGCCATTCCAAAGCGTGCCGCAATAAGATATGTCACGTATGATATCAACCCATCATGCCTCTGTCAGGGTGAAAACACCATAGCAGTCGAGGTTCACCAGACATCAAGGAGCAGTTCGGATATCATAATGGACGTTGAGCTTCTGGCTGTCTTGAACCAGACGGCACCACAGAACAGGTTAAACGGCCAGACCAGCCCCACAATCAACTTCTCAATTGATTCTGATATGGCAATAGAGGCAATGTATGAGCCGGACGGCCTCAACATGCTTCCTGATACCATATTCACCGATATGACCTTGCTAAAGTCCAAGTCGCCCTACTATACCACGGCCGATGTCACTGTCATCAAAGGCGCACGACTTACCATTGAGCCGGGCGTAGAGATAAGGTTTGCGCCCAACTCCTGCATGATTGCGCATGGAGGAATTACCGCTCAAGGCACCCAATCGGACAGCATCCGTTTTGTGCTCAATCCGCAATATGCCGGACAGGCCTGGGGAGCGCTCTGCTTCATAAACAGCGATTCCGAATCAACGCTCAGTTATGCAACCATGACCGATGCCAGCCAGGGTCCGCGTCTGTACAACTGCGTGGCGGCAATATCGGCATATAACTGTCCGCAACTGGTACTTGATCATCTGAACATAACTGATGTGACGAGCAACCCCATCGCTGCCCGTTACAGTGACGTAACGCTCACAAACAGCATAATACACAGCCGTGTTACGGGTGATCTGATAAATATAAAATACGGTGCGGGCCGCGTGGAGCACTGCACATTCATTGGCAATGATAAGGTTGATACCGATGCCATTGACTTTGACGGCATAAACGGCGGAATCATCAGGGATGTGGTGGCTCACCACTTCCTCGGCGACAACAGCGACGCCGTGGATATCGGTGAGCAGGCCCTGAACGTGATCATTGACAGCCTTATGGCATACAATATCACAGACAAGGGCATAAGCGTAGGCCAGCGCTCAAGCGTAAAGGTGAGCAACTCCACATTCATCCAGACCAACATGGGTATTGCCGTAAAGGATTCATGTCATGCCGATGTGGACAAATGCACATTCTTTGCCGTAGCGACTCCTGTTGCCTGCTATGAGAAGGTTGAAGGCCGTCTGGGCGGAAATGCCGTAGTAACTGAATGCATACTTTCCAACAGCTATGACCAGACATATCAGTGTGATGACAGGTCCAGCATCAGGTTCAGCGGATCGCTCTCTGACGGTGACACGCTCTCTATCGGCAACCTTTACGGTGACCCCGGATTTGAATCGGCCACGGAGTTCAAGCTGACGCCTGCAGAACTCAAGATTGGCTCGTCATATATGCCTGAGACACCTCAAATGGAGCCCGTGATAACTGAAATCTGCTATCATCCCACACTTGATTCCGAGTCAGAATTCATAAGGATTTGCAATCCTACCGATGCTCCTTTTGACATAAGCGGATATGTACTCAGCCAGGCCTTTGACTTTACATTCCCCGAGGGAAGCATTATTCCGGCACACGGAAGCGTCTATGTTGCGGCCAATGCCTCCAAGTTCACTCCGATAGCTCAGGGTGAGCAGGTTTGGCAGTGGACCGACGGAAAGCTGTCCAACAACGGTGAGTCTATACGTCTCAGTAATGCGGCGGGCATAGTTGTTGACCAGGTTAGCTACCTGAGTGTGGATCCATGGCCTGTATCGGAACAATCAGGCACGATAATACTGCTGCTGCGTGATTTGAATGCCGACAACCACCCTGCTACCAACTGGACGCTCAAACTGTATCCCGATAATGTGGAGCTTATTCCAGCCGCACCGGGTTCAGAAATCATTTATGACATTAGCGGCCGTCCTATCGAGGGCCAGCCCCGTGGCATTGTTATTGTCAACGGCAAGCTGTACTACTACAAATGAAAAATAGTACAATTGGGGTCAGACCCCAATTGTATCATTTTATAGCAGCGGCGATGAAAGCTTTGAATAATGGATGCGGGTTCTCAGGTGTACTCTTGTACTCGGGATGGAACTGTGAGCCGATGAAGAACGGATGAACGCTCTGCGGGAGTTCTACAATCTCGGTGAGACCTGTCTGGGGATTGTGGCCCGATGCAACTAAGCCGGCATTCTTGAAGTCAGCGGCGTACTTGGCGTTGCACTCGTAACGGTGACGGTGACGCTCTGAGATCTGCTTGGTTCCGTAGATCTTGTATGCAAGGGTGTCCTTTGTGATTTCGCAGTCATAGGCTCCGAGGCGCATTGTACCTCCCTTCATGGTAGTTTTCTTCTGGTCCTCCATCATGTCTATTACGGGGTGCTTGGTGTCGGGATCAACCTCAGTTGACTGTGCATCCTTGAATCCAAGGACGTTGCGGGCAAACTCTACCACGCACATCTGCATTCCAAGGCAGATGCCAAAGAACGGGATCTTGTTCTCACGGGCATATCTGATGGCCTCTATCTTACCCTCAAGACCGCGTGAGCCGAATCCGGGAGCAACCAGGATTCCCTTCATGCCCTTGAGCTTATCGGCCACGTTATCGGCGGTAATATCCTCGCTGTTGACGGAGTGTACGTGAACCTTGCATGAGTTGGCTGCACCGGCGTGCACAAGCGCCTCAAGGATTGACTTATAGGCATCCTGTAGTGATACGTA
>JAKSIV010000044.1 GCA_024398635.1 Bacteroidaceae bacterium | reverse complement strand
TTGATACACAAATAACAAATTATTACTATTTTTGCCGATGTCTTGTTCCTCTACTCTTTCGGAGCCGGAGGATTAAAAGGGAATCAGGTGAGAATCCTGAACAGACCCGCTGCTGTAAGCTCTCAAAAAAGGGATGTCCATTACCGCAAGTGCCACTGCCCTAGAGGTGGGAAGGCGGACAGACCGGAGTAAGTCAGAAGACCTGCAAGACATTTTGTTAAGTCGGAAAAGTTTATGCTTTTCTGACAATACTGCCGGGACTCAGTAACTTATTAACTTTTATAACAATGAAAAAGGTATTATCATTTGCTTTGATGGCCCTTGCAATGGGCTTTGTGTTCACATCTTGTGACAACGGAAAAGAGGACGACGTAAAATCCTACACTTTGTCTGTAAGTCTGAGCAAGGCTGATTCTGTTTATCTTGCAACAGACACAACAAACAAAGCCGGTTACTATTTCAGAAAGGACATTATCATTGATCCGTTCTCACTGGTTCATTCTTTCAGCTCATGGGGCTTTGCAATGGGATTCACATACACCAGTGGCACAGATAAGACCACTCCCGGTTACATGAACCTTTCTGCCATTACCGGCAAGGGTGTCAAGACAAACGCTTACTTCACAGTCAATACCGGTGGCGCAATGTATGGTCTTCCTGCCGAGATCTCATTCAAGGACGGAAAGGCTTACAATGTCAAAGAGTGCTATGTAACCAACAGCACATACGCTTACCTGGCCATCAAGAATCATGATGACGGCAACGGAGAGTATACAATGATTAAGGAATGGACAAAGGATGACAAGTTCACCCTCACCATCACCGGATACAATGGTAGAGAGAAGACCGCAAGCGTAGAGTTCGTACTTGCAAACGGAACAGATATAGTTGACTCATGGCAGCAGGTTGACCTGAGCAAGCTCGGCACAGTTACAAAGATTGATTTCTCACTCACCTCTACCGATAACGGACAGTGGGGCATGAACACTCCCTCTTACTTCTGCCTTGACCAGCTTAAAGTAACAGAGTAATGAATTAGGATGTCTTTTGACGTAAAATACTGTTTGATAGCAATCTGTACCCTGCGTTTCCACCCGGAGGCACAGGGTCAGGTTTTATCTGACACTATGCGTACAAAGGACATTCCGCAGGTTACTATAACAAGTGACCGCACCACAAACCCGAACTCCGTATCCGCCTCCAAGAAAGCCGATTCACGCCTCATGCAGGCAACCGGCACACTTCAGGTATCGGACGTACTCAAATATTTCAGCGGAGCTACCGTCAAGGATTATGGAGGTGTAGGCGGACTCAAGACCGTATCCGTCCGCGGACTCGGAGCATCACACACTGCCGTTGCATATGACGGCATCATAATAACCGACAATCAGACAGGTCAGATTGACCTGGGTAAATTTTCCGGATCGCAGGCCGAATCGGTACGCATGGTGAGCGGTCCTGACAACGACATGCTCCAACCGGCAGCGCTTGCCGCACAGGCTGCTGTCATAAGTGTCAACACCGGCCGCCCCAATCTGGAAGATGCCAAATCCAAAATCAGCGCGCAACTTAAATACGGCAGTTTCAACACACTGTCGGCCCAAGCCGGGAGCGCGTTCAAAGCCGGTCAGAGCAACACCGTATCACTCCAGGGCGAATGGCTCAAGACAAAGGGCAACTATCCCTATACACAGAGCAACGGAGCAAGTTCATCGCAGATGCGTCGTGAAAACTCCGATGTACAGCGTCTTCGCATAGAGGGTGCCCTTTTCAGCGATTTATCTCATAACACCACCCTCACCACACGTGCCTACTGGTTTCAGTCCGAGCAAGGTCTGCCTGCCAACATACTCTATAATGAAAACGCCGCACGCGAGAGACTGTGGAACCGCAACGGATTTGTTCAATCCACACTCACAACCGATGTAAGCCAGCGGCTCTCATTGCGTTTCAATGCCAAATACGGCATAACCTACACCCGCTACTTGGACCCCAAAGTAAGCAACACGCAGGGCAGGACCGACAACCGTTACACAGAGCAGGAGGGTTATCTGTCTGGTGTTGCACTATATCGCATTACGGACTGTCTGTCCGCATCAGCAGGTGTAGACGGCCGCCTGTCCGGTCTTGACGGCAACGGGGCAGACCAGGCCCAACCTACCCGATACACAGTCAACAGCACCGCTGCACTCAAGTACGCATCTGAACGGTTTACCGCTACAGGCCGCCTCAACCACGTTATCACAAAAGAAAAGACCAAACTGCGCCAGGCCGCCGAAAGCTACAATCATCTTTCACCCACAGCAGGTTTGAACTGGCTGGCATGGCCCGCTGCAGGACTGCATCTAAGGGCATCGTTCAGCAACACATTCCGCCTACCCACCTTCAACGATCTCTACTTTGAGCAGATTGGCCGCCGCGACCTTCGTCCCGAACGGGCATCGGTGACATCGGCGGGAATCGTAATAGAGAATGAGGCTAGCGGTATATCCTACTCTGTTTATGCCGATGCCTACAACAGCAACGTAAAAGACCGCATAATGGCTGTGCCCGGCAAGAACACTGCCGTATGGATGATGAAGAACATAGGCCGCATAACCACCCACGGACTTGAAACAGGTCTTGAAATCCGTTCACAGGAAGGAACCGTACGCCCCGCCATGCTGGTTTCATACACCTACCAGCGCTCGATGGACAAATCAGACAGCAACGGAACCACATGGAACCATCAGCTGCCATATACCCCCAGGCACTCGGCATCGGCCGTTACATGGATAGAGACCCCATATGTAAACGCCAGTTGTAATCTGCTCTACAGCGGGGAATACTTCTGTAACGGATACAACGGGCCCGAATATAGGATGCCTTCATACTGCGAAGTAGGCTGTTCGCTATGGAGGGATTTCGCCGTCAAATCATTTGAGTTAACTTTGAAGGCCGAATGCATCAACCTGACTGACAGCCGCTATGAACTGGTTCGCAACTACCCGATGCCCGGCCGTCAGTTACGTTTTACAGCAACCCTTGAGTTATGAAAAGAACCCTGAATAAGATACTGCCCCTGCTGCTCATCACACTGGCCTGTGATCCGGAGCCGGTTTTGCTTGAGCAGAGCCAGGTGATAGCCGACGCCGGCCATTCAGGGGTGTACGTACTCTCTGAGGGTCTTTTCAACCAGAACAACAGTACGCTGTCGTGGATTGACTTCACTACCGGAAAAGCCGATTCATGGACATCGGCCACAGGATACTCATTCGATGTATTTGAAAAGGTGAACGGCAGGCGGATAGGTGATACTGCCAATGACATGATTCTGTACGGAAGCCGTCTCTACATTGTTGTTTCGGAGTCCAGCACAATCGAAATCCTGGATGCATCAACCTGCACTTCACGCAAACAGATTACCTTGAGCAGCAACGGCAGGGCTTCGCAGCCCCGTTACCTTACAGCCCATAACGGATTTGTGTACGTATGCTGCTTTGACGGCACGGTAACCCGCATTGACACCCTGACCATGACGGCCGATGCCACCATCAGTGTTGGCCGCAACCCCGACGGAATATGCTGCACCAACGGCAAGCTGTATGTATCCAACTCCGGCGGTCTGGACACTCAGAACCCCGACAACACGGTATCGGTCATAGATATAAATACATTCACCGAAGTCAAGCGCATAACCGTGCGCTCCAATCCGGGCGCCATATATGCCGACGGCAACAGTGTGTACGTAGTGTCACGTGGCATATTTGATTACGGCACCATGAATTACGACAGCCGCCTGCACCGCATTGACACACAGACCGATGAAGTTGTGGCAACATACGATATTCCTATACTGAAAATGGATATCGCTGACGGCAAGGCCTGGTTCTACGGCTACGGTGCCGGAGGTACGATACAGGTCCTGGATCTTGCAACAGGCCGTATCCTTGACTCCGATTTCATAACGGACGGTACCCGTATTGAGTGCCCGTACACAATAAAAGTGGAACCCACAACCCATAAGGTCTATGTCTGCGACGCACTGGATTATGTCACCCCGGGATCCCTACTCTGCTTCAGTCCCGACGGTCATCTGCTCTATCGCGTACAGGGCATCGGAATCAACCCCAACACGGTCGGATTCTGCGATGAAAACGTGAATTTTTCAACTTATCAGGGTCCAAGCGAGATCATCGGGGATATAGACCGTGTGTTTGAATATATGCCCGCCCCCGGACAGTTTGTCAACTTGCTGCCAAAATATGAGGAGGGCGATAACGCAGAGTCTATGGCAAGCAAATGCCTCATTGCACTTCAGTCAGGCTATACAATAACCCTGGGCGGATTTGGCGGATACATCACGGCAGGCTTCAACACTACCGTTGTTAACGGACAAGGGCCCGATTTCAGGATTGACGGAAATGCTCATTCCGGCAGCGCCGAACCTGGTGTAGTATGGGTAAGTGCCGATGTCAACGGCAATGGGCTGCCCGATGACCAATGGTATGAGATCTGGGGATCGGAGCAGAAAGAGGGCCGTGCCACACCAGGATATTCCATAACATATGGTAAGCCTGCAGCCGATGACGGTGACTCCGAATGGACCGGATCGGACAGCCGTACCGGAAGCATACTGCATAACAGTTTCCACAGTCAGCCCTACTATCCGCAGTGGTATCAAGGCAACTCGGTATCATTTACGGCCACTCTGCTGCCTGATAACGTATCATATCAGGATGGTCAATACATAATGTCGGCATTCGGTTTCGGCTATGTGGACAATATGCCAAACAGCCTTGAGAATTCTTCGTTTGACATAGACTGGGCGGTTAAGTCCGACGGAACACCAGCCAACCTGTCGGGCATCGACTTTATAAAGATCCAGAACGGCGTGATAGGCTGCAACACCATAACCGGAGAACTGTCGACCGAAGTTACAGCCATTTACAATCTCAACTCAAAGTCACAATGAACAGAAACACCTTATCCATATTAATTGTATCTGTGCTCCTGTGCGCATGTAACGCCGGCACACAGTTCCAAAGCGAAGGCGGTATAATGGAACTTGCCAGCCATATTACCGTCAACGAGACCCCTCACAGTTACCATGTCAGGATTGCCAATCCATGGAAGAAAGGTACGCTTCTGCATACTTACACTTTCACTGACTCACTGCCCACAGACTACAGTTTCAACCGTAACGCCAACACAGTTCACGTTCCGCTCAAACGGGTGGTTGTAATGACCAACAGTCTGGCTCACCTTATGGTTGAACTTGGAATAGAAGACTGCATAGCCGGAGTTTGCGAGCCTGAGTATATATCTGACACGCTTATCCGCGCCCGCCTTGCCGACGGCACCATAGCCGACTGCGGCAACAGCATGTACCCTACCGTCGAGAAAATAATGGGACTCAACCCGGATGCAATAATGGTGTCACCGTTTGAAGGAACAGGCTACGGACAGCTGGAGAAACTTGGCATACCACTGCTTGAATGTGCCGATTACATGGAAACATCGCCTCTTGCACGCGCCGAATGGATAAGATTCTACGGCCGTCTCTTTGGAGCGGCTACCACTGCCGATTCGCTGTTCAACAAGATCAGCAGCGACTACAATACAATGAAAGAGATTGCATCAAAAACCGTATCGCGTCCCAAAGTAATGCTTGACACCCGGAGCGGATCAGCCTGGTATGTTGCAGGCGGCGGAAGCACCATAGGCCGAATGATAGCAGATGCAGGAGCCGAATATATTTTCTGTGACAACGATAACAGCGGATCGGTACCGCTCTCTTTTGAGACCGTGTTTGAAAAAGCTCAGGATGCCGATGTCTGGCTACTCAAGAACAGCAGTTCTGTTCCTCTTACTTACAGTCTGCTTGAATCCGATTTCAAATCATACGCATCATTCAAGCCCTTCAAGGAGCGTAACATCTGGGTATGTGACGTCAATCAGGTACCTTACTTTGAGCTGAGCTCATTTCACCCCGAGATGCTCTTGGGAGATTTCATCTCCATCTTCCATCCGGAAATGAGTAGCGGACGGCATTTCTACCGTCCGCTGAATCAATAACTGATATTATCCTGGGATTATCAGCAGCCAAGAATAAGACGGGCTATCGTACGGTCAACCGAAGCCTTGTACTTGCGTGACCATGTACCGCCTATAGACATAAGGTATTCCAGTTCTGATACCGGAACAATGTTCTTACCGTCTGTCTGTGCAGAATATTCGGCATTAAGGTGAGCCAAACTGCAGGCAGCATTGATAAATGTCTTCATCTCATCAGAACAACCGGTAAAAACGATTGTATCACCTCTGCGGAAATCCTTTACCATAAGGCCGTATGCAAGCTTACGCACCTGATCTTCAAAGACCCTGGCCGAAACATTAACCCAAACGCCCTCGATAGGGGCCACAGGCTTCTTATCTCCTATCAGAGACTTGAGCGCTGACTGGTTGCAGTCGAAAGAACAAATGGTAGTCATATCTTTTGTGTTGATTTTCGTCACTTATTTCGCCACAAAGATATATCAACCAGACGAAGGGTGAAAATAAAAGGGATATATAGGGGGTTAGAGTGACTAAAAGGCATATTTAGGGGTTAAATCACAAATATGATGGCGAAATTTTATTGCAAGAATTTTCACCCCATAGATACAGGGACCAAATTTTACCCCTATATTTGCACTCGGAACGTAAAAACAAACAGGAATTATGCATAAAATCCCCGATTCCTACTTTAAAGGCAACGTACTGGCCTGCTATATCCTTTTAATCCCCCTGTACGCCTTCTTTTTCCTTATCGGAGCCCGTCCCTACCATCTGGACACCTTTATGAATGTCACTCAGGACCAGCTGGCATTCAGGGCTGCCATCATGGCGTCGATTGAGGTTGTAGTGGTATTGATAAGCCGTCTGTCCATGCTGCTCTCCCGCAGCAAACATCAGATAAACTATACCGGGTTCGTAATCTGGGAACTTCTGGAAGGATTGGCAATAACCATGTTCTGCGCCCTTTTCGTGTGGCTCATGGACAAACGCACCATGCCGTACATGGAACTCCTGCCCAAGATGTTCATAATAACATTCTCGATTCTTGTCTTCCCGTACGTGATAATGGCTCTCATATCAGAAATAAAGGACCGCGATATACGTCTGGCCAAGAATATGGTTACCATCGAGAAATATGCGTCAGGTCAGATCGGTCGTGAAGACAGCACCCTGCCCTTCCTTGATGACAAGAAAGCCCTGAAACTTGCAGTAACCGCCAACGCCATACTCTACGTAGAGGCAGCCGACAATTATGTAAACATCTGTTACCTGAACAACGACAAGCTGGTACGGTTCCCCCTGCGCAGTTCCATGCGCTCCATAGAACAGATCTGTGAGTCAAACAACATAGTACGCTGTCATCGGTCCTACTATGTGAACCTGCGTAAGATCCGTGCTATCCAGAAAGGACCCGACGGCCTCTTTGCGGAACTCACCTACGCTGCCGCACCGCACATTCCCGTCTCCACCACCTACTCCGAGACCGTTACCGGCAAGTTCTCAACTTTGGCACAATAGGGACTGTCCCTAATGTGTCACTCTTCGCGATACTGGGTGGGAGTCTGGCCGGTGTGGTTCTTGAAGAAGCGGAAGAAGAATGACTGGCTGGGGAAATTAAGGCTGGCCGAAATCTCCTTTATCGTCATACCGGTGTGACGCAACATGTTTTTTGCGTCAAGTATAAGCAGTTCGCTCAGCCAATCGGGCACCGAACGGCCGCTTGCTTCCTTTACGATTTTTGAAAGATATTTGGGCGTAACGCACATCTTGTCGGCATAATAGCCCACCAGATGCTCGCGCGCATGGTC
This sequence comes from Bacteroidaceae bacterium, assembly GCA_024398635.1. Lineage (GTDB taxonomy): Bacteria > Bacteroidota > Bacteroidia > Bacteroidales > Bacteroidaceae > Colenecus. The sequence goes on along the minus strand of JAKSIV010000044.1, from coordinate 5,878 downwards.
GTTGATAGCCAGTTTTATGAATTGTTCAAGCATCTGACGCTGGCGTGACGAACGGGACGGAGTCTCCATATCCTGACGCCGTTTGGAATCGGCCAGGAACCCTGCAAACTGATAGAATACCGATGACACCAGTCCGCCAATACTCTCCTTAATGAATTGGGGATTAGTCTTGGTTATGTCAAGCGCCAGATTGACATATTTGTGAAGCATCCCGGTTTCATCGGCCGAAAGATGTATGCACGGATCACGCAGCACATCCATAGCCTCAATCAGGAACTTGGTCGGGTTGATTCCTACACTCGTAATAAAAGAGGTGGAGGCACATATCAGTGTAAGTCTGAGATGCTGGTCTATTTGTTCGGGCTCGGCAATCCTGACAATGTTTCCGGGAGTAAAAAGCAGCAGCGTCCCGTTTGTAAGATGATAATCTGTCAGATTCACACTGCAGTCTACCGTTCCCTCCACGCAGTATGCTGCCACATAGCAGTCAACACGAAAAGGATACTTCAGGTGGACATACTCCGGTCTGTCCTGCAGACGGGAAATAAAGAAGTCATCACCTATGCCAAGGGATATGCCGGATGGCACCATTTGCCTGATTCTGGAAGGTGTAAGGAGCGTCTCTGAGTAATGTTCCATCTCTATTTGCTTGATTTTTGCGCCAAAAGTAATAATAAATGATTAATCTAGTACCTATTTGTGCGTATTTTCTACCAATAGATACAAAACGTGTTGAAAAAGGTTACCTCAGAACCCTATTATGGCACTAATTTTGCAGCGCTTTTAAAAGAAAACAAAAACGAAAAAACGATATGAAACAAATCCGTAGAATTCCTTGCTTAATCTGCATGATGACGGCCATCTTGGTCTATCCGTCCGATGCACAGACTGTACTGACTCTTGAGGATTGCAGGACAATGGCACTTGAGAACAACAGCCAGTCCAAAATTGCCCAGGAGAAGGTTAACGCCGCCGAATACGACAGCAAGACCGCTTTCGCCAACTACCTCCCCAAGGTATCGGCAACAGGTCTTTACCTTCACAACAGCGAAAACATCAATCTGATCAATGATGAGCAGCGCAATTCACTCTCAGGAATGGGAACATCAATATCCGATATATCGGGTGCACTCATGGGTGATGCCAACTTCCTGAGTCTTTATCTTAACGACCAAACCGTCAAGAACACAGTCAACTACATAGTTCAGAAAATGAACGCGGCCGATGTAGAAGGCACGCTGAACCAGTTAGGCCAGGATCTTTCAAATGACCTGACGCTGGATATACAGAATGTATATGTGGGTGCAATCACCATAGAAGAACCCATTTATGTAGGCGGCAAGATACGTGCATATAATAAGGTGGCCGCATACGCCAAGGAACTTGCACAGACCCAATTGAGCGGTGAGGACCAGAAAGTGATAGTTACAGTCGACGAGGCTTACTGGCAGATAGTATCAATAGCCAATAAGCTGCACCTGACCGAGCAGTATGTTGACCTGCTCCGCAAAATGGACCAGAATGTTGAGATAATGAAACAGGAGGGCGTGGCAACCGCATCGGACCAACTGTCCGTAAGGGTAAAACTGAATGAAGCCGAAATGACCCAAATTAAGGCACAGAACGGACTGGCACTCTCAAAAATGCTGCTATGCCAGCTTTGCGGAATGCCACTCGACAGTGAGATAATGCTTAAGGATGAACTCAATGAGACTCTGGACATCCCTGCCGATACAGTACTTTATACACAGGACGATCTATATGAGAACCGTCCCGAACTCAAGAGTCTGGAACTGGCGGTAAACATGTACGACATGAAATCCAGGATTGTACGTGCCGATTATCTTCCCACCGTGGCACTGATGGGTAATTTCCTGGTTACCAATCCATCGGCCAGCAACGGATTCGCCAATGATTTCCACGGAATGTGGAACGTAGGCGTAGTTGCCAAGATTCCGGTCTACCATTTTGGTGAAGGCATGAACAAGTACCGCAGGGCCAAATCAGATGTAATCCTGACACAGTATCAGTTGGAGGATGCACGTGGCAAGGTTTCGCTACAGGTCAACCAGTACGAGAAGAAGATTGCCGAGGCCGATTCCCGACTCCAGATGGCTCTCAAGAACATGGAGAACGCCGAGGAGAACCTGCGTGTGGCCAATATAGGATTCAATGAAGGCGTGGTTGAATCACAGCTTGTGCTTGCCGCACAGACAGCATGGCTCCAGGCACATTCCGAGGAAATCGATGCACGAATAGACCGTATCATGGCAACCGTCTATCTGCGTCAGGCAACAGGGCAACTCAAATAATTGAACGGAAAACGATAAAAACATAATAATATGGACAACAAGACTCAAAAAATGAACATTGTGCTGTCACTGACAGCATTTGCGGTTGTTGTGGCAATTGTTTGCGCAGTTGGTATCTACACATTCAAGCACCGCGTTCCTGAGATAATCCAGGGACAGGCCGAGGTAAGCGAATACCGCGTATCAAGTAAAGTTCCCGGACGCATTCTCAAGATTATGGTCCAGGAAGGGCAATTTGTTCATGCAGGCGATACATTGGCAATACTCGATACTCCCGATATCAACGCCAAGCAGGCGCAGGCCGAGGCAGTGCTGAGTGCAGCAACCGCTCAGAACGCCAAGGCACAGAAAGGTGCCCGCGAGGAGCAGATCCAGGGCGCATATGAGCTCTGGCAGAAAGCCAAGGCAGGACTTGAGATTTATGAAAAATCCTACCGTCGCGTTGAGAACCTTTTCGGCCAGGGAGTTGTAAGCGAGCAGAAACGCGATGAGGCCAAGGCCCAGTACGATGCCGCCGTAGCAACCGAGAGAGCAGCCAAGTCACAGTACGATATGGCCGTAAACGGAGCTGAGGAGGAGGTCAAGGAGATGGCCGCCGCACAGATGCGTCAGGCAGAGGGCGTGGTTGCCGAGGTCAACTCATATATTGATGAGACAGTACTGACCGCAACTCTTGACGGTGAGGTAAGCGAGATATTCCCCATGGTGGGTGAACTTGTAGGTACCGGAGCCCCCATCATGAACATAGCCGTTATGGATGAGATGTGGGTTTCGTTCAATGTCCGTGAGGACCTGTTGCAGGATCTGACAATGGGAGCTGTTCGTGACGCATACGTTCCGGCATTGGACAAGACCGTCCCGGTCAAGGTTACATATATGCGTGACCTGGGCTCTTATGCCGCATGGAAGGCCACCAAGGTAAACGGCCAGTATGACCTTAAGACTTTCGAGGTCCGTGCCGTTCCCGAGCAGAAAGTTGAGAACCTGCGTCCCGGAATGACAGTTATCATAAACAGGGAGTAATCATGGTAAACAAAAAGCAAGGATTCCTGGCAATAGTGAGACGTGAGATACTGCGTATGCAGTCACGTCCGCTGTATGGGCTGAGCATGATCTTTGCGCCGCTGTTCTGCTTTGTCTTCTTTACCTCGCTGATGCATGAGGGTTTGCCACAGAGCCTGCCCGCCGGTGTTGTAGATGAGGATAACACCACCGTCTCAAGGTCAATACTCAGGAACCTGGACTCATATCAGCAGACAGAAATCATTAAGCAGTACTCCAGTTTTGCCGAGGCCCGCGAGGCCATGCAGAGGAATGAGATTTACGGATTCTTCTACATACCCAAGGGAACCGGAGCCAAGGCATCCAGCCAGCAGCAGCCCGTAATATCAATCTATACCAATGCCGCATACCTGATACCTTCATCGCTGCTTTACCGCGACATGAAGACAATGGCGGTAATGGCATCGGCCGCAGCAGGACGCGAGGTCCTTTTTGCCAAAGGTGCCAACCTGGACCAGGCCATGGGATTCCTGCAGCCCATCCAGATGGATATGCACCCCATAGGCAACCCGTGGCTCAACTACAACGTCTATCTGAGCAACACCATGCTGCCTGCCGTACTGGCTCTTATGATACTTATGGTGACCTGTTTCAGCATCCATACCGAACTCAAGGACGGAACGGCAAAGGAGTGGCTCCAAATGGCCGATGACAACATACTCAAGGCCGTGAGTGCCAAACTTTTCCCGCAGACCATGCTATTCTCGCTGATGGCCGCCATATACCTGGTGCTTATCTACGGATATCTGCAATTCCCGGCACACAACGGATTCTGGCCCATGTTTCTGGCAGCCGAACTGCTCATACTGGCATCGCAGGGATTTGCGGTGTTCATTGCATCGGCCATACCTTCACTGCGCTGGTCCCTGAGTCTGTGCACACTATGGGGCGTGCTCTCCATACCTATCAGCGGATTCTCATTCCCGGTTATGGGTATGCCTGCCGCACTCCAGGCACTGTCATACCTGTTCCCGCTGCGCTACTATTTCCTTATCTATGTGGATCAGGCGTTGAACGGAATCCCCATGGTCTATTCAGCCTGGTTCTATACCGCCCTCGTGGCGTTTCTCATATTGCCGCTCTTGGACATAAGCCTGTTGCGCAAGGCGGCTCATGAATATGCTTATCTACCTTAAAAACAAGACAGTATGTGGATAAAAGATATGCTCGACGTGTGTGGTAAGGAACTCCGCAAGACAGTGTCCGATGTGGGCGTGCTGGTGTTCTTTATAGTGGTGCCGCTGCTGTACCCGCTGCTGTACGCCTATCTGTACGGCCGCGAGACGGTTCGTGAAGTGCCCGTTGTGGCCGTGGATGACTGCCGCAGCACAACCAGCCGCGAGTTCCTGCGCAAGTGTGACGCCACCCCTGACCTTAAGATAGTGTCCTACTGCGCCGATATGGAAGAGGCCCGCAACGTGATCCATAACCATAAGGCATACGGAATAATCCAGATTCCGCGTGAACTTGACAAGACTTTGGCCGATGGGCACCAGGCAACCATAAACCTGTACTGCGACATGAGCGGTCTGCTCTACTACAAGGCCATGCTGAGCGGATGCACCATGGTATCGCTCGATATGAACCGCGATATCCAGATGGTACGTCTGTCGGGCATGTCGGACCGCGAGAAAGAGGTCATGACCATGCCAATTGAGAACGAGTACGTGACCATGTTCAATCCGGCAAACGGATTCCAGGCGTTCCTTATACCTGCTGTGCTAATCCTGGTGCTGCAGCAGACACTGGTGCTGGGCGTAGCCATGATGGCCGGAACAGAACATGAGCGCCGCCGCAGTGGTGAACTTATCCTTGGTGACGAGTACTCCAACCCTATTACCGTATTGGGCGGCAAGGCACTGGCCTATCTGCTGGTTTACGGATTCACTGCCACTTATGTGCTTTGCGTAGTCCCCTGGCTGTTCAACATGCCGCAACTGTGGCAACTGCCTACCCTGGTGGCATTTATCGTCCCGTTCCTGCTGGCAAGCATCTTCTTTGCCATCAGCATATCATTCTTTGTAAAGGACAGGGAATCATGCTTCCTGCTGTTTGTGTTCGTATCGGTCCCGCTGATATTCATGAGCGGCATATCCTGGCCTACATCAAATATGCCAACGTTCTGGAGGTTCCTGGCACAAATATTTCCCTCAACTCATGCCGTGAACGGATTTGCCCGCATCAGTACCGCGGGAGCATTGCTTCAGGATGTACGATATGAATCAATCGCGTTGTGGATCCAGACCGCCGTCTATTTCATGACATCGCTCTTTATCTACGAGCGCCTGTACCGCTCCGACAAGATGCCCGGCGTAGAGTTCGTTATTACCATGCGAGCCCGCATGCGCAAGGAACTCCGTGAAGCAGGACGCGACATCAAGGTCATCGGCCGCAAACTCAAATCCAAATTGTGATCCGGCAAATTGGCCATACTTGTTGCCACAACGCTTGTAGGGCCGATTCCCAGCAAGTATGGCTGCAAAAATGGCCAAAAACGCGGGTTT
>JAKSIV010000043.1 GCA_024398635.1 Bacteroidaceae bacterium | reverse complement strand
TCCATAATTTTATGATATACTTTTTGTGCGACAAGGTATCCAAATTCATTATTTACATATTCAATCTCTTGATCAAGGTCTTTCAAGGCACTTTCAATCCATTCTATTTCAGAAGCCATATTTTTTACTCATAGTATCACAAACAATATTATTTGTTATAAATTCTTCTTCTCCTGTCTCAGCACGATGTATCCGGTCCGACAGATTTGAACGCATCTCTTCGGCCGAATGGACGTTGGGTGAAAGATGGCGTGAAGTCATTCTTTCTAGCAACTCATCGACCTGATTCTGCAACCACAGATTGATTCTGTCTGGACTGGTAAGTTCCGGATTGATGCGACGCATCACCGCATCATCAACCTTTATGTTTACTGTACACATGATATTATTGGTTTTATGTTTCAATTGCAATATTAGCGCTTTTTACTCACATAATAATGCGTGGTACAGACTTATTAGTCCTCGAGCATGGACTTTTGGTTCTGGCGCTCCAGGTTGTGGAAATCGGAGCCGGTCTTTACCTTGGCTATGGTGGCTATTACGGCGTTGTAGAGCTCGCTGCCCTCACGATAATCGCCCGGGCAGGCAAAGTTTACGCGGCCTCTCTGTACCAGGTTGCGGGCCTGGGCGCGGCTGGAATCGTTGCCGGGTTTGTAAATGGCGATGGAGTGACCTCCCTCAGTCTTTACTATGCGCATGCTGGGTATGTCGGTCTCTCCGTCACCCAGATAGATCATATTCTGGAACGGGACCGGACGGCCCTCATCGGGCATTGAATCATTGATTTGGGCATTACGCCAGATGTCAAGTATGCCCTTGTTTATCATGAATATGAACTGGGTCTTGGAGGTGAAGTCAACTGCCACGGCCGGCCAGACGGCCTTGTCATTCTCATACATGAACGAGCAGGCGTATATCTGCTTGAAGTATTTGGCTATCGATGTACCCTCAATAAGTTCCTTCAGGCCCGATGAGATTATGTAGTGCTCCACATTGACTCCCATCTCGGCTCCCTTGCGGTTGATCAGATCGAACCACTGCTCCACTCCGGGAAAGAAGCCAATTCCGCGCCCGAACTCCACAAACTGCTGGCGGCGTATGCTTATACCGTTCTCCTGGGCCTTATCCACCATCAGCTTCATGTAAGCCAGGATGGTGCTGGACTGCTGTTTCTCTGCCAGTCCGTGCGATGCCTTCCAGAATGACTCCTTATCAGTCAGTCCTATGGCATCCATAAAATCATACTCCTGCATATATGACGGTGAAAGCGTCCCGTCAAAATCATACATCAGCGCTACCGTGGGTCTATCCATATTGTTCATTTTTTCTGTTAAAGACAATCTTTATTGAGTTACTGAAATTGGGTATCATTAATACAGAAAGCCAAAAGCCCATAGTGGAATCTTCTTCTTGCCTGCTACATCGATGTTGTCTATTGCCAGTGCTGAACTTTTGAAATCATTTTCATCTATCTGTGAAAAATCTTTTCCTGTACCGCCTACCTCAATAACATAGTTTTTATCAATTCTGAAATCACCCGTCTTGAGTCCACCATACTCAACTCTATGACCCGCTGATGCCAATTGATTACAGAAGAAGCATTCCCTCACTGTGCCCACTTCCGGTTCTTTTATGCCATAAGCATATATCAGGTTTGTGTTATCAAGCAGTATCTTATCGGGTTTCTGCAAATCCGATATCTTATCCATTTCAGTAAACAGGTTTCTAATAAGTTTTGCCTCATTTAAGAACCTGAGATAACGGATAATAGTTACACGGTCTATGCTCACGCTTGCGGACAATTTGGATATATCCACCTGATAGGGAAACATTTCAGAGATTATCTGCAGTAGTGCTTTAATCTTCCGCACATTATCAGGACTTACTCCGCGGTATTTGGTCAGTTCTGTATCTATAATATAACTTGTAACGTTCTCAATCAATGTTTTATATGTTCTCTTCTTTTCAAATGAAAACGGATAATAACCCATCCGGAGATAATCGGAGAAAAATTCCAACGGACGATAAAGAGAACGTATTTCTGTACAGAACGTTCCTGCATTCTCTAGCAGATAATCAAGCGTTACAGGCTCTGTTTTTTTTCCAGTCCTGAACCAAAGATATTCCCTGAACGAAAGACCCGGCATATCATACACATCTTCTCTGCGGGAAAGATCGGCCTGACCATCGTTCAGTTGGATAAGTGAAGAGCCGCTTAATACCACTTTAAGACCTTTAAACAAGTCATATATATCCTTAATCTCTGAGCTCCATCCATCATACTTGTGTATCTCATCGATAAACAGATGTCGGCCTCCTTGTCTTACAAATGCAGCAGCCGTATCAACCAGAGTATGGGTGCTGAAATAAGACGAATCTGCCGAACAGTACAGAACATGACGGTCAGAGACTTCATAATGGTTCAATATATATTGCTGCATTAGAGTGGACTTACCCACTCCTTTTGGACCACGTATAAGGATAAGGCGCGAATCCCAATCTATAGATTGCATCAGTTCCCGCTCAAATGCAGTTGGAACATCGGTCAGATACTCAGCGTGACGTTCAAACAATAAGTCCATATCCTATTTTTTCTGCAATGATACAATTGTTTATCCAAATAAACAAATAATGACCAAATTTGTTTATCACAATAAACAAATATTGTAATAAAAAATCAGGGAATGAGCAGGGAGGAGTCGCCGTAGCTCAGGAAACGGAAACCGTGGCTCAGGGCGTAGCGGTAGATGGTTTTCCAGTCGCCGTTTACAAATGCCGATACCAATAGTAACAGGGTACTCTGGGGCTGGTGGAAATTGGTAACCATCATCTTGACGATGTGGTACCTGTAACCCGGCGCAATTATGATTTGAGTGCTTGTCTTGAGCACATCCAAATGATGGCAGTCCAGATAATCCAGAATAAACTGGAGTGCTTGGACAGATGACATTGTTGGGCTTGTCTCATACGGAGTCCACTGATTGACGTGCATATCATCCTCAGTGGCATCGGGATGCGTACTCAAATAGACACCTATGTAATAGAGACTCTCCAGAGTGCGGACCGATGTAGTACCCACAGCAATGGTCTGGCCGCAATGACGAATCAGTTTCTCAATTGTGGAGCGCTTTACGGCAATGAACTCGGTATGCATCTCATGCCCGCTTATCTCCTCCGATTTGACCGGACGGAAAGTACCCGCACCCACATGAAGCGTCAGTTCCTCACGGTCAATGCCATGTGCATCAAGGTCCTTGAGCACCCGCTCAGTAAAATGCAGACCGGCAGTAGGAGCAGCCACGCTACCCTTTATCTTGGAATATACGGTCTGATAAGTAGTCTTATCGCTCTCCTGTGACTCCCTGTTCAAGTAAGGAGGAATAGGAATCTCACCCGCAGCCTCAAGCAACTCAGCCCAACTTACACCACCGTCCCAACAGAAGTCAATCCTGTGACTGGTTCCATGAAGAGGACCGCGACGAGCCTCAAGAGTTATTGTCTTATCGCCTATCTGAACAGTATTGCGCAGTACTGGAGTATCCTCCTTCCACCGCTTAAGATTACCCACCAGGCAGTACCAGCTACAGCGCTCAGTCTGAGTGAACATAACCTGATAGTCCGACGGATCAGCCGGTTCCAGAAGGAAAATCTCAATCAGAGCCCCCGTAGACTTAGGCCCTCCCGTAGCCTCCTTGCGGAAATGAAGCCGTGCCTGAATAACCTTAGTGTTATTGAACACCATCATATCCCCCGACGGCAAATACAGAGGAAGATTACGGAAAACATCCTCACTAACCACCCCCTGCCGATAAACCAAAAGCTTGGAACTGTCCCGCTCTGCCAAAGGAAACTTAGCAATCCGCTCATCCGGAAGCGGATAATTAAACTCACTAATCTTAATATGTTTTACGCTCTCTTCCATTTCCAGGTGCAAAGTTAACAAGAATTTAGTCCGCGACTGCAAGTGTGAACACACTAACTCTCAAGTTCGGAATATTGGCCTCCATAACATCAATAAGAGAGCATAAGGTGGCACCTGTAGTGATTACGTCATCAACCACCAGCACATGCTTGCCTTGCAGCGATGAAGGATCCGTGACTGCAAACAAATCCTGCGCATTGTTCCAGCGCTGGTACTTTCCCAATCCCGCCTGCTTGGAATGAGCCTTGACACACTTTACCGCATTATTGATAATGGGAATACCAGTAGCCTTGTGAATGCCTTTGGCAATAAAGGTACTCTGGTTGTATCCGCGTCGCAGTTCCTTCCAATAAGTGATAGGCATAGGAACAATGCAGTCAATCCCCTCAAAGAACCCTTGAGGGATTACTTCCTGAGCCCCCACCCGAGCCAACCAAACCCCGACCTGAGGATGCCGCCAATACTTAAGATGAAAAAGGATGTTGCGGTAATCACTCTCTTTGCTGTAATGAAGCACAGAGGCTGCCCGAACCAGACTCTTCTCAGTAAGAAGCATCCGCTCAGTACGATTAATGACATCAGCGCGGTATTCCAACCGCGGCATACCCAGAAAACAGGTAACGCAAAGCTGCTCCTCCATAGGATCAAGCCTGTGCCCGCAAACCTTGCAGTAATGCGGAAAAACAAACTCAAACAGTTTACGCAGAAGCCCCGGGCGCTTGAAACCACCCGACTCCATAATCAATCATCAGAGGAATCCTGCAGGTTCAGAACCTTGCGCACAAGCGCCGGCTCATAACCGCGACTGCAGACAGATTTAATGGTCTTCATCTTGCGCTCATACTCAGTGGCACCCTTGGTCTGGCGGTAACGCGAGGCGGTGACATCCTTGAGAGCCGTCATATACTCATCCTCGTCAATACGGGACAAAGCCTCATCGGCCACATCGGCAGGGATGTGTTTCTGCCATAGAGCCTGGCCAATCTTTACCCTCCCCCACTTGGCAAAACGCACCTTGTCATGGACAAAGGCAGCGGCATAACGGGACTCATCAATGTATCCCTCCTTGATCAGGTACTTGATTATGCGCTCAATATCAGCGCTCTCCGCCTTACGGCGCTCCAGCATCTGCCGCACCTCAAGGCAGCAGTGCTCGGCCCCCGAGCAGTATCGCTCGGCCAGTGTCTTTCCTTCAGATTCAGTCATAGTAAAGCTTTTATCAATCGTTGTTTTCCAAAAATATCCTTACGCAATTCAATATTATGGTATCCCGCTTCTTCCAGCATCTCCTTTAAGACCGATGCCTCCAGCGGGTTGATTTCAAAAAACAGTTTGCCGCCCGTAACAAGGGCTTTTTTTCCAAACTCCGCTATTGCCCGATAAAACAGAAGCGGATCATTATCGGACACGAACAGAGCCAAGTGAGGCTCATAATCCAGCACCGTATCCTCCATCTGAGCCTTCTCAGACTCCATTACATAAGGAGGATTGCTCACAATCACATCAAGCCTGCAATCCGGTTCAACCTTGAGAATATCGGCCTTGCGGAATTCAACCTCAGTGCCGTTAAGGCGGCTGTTAAAGCGGGCCACCTCAAGAGCGCCCTCGCTGATATCCCACCCCTGCACTTTCCAACCGGGAAGACGGTGAGCCAGACTTATGGCTATGCATCCGCTGCCGGTACCCACGTCCAGCAGAGAACCGCCGGGAGCAGCATCCTCTGCCACCCAATCTACAAGCTCTGCAGTCTCAGGGCGCGGTATCAACACCCGCCCGTCAACCCTGAAAGTCAGTCCGCAGAAAGGAGTTGAACCAATCACATACTGTAAAGGCTCGCCTTTAGCCAAACGCTCCAGAGCCCTATCCAGCTTTTCCGTATCTACCGTCAGTGTCTCTTTGGTATAAAATGAGACGGCACTGATGCCCAGAAGTTCCAGACACAGTGCCTTCTTAATCGATTCAAGCTCTGCCGCAGCATACCGGCCGCCCAAAGCGTCATCTATGCGCTGCAGAATCTCTTTCATAGGGTTATGCTATCTCAAGTGCCACCTTCATCATGTTGGTAAAGCTGCTACGGCGCTCCTCGGTCGATGCATACTTGCGGTGTACCAGCTGGTCCGATATGGTGCAAATGGTAAGCGCCTTCTTGCCCGATGCCGCAGCGTTGATATAGAGTCCGGCCGATTCCATCTCGACAGCCTTGACGCCGAACTTGCCCCATTTCATCTGCTTGTCGGACTCATCATAGAACACATCGGCACTGTATATGTTACCCACCTGAAACGGGAATCCGTTCTCACGGGCCACACGCACGGCGCTCTCCAGCAGACCGAAATCGGCAATAGGAGCAAACCTGGCGGGGAATCCGTACTGATGTCCGTAATCGGAGTCAGTGCAGGCAGCCTGGGCAAAAAGCATATCGCCAATCTTCATATCGGCTGTCAGGGCACCGGCCGTACCCACCCTGATGATGTTCTCCACATCAAAGAAGTTGAACAGCTCGTATGAGTATATACCTATTGATGGGATACCCATGCCGTGGCCCATAACCGAAACACGCTTGCCTTTGTAAAGACCGGTATAACCCAGCATTCCGCGAACCTCATTAAATAGTTTGGGACTTTCCAGATACTTCTCGGCAATGAACTTGGCACGGAGAGGGTCTCCGCACATTATCACGGTCTTGGCTATATCATCATACTGCGCTGCGATATGAGCCGTGGGGGTGTCTTCTCTACTCATAAGCCTATATCTTTTCCTCGAGTGCCGGCGAAACCAGGCAACCCTCTATGTAATCAATCTTTTTTACCGGACCGACAGCGGGAGCCACTATAACCTTGTGTCCCTCAGTGCTGATACGGCCCTCTGAGAACCACTGCAGTGCCTGCGGGAAAATGCGGTGCTCCATGCGGTGAATCTGCGCCTCAAGTTCATCGACGGTACCGTTTACCGGTACACCGGCCTGAATGATAACAGGACCCGCATCAAGTTCAGGAGTTACCAGATGTACCGAACAGCCGGTTATCCTGACGCCATGCTCGTACGCATCAACTATAGCCGTAGCACCCTTGAAACTGGGAAGCAAGGCAGGATGCAGATTCAGGATTCGGCCTTCGTATGCATTCACAAAAACCTCACTCAGTATCCTCATCCAACCCGCCAGAGCAATGGTGTCAACATCATACTTTTTAAGAGCATCAACCACCAGAGCATCATACTCCGCACGGTTTCTGTGTCTCCTGGATGGTATTATCTCCACGGGCACTCCCAACTTACGCGCACGCTCAATCACGCCCGCATCCTCCTTGTTGGTGAGCACCACCTTTACATCCGCATCTAAACGGTTCGAGCGCACAGACTCAATTATAGCCTGTGCGTTCGTTCCGTTAGCCGATGCTAATATAGCTAATTTTATCATTACATCATGCCATCCATGCCGCCCATTCCGGGAGCCATTGCAGGCATGGGTTTATCTTCCTTCTTCTCAACGATAACGCACTCGGTTGTCAGGAACATACCTGCAATAGAGGCGGCGTTCTCAAGAGCTACACGTGTAACCTTGGCGGGATCAACCACACCGGCCTTTACCAGATCCTCATAGCGGTCATATCGGGCGTTGTAACCAAAGTCAGCCTTGCCCTCCAGAACCTTCTGAACTACTACCGATCCCTCCTTACCAGCGTTGAACACAATCTGACGCAGAGGCTCCTCGATAGCGCGACGGATAATCTGGATACCGGTCTGCTCATCGGCATTGTCACCCTTAAGCTTGTCAAGAGCGCTGATTGAACGGATGTAAGCAACACCGCCACCGGCTACGATACCCTCCTCGATTGCGGCACGGGTAGCGCACAGAGCATCGTCAACGCGATCCTTCTTCTCCTTCATCTCGGTTTCAGAGGGAGCACCTACCTTGATTACTGCAACACCGCCTGACAGTTTGGCAAGACGCTCCTGGAGTTTCTCCTTGTCATAGTCACTTGTGGTGGTTTTGATCTGAGCCTTGATCTGAGCTACGCGGTCTGCGATCTTGGCCTTCTCACCCTTACCGTTAACGATAGTGGTGTTGTCCTTGGTGATGGTAATCTTCTCGGCTGTGCCAAGCATATCCATTGTAGCCTGCTCCAGCTTTACGCCACGCTCCTCGCTGATTACGAATCCGCCTGTCAGAACGGCGATATCCTCAAGCATCTCCTTACGGCGGTCACCGAATCCCGGAGCCTTTACGGCGCAGATCTTAAGACCTGAACGCAGACGGTTTACAACCAGTGTGGTCAGAGCCTCAGAGTCAACATCCTCGGCAATGATCAGCAGAGGACGGCCGCTCTGAACGGCGGGCTCCAGGATAGGAAGCAGGTCCTTGAGGTTTGATATCTTCTTGTCATGGATAAGAATCAGAGGATTCTCCATAACGCAGTTCATCTTCTCGGTATCGGTTACAAAGTATGATGACAGGTAACCGCGGTCAAACTGCATACCCTCAACAACGTCGATGTATGTGTCACGGCCCTTGGCCTCCTCGATGGTGATAACACCGTCCTTTGAAACCTTCTGCATAGCCTCGGCAATGTGCTTACCTATCTCGGCATCGTTGTTTGCAGAGATAGTGGCAACCTGCTCAATCTTGTCAAAGTTGTCACCTACGGCCTTTGACTGCTTCCTGATGTTCTCAACTACAGCTGCAACGGCCTTGTCTATACCGCGCTTAAGGTCCATGGGATTAGCACCTGCGGTAACGTTCTTAAGACCTACGTTAACGATGCTCTGAGCCAGAACGGTAGCGGTTGTTGTACCGTCACCTGCATCCTCACCGGTCTTTGAGGCAACGCTCTTGACCAGCTGTGCGCCGGTATTCTTGAATGAATCGGCCAACTCGATCTCCTTGGCAACGGTAACACCGTCCTTGGTGATCTGGGGAGCACCGAACTTCTTCTCTATGATAACGTTGCGACCCTTAGGTCCAAGTGTAACCTTGACTGCATTTGCAAGCTCGTCAACACCCTGACGCATAAGGTCACGGGCATCCATATTGAAAAGTATCTCTTTTGCTGCCATAATTATATCTCCTTATTATTTTTCAACCACTGCCAGAACGTCGCTCTGACGCATAATCAAGTATTTCTCACCCTCAACTTCAAGCTCAGTGCCTGAATATTTACCATACAGTACCTGGTCACCTTTCTTGAGAACCATTGCCTCATCCTTGGTGCCGTTTCCTACTGCAATAACCTCACCCTTAAGGGGTTTCTCCTTGGCTGTATCGGGGATAATGATTCCGCCGATGGTCTTCTCCTCGGCTGCTGCCGGAAGAATCAGAACTCTGTCTGCTAACGGTTTGATGTTCATAATCTTATTGTTTTAATTATTTGTTTGCGACTTTAAAAGCCCCTCATCGGGCAATGAGGTAAGAGCCAAAAATATGCCAAACTGCCATAAGGGTGTAAAGTGTCACCGGTTATGACAGTTTGGCACAATAAAGTTTACTTATCTGACATTTTCAGAGAGAAAATGCATCAGTGCATCGGCTGTCATATTGCGGCGGAACGAACCCTTATGGAAGACCGATATGATTCCCGTCTCCTCGGATACAACCACTGCCACGGCATTGGTCTTCTCTGTTATTCCCATGGCGGAACGGTGACGCAGACCGAATGACTTGAGCAGTTCCTCAGACTGTGACACAGGCAATATGCAGGCGGCCGATTCAATGCGGTCGCCCACTATGATCATTGCGCCGTCATGCAGCGGACTGTTCTTGAAGAATATGTTCTCTATAAGGAACTGGTTGATATTGGCATTCACCGCCTCTCCCGATGCAATCACATCGTGCAACTCATCGGTCTCACCTATTACAATCAGGGCGCCCTCCTTATTGTGGCTCATGCTCTCGCAGGCCTTTGCCACAGGCTCCCACTTGGTCAGATCCTGACCGTTGTGGCGGCGTACAAGCCAATGGAACAGTTTGCGGGTACGGGTTGATGTACCGATGTCACGGAAGAAGTGACGGATATCATCGGCAAACAGTACGATCAGGGCTATCACACCCACATCAACAAATTTGTTCATCACGGCGCCCAAGAGTTGCATCTTGAGGACTTGTGACACTACAATCCAAACCAGGATGAACACCAGGATTCCTATGAACATGTTGAGTGATCCGGTCCTCTTCATCAGTTTGTACAGATAGAAAAGGAGCAGCGAGACGCACACCACGTCTATTATGTCCTTGATACCGAATGATACGAAATAGTCAACCATATCTTATCTGTTGTCTTTTAATGCCTGCATTATGCGGACGGTATGGGAGGCCTCCTCAACGTCATGAACGCGTATCCAGTCTGCGCCTTGCTCTATGGCCACCGTGTTCATCACGATGGTAGCCGGCAGCGCCTGCTCAGGAGTAATCTCAAGCAGTTTCCACGCCATTGATTTGCGTGAAAGTGCCGACAGTACCGGCAGTCCCAGTTCACACAGCCTGCGCTGATTGGCAAGTACGGTGTAGTTCTGCTCCACGCTCTTTCCGAATCCGTATCCGGGATCCAGTATCACCCTGCGCTTAACATCCACGCCGGCCTTCTCCATTATCTGCAGCCTACCCTTAAAGAATGACATCATCTCTCCCACAGGATCCTCCTTAATGGTTTCCGACCACATGAGCACATACTGCGCACCCGTATCGGCCACCACCTTATACATGTCATCATTGCCCCCGTAAACATCGTTTATGATGTCAACCTTCCACTCACGAACGCATCGTTCTGCAATCTGCGGACGGTAGGTATCAACTGAGAGCAATATGTCAGGAAACTCGGCACGAATGGTTTCGAGTCCCCATTCCAGGCGCTGCATCTCTTCATCGGCCGATGCCTGCACGGCACCCGGACGTGTGGAGCAGCCGCCTACGTCAATGGCATCGGCCCCATGGGATATCATAAAGCGGACTCTTTCCAGAAGAGTGGTTTTGTCCTGAACACGTGACCCGCTCCAGAAGGAGTCAGGGGTCACGTTTATGATTCCCATTATCTTTACCATCTTACTTCTTCTCTGCGTCCAGGAAGGCCTGTACCTGCTCGGCAATCTTGGTCATACCGGCTGCGGTGGGGTGATTCATGCGCTTCTCAATGCCCTCTACAGCAATTACGGGAACATTGTAGTGCTTGCAGATCTCCCTCATTGACTCACCCAGGTTCTCTGACATACCGTCATTCAGAAGTGAGTAGATCTTCATGTTGGGATACAGTTTCTTGAGGTTGTCAAGCAGGTATGCGAATGCCGGACGGTAGAAATAGAGGTCCTCCTTTGTCCAGTTTGAATATTTGTAGTCACCAAAGGGCTCGTGTGTCCAGTCATCGTTGGTACCGCCGAATATGAACAGGATATCGGGGGCGCCGATGCAGTTCAAACGGGTTACGAAAGCGCGGTCTGAATAGTCGTCGTGGTTGTAACCGCGGCAGCAAACGGTACTGCCTGACCATGAGTCATTCTTTTCAAGTACCCATCCGTTCTTCTCGATTACCTGAGCCCACCACTGCTGGCTCTGCTCGGTAACACCGCAGAACTGGTTAGGATAGAATGTGTCATAATACTTGGGCATGGAACCCGTGAAAGTTGAGTAAGAGTCACCCATAACGGAAACCTTCAACTGTGCGGAAATCAAACCGCAAACAAGAACACACGCAAAAAATGCTACAAACTTCTTCATAATTATAAATTGGTTAATGTTTTGGTCAATCCTATACTGTTGGAACCCTTGATAAGTATCGTCTTACCGGATACCGGCCCTGCCGTCAAGGCGGCATTTACGGCATCCACATCCGGGAAGAGCCTGAATACAGAGCCCTGAGCTGCCTTTGCGAACTCTTCACCTACCAGCCACACTTGGGTAAAACCGCTCTCCTTAAGGAGTACCACAATGTGTCTGTGCTCAGCCTGAGATACCTCTCCAAGTTCACACATATCGCCTAGAATCAGCATCTTGTCCTGAGCCTTCATCATACTGAAATTCTCTATCGCCGCAGCCATGCTGGTGGGATTGGCGTTGTATGCATCCACCACCAGACTGTTACGCTCGGTCCTGGTCAGCTGCGAGCGGTTATTCTGCGGAACGTATCCTGCCACAGCAGCCGATGCCTTCTCCTCGGAAACACCGAAATGTAATCCTATGGTGATTGCCGCAAGGGCATTGTCTACATTATATGCGCCTATAAGGCTTGTCTGAACCGTATGCCACTCTCCCTGCGCCTTACGCCAACGGAACTTGACGAAAGGATTGCACTCCAGCACCTCACCCTCAACAAGCAGTCCGTCCTGACCGGGCTTTCCGTATTCTATAAGGGGCAGTCCTGTGCACATCTGCTGCAGATGCCCGTTGTCACGGTTTACGAATGCCGTTCCGTCATGCCTGCGAAGCCAGTCATAAAGTTCACCCTTGGTGCGCTTTACACCTTCAAAGGATCCGAATCCCAGAAGATGGGCCTTTCCCACATTGGTTATAAGTCCAAAATCGGGTTGGCTTATCTCAACCAGTTCCTTAATATCACCCGGATGGCTGGCACCCATCTCGACTATGGCATACTGATGTTCCGGTCTCAAACCCAGAACCGTAAGCGGCACACCTATTGAATTGTTCAGGTTTCCCTGTGTACACAATACATTGTAGGTGGAACTCATGACGGCATTGGTCAACTCCTTGGTGGTTGTCTTACCGTTGGTACCTGTAATTCCTATGACCGGCGTTCCCAACTGTCTGCGATGATAGGCGGCAAGCCCCTGCAAAGTGAGCAGTACGCTGTCAACAAGTATCATCCGGCTGTCCGAATCATCGTAAAGATCCGCATTATCCATTACAGCATACGGGCAGCCCTGTTCCAACGCTCCACGGACAAACTCGTTCCCGTCAAAACGCTCTCCCTTGAGTCCGAAAAACATCAGTCCCGGTCTGCACTTGCGACTGTCGGTCGTAACACCTCTGCACTCAAGAAATCTGCTGTATATCTCCTCGATTGTCATACTATTGCAAAAATAACGTTTTGAACGCATTTTTTTCGTTATTTTTTGTCGCTTTAACAAATGTTATCTACTTTTGACCCTCAGAAAAGGATGAACAGACATCTTACAAAGGACATTTGAACAAATAAAAAGGATTCAATTTAGCAAATCTTAACTAAAATCACATTATGAAAAAAGTATTATTCGCTTTCGCAGCTCTCGCTCTCTGCATGACTGCGAACGCTAAGTATTGGTTTGGTGGTACTCTGGGTTTTGACAGCAAGTCTTTCTATGATTCAGACAGGAACAAGGGTGCCGTTGTTATAGCTCCGTCAGTAGGTATGGCTATTGAAGATTACCTTGAGATTGGTGCTGATATCAAGATTGCAAACTATACAAATCTTTACGTAGGAAAGGACCAGCAGTTCTGGTTTGCATTTGCTCCCTTCCTGAGATACACATTCCTCACCGAGGGTAACTTCGGCCATGTTTGTTCAGGGTGGCATAGAGTATCAGATCGTATCACCGGACGGCAACAACGCATGGCATCTTAAATTCCAGGTACAGCCTGGTATCCGTTACATGATGTCAGATCATTGGTCAGTTGTAGCTAAGATGGACGGTCTCTATTTCACTCATTGCAACAGACCTGATGAACCCATCGGCGGCAACTTCCAGAACAATGTTGGTTTCGGCATTGACTGCTCCGCTCTCCAGCTGGGTCTCATCTACGAGTTCTAAAATATGGAATCGGACGTCCTATCGTCCGCACAAAAAAAGGTGGACAAGGGGTCTTTAGACCCCCGAGTTCTATCACCCTCTGGTCAGACGCACCCTTGTAGCACATGCCGCGCAAGGGGCAT
>JAKSIV010000042.1 GCA_024398635.1 Bacteroidaceae bacterium | reverse complement strand
TGATGTTATGCGTTAATGTGGCAAATATTTGAAAACAATTATTCAGCAGACCCTAAATAGAACCATCCTTTTTTGCATACCAGATAAAAAACATATATTTGCCAATGATTATTAACTAAAACCAATGAGAATATCGCCATGCCAGAAATCTGCAGATTCTACGGAATTATCATCAAGATGTTTTTTAAGCCAAAAGGACACGAACCTGCACACATTCATGCTATTTATAATGAATTTGTGGGTATCTTTGACATTCATACGTTTCAGATGATAGACGGAGATTTACCATTAAAAGCGCAGGGATTAGTGAAAGAATGGCTTGAAGCCAATTACGATAAATTAATTGAAATGTGGAACACTCAGGTTTTTACAAAACTGGATCCGCTTCAATAAATAACAAAAAATGATACCGCGTATTAAGAGCATACAACCACTAGAGAACTTTGTTCTCCTCGTTGAGTTTGATGACGGGAAGAAAGTGGAGTATGATGTCAAGGATGATATCAATACCTTGGCTGATTTCCGTGTGCTCGAATCAGAGCGCGGCCTTTTTCAAAACGTCCAGTTGGATTCTTCCCGTACATGTGTATATTGGACGGATCGTGTGGATCTGGCTTCCGATATTATTTGGGAATATGGGAAACCTGTTGAATGATGTGCATTGGGGTGGTTTACAAGGGTGTCATCTCGAAAGGAGTGATGCAATGGAATCGCGGTATGAGCGGGAAACCGGAATGGGGTTGATTCCCTCCTGATCCAGGATTACGTACAGGTTGTCGCGGTCGTTGTTGAAGAACTTTACCTTGGCTATATTTATAAGGTATGAGCGGTGGCATCGGGTGATATATCCCTCCAGATCGTCCTCTATGTTTTTGGCAGTTGTACGGATCATGGTGTTGTGCACTACACCGTCCTGTTCATAGAATATCTTTACGTAATTGTCCTCGGATACGGCATAGAGGATATCCATAATGCGGAGTGAAAGCTTTATGTTACCCTTTGTGTCATGTATGGATACCACCAAAGCGCCGTTGGGCTTAGTGGGGCTGCTGCCGGACTGGACCTTAAGTCCGTGGGCGTATCCGTAAAGGTATGCTATTATATAAGGAATAAGCAGTATCAGGAATATGCAGAACAGGGCTCTGGGAAACAAATCGGCCAATGAGACATTGTTCTGCTGGACCAGAAGGGATATGGCTGTGTATATTATTGATACTATCAGTACCTCGGCCAGGGAGTATAATATCAATCCCCATCCTCCAATCCCGTACCGGCGGTTAAGGTCCATAAGCAGCACCTTGCTCGAAATCAGGAACAGCACTGAGAAAGCGTACATGGTTATAGTGCCCAAAAGCTTGTAACTCTCCCTCAATGTGAACCAATAGGTTGATGAGAACGGCGAATAGAGCTGAAGGAACAGGATTGAAAACACCACTATGAACAATACCGTCAGAAACAGGAATTTCCGGGTAAACATATAGTCTGGTAACTTGTTCATACAGCGTAATTGTTAGGTACTGCGAAGATAAGGTTTTTTGTCATATTACCCAAATCTCGGTGTGGGGTGAATTGCCGATATCCGGAATGCCGGCAATTCGCCACATCGTAGGTATCGGACATCCCAAAGAGCCTTTTTTGTTATATTCACAGGGCTTATTGGGGTACCTTTGCGGCAAATTTTAAAACACTGTTATGGCAAGACTTATTTACAGAACTCCTGATTGTGACATGAATGCCACAAGCGTGATCAAAATGTATGAAGACAGTTTCCGCCGCCACTGGGATTATATCGCTTTGTCCGATTTCCGCGGAGAGAGAATAACCTATGCCGAGTTGGCCAAGCGCGTTGCCCGCGTACATATATTACTTGAGAACGCAGGCATCAAACGCGGTGACAAGGTTGCCCTGTGCGGCAAGAACACCCTTGCATGGGGCGTGGCATTCTTTGGAGTCTATACATACGGAGCAATTCCTGTTCCTATCCTGAATGATTTCAAACCCGGTAACGTACACACTCTGGTCAACCACTCCGAGGCAAAACTGCTTATGGTCGGTGACGTAGTACTGGCCGGTATGGTATTCGATGAAATGCCCGACATTCTGGGTATGATCCTGCTCAACGACATGTCGCTTAAGGCCTGCCGTTCAAAGGAGCTTGAAAACGCCATGGCTACTCTCGATGAGTGCTTTGACAAGAAATATCCCAACGGATTCAGCAAGGATGATATCAAGTATGAGGCCGAGAAGGATACCAATGATCTGGCTGTCCTGAACTATACATCGGGTACCACCGGCGATCCCAAGGGCGTTATGGTTCCTTACCGTGCAATGCTTGTGAACCTTAAGTTCGCATGCCGCGTACTGCCTCTTACTCATGGTGAGACCGTGGTTTCAATCCTGCCTATGGCTCATATGTTCGGCCTTGCATTCCAGCTCATGTTCGAGTTGCTGCTTGGCGCCAGCATCTGCTATCTGGGCAAGATGCCTTCACCCAAGATCCTGTTCGACGCATTTGCCGAGGAGAAGCCCAAGCTCATCATCACCGTTCCTCTGGTAATAGAGAAGGTAATCAAGCAGAAGATACAGCCGGTAATGGAGAAGCCTATGATGAAGGTTCTCATGGCTATCCCCGGCATCAACCGCATAATAGGCGGCAAGATCCGCTCCAATATCATAGGCGCATTCGGCGGCGAGATGGATTGCCTCATCGTTGGCGGTGCAGCCCTGAACGCTGATGTCGAGAAGATACTGCGCAAGATCCACTTCCCCTACACCGTAGGTTACGGAAGCACCGAGTGCGCTCCTCTTATCTCATATGTTGACTGGGAGAAATATAAACCCGGTTCATGCGGTATCGCAGTTGACGGTTGCCCCGTTGAGGTCTTCAGCGATGCTCCCGGCAATATCGGCGAGCTGCTGGTAAAAGGTGACAACGTGATGCTGGGCTACTACAAGAATCCCAATGCTACCCGCGATGTTATCGATCCCGAGGGCTGGTTCCACACCGGTGACCTGGGTACAATCGACAAGCAGGGTTACATCTACATCAAGGGTCGCAGCAAGAACATGATCCTGGGTCCTTCCGGCCAGAATATCTATCCTGAGGAGATTGAGGATATGTACATGAACCTGCCTATGGTATCTGAGGTGCTTGTTGTAGAGCGCGACCGTAAGCTCGTGGCTCTGGTATTCCCCGATTATGAGGCAGGCAAGACAGCTGGTCTGAATCAGCAGCAGGTTCTGGCTCATCTTGAGGAAGACCGCAAGAAGATCAACGAGATGCTTCCCGGTTACTCACAGATATCCAAGCTTGAGATCCGTACCGAGGAGTTTGAGAAGACTCCTAAGCGCAGCATCCGCCGCGGACTCTACAAATAAGGTTATATCACGAAAAATCCATAAATGTTTGTTGATGAAAAATGGAGACCTTGGGGGCCTCCATTTTTCTGTTATATGGGTCTTATCTCAGATTCCCAGTATCTGTCTGACAAGCGGAACGACTGCAGTCTTGAGTGATTTGTCGTTCAGACGGTGCTCACCCTCAAAACGCTGGGCGTGGGTGTAGTATTTCTTGAACAGGTCGTAGCAGTTTACGGTAGTGTCATGATTGCCGAACAGGCCGTAGGTGTTCTCGCGGTCAAAATCGGTGATGCCCTTGAACTGCTGACGTTCCATCATGTTGAAGTTCTTTACAATCTGTCCGGTTATCTTGAAGGTCTTGGCTCCGTCCTTGCGTCCGTTCTGGAAAGGGTAGGTGGTGTTTGCCTTCATCACCTTTGACATGGTGGACATGTTGAACGAAGGGTTCACGCAAATCTTCTTGAATCCGAACATCTGTTGGGCGTACATGGCTCCCATGGATGTGCCCACGATGATGTCGGGCTGCTCATCGGCTACGTATTGTTTGAGATAGGGAAGAGCCTCGGCAGGGTCGACGGGGATGTCGGGGGCAACAACCTCCAACTCGGGAAGCATATGGCGCAGACTCTCTACAGTCCCGCTTGCACCCGATGACATGAATCCGTGAAAATATACCAGCTTCATTACTTGCCGGCTTTGAGTCCCTTGATCACGGCATTGGTGAATCCGGCCTCCTCCATGGCGTTCAGACCCTTGATGGTGATACCGCCGGGGGTGGTAACCTTGTCAACCTCCTGCTCGGGATGTGAACCGTGTGCAAGCAACAATTCAACGGCGCCTTTGATGGTGCCCAGAACAATCTCCTGTGCATCCTTGGGATAGAAGCCCATTTCAACACCGCCCTCAACGTTGGCGCGGATGTAACGGAATACGTATGCTATGCCGCATGATGCGAGTGCGGTTCCTGCGGTCATCTGTTTCTCTTCAACCTGCTTTGCAAATCCAACCTTGCCGAACAGCTTCTGTACCAGGTCCAGATTCTTCTTGCTTGCAGTATTTGAGCAATAGAAGAATACACCTGCGCCAACCTCAACTGCGATGTTGGGGATAAGGTAAACAACCTGAGGCTTCTCAGAGCCTTTCTCGAAAAGCTCGGCAAGTTTGTCAAGACCCACACCGGCTGCAATGGAAATGATAAGCTGCTTCTTGTAGTCAATAGCCTCCTTAACCTCCTCAACGGCAGAGGGCAGAATCCATGGCTTCACAGCGAACAGTACAATGTCTGCACCCTTGACAGCTTTGGCATTCTCCTTAGATATTCCGATACCAGGAACATCCTTCTTAAGTGCGTCAAGCGTTGCGTCACTACGGTCACAGCAAGTGATATCCTTTGCTGCAAACACCTTCTTTGCTGCAAAACCTCTGGCAATTGCGCCTCCCATGTTTCCGGCGCCGATGATTGTGATCTTCATAATTGGAACTATTTTGATTGCGCGAAGTTAAGTATTTATTTTTAAAGGTATATCCATCTCACCCGTATTGGGGCGAGCACGGAGTGCGAGAGCGGTCCCGGAGGGCCGCCAAGCGGAATGGAATGGAGCGCGTTCGCGGAGCGAACTAAAAAGAGGTCATCTTCTCGAATCCATCTCACCCACAAAAATAGGCGCCCGAAAGGACGCCTATTTTTGTGGGTGAAGATGGATTCGAACCACCGAAGTCGAGAGACAGCAGATTTACAGTCTGCCCCATTTGGCCACTCTGGAATTCACCCAGCCTGAACCCGTAGCAGATTACTTGCTGCTGAGACGAGCTATGTATTTGTCAATATCCTGACCCTCGATTGAGTTGGGATATTTGGCCTTGATCAGCTTATAGACCTTGAGAGCCTGGGCGGGTTTGTCTATTGACTCATAGATGATACCGGCCTGCAGGTAGTAATAAGGTGAAAGCAGATTGTTGTCAGCCTTCTTGGCGGCCTTCTCAAAAGTTGCGATGGCCTTGCTGTACTGACCGGCAGTTGCATAGCAGTCAGCCAGAGCGCCAAGAGCAGAGGGAGCTACCATCTGATCCTTACCGCTGAACTTCTCGAGGTATTTCTGTGCAAACTCCATGCTGTCAAGCTGAGCGTAGCAGAGACCTGCATAAAGACCGGCCAGCTTACCTGCCTTGGTGTTCTTGTACTGCTTTGCGAGCTCCTCAAAACCCTCAAAACCGTATGCATCACCATTCAGTGCGGTGGAGTATTCGCCGTTGATGAAATAGGTCTCACCAGGGAATATTGCCTCGGCTGCCTTGAGCTGACGGGGCTGTGCTACCTTGGCATTGTAGAGCATGCCTCCGGCGATGATAACTATGATTGCTATGAGGCAACCGAAGATGGTCTTCTTGTTGTTCTCAAAAAACTGTTCTGACTTGCTCAGAGCCTCCTCGAGGCCTTTCTGTTCCTGCACCTGTGCAGGCTTTACTGCTTTCTTTGCCATTTCGTCTTTTCGTTAGCGGGTGCAAAAATAGTCATTTTTTACTACACGTAAACATTTTAATTCAAAAAAGAGATGAGAATCCAGAATAATATTGACTATTTTTGTGTCCAATCAACCCCGATCATACCCCTTATGTTACTGGAACATCTGTTTGTGCAGGATTACCGCAATATTTTGCAGGCCGACTTGGATTTTTCGCCCAAGTTGAACTGTTTTGTGGGTAAGAACGGTATGGGCAAGACCAATCTTCTGGATGCAGTCTACTGCCTCTCTTTCTGCCACAGTTCGATAAGCCAGACAGACCAGCTTACCGTACGTCACGGTGCGGAGTGTTACCAGTTGCAGGGTTCGTATCGGCTTCCTACTGGCGACAGGACCGTGATAGGGTGCGTGTCCAGACCCAAGGGACACAAACAGTTCAAGCGTGACGGCAAGGAGTATCAGCGTTTTTCGGACCATATCGGTTACATACCTCTGGTAATGGTCTCTCCGCAGGACACCGAACTTATTTCCGGTGGAAGTGAAGAACGCCGCCGTTTTATGGATATCATCATCTCCCAGTATGATCAGGAGTACCTTAAGTTGCTTATCTCTTACAACAAGGCGGTACAGCAACGCAATGCCCTGCTCAAGTTGGAGGTGGAGCCTGACAGGGAGCTGTTCCTGATGTGGGAGCAGATTATGGCCGATACGGGGCAGAAGATATACGAGAGGCGTAAGACTCTGGCAGACCGTCTGGTGCCCTATTTCCAGGAGATGTACTCCATTATAGGCGATGCCTCCGAGAAGGTCTCGCTTTCATATGCGTCACATGCACAACGCGGCGATTTGCTTAAACAGTTCGAAGGCGGTCGTGTTCTGGACCGCGCTGCAGGTTATTCGCTCCATGGCATCCACAAGGATGAACTGGAGATGAATCTGGACGGATATCCCATACGCCGCGAGGGTTCCCAGGGACAGAACAAGAGCTATCTTGTGGCACTCAAGCTGGCGCAGTACCGTCTGCTCAGCGAGTCGTGCGGCAAGCGTCCCATACTGTTGCTGGATGATATTTTTGACCGTCTGGACTCTGTCCGGGTGGGGCGTATCATATCACTCGTGTCCGATAACGGAAAGTTCGGACAGGTATTCATAACCGATGTGGACCGCAATCACATTGACGGTATACTGGAGGGGACAGGTCAGGACTACAAGGTGTTTACCGTTCAGGACGGAGATGTGTTATGAGAAAGACTGATTCGGAACAGGTTGGCGGCGTGATACTCCAGTATCTGCGTGAGATGGGGTTGGAGACACCTCTCAATGAGCATCGTCTTATCCAGGCATGGGACAAGGTGCTTGGGCCTGCAGTTTCAAGATACACAAAGGAACTCCGTATCTACAACCAGGTGCTGTTCGTGACGGTATCATCGGCCGCACTGCGCAATGAACTGATGATGCGCCGCACTGAACTTGTGGCACGTCTGAATGCCCAGGCCGGAGCCCAGGTGATTACCCAGATCGTTTTGCGCTGATTATTTCAGAACCTCGATGGCCTTGCTGATTGTGGGGTCAGCCTGATTTATGAAGGATATGTAATCCTGCATATCCAGAGCATCGTAGATTATGTTACCGTAAAGGGCCGTCTTCATCTGCTTGCGTGCGGGTGCCGAAAGCCTGGCGCGTTTAACCCCGTTCTTGGCTGCATAATCATAGAATTTATTCAGGACATTATCCTCATCAAGATAACGCTCAATATCAGAATAATCCTTCAGCTTGGCGAATTCGGCTCTCTTGCCGTCCACATACTTGAATGAGAACTTGTTGACCAGACTCTTGCGGACCACATCCGAATAATACTGTGAATAGCCGGTGGTATCCTGTGCTACAAAAATGTCGGGCATGATGCCGCCACCGCCGTAGACAGTGCGTCCGCCCTTGGTCTTGAATACCAGCTCCTCATTCTGCTTGATGCTGTCGGCGCTGAAGAACTCACCGTGCTCGTAGCGCTTGAGGATATCCATTGCATAATCCTCATCGGATTCACCGTAGGGCTTCTGGATGCATCGGCCCGAAGGAGTATAATAACGTGCTATGGTGATACGGATACTTGAGCCGTCGGCAAAATCTATAGGCTCCTGTACGAGTCCCTTACCGAAAGAACGGCGTCCTACCACGGTACCGCGGTCGTTATCCTGGATGGCGCCGGTGAATATCTCGGCAGCCGATGCTGATGATTCGTCTATCATCACCACAAGCGGTATCGAGGTATAGCGGCCGTGCCCGTCGGCATACTGCTTGGCTATGGGACTGTGCGCTCCCTGCGTATATACTATAAGGTCATTCTTGGGCAGGAACTGGTTGGCCATCTGTATGGCTGCACCCAGATAACCGCCGGTGTTGCTGCGCAGGTCTATGATAAGCTTTTTCATGCCCTTGCTGCTTAGTTCTGCCAGGCTTACCATCATCTCGGCGAATGTAGTCTCACCGAACTTGTTGATCATGATGTAACCTATGCCGTCCTCGGGCGAAATCATATAAGCGGCATCAACGCTCTTGACGGGAATGTCGCCGCGCTCGATGGTGAAATCCACCAGATTGGGCTCTCCGTTACGTTTGACACTTATCTTGACGGTAGTTCCCTTGGGTCCTTTCAGATTCTTGACAACCTCGTTGCTGGGGATCTTCTTGCCTGCAAACAATGAGTCGTTTATGAGTACGATACGGTCACCTGCAAGCACGCCCACCTTTTCGGACGGACCGCCGTGTATGACGTTGTTTACGCGTATGGTGTCATCCTGTATTGAGAACTGGATTCCTATGCCCGAGAAACTTCCGTGAAGTTCATCGTTGCTCTCCTGGGTCTCTTCGGCAGGATAGTATGCAGAGTGGGGGTCAAGTTCCTCAAGGATTGTGGGAAGTACACGGTCCATGATGGAGTCCATATCAACCACATCCACGTATTTGCGGTCAATGGCTTTGATGAGCGTCTCCACTTTCTGTGAGCCGGGACTGCTCCCGCGTTCAAACTGGGGCCTTTGTCTTTTGAATATGCCTATCATGACTTCAATTCCCAGAAAGAAGCCCATGGTAAGCAGGAAAAGTATTTTAAAGATTGTCTTTAGTGTCTTCATTTTTCAGCGTTCAAATCCAGGTATACAACTTCAATTCCTGCACGTTTGAGCAGGTCTACTCCATCTGTGAGGCGGTATTGTTCGGTATAAATCACACGTTTGATACCCGATTGGATAATCAGTTTGGCACATTCGATGCATGGTGATGCGGTAACATAAAGCGTGGCACCGTCACTGCTGTTTGATGAGCGCGCCAGTTTGGTGATGGCGTTGGCCTCGGCGTGGAGCACGTAGGGCTTTGAGACATTGTTCTCATCTTCACATATATTCTCGAATCCGGTGGGAGTGCCGTTGTACCCGTCGGATATGATCATGTTGTTCTTGACCACGAGAGCACCCACCTTGCGGCGTTCGCAGTATGAGTTCTCAGCCCATATCAGGGCCATTCTTGCGTATCGGCGGTCCAGAGCCGCTTTCTTGGCTTCGTCCATAGTCAAATCAGGTTCTCAAGCGCGGGAATGATAATCTCCTTGCGGCGCAGGGATATGAGCCCCTGGGCCTCGAGGGTATTCAACTCGCGCGAAACGTTAAGTCTTGTGGCGTCCATAAGGGCAGCCAGGTCATTCATCTTGATGCACAGTTTCTTGGTACCTGTCTGTATGTCGGACAGGCTTTTGATGAAACGGATTATGCGCCCCCTGAGGTCTGTTCCCTGCAAGGTCCAAACGTGGTTGTCCAGCTGTTGTACGCGACCGCTCAGTATGTTGAGCAGGTTCATGCGGCAGATATTGTACTTACCCAGTTCGGTGTAGATGTACTGCTTGTCTACCATGAGGAAACTGCAGGGAGTGGAGGCGGTATATGTGCGCTGGTAGCAACCCATGCGTCCGAACATCGAGTAGGGCTCGATAAGGGAGGGTGCGTCAATCTGCTCCATGAAACTCAGATTGCCGTCCATGCCCTCACGTAAGCTCTCCACGGTTCCGTTTATGAGGAAAGCGAAACTCTTGCACCTTTCGCCTGCGCTGACAATGACGCTGCCCTGCTCATATCGGACAAAGTCCAGACGTATCTTCTGCAGCAGGCTGTTGAAATCGGCCTGGCTCATGCCCTGAAAAAGGGGCAGACTCAGCAGTGTATCGTACATGGGCAGCTCCATTTTACACATTTGATTGTAAATTCACGCAAAGTTACTTTTTTTTCTTTGTGGAGTGTCAAGAATCCGAAGGAATCACTATTTTTGTAGAAAAGTGGTCCTTTCTAAGACCAAGTAATGAAGCATTTATTATTAACCGTAATTTGTTTGTAACTATGATGGACTTATTCAATTCTTTGGAGCCGTTACAGAAGTTTTTCTGGACTATCGCGTGCTGCGCATCGTTGGTATTCATCATTCAGACCATAATGACATTTGTGGGCCTGGGTACAGATACTGATGTCGATGCAGGTCCGATGGACGGTTCGGTCGATTCCATGGAAGATGGTGCCCTTTGCGGCGTGTTCTCTTTCCGTAACCTCATCAATTTCCTTCTCGGATACGGATGGGCCGGCGCATTGCTGTACGGAACGATAGAGAAAGGCTTGCTGTTGCAGCTTGTGGCTATTGCCGTAGGTTTGCTGTTCGTGCTGGCATTCGTGTTCATGTTCCGCCAGGTCATGAAGCTTTCACATGACGGCAGTTTCAAGATGAGTGAGGCTGTGGGCCTCAGGGCTGATGTTTATCTGCGTATTCCGGCTGCCCGTTCGGGACGCGGTAAGGTGCAGGTGAGCGTAATGGGTTCCGTGCATGAGGTTGATGCCATGACAGACCGTAACGAGGAGATTCCTACAGGCGGTCAGGTCAAGATAACCAAGGTCCTGGGTGATGACCTGCTGCTCGTTGAGTAAAATTGAAAATTGAGAATTAACCACTTAACTAACTTATAAAAATGAACGGAAGTAGCATTTCAATTCTTGTAGTGATAGGAGTAGTCCTCCTTTTCATTCTGTTTGCAACAATTATCCGCAGATACAGACGTTGCCCTTCGGATAAGATTCTGGTAGTTTATGGAAAGACCGGCGGCGGTAGCGCCAAGTGTATACACGGTGGCGGTAAGTTTGTATGGCCTGTAATTCAGGACTATGCATACCTGAGCCTTACGCCTATATCGATAGATGCCAACCTGACCAACGCACTGAGCCGTCAGAACATCCGCGTTGATGTACCCTGCCGTTTCACCGTAGGTATCTCGACAGAGCCTGACAGCATGAACAACGCTGCCGAGCGTCTGCTGGGCCTTACCGCCGATGAGATTCAGGAACTTGCCCGTGATATCCTGTTCGGTCAGCTTCGTCTGGTTATCGCAACCATGTCAATCGAGGAGATCAACAGTGACCGCGACACCTTCCTGGAGAAGATTGCCAAGAACGTCGAGGTTGAACTTAAGAAGATAGGTCTGCGTCTTATCAACGTAAACGTGACCGATATCAAGGATGAGTCAGGCTATATCCAGGCTCTCGGTAAGGAGGCTGCCGCCAAGGCCATCAACGAGGCTAAGGTAAGCGTGGCTGAGCAGGACCGTAACGGTGAGATAGGTAAGGCCGAGGCCGTTAAGGAGACCCGTATCCGTACATCGCAGGCTAACGCCGTTGCCGTACAGGGTGAGAACAACGCCAAGGTTGAGATTGCCAACTCAGACGCATTCCGTCGTGAGAAGGAGGCCGAGGCTAACCGTCTGGCTGTAACAGCTGAGAAGGTTCAGCAGGCCAAGGCCCTGCAGGATGCCTACATCGCTGAGCGTGATGCCGAGAACGCCCGTGCCGAGCGTGAGCGTTCAACCCAGCAGGCCAATATCCTGGTTGCCCAGCAGGTTGAGAAGGACCGTATAATCATAGCCGCCGAGGCTGAGGCCGAGAAGCTCCGCGTAAGCGCCAAGGGTGAGGCCGATGCCATATTCGCCCGCATGGAGGCTGAGGCTAAGGGTTACTATGAGATACTGACCAAGCAGGCTGCCGGTTATGACAAGATGGTACAGGCTGCAGGCGGTGATGCCGCAAAGGCATTCATGCTGCTCATGTCCGAGAAGATGCCGGAACTCGTAAAGACTCAGGTGGAGGCTATCAAGGGTATCAAGTTCGACAACGTAACCGTTTGGGATTCAGGCAACGGCGCCGACGGAAAGGGCTCTACCGCCAATTTCCTGAGCGGACTGCTCAAGTCTGTTCCTCCCATGTCTGACCTGTTCAACATGGCCGGTCTGAACCTGCCGGAGTATCTTGCCAAGAAGCAGGCTGCAGAGGCTGCCCAGGTTGAGGAGATCAAGGACGATAAAAAAAAGAAGTAACGCAATAGGAACGATTCCTTCTGTGTAGTTGAAAATAATTCAAGGTGCACAGAAGAAATCGTCCCTATTGTGTTGTCAACATTTGCTAACTATAAATATGTGATCCTATGGTAGATTTCAATTATTACGCACCGACTGAGGTGGTGTTCGGAAAGGACTCTGAGGAGCAGGTTGCTGCACTTGTAAAGAAGTACGGAGGCAGCAAGGTGCTGGTTCATTACGGTGGCAAGAGCGCCATCAAATCAGGTCTGCTGGAAAAGATTGAGCGTCTGCTCAAGGACGGAGGAGTGGAGTATGTAACTCTGGGCGGTGTTGTGCCTAACCCCAGGCTCTCCAAGGTTCATGAGGGCATTGAGCTGTGCCGCAAGGAGAAGGTTGACTTTATCCTGGCTGTGGGCGGCGGCAGTGTTATCGATTCGAGCAAGGCTATAGCATACGGCGTACCTTATGACGGCGATGTCTGGGATGTTTATATGCACCGATACACCCCGGTGGAGTGCCTGCCGGTGGCATCGGTCCTGACCATTCCCGCTGCGGGCAGTGAGATGAGTGAGTCAAGCGTGATTACCAATGAGGACGGTGACGTAAAGATTGGCTACTCCAATAACATAAGCCGTCCCAAGTTTGCCATCATGAATCCCGAACGTACATACACCCTGCCCGCATATCAGACGGCAGCCGGTATTACAGACATCATGATGCACACCATGGAGCGTTATTTCTCTCATGATGAGGATATGAACATAACCGATGCCATTGCCGAGGGACTGCTCAAGACTATGATTGACGTCGCTCCCCAGGTACTCAAGGATCCTGAGAACTACCGTTTCCGCGCACAGGTGATGTGGGCCGGAAGTCTGGCGCACAATGACCTTACAGGCTGCGGCCGTGTAGGTGACTGGGCAACACACCAGCTGGAGCATGAGCTGAGCGGTATGTTTGATGTAACCCATGGCGCAGGTCTTGCAGCCGTTTGGCCAAGTTGGGCCCGTTACGTTATGGATTGCGGCGTTCAGCGTTTTGTACGTTTTGCAGTGAACGTGATGGGGGTGGAGAATGACTTTACCGATCCCCAGGGTACAGCCATCCGCGGTATTGAGGCAATGGAGCGTTTCTACCATTCAATCGGTATGCCTATAAACATACACGAGCTTATCGGCCGTGAAATAAATGATGCCGAGATCAAGGAGATGGTACGTAAATGCAGCCATGACGGTAAGGATACCCAGGGCCAGTTCAAGGTCCTTGCTCCGGCTGATATGGAGGCCATTTATAAGCTTGCCAAATAAAAGGTTTAAACAGAATCAGGGGCGGTTGAAAGACCGTCCTTTTTTATGTCAGGTGGGGATTTTTAGTTATATTCTCGAGTTTGACACTTCGATTTTGAGATATTAAAGCCCCAGACCGCTGTAGTAGCGATTTGGGGCTTCTCTGTTCGTCCAGCACGAACGTACTCTAATGGGTGAAAGTCCCTAAACCGCCCTGATAGTGGGAAGGTTACAGCCAAAGGCAAGGGCCTGCAAAAGATGAAAGCGAAACTCAAACTCATCACGGGCAGGAGCAACGGGAT
>JAKSIV010000041.1 GCA_024398635.1 Bacteroidaceae bacterium | reverse complement strand
TACGTACTTGCCAACCAGCGCAATGTCAACCTCACTCTTGGGATTCTTAAGACGCTCCAGGAACTCCTTTAGGCCTGACAGTTCCGGCTGGTTGAAGTTCTCGATGCCGAGCTTGCGGACTACGAGTTCGTCAAGATGCTCGGCGTGCATGTTCAGGGGTACCTGATAGATGCCCACTGGAGCTGGCGTACGGCCTCTATGAACGGCAATGACTCCATGTCGCCTACCGTACCTCCTATCTCGGTCAGCACCACGTCGAACTGTCCGGTCTGACCCAGCAGCAGCATGCGGCGCTTAATCTCATCGGTGATGTGAGGTACAATCTGGACGGTCTTGCCCAGATAGGCACCCTCACGCTCCTTGGTGATCACGGTATTGTATATCTTTCCGGTGGTGACGTTGTTGGCCTTGGATGTATGGACACCCAGGAAACGCTCGTAGTGACCCAGGTCAAGGTCTGTCTCGGCGCCGTCATCGGTCACGTAGCACTCGCCGTGCTCGTAGGGATTAAGTGTGCCCGGATCAATGTTTATATACGGGTCAAACTTCTGGATTGTAACCCTTAGACCTCTGGCCTGCAGCAGTTTGGCCAGTGAAGCAGCAATAATACCCTTACCAAGCGACGAAACTACTCCGCCGGTAATAAATACGAATTTTGTCTCCATGTTTTATTCTACTGTAACTGATTTTGCAAGGTTACGGGGCTGATCTACGTCACGTCCCTTGGCTATGGCAATATGATATGCAAGTAACTGCAACGGGATAACTGAAAGCAGCGGTACAAGGCACTCCTCGGTATCCGGAATCTCAAAGTAGTAGTCCGATATGTTACGCACATCGGTATCACCCTCGGTGATGATGCTTATCACCCTGCCCTTACGTGCCTTGACCTCCTGGATATTGCTCAGGATCTTGTCATAATGGCCGCGCTTGGGAGCAATCACGACAACAGGCATCTCCTCATCTATCAGGGCGATAGGTCCGTGTTTCATCTCGGCTGCAGGATAACCCTCGGCGTGAATATATGATATCTCCTTAAGCTTGAGTGCACCCTCGAGTGCAATCGGATAATTGTATCCGCGGCCCAGGTAGATAAAGTTATGCGCGTATGTGAATGTCTTGGCAAGCTCGGCTATCTGTTTGTCATGCTTGAGTATCTTCTCAATCTTGGCAGGTATGTTGGGCAGCTCCTTGATGATACTCTGACGCTGCTCGGGTGATACGGTTCCCTTTTCCTGCGCGATATTCAACGCAAGCAGCAACAGGGTCTCAACCTGTGCGGTAAAGGCCTTGGTCGATGCCACACCGATCTCAGGACCGGCATGAGTATAGCAACCCGTATCGGCAGCACGTGCAATGGATGAACCCACCACGTTGCATATTCCGAACAGGAATGCGCCCGAAGCCTTTGCCAGCTGCATTGCGGCAAGTGTATCGGCCGTCTCACCGGACTGCGATATGGCAATCACCACATCATCGGGATAGATCACGGGGTTGCGGTAACGGAATTCCGACGAGTACTCAACCTCAACCGGAATACGTGTAAGGTCCTCAATAAGGTATTTGCCGATAAGCGCGGCGTGCCATGATGTACCGCAGGCGCAGATGATGATCCGGCGTGCAGCCATCAGTCTGGTTCTATGGTCGATAACGCCCGAGAGCTTGACTATGCCGAGCTCAGGATGCAGACGGCCGTTCATGACGGTGCGTGTGGTATCGGGCTGCTCATGAATCTCCTTGAGCATGAAATGCGGGAATCCGCCCTTCTCTATCTGACTCAGGTTCATCTCCAGTTTCTTGACCACAGCGGTCTGCTCGATGCTGCGCAGGTCTGTAATCTTAAGATCCTTGCCGCGCTCGATGAATGCAATCTGCTCCTCACCAAGATAGACGACCTTGTCGGTGTATTCCACAATGGGAGTTGCATCGGACCCGATAAGGAATTCGTCATCGCCTACCCCTATTATAAGAGGGCTTCCCTTGCGGGCTGCAATCATGCGGTCAGGCTGGGTCTTATCCACAATTACGATGGCGTATGCGCCTATCACGCTGTTCAAGGCAAGCGGAACGGCCTCCTCAAGTGATATTGAGTGGCTGTCCATGATATACTGGATAAGCTGTATGACAACCTCAGTATCGGTTTCGCTCTTGAAATGGTAGCCCTGATTCTCAAGCTCAGTCCTCAACGAGCGGAAATTCTCAATGATTCCGTTATGTATCAGCGCCAGATTGCCAGACTCTGAGAAATGCGGGTGCGCATTCACGTCATTAGGTTCGCCGTGTGTGGCCCAACGGGTATGTGCGATACCCACGCATCCGCTCAGGTCCTTGCCATCGACGGCACGCTCCAGATCGGCAACCTTTCCTTTTGTCTTGTATATGACCAGATTTCCGTTGTCATTTATCAGTGCCACGCCGGCGCTGTCATAACCGCGGTACTCAAGTCTTGAAAGTCCTTTAATAAGAATAGGATAAGCCTGACGCTTACCTATATAACCTACAATTCCACACATAAACTATACCCTAAATAAAGGAGGAAGGCTGGTCCTGCTTGAACCAGCCTTCACTCATATTATCAATTCAATATGTCTAATCTTTTTATCAACATATCGCCCATCGCTTAAAATCGGCAACAAATATGGGGCGAAATTACACAATGAATTTCAATCTGCAATAGATTTTAACAAAAAAGTTTCAAATTGTCATTTCTTCACAACAACCTTCATAACGCCCTGCTCCTTGCCGGGTATTACCTGCATCTCAAGATAACCGGTGTTGTTGGTACCCTCGCCCAACAGCGTAAGTTTTGCCGTTACG
This sequence comes from Bacteroidaceae bacterium, assembly GCA_024398635.1. Lineage (GTDB taxonomy): Bacteria > Bacteroidota > Bacteroidia > Bacteroidales > Bacteroidaceae > Colenecus. The sequence continues at coordinate 11,178 of JAKSIV010000041.1, read as the reverse complement.
GTGGGTTTAGGATTGGCCTCATTGGAGATGAGCTCCTTCTCGGTAAGCTGGCCTGACCACAGGACTGGACCGTATGAGTGGCTCAAAGTCCAGGTTCCGGGACCTACCTCACCGAATGAGTACTCGGTTGCACCGTCCTTAAGCATGATGTACCTTGTACCTGCACCCTGGGCATAACCGGCATTGCCACCGCCGCCACGTGCAGCCAGCTGAATCTCGGCACCCAGTCCGATAGTCTCAAGCGGGTTCTCATGATACTTGGGCAGACCGCTGCTGAATGCCTCAACCTCAAAGTAATACTGCTTGGGAGCGGTATTCAGGCTGTGCATGTAAAGCTCGTTCTTGCCGTAAACGATGTAGCTGTTGTACAGTTTCTTCTTCTCTATACCGTAGCGTACAATGTAGCCGTCGGCTCCGGGAACAGGCTCCCACATCACATTGGCCTCACGGAGGTCATCAGGATTGCGTACAGCCATGAATTTCTTGACCTTCCGGGTCTTCATCTGCGGAGTGGTTCCGAATATGCGCAGGTCCTTGATGGAGAACTTGGCACCATCATAAGTTGCCACGTTGACAACCTTGACGTAACGGGCCTGTACGGGGGTCTCAAGTTCGTTGTAGTCATGCTTGAGCTCCAGCTTGTTCTCAGGCTTGCTTATGATCTTGGTCCAGTTGGAGTTATCGTCCGATACAAACACCTCATAGCACTGATAGAGCTGCTCAGCCTGAGCCTGCTGCGGTCTGGCACCGCCCATGCCCATGCCGCCCATCATTCCGCCACGACCGCCACCGGCACGTGCAGCACCAATGTGATCCCAGTTAAGCTGGATGGCGTTGATGGTAGCCTTGGCACCAAGGTCAACGGTAAAGAACTCACCTGCATCACCGGTAGCTGCAACCCAGCAGGTCTTGAAGTCCTCATCAAGGGCCTGAGCGGGAGCATAGTTCTCAAATGTTGACGATACTATGGCTTTCTTGTTTACTGACAGAAGTTTCCAGTCAACGTAGTTGTCTACGCCGCCCACCGGACGCTCATCAGGATAATACTGCGGATAGTCACCCAGAGCGGTATTGGAGTACATTACGCCCTGTTTGTCGACAGCTGTGGGATAGATGGCCAGCTCTGATCCGCGGCCGCCCTCACCGTACTGCGCCGGAATCATGCAGATGGTCCACAGGTTACCCTTCTTGTCGTGGAAGGTGCTTCCGTGTCCGGCACCCACCTGGAATCCGCTGGTCTTGAATGTGAGCGGGTTGTGCTCACTGTAGGTAAACGGGCCCATCGGACTGTCAGACACATAGATACCGTGTGAATATGAGATAAATTCAAGGCCGATGGCCGCGTACTGCAGATAGTACTTGCCGTTGTGCTTGATCATGTACGGACCCTCAATCCAGGGAAGCTCCTCGGGGCCGTACTCGCGGCGTCCGTTGAAAATCGAATAGATAACATCCTCGGGCTTACGTACCTCGAATCCGTGGTTCTTGATATCGCTCCAGAACAGTTTGGTAGGCTCACCCTTCTCCTTGAAGGTCTCCTTGTCAAGCTCAACGACCTGGAACGGCATTATCTGCGACCAGCCAAAATACATGTAAAGCCTGCCGTCGTCATCCACAAACATGTTGGCATCGCCGTAGCGGTCACTTGACAACTCGCCAATCTTCTCCCACTCTCCCTTATAAGGATCAATGGCGCGATAGACGTTACGGTTGTTCATTGAGCAGCCTATCAGCTTGCCGTCCATTTCGACGACCGATACAACTCCGGCGGGATAACCGGGAGCATCCACATAGGTCCAGTCGCGGAAATCGGCCGAATACCAATAGCCGCGTCTGTGCGACACGAAGAGGAAATAATTGTCCTCATAGATGATAACCACGGGCTCACCGCCACGTACGGCGCGTTCGTTGCCTACTACTACGTCAAGAGGATTGGCGAAAGTATGCCTGGTCTGGGCCTGTACGGATGTACCTGCAGCCATGATGACGGCACACAACAAAGCATTGCGGAATAGATGTTTCATATAGTCAGTAATTAGGTTAGTACTCTGTGTGAGTCACAAATATAAACAAATAATATAATTTTGCACATCGTAATGCGCATAAAAGAAATCCTGACCGGAAAGAAGGAGCAGATACGTCAGTTCATACGTTTCTGTATTGTGGGTACAGTTGCAGCCGGAATCCACTATGGGATTTATTATGTATTACTTAAGATAGGTGCAGGGCACAACCTCTCATATGCCGCAGGCTATATACTGGCGTTCATCTGCAATTTCATAGCCACAAGCTATTTCACCTTCCTTTCATCGCCCTCCTGGGGCCGGTTTATAGGGTTTGCCGGGAGCCATGCGGTAAACTTCGTACTACACATAGTGCTGCTCAACGTTTTCCTGTGGATGGGCATGCACGAACTCATAGCCCCCATAGCAGTGATGCTGGTGGCCATGCTTGTTCAATACACGATCTTAAATTTTGTCTTCAGGAAGAAGTGACTGGTCTATGATGTAACGCGGACGGCGTTTCATCTCCATATACATCTTTCCGATGTAAGTTCCCACAACGCCTATCGCGATTGTAAGCACGCTGCCTATTAACCATACCGAGAGCATCAGGGAGCTCCAACCCGGCACGTAATGGCCCATAATCAGGGACACGACCACATATACCAGCATTGCAAAAGCCAGTATAAGCATTACGGTACCGGTTAAGGTTATTATCTGTATGGGACGTATCGAGAATGATGTGATTCCGTCAAAAGCCAGATTGAGCATCCTGCGCAGAGTGTATTTGGACTTGCCGTGCTCCCTATTGGAGATGACATCATCCACTGTTGTACTCTTGTATCCGATGAGCGGTATAAGACCTCTCAGATAGATGTTGCGTTCCTCAAAGAGGGAGAGTCCGTCAAGTGCCCTGCGTCCCATGAATCGAAAATCGGCATGATTGTATATGGTCTGCACGCCCATTGAATCCTGCAACTTGTAGAATGCCTGCGCCGTAATGCGTTTGAGCACCGGATCGGCCTCACGGCTCACCTTGACGCCATATACTATCTCGTTGCCCTGCCCGTACAGGTCAACCATCTGCGGTATGCAGCGTATGTCATCCTGAAGGTCTGCATCGATGGTTACAACTCCATCGACCATCGTCCGCACGGTCATCATACCGGCCAGGATGGCATTCTGATGCCCCACGTTATGTGCCAGACTGATTCCGCTTATGCGCTTATCGGACCTGTTGAGTTCCTCTATGATGCTCCATGACGCATCCTTGCTGCCGTCATTTACGTACAATACAAAGCTGTCAGGGCTTATCTGACCTGCATTAATCATTGAATCAAGCAGTTCTATAAGTCTTCCGGCCGATATACGGAGCATCTCCTCCTCATTATAACAGGGCGATACGATTGCCAGTCTTATCATAGCTCAAATTTTGGTGTAAAGTTATAAAAAAGTATCTTTGTATTCCGTTATGGTAGCACTGAGTTTTGACACGGAGGAGTTTGACGTACCACGTGAGCACGGCGTGCAGTGGGATACGTTAAAGGAGGGAATGGAGGTATCGGCATTCGGCACCAACCGCATATTGGACTGCCTCAAGGAGTGTGGCGTAAAAGGAACGTTTTTCTGCACCTCGAACTTTGCAAAGAATGCGCCCGATGTCATTGATCGCATAATCGCCGAGGGCCATGAGGTGGCGGCGCACGGCTGTGACCATTGGGAGCCCAAACCCACAGATTTGGCCGACAGCAAGTGTCTTTTGGAGCAGCAGACCGGCCTTACCGTCAAGGGATACCGTCAGCCACGTATGTTCCCGCTCTCATTGGCAGAACTCAAACGGAACGGCTACGTCTATAACGCATCACTCAATCCATGCTTTATCCCCGGCCGATACATGCATCTGTCCACCCCCAGGACCTGTTTCGTTGAGGACGGTATAATACAGATCCCGGCATCGGTATCCCCACTCTTCCGCATACCGATGTTCTGGTTAGCCCTGCACAACTTCCCCTTGTGGTATTATAAGAAGCTGGCACGCAGGATTCTGCATCATGACGGATATTTCAATACGTATTTCCATCCCTGGGAATTCTATCCGCTCGGCGAGCATCCGGAATTAAAAATGCCCTACATAATACGTCACAACGCAGGTGAGAATATGTACTGCAGGCTCATGGAGGTTATTATGGACTTCAAGACACGCGGCGTGAGATTTGTCACATACAGTGAACTGGCTGCCGCCTATGTCTCAAACAAACTGTATAAATAATGGTTCAGATGACAGCAAACAACAATAAGCTAAAACAGTTCTTTTCCAATCCTACAAACGTTTATCTGATAGGATTGATACTTGGAATGGCCGCCACCTGCATTGAGCTGGCACGCGGACGCGCCGAGAATCTGAGAGATTTCCGCGACGCCACTCAGCTGTTCTGGCAGCACATATCGGCCTACTCACAGGAGTATATCGATGCGCACCATCACCGGTTCTTCATATACTCGCCGGTATTCAACATACTGTTCACGCCGTTTGCTTTCCTTCCGCGATGGATAAGCGGCATCCTGTGGAATTTCTGCAACTACACGCTGCTGTTCGCAGCCATCAGGAACCTCCCCGGACAGCTTAAAGATAAATCCACTCAAATAGCTCTGTATCTGATTCTTATCATAACAGAAAGTCTGTTTTGTTTCCAATATAATGTGGTTGTCTGCTACATATTCCTATGGGCATTCATCCTGTTGGAGAAAGACCGTCCGTTCTGGGCCGTACTGCTTATCATGCTCTCTGCCACCACCAAGATATACGGCATCGTCGAGATAGGACTGCTGTTCTGCTATCCCAAGGTATGGCGCAACATGGGTTACGCAGTGCTGTGCGGTTTGGGCCTTCTGCTGCTTCCGGCCATGATGACCGGTTTTGACGGGCTTATCCCATGGTACATGGACTGGTTCGGCGCCTTGAGCAACCATCATGAGACAACCGGCACCTATCCGTCAATCGTATTCGCAATCCCCGGCATTCTGCCCTATATGCGCATATTCCAGGCATCGGTCCTGCTCATCCTTATGGTGGCTTTCTTTGCGATGAAAGACCGCTGGAACGATCTCAGGTTCAGGATTCAGGCGCTCGGAGTACTCATGGGATACATCATACTGTTCAGTGAGGCATCCGAGCCGCACACATACGTAATTGCTCTGTCGGGATACATGATGTGCTGGTACATATGGCGTGAACACACGCTGTTTGACAAGATCATGTTCTGGGTTGTATTTGTACTGTTCAGTATCATCCCTACCGATGTGCTCTGCCCGGCCAAAGTTCACTATCTGATTAACAACACGTTGTACTTCAACGTCTATAGTTACACGATAGTTTGGATTACAATGATTTGGAAAACTGTCAAAAACAAATAATTCTACCGTTATGAAGAATTCATCCAATTTTTGGGGATTGCTTACACTTGGTGTATGCATCATCCTGTCTGTCGGTAAGTTTACCGGCACAAAGCGTGTAGTAAATGTAAAGGGTCTGGCCACTCAGGAAGTTTTGGCCGATCACGTTATTTGGCCCATTGTCATCCAGGATGTTGACAATGACCTGGTCAAACTCTATTCATCAATGGATAACAAGAGCAAGGAAATCGTTAAGTTCCTCAAGGAAGGCGGAATTCAGGAGAGTGAGATCAGCATAGCCGCTCCCACCGTTTATGACCGCAACGCCAACCGTTATTCGAACGAATATATTGCATACCGCTATCAGATGCAGCAGGTTGTAACCGTAAGCTCAACCAATGTCGAGCTTGTACGTCAGCTCATTCTCAAGCAGGGTGACCTGCTCAAGAAAGGCATCGCCATAAGCGGCAACGACTATGAGCATCAGACACAGTATGACTTTAACGGACTGAATGACCTCAAGCCCCAGATGGTTGAGGTTGCCACCCGTAACGCCCGTGAGGTTGCCCAGAAGTTTGCCGATGACTCAGGCTCGAAGCTGGGTAAGATACAGACCGCATCTCAGGGCCAGTTCTCAATTTACGACCGCGACAGCAACACTCCGTGGATAAAGAACGTGAGGGTTGTGACATCGGTCACCTATTACCTTAAATAATGGATCTGATAAGGAAATATTTCCCGGACCTGACAAGCCTCCAATACGAGCAATTGGAGGCTCTCGGTCCATTATACACTGACTGGAACAGCAAGATCAACGTAATATCGCGTAAGGATATTGACAATCTGTATGAGCATCATGTGCTCCACTCCATGGCCATTGCCAAAGTTATAAGGTTTGCCACCGGAACAATGATTGCCGATGTCGGTACAGGAGGCGGTTTTCCGGGCATACCCCTTGCAATACTCTTTCCCGAGTGCGGCTTTACGCTGATTGACAGCATCGGCAAAAAGGTTCGCGTAGCACAGGATGTGGCAGACCGGATAGGCCTCAAGAACGTGGTATGCCGTCATGAGCGTGCCGAGGAGGACAAGAGCAAGTATGAGTTCATACTCTCCCGCGGAGTGATGCCTCTGCCCGATCTCTGTGCCGTCGCAGGGCGTCTCATAGACCGTAAGATGCAGCGCAACGCCTACCCCAACGGCGTCATCTGCCTCAAAGGCGGAGATCTGGAGGCCGAGACCTCAAAGTTCAGGAAAGTAGCCGAGATAACAGAGATAAGCAAGTACTTCACTGAGGAGTTCTTCAAGGACAAGAAAACAGTCTATGTTCAGATATGATGCAGGTTAAGTGCATGGAGTTCAACTTCCTCCCGGTAAACACATATGTTATCTGGGATGAGACAAAAGAGGCAGCAATAATTGACCCGGGGTGTTTCTATCCTGGCGAGACGCAGCAACTGTCCGCATTCATACGTGACAACAACCTGACGGTAAAGTATCTGCTCAACACTCACCTGCACTTTGACCATGTATTCGGCAATCTGTTTGTCGAGGAGACCTACGGAGTCAAGGCCCATGCAAATGACCTGGATATGCCCTGGATCAGGACCATGAGCGCAAGACTGTCGGTATTCGGAATCAATTATGACGGTCATGTCAACCCCATTGAGCCAGACAACGTACTCAACGAGGGCGATACCGTAACATTCGGACACACCACCCTGCATGTGCTGCACATTCCTGGACATTCACCCGGAAGCATCGTATTCTGGAACAAAGAGCAGAACTGCGTCTTTACAGGCGATGTGATATTCCAGGGCAGTTACGGCCGTACCGATTTCCCTGACGGCAACCACGAGGCACTCATGACCGGTATCCGCACCAAACTGCTTACAATGGCTGACGAGACCGTATTATATCCCGGCCACGGACCGGCAACCGATATCAGACACGAAAGACAATACTATTGAATATGAAAGTCAGAACCTTACTTACACTGTTTCTGTCCCTGACGGTTTTCACAGTCTGGGCACAGGATGAACCCACATCGGCAATGGTTTTTGAAACCTACGAGTGGGATTTCGGACCTATAGATGAGGCCGACGGACCTGTAGCGCACACATTCCGGTTTGCCAACATCTCCAATAACCCCATACAGATTGACAATGTGGCCACCAGTTGCGGATGTACCACCGTTCAATACTCCACAGAACCCATTCATGGCGGCGATTACGGCGAACTGACCGTGGTTTTTGACCCTGCCCGTACTGAAGGCCGTGTGTTCCGTGAGGTTGAGATATTCACCAAAGACCGCCGCAACTACGCCAGTCTTTCCATTTTTGCCGATGTCAACCCCATACCCATGGGATTGGAGCAGATATACCCTCACCTGCTTGCAGGTACCGTCAAGACCAATGCCAAGCGTTGCAATTTCGGGTATCTCACACAGGGTGAGAGCGTAACCAGAGTAGTACGCATCGCCAATGTCGGAAACAAAACAGCCAAGCTTTCGGTCCAGACAACCGGAAAACGTTACGGCATGAGTGTGGATTGCCCCGAGAGCATAGCTCCCCAAGAGGTGGTAAGCATCCATATCACATATGACATTCCCAAGGGTAAGAACTACTTTGGAATGGCCCGTGATACCATATGGCTTGTGGCTGACGGCGCGAAGAGCGAGGAACCGATCGTCGTAAACGCCATTCGCATCGAAAAGTTCTCAGACAATGAAAACAAACCAAAACCGGTATTAAGGATAGAGCCTGCATATGTGGAGTTCGGCGAGAAGGCACCCGGCAAGATTTACAAGAAGACCATCACCATAGGCAATACCGGAAATGCCGACCTAATTTTCCGCAACGTCGAGCCCATGGAGGGTACGGCAATCAGCATTGAGAGCGGCCAGGTAATCAAGCCAGGCAAGGAGATCAAGGTTACCGTAGCCGTGACCAACTCCCGCAATCCGCGCACCATAACGATGGGGTCCATCAACCTTACCACCAATGACCCCACCCGCCCGTTCCGTGAGCTCCGCCTCCAGGTAGACACAAAATAGTACCATTGGGGACGGTTCCGTTTGGTACTATTTTATATCTTTACTGCGACTAACCAAAATAACCCAACATAACCACTTATGAAAATCTTAAGGACATTGGCCGGAGCAGCGGTAATGCTGTCGCTCACGGCATGCGGAGGCGGTAACTCCAAGTATGAGTACCCTTTCCAGAACCCCAATCTCAAGATTGAGAAACGAGTTGAGAACCTTCTGTCACTGCTCACTCCCGAAGAGAAGGTGGGTCTTATGATGAACGGTTCAATTTCTATCGACAGCTTAGGCATACCGGCCTACAACTGGTGGTCAGAAGCCTGTCACGGTATCTGCATGAACGGTGCCACAGTATTCCCTCAGGCAATTGCACTTGCAGCCACATGGGATGACGCCCAGCAGTTTGAAGTATATACCGCCGTATCCGATGAGGCCCGTGCACACTGGAACACCAGTGACCACAACCAGTTTGGCAAGACTCGCGCCACAGGCGGTTCATGGCATCAGGGACTGTCATTCTGGTGCCCCAACATCAACATCTTCCGTGATCCGCGTTGGGGACGTGGCCAGGAGACCAGCGGCGAGGACCCCTACCTGACCGGAAAGATGGGAACCGCTTTGGTAAAAGGTATGCAGGGTGACAACCCCAAGTACTACAAGACACATGCCTGCGCCAAGCACTATGCCGTGCACAGCGGTCTTGAAGCCAACCGTCACCGTTTTGATGTCAGTGTAAGCATGCGTGACCTTTGGGAGACCTACCTGCCCGCATTCAAGACCCTGGTAACCGAGGCCAACGTACAGGAGGTTATGTGCGCATATAACCGCTACGAGGGTGAGCCCTGCTGCGGCAGCGACCGTCTGCTCACCGATATCCTGCGCAACAAATGGGGATTCAAGGCTCTTGTAGTATCAGACTGCGGCGCTATCAACAACTTCTACACCCGCGGACAGCATGAGACTCATGAGAATGCCACCGATGCCAGTATCGATGCCGTATTGTCCGGTACCGATATCGAGTGCGGCACCAGCTACAACGCCCTGGTTCAAGCCATGAAGGACGGTAAGATAAGCGAAGCCGATATTGACGTATCACTGCGCCGTATCCTGCGCTCACGCTTTGAGCTGGGTATGCACGATCCCGTTGAGATGGATCCCTGGAAAGACCTTGGAGCCGATGACATAAGCAGCCCCGCACACACTGCACTTGCACACAAGGCTGCCGATGAGGCCATGGTACTGCTTAAGAACCAGGGTAATATCCTGCCTCTCAGAAAGGAAAACATCACAATTGCCATTGTAGGCCCCAATGCCGACAACGTATCAATGCAGTACGGCAACTACAACGGAACACCTACCCGCGAGAATCAGATCTCAATACTGCAGGCTATCAAGGCCAAGGTTCCCAACGCCACCATTATATATGACCGCGCATGCGAGCTGGCCGATGACTACCTGACCGTAAACCATTTGGGCGACCTGAACGGCGGCAAGGGACTCTATGCTGAGTTCTGGAACAATACCAAGATGAGCGGCACACCCGTTGCAAAAGGCTATTACGATGAGATCAACATGCGTACCATGGGTGACTACCGTTTTGCCGACGGCGTTGAATTCACCAACTTCTCGGCCCGCATGACCGGTAAGTATGTCGCTGATTTCACAGGTGAAATGAGCTACAACCTGCGTGGCAACGACACCTGGAAGCTCACCGTAAACGGAAAGGTTATTGCCGAGCAGAAGCAGCCCGCTCAGGGCCGCGGAGGTTTCGGAGGCGGTTTCGGTCGTGGAATGCAGACACAGACTCCCTCATTCAAAGTCGTAAAGGGTCAGACCTACAACATCCAGCTTGACTACACCAAGGGCGAGTCAGGTTCAGCTTATCTCACATTCGAGCTCAGTCAGCGTAAGCTTGCCGAGTTCAAGTCTGTTGCACAAAAGGTTAAGAATGCCGATGTAATCATCATGGTATCAGGTATATCTGCCCGTCTTGAGGGTGAAGAGATGCGTGTCAGCTACGAGGGATTCTCAGGCGGTGACCGCACCAAGATCGAGCTCCCCAAGGTACAGTTGCAGCTTCTTGAGGCTATGTACAACACAGGCAAGCCCGTCATTCTGGTCAACTGCTCAGGCTCAGCTATCGGATTCGGTGCCGTCGAGAACCAGTATCAGGCACTTCTGCAGGCATGGTACGGCGGTCAGGCCGGTGGTCTGGCTGTGGCCGATGTACTGTTCGGCGATTACAACCCCGCAGGCCGTCTGCCGGTTACCTTCTACAAGAGCACAGATCAGCTGCCCGAGGTTGAGGACTACAACATGGATCACGGATTCACCTACCGCTACTTCAAAGGCGAGCCTCTGTACGCATTCGGATATGGCCTTAGCTACACCACATTCAGCTACGGTGACGCTACCCTGTCCAAGCAGAGCATCAAGGCCGGCGGCACAGTGGATATCACGGTACCCGTTACCAACACCGGCAAGCGTGACGGTGATGAGGTCGTTCAGATCTACATCAAGTCACTTGACAACCCCGCCGCTCCCATCAAGTCTCTCAAGGGATTCAAGCGCGTCAATATCCCCGCAGGCCAGACCGCCCAGGTTAAGATCACACTTGAGCCCAAGGCATTCGAGTACTACGATGAGAAGATTGACGAGCTCTCTGCAATGCCCGGCCGTTACAAGATCCTGTACGGTCCCTCATCACTTGACAAGGACCTCAAGTCACTGGACTTT
>JAKSIV010000040.1 GCA_024398635.1 Bacteroidaceae bacterium | reverse complement strand
CGTGCTGGACGAACAAAAAAGAGACCGGCTAAAATACTTTTTAGTCGGCCTCTTTTTTGCGGAGGAAGAATCGGAATACCTATTATTCTTCCGGTTCAGCTGCAGGAGTTGCCACAGTAGCTGGTTTATCCTTATCTACATATAGCCAATCCTTGTCAGTTATTTTATAGAGGAGATTGGTTCTCCAGCAGATCAGAAGAATTACGCAGATTACGATAATCCAGTCGATGAGTTTTCTCCACCAGGGTTTCTTGTCGGCATACGGATCCCTTGTCGATACAAGAGGTGTCTTGGCTACCTGGGTAAGGGTTGCGCCGAATGTGACGTTAACCTTACCGCCGGCGTTGATTGCCCATCCGTTGGCGTTGAGCAGCGGTGATATATTACGCTTGCGCAGAATCAGCCAGGCCTTTATCATGGCAGGTCCTGAAATAACCAGGAGGATAACCGCAATCACGATCGGCCACTGCCATGCCTTCAGGTCCTTAGCTGTAGCGAGCACACCGGCCAGAGCAGCGCCGATAGCAGCAAGTGCCATACCTATGGCAGCAAAGATACCGGCAAACTTGGCGGTCAGCATAAAGTACCACGTCTGTCCCACTCACGAGACCACATCAATCAGTTGCTGGCCCTGAACTGACCAAAACAGCACAACTGGGGCAGCCCCTTTTGTATCATTTTTCTTCACGCGACCAGGTAACGGCGCGGTTAATGAAATCCAGGAACGGTTTTGTGGTTTTGAAGAGGGCCGCAACACGCTCCACCAGCCCCGGAGCCAGAATGAAATCGTCATCCGGCAAGTAGGATATGCAGAAACGTTTCAACCTGTAATAATCGGAATCCGGAGTATCGGCCGGGAATCCGGCAGGAACCTTTTTCAAAGCCCCCTCATAGTCCAACTCAAAGCCCGGAGCCGCCTGAGCCAGGATCTTGCGGAATCCGCCATCGCTCATCTCGATGTCCTCGCGCAGAATGGCCAGCACCTTGGGGTCGCACCAGTAGTCACCGGCAGCCAGCATATGCGTTCCCTCCCAGCTATCCTTGGCCGATGCACTCACTTGGAAATAGTATCCGCTGTAGGGTGACTTCTTGCCGCCCGGGCAGATATACACGCCCATATGGGTCTTGTACGGGGATTTATCGGCCGAAAACCTTACGTCGCGGTAAATACGATACGTTATATCGTTGATACTCAGATCCCCGATGGCAGGGTCAAACTTGCGGATATCGGCAAGCAGCTCCAAAGCAAAAGCATCAAACCGCTCCTTTGCCCTCTTGTACTCGTCCTTGTGCGCCATGAACCAGTCACGTTCATTGTTGCAGCTGAGTTCCCTCAAAAAAGCCAGTATCTCCTTCATATGGTGACAAATGTAGTTAATTCTTCGTACTTTCGCGCTTGAATTATGATAAAGGAATTACAACTCAGGGTAGAGCCGCAGTTCGCATACAACGAGCAGGTGCTCAAGGAGACAGTCTCGCGGCAGTGCGGGCTTGACGTGCGCACCATCACGGCCGTTCGCACGCTCAAAAAGAGCATCGACGCCCGCCAGCGTACCATATTCGTGAACCTGACCCTGAGGGTATTCGTAAATGAGCAGCCGCCCAAGGATGAATTCACCCGCATAGAGTACCAGCCAGTTGACGGCAAGCCCACCATCGTTGTTGTGGGAGCCGGCCCCGGCGGTCTTTTCGCGGCACTTCATCTCATTGAACTCGGCCTGCGCCCCATAGTAGTTGAGCGCGGCAAGAACGTGCATGACCGCAAAGTGGACATAGCCGCCATAAGCCGCACGCACAAAGTCAACCCGGAATCCAACTACAGTTTCGGCGAGGGCGGTGCCGGCGCATACTCCGACGGCAAACTCTACACCCGAAGCAAGAAACGCGGCAGCACCGACCGCATCCTGAACATATTCTGCCAGCACGGCGCCAGCCCTACTATTTTGTCCGATGCACACCCGCATATAGGCACTGACCGCCTGCCGCGCGTGATCGAAAACATCCGCAACACCATAATAAACTGCGGCGGTGAGGTCCATTTTGAGACTCTGATGACCGGTTTCATCCTGCAAAATGGCCGCGTGATAGGTGTAAACGCCACACATGGCGGACAGCAGTGCACATTCATGGGACCGGTAATACTGGCCACAGGTCACAGCGCACGTGACGTATATCGCTACATGGCGGCGCAGAAATTTACTATCGAGGCGAAGGCGCTTGCTGTAGGATGTCGTCTGGAACATCCTTCGCAACTGATAGACTCAATACAATACCATAACCGCGCCGGCCGTGGCAAGTACCTGCCCGCTGCCGAGTACAGTTTCGTAACCCAGGTCGATGGCCGCGGAGTCTACAGTTTCTGCATGTGTCCGGGAGGATTCGTGGTTCCGGCAGCATCGGCCCCCCAGCAGATTGTGGTCAACGGCATGTCACCATCCAACCGAGGCTCCCGCTGGAGCAACTCCGGAATGGTGGTTGAGACCCGCATCGAGGATGTGGCGCAGAATGATGCCGATATGAACGACCCGCTCGTGATGATGCGCTTCCAGGAGCAGTTGGAGCGTGACTGCTGGCAGGCCGGCAACATGCGTCAGACCGCCCCTGCCCAGCGAATGGCTGACTTTGTGAACCGCCGTCTGAGTTATGACCTCCCGGAATCCTCATACTCACCCGGACTGATATCATCCCCGCTCCATTTCTGGATGCCGGAGTTCATAACCAGCCGTCTCAGGCAGGGATTCCTGCAGTTTGGCAAGAGCAGTCACGGATTCCTTACCAATGACGCCGTAATGATTGCAGTCGAGACCCGCACATCATCGCCCGTACGAATCCCGCGTGACAACGAAACCCTGCAACACATCGGACTTGAAGGCCTCTTCCCCTGCGGCGAAGGCGCCGGTTACGCCGGCGGCATAGTCTCCTCCGCCATTGACGGCGAGCGCTGCGCCGAATCAGCCGCCAGCTACCTAACGCAAAAATGATACAAAAGGGGACTGTCCCCTTTTGTACTATTTCGCCACAACAGCATCATATTTCGCCACAATTATTCAATCACGCACTCCCGCCCACACGCGCAAAAGTATATTTGCACCTGTTATTGAAATGAAACTATGAGATTCAATGGTGCAAATGTGCTTATAACCGGTGGAGCATCGGGCATAGGCAGAATAATGGGCCGCATGGCCCTGGAGAGAGGTTCTGCAAGACTTATCATCTGGGATATCAATGAGAGCAACATAGAGCTGGTCAAAAATGAACTGTCCGGCATAGGTCAGGTAAGCGGACTCTGCGTGGATGTATCGGACAGCGACATTATTGAGAAGGCTTACCGGTCAACCGTTAACACGTACGGACCGGTGGACATACTTATACAGTGCGCCGGAATAGTGACCAGCAACGCCACATTCGACAGTCTGACCCCGCGCGACATTGAGCGCACCATGATGATAAACGCAGTGGCTCCCATGAACGTAGCCCACGTGATGTTGGCCGATATGATCAAGCGGGACAAGGGCCACATCTGCAACATAGCATCGGCCGCAGGTATGCTCTCCATGCCCAAGATGAGCGTCTACTCCGCCAGCAAGTGGAGCGTGATAGGCTGGTCCGACTCGGTCCGCATAGAACTGGCCAAGATGAAATCAAAGGTACGCTTTACCACCGTTGCCCCCTACTTCATCAACACCGGCATGTTTGACGGCGTTTCATCAAAGATTTTCCCCATCCTTGACCCAGAAAACACCGCCCGTAAGATAATACGCGCCATTGAGCGCAACAAGGATTTCCGCGGCATACCGTTCGGATTCCATTTCATAAGATTCTGGCAGGCTGTACTGCCGGTTGCCTTGTTTGATTATGTATTTGGCACTATCTTTGGAATCTATCACACAATGGATCACTTTACAGGTCGCAAAAATGACAATAGAAAACACATCGAAGGAGCGAATTCAGCAGATTCTGCTCTCACAGCGTCAGTTCTTCAGAACGGGGACAACGCTGAGCGTAAAGTTTCGTAAGGAGCAGCTGCGCAAGTTGAAATCGGCCCTCAATGCATTTGAAAAGCCGTTGGCCGATGCCCTCTGGACTGATTTGCACAAGTCATACCAGGAGGCTTACCTGACCGAGATCGGACTTGTGAAGGCCGAGATAAAGGAGCACCTGCATCATGTGGGCCGATGGGCACGCCGCAGACGCAAACGCTCTCCTCTGACACTCTTTCCCGCCAGCTCATACATCGTAAGCGAGCCACTGGGACAGGCGCTGATAGTTTCACCCTGGAACTATCCCGTGCAGTTGCTGCTCAATCCGCTGGTAGGAGCCATATCAGCCGGATGTACCGCAGTGCTCAAGCCGTCGCCCTATGTTCCTAACGTATCGGCCGTACTGGAGCAGATGATCAGGTCGGTGTTCAACGAGAACTATGTCGCAGTGGTTCAGGGAAACCGCGATGTCAACAAGGAGCTGTTCAGCAGCCGATGGGATATCATATTCTTTACCGGCAGTCCCGCTTTGGGCCGCAAGGTTATGGCTGCTTCAGCCGAGAACCTGACTCCCGTAGTACTGGAACTGGGCGGCAAGAGCCCCTGCATCATTGACAGCACCGCCAACCTCAAGATTGCAGCCCGCCGCGTAGCCTGGGGCAAGACCCTCAACGCCGGCCAGACCTGCATCGCCCCTGACTATATCCTTATCCATGAGGATGTCAAGGAGGAGTTCATCAGGGTGTTTGCCGCTCAGGTGGAGTACCTGCACGGCAAGGACATCAAGGAGTCGCAGCATTTTGTGCGCCTGGTATCGGACAAGGCATTTGAGCGCGTAACCGGCTATCTCAAGGACGGCACAATAGTCTATGGCGGCCGCACGGACTCATCGGACCGTTTCATAGAGCCCACCCTGCTGGACAATGTAAGCCCGGATGCGCCGGTAATGACCGACGAGATTTTCGGCCCCATATTCCCGCTCATAACCATCAGCCCCAAAGACGGCAGTTTCAAGGATCAGGTGGAAAAGTTTATCACCGACCGCGAGAAACCCCTGGCTTTCTACTACTTTGGACGTGAGAAAGACGGCTGGGACTTGATACAGCACACATCATCGGGCGGAGGATGCATCAACGACACCATCATGCACATTGCTAACAGCCACATTCCGTTTGGCGGCGTAGGTAACTCGGGCATGGGTCATTATCACGGCAAGCTGAGTTTTGACGCGTTCACACACCAGCGCTCCATAGTAAAAGCGCCTACCTGGATAGACCTGCCCGTCCGCTACATGCCCTACAAATTCTTTGCAATCATCAAGCGTATGATGTAACTTTGCAGTCACTATGACACTATATCCCAATCTTATAAAAGAGGCCTTGCAGACGGTGCGTTATCCGGGTACCGGCAAGGACATCATCTCCATGGAGATGCTTGAGGACGATATCCGCATAGACGGAAACTCTGTATCGTTCTCTCTCATTTTTGAGAAACCCACCGATCCGTTCATCAAATCAATAGTGAAATCGGCCGAGACCGCAATAAAACTCAAGGCCGGTGATGACGTACAGGTAGAGGTAAAGGTAAAGACCCGCCAGGCACCCCGCCCGGAGGGCCCGGAGTTGTTGCCCGATGTCAAGAACATCATAGCCGTAGCATCAGGCAAGGGCGGCGTAGGCAAGTCAACCGTAGCAGCCAATCTGGCAGTCGCACTGGCAGGCATCGGCTACAAGGTAGGATTGCTTGATGCCGATATATTCGGCCCCTCCATGCCCAAGATGTTCAACACCGAGGACGCCCGCCCGTATGCCGAAAACAAAGGCGGACGCGACCTGATAATCCCCGTAGAGCAGTACGGAATAAAGTTACTCTCGATAGGTTACTTTGTAGACCCCGAGCAGGCTGTCCTGTGGCGTGGCGCCATGGCCAGCAACGCCCTCAAGCAACTCATTGCCGACGCTGATTGGGGCGAACTTGATTACTTTATAATAGACATGCCTCCCGGCACAAGCGATATCCATCTGACTCTGGTACAGACTCTTGGCATAACCGGCGCCGTAGTGGTAAGCACCCCGCAGGAGGTTGCCCTGGCCGATGCCCGCAAGGGAATAGATATGTTCCGCAACGAGAAGGTCAACGTACCGGTACTTGGATTGGTGGAGAATATGGCATGGTTCACCCCCGCTGAACTCCCACAGAACAAATATTACCTGTTCGGCAAGGAGGGTTGCAAACGTCTGGCTGAAGAATTGAATGTTCCTCTGCTGGGACAGATTCCAATAGTTCAGAGCATCTGCGAAGGCGGCGACAACGGCCAGCCCGTAGCTCTCAATCCCGATACCATAACCGGTATGGCATTCCGCGACCTTGCACAGTCAGTAGCCGTCGCTACCGATGCACGCAACCATCAGCAACCACCCACCAAAGCAGTATCAACCGCTAAATAACGCTGTAGACAGATATCGTTCACCCGTATCGGGCAGCAGAACGAATACGTTCTTGCCGGCAAACTCGGGACGTGAGGCTACCACGCTTGCTGCGTATGCGGCGGCACCGCTTGAGATACCTACCAGAAGGCCCTCCTCCTTGGCCAGAGCGCGTGCGGTCTCAAATGCATCCTCGTTCTGTACAGGCAGTATCTCATCAACCACATTGCGGTCAAAGTTGTCGGGAACAAAGCCAGCGCCTATACCCTGAATCTTATGCGGGCCGCTGGGATTGCCGCTCAGTACGGCCGATGAAGCCGGCTCTACAGCAATCACCTTGGCGTTGGGGAACACCTCCTTTATGGCCTTGCCTGTACCACTCAGGGTTCCACCGGTACCTACTCCTGCCACAAAAGCATCTATGGTAATTCCGGCCTCACGGGCATCGGCTATAAGTTCCGGACCTGTAGTGGCATAATGCTTGGCCAGGTTGCTAGGGTTGTTGAACTGCTGCAGGATCACTGCACCCGGAATGGAGTCACGCAGTTCCTCAGCCTTTGCGATTGCACCCTTCATGCCGTTGGCTCCGGGTGTAAGAACGATCTCTGTACTGTAGGCTGCTGCCAGCTTGCGGCGCTCTATTGACATCGTATCGGGCATGGTCAGGATTACCTTGTAACCCTTTACTGCACCCACTAGTGACAGGCCTACGCCTGTGTTGCCTGATGTAGGCTCGATGATTGTACCGCCCTTCTTAAGGATACCCTTCTTCTCGGCATCCTCAATCATAGCCAGAGCGATGCGGTCCTTTACAGATCCGCCCGGATTGAAGAATTCAACCTTGGCTACAATGTTTCCCTTGATACCTCTCTTTGAACCGAATGTGTTCAGTCTGACTGTCGGAGTCTTACCGATAAGTTCAGTGATGGTGTTGTAAATTGCCATAATATCTAAGTTTTGTGTTTGTTTTCTGTTTTCGGTGCGAAGTTATCTGCACCCGAAACAACCAACAAGAAAAACCCCAAAACAAGAAAACCATTCTATTTCATACCTAAAACGTAGTGCAAATATTCCAAAATGATACAAAAGGGGTCATACCAAAAGGGGTCAGACCCCAATTGTACTATTTTCCGGTTTGAATAGTACTTCTCTTTGTCCGGCCGTAGCTGCGGTAATCATCCATCTCAATCTCAACGTCGGGCTCTGTCAATT
Organism: Bacteroidaceae bacterium; assembly: GCA_024398635.1. Classification (GTDB taxonomy): domain Bacteria; phylum Bacteroidota; class Bacteroidia; order Bacteroidales; family Bacteroidaceae; genus Colenecus. The sequence goes on along the minus strand of JAKSIV010000040.1, from coordinate 8,469 downwards.
CACCCTCCTGAGGCAGATTGAATACAATGTATTTGATGGTCTTGCCACGCTCCAGCCACTGCTCCTCATAATGGGTCCTGATGGACAGGATATGGTCGGCATCACCGCTGGCATAGAGGTCATCGGTACGGAACTCCACCGGCAGATGGTTATGGTCTACCATTGCGCAGGTATAGGTGTACATGAAGTTGCTGTCGGTCTTGAGGTGGATCTTTCCGCCCAGCTTAAGTATCTTGCGGTAGCGTTCCATGAAATAAGTCGATGTAAGACGCTTGGTAGCCTTCTTCATCTGCGGGTCAGGGAACGTGAGCCATATCTCACTCACCTCACCCGGCGCAAAGAAACGGTCTATCAGCTCTATCACGGTACGCAGAAAAGCCACGTTCTTCATGCCGCGCTCAAGCGACATCTTAGCTCCTGACCACATACGGGCGCCCTTTATGTCAACACCTATAAAGTTGCTGTCAGGATAGAGACCGGCCAACCCCACGGTGTATTCGCCATGACCGCAGCCCAGCTCAAGCACAATGGGACCGTCATTATGAAAGAAGGAGCTGTTCCAACAGCCCCTCATTTCAAACGGGACATCCTCGCGGAACGAACCCTCGGGCTCGAACACGTGCGGATAGGTCCGCATATCGGCAAACTTGGCCAGTTTACCCTTACCCATATCAGAGATCCAGAACAGTTACCCAGCCGTGAGTGTCGGGAGCGTCACCATACTGAATGGCACGCAGCTGATGGTACAGGCCTGTCAGAACAGGACCCGGCTTGCCGTCACCAATAACATATGACTTGCCAAGTTCAATATCATCGATACGTGAGATCGGTGATATAACGGCTGCAGTACCGCAGGCACCTGCCTCACTCATCTCGTTAAGCTCCTCCAGAGGAACCGGACGGCACTCGACAGTCATACCGTTATCCTTGGCAAGCTGCTGCAGGCTCTTGTTGGTGATTGAGGGCAGTATTGACTCCGACTTGGGAGTGATGTAGCTGTTGCCCTTGATGCCGATAAAGTTGGCAGCACCGCACTCATCGATATATTTCTTCTCCTTGGCGTCCAGATAGAACTCACTTCCGTAACCCTTCTCATGAGCTATATTGTGGGCAAACAGGCTGGCTGCGTAGTTACCACCCACCTTGTACTTACCCATACCCAGAGGAGCCGAACGGTCATATGAACGTACCAGGGCATATGCATTGGCTGCAAAACCACCCTTGAAATACGGACCTACGGGCATTACGAAAATAAGGAACATATACTCCTTGGCCGGCTTAACGCCAATCTCGGCACCGGTACCTACCAGCAGCGGACGGATATACAGAGAAGCTCCGCTCTCATAAGGCGGAATGAACTCCTTGTTAAGCTCGATAACGCGCTTTACCATCTTGCAGAATGTCTCGGTGGGAAGCTCGGGCATCATGGTAGCGCGGCAGGTGCTCTGCATACGCTCGGCATTGGCCTCCATACGGAACACACGTACCTTACCATCCTTACCGCGGAAGGCCTTCAGACCCTCGAATGCCTCCTGACCGTAGTGCAGGCAGGTTGCAGCAATGTGCATGGGTACATACTCGGAGTCAGATTCCTCAATCTCACCCCATTTTCCGTCTTTATACCAGATGCGGAGATTCCAGTTGGTCTTCATGTAACCAAACGAAAGATTGGACCAGTCAAGTTCTTTCATAGCAGTCAAATATTTAATCAGTCGCGAAATTACAAAAAATGACATCAGTTTGTTAAGCAGTATGATGTAAATAAACTAAATTTGTAACTAATATGGAAGATAAGGAGACCAAGACCGGCAGAAACGGCCAAATAGAAGGCAAAATAAGGACTATCAGATTCATACTGCTCTCCGTAATCATCTATTTCATCACCGACGCCATAGGACGATGGTTCCTGCCGGCACAGGATTCCGTGCCCGCCCTCTACGCCATACTTATCTGGGTTCTCTGTTTCATCACCGGAGCCCTACAGTTCTATTTATGGCGCAGGATAAACCTTAAATGGCTCAAATGGGCCGTAGCCGTCATCTATACGATAGTATTGGCTCTTTTACTGGGCTGGGGCGGATTCTACCGATATGGCGGCTCTGTACTGATTGGCTATAAATTCTCAGTCACGATAATGCCCCTGTGGGGATTCCTTATTGAAGCCACATTCACGTCATTCCTGCGTTGGTACGGAGGATTGATCAAACGCGTATTCCACCTGGAAACGGTAAACAGCATAGTGTTCATGCTCTTCATGCTAATCCCCATTGCACTCGTCGTAATGCTGTTTATCGGCGGATACAAGCTGTCCGGATCTCTCTCCGATAAAGGAGCCGATATTCAGCAGTACATTGACGAGGGTGAAGTGAATCATAACACAGACCGCCGTGAACCGGTACGGCAGTATGACCGCCTTTTCAACGACCTGAACGAAGTCCAACTCGAAGCCGCCCGAAAGAACGGTCTGCCGGAGCCCATCACGACCGATCAAGCCCAGGACAACAGGCGCCTTGTACATATTGCACCCAACCAGTACTACGATGTCCAGAAGCTGACCCACTCTGTCCCCTATCTGGTTCCCAAAGCAGCCAAACTGCTGGAGGACATGGGCAAGGCATTCCAGGATTCGCTCTTTAACCGCGGTTATAACCGCAACCATCGCTTTACCGTAACCAGTGTGCTTCGTACCGAAGAGACCGTAAAACAGCTGCGCAAGACCAACGTCAACTCAACCGAAAATTCATGTCATTGCTACGGCACCACGTTTGACATTTCATACTTCACATACACCACTCCGCAAGTGGGTAAGGCCGCATCGGTCGACAAGATGCGTCAGATACTCTATCAGGTGGCATATGACATGAAGAAGCAGGGCCGCTGTTACGTAAAATACGAAAAAAAGCAGACCTGCCTCCACATTACCGTCCGTTAAACCGTTTCCGGAAACGGCCTAAAAGCTCACCGCATCAGAGAGCATCCATTCGCTGTCGAGATTGAAATCAATCGTCCCCTCCACCACTTTCTTACCGAACATCTCACCGGTATAACGCGTCACGTAGTTTCTTGTAATAGGAACCACGTTGAATTTCAACTCCTTCAGAACAGTCCCCTCACCGTTCAATGCCGATACCGTCATATCCAGGTTGTTGCTGCCACTGCGAATGAAAGTGTAGACCTCAAAGGTATTTACTCCCGGAGCGACATCAATTATCTCCGTCTGCTTGCTTGCCACACATCCCAGACCTGTCGTGGCGTCCAGAGAACTGCTTCCTCCCTGGTAGTAGAACTTGAGTTGAGCCACGTTATCAGGAATTGCCGCATCGGTCAGATTAAGCTGAAACATAGCGACCGCACGTGTAAGGTCAAGATTGAATGAAGCGGTATTCTCATCAACCGTAATCTCAGACCAGCAAAGGAACGTGTCAGTCATCTTGGTAGTAGTCTTGTTCTTATTGAATTCAATCTTCTCGGGATTTGTTGTGGTTGGTGACATATCGCCGTTATGCGCCAGCACAAGAACTTTATATGTTCCCTCTTCAAGATTGAATGTTACGCTTCCGAAAGACTCGTCATTGACATTCTGGTTGACATTCTGGACGCGGGTATAGTCATCACCCTCCACAGTGTAGACTGCAAAACTGATTGCCCTGCAGATATCACCGTTTACCGCACGGGTACGGACAGCATCAAACGGAACCTGTTCCAGACGGCTCACATTAAATGTAATCGGGATTCCATCCGTTTTAGGGTTCGGGACGATATGGATGCGTTCCGAGCAGGATAATAAAAAAACGTTCAAAGCCAGAAAGAACAGCAAACTCAGTGAATTAACTCGTGTCTTCTTCAAGGCTGAAGACTGCCTCATGGTCTTTTTTTTCATGTTTTAAAAGATTAAGTTGGTAATTAGAGTGCAAACAAAGCGTTTGTATTCGATGCAATATTAGCGCATTATTCCCATAATGGCAACTGCATACAAAAAAAAGAGGCCCGAAGGCCTCTCTTTTTATCCGAGAATCTGTCAGATTAATACTGACGGAAGTTCCACTTGCAGTTTACGTCGTTGATATCAAACTTGCCGAGTGAAGCGTTTGAGTCACCAACTGAGATAAGGCAAACCTCCTCATCGGTGCCGGGAACAGCCTTCGGGCAAACGCGATATGTACCGTCGATGAGCTGATCGATCTTCCAGAGCTGCTCGGGAGCACCGGTAAACTCAGGAACTGTGGTGAGCTCCTTACCTGCGGTAGCAGCAAGAGCACGGTTGGTGCCGGCGATGACGATCTTGTAGTACGGAGTACCAAGAGCACCCTCGTCAAGAGCTACAACCTCCCACTTCTGGTTGGGACGGAACTGATAGTCAATAACGCGAACATCGATGTTACCCTTGGGCCAGCCACCTATAACATCCTCGAGCTTCTGGAATGCAACCTGAGTGTTAGCCTGATTGCCGCCACCACCGAACATTCCACGACCGCCACCCAGGCGAACGTACTCAGTAGCAATCTCAAGAGCATAACCACGACGCTCTGACTCAATCTCATATACGCCGTTCTTTACGTTGTAACCAGCCTCGGGCCAGCCATTGCGCCATACGATAGGCAGGATAGCCAGGGTGCTGCGACCACTCATTGAATAGTCAGCCTCCCAGTGGAAAGACATCTTCTGTACACCGTCAGCAACGATGTAGCGGCCAAAGTGACCTGCACCGGTATAACCGTCGCGGCAGCCAAGAACCATCTTACCGCCACCCTCGATCATATCACGGCCTACGTTGTCGATGAACGGACCTGTGGGGCTCTTTGAACGACCGCAAACGATGTTGTAAGTTGAGTTAACACCGTCGCAGCATGTTCCGTGAGTACCCAGCAGATAGTACCAACCATCCTGGTAAATCATTGTTGTAGCCTCGCAGTCAACAGCAACGTTCACATCCTGTGCACCGGCTGCGCGATCACCTGTAGCAGGATCAAGCTCAACCACGCGAATGAAACCGAAATATGTTCCGTAGGTTACGAAAAGACGGCCGTCGGGAGTCAGGATAAGACCTGCATCGATAGCATCGCAGTCCTCGTCAACAAGTGACTCGGCAACCTGAATCTGCTCTGTCCACTCATAGTCAGGTGACTGGGGATCCAGAGTCTTGTTCCACATGGTGCGGATAGTACCTGCGTGACCACCACCAAGACCACCTCCTGTTGAGCTGTGAGCGCAGAGATAACGGTCACCAATCTTGATCATATCAGGAGCAGCACCTACAGAGATACGGGCGCCACCTTCGCCTGACCAGACCCAACCGTCACTTGATACCAGCGGTGAACCACCTGTACCCCAGGTGTAGTATTTACCGTCACACTCCATGATAGTGGCAGGATCGTGAATAAACGGAGCACCGATCTGAGCCATTACAGTTTCAGACATTGATACTGAAACAAGGGCTACCAAGCCCATCTGAAATATCTTTTTCATATTCTGATCCTATTAATTAGTTGTTAGTAATGGTGATGTTCTTAACGATAGAGCCATCCTCTTTGTAGAAACGCATGCACATATCACTCATACCCGGACCGTTGATGACAGCGGCACGTACCAGGTTCTTACCCTTCTTGAGGGTGATACGCTTTGACATACCGTCATCGGCAACCATACGGCGGTCAGCCTGAAGTGTCAGGACCTTCTCACCGTTAACCCACCAGATTGAAGAAGCGTTTGAACCGGCAGCCAGACGTACAACCATATCCTCCTCGCAGTTGATAACTGTGAAAGCATTGAAGATAAGGCCATAACGCTTCTGACCGTTTGATGAACCAAGAGCAAAACGGATAAGCTTGATGTTGAACAGCCTGCTGTCAACTGAATGCCATGTAAGGGTATCCTTTACGGTTGCAGGAGCAGCTGCTGCGGGAGCACCGCCACCCATCATACCGCCACCGAAGCCGCCGAAGCCGCCCATACCCTGAGGAGCACCCTGAGGACGAGCCTGACCCTGAGCGGGAGCACCCTGAGGACGCTGCTGGCCCTGAGCGGGAGCACCCTGAGGACGAGCCTGACCCTGAGCGGGAGCACCAGCACCGGGAGCACCCTGAGGACGAGCCTGACCTGCGCCGGCACCCTGAGGAGCACCACCGCCGAATCCGCCGAATCCACCACGGCCACCGGCACGCGGAGCCTCTGATTCTACGATAACCTCATCACCAGTCTTGGGAAGAGACTTGATATCAGCAGTAAACTGACCCTTGAAATACTCCTTGGTCAGCTCTGTAAGAATGTAGCTGTCTGTAAATACAGTATTGCCGCTGTTAGGCTTGTTGATGGGCTCAAGAATTGTCCAACGACGGATAAATCCCTTCTCATCAGGCTTGGCCGGTGCGGCATCGGCCTTGATCTCAGTAAAATACTGGTCATACTCAACATTTCTGTTGGCTATACGCTGCGGGTCAATCTTGCCGTTTGAGCCACCGCAACCTACCAGAACGACAGCCATTGCAGCTGCCAGAATCATTTTGAAGTTTTTGTTCATAATGAACTTTGGATAAATTAGGTTTATAAATAGAAATACAATACAATGTTCACGCACACTACGGCTCGCTAAATTACAACAATAAAGTGAAAAAAGTACACAAATCTTAAACAAAATGATACAAAAACAAAAAAACAACCGGCCCTTTTAAGAGCCGGCTGAATAATTATTCATTATTATGGAACAGATCACTTACCTGTGCCCCAGAAGAACTGAGCCATCTGGTAGAGTGAACGACGCCATGTCAGGAACTCATGAGCAGTACCCTCTGATACATAGCCCATTGCATCGAAACCAGCCTCCTTAAGAGCAGCAGCAGCGTTACGGATGTTATCCGGACCCTCCTTGCTACCGCAGCTGATAAAGATCTTCTTGACCTGCTTCTTGTCAGCAATTTCTGAAGGACTGTAGGTACCGCCTGAAAGCAGACCGTAGTAACCGAATACCTCGGGACGTGCCAGAGTGATTGAGTGAGTCTCCATACCACCCATTGACAGACCGGCCATAGCGCGGTTCTCCTTGTTAGCGAGAGTGCGGAAGTGAGCATCTACGTAAGGAACAAGCTCGTCGCAGAGGAACTTCTCAAAACCTGCGTTGACACCGAAGCCACCGCCAAAGCCACCACCTGCGGGACGCTGGCCCTGAGGACGCTGCTGGCCCTGGGGAGCCTGAGCCTCAGCTGAAGGACCACCTGCGGGACGTGCACCGGCTGCGGGAGCTGCGCCACCTGCGGGACGACGCATGCCACCACCCATGCCACCGGGACGGAAGCCCTCGTTGGTCATACCATAGGTGCAGACAATGATGAAGGGCTTGATCTTACCCTCGGCAATCAGGTTATCCATGATGAGGTTTGCATGACCCTGGGTCATCCAAGCGGTCTCATCCTCACCCCAACCGTGCTGCAGATACAGAACGGGATACTTTACGTCAGCCTTGTCGGCATAGTATGTGGGAGGAGTGTAAACGAATGCGCGACGCAGGCTGTTGGTGCTCTCTGACCATACCAGAATCTGCTGTACAAAGCCGTGCGGGATATTGCGCTCCTCGTAGAAGGCCTGATCATGTGCGGGAATCTCGATACCGCTCTCCCAACGGGTTGAACCGTAGTAGTTCTGAGCACCGGGATCGTTGAATGTACCACCGTCGATATTAAGATGATAGTAGTGGAAACCCTCATCCAGAGGAGCTGAAGTTGTACCGGTCCAATAGCCGTCCTCACCCTTAACAAGGTCTGTACCGCCATGAGTGCCGCCAAGACCCAAGTTTACAGATACGAACTGTGCTTCGGGAGCCTGGATGCGGAAACGTGCATAACCCTGAGAGTTAACCTGAGGATACTCAGCCTGGGGCTGGTTCTTTGTTGAGGGTTTGAAGTCCTCCTTAACCTCCTGTGCTACACAGAAGCCTGCTGTCAAAAGGGCAGCGCTTAAAACAACTGCAAATTTTCTCATTTCTAAATCAGTTTATAGGTTAGTGAATTATTTGAAGCAAATCTGTACGAACTGATACAGGCTACGACGCCATGTGTGCCACTCGTGAGCGGTACCCTCTGAGATGTAACCGGTAGCGTTAATACCTATCTTCTTGAGGTTCTCGGCTGCCTCCATGACACCCATGTTCTCCTTACCGCCGCAGCTCATGAACAGAGCCTTGTTGGTCTTCTTGAAATCATCGTTGTTCTCAAGCTCTGATACGCTGAATGTACCACCGCTGAACATACCTACGTATGCGAATGTGGTAGGATTAGCCAGAGTAACTGAATGTGTGGTCATGCCACCCATTGACAGACCGGCCATAGCGCGGTGCTGAGGATCGGCAATTACACGGTAGTTCTTTTCAACCATGGGGATGATATCCTTGATGAGCACATCCTGGAATGCTCCACCCATCATGAAACCACCACCGCCAAAGCCGCCCATACGGCGCTGGACCTGGCCCTGAGGAGCCTG
>JAKSIV010000004.1 GCA_024398635.1 Bacteroidaceae bacterium | reverse complement strand
ACTGCTGGCGGTGACCGTTCAGCTTACGGTAACCTTTTCTTCTTCTCTTGTGGAATACAAGAACCTTGTCACCCTTAACGAGAGCGGTCTTGACCTCACATACTACCTTTGCGCCCTTAACGGTAGGAGCACCCACGGTGATCTTTCCGTCCTTGTCGGCGAGAAGGATTTTCTCGAACTCAACGCTTGCACCAGCCTCAACGTCCTGAATGTGGTGCACGAACAGCTTCATTCCCTCTTCAATCTTGAACTGCTGTCCCTGAATTTCAGCAATAACGTACATTAAATCTTGCTTTTATTCGTTTCTCCGTGAGGTGGACCGCCCACTGTGGCAGACACTTCTCAAACCTCTGCGGCACTAATCGGGCGCAAAATTAGCATTTTACACCTTCACCACAAAATATTTTATATATTTTTTCTTATAATCAGATTGTCTTTCCCTAAAATAGTTGCAACAGTTTTGCAACGCCAAATCCTTGCCTTACCGGGTATAATAATTGTACCTTTGTGTCATCAAAAGAAAAAACCGGTATGAAAAGAGTTATTGTTTTGTGCTTTGCTTTATTGGCGCTGTCTGTTGATCCTGTTTCCGTTTGTTCTGCCCAGGATATAATAAGCCGGGACAAAGGGTATGTGACATTCTGGGTTGATGGTGAACTGCCCAATCCAAAACAGTATCGTGCGTACATCGGTCGTAGCGCCTCCACTGGCCAGCAGGTGTTCAAATCCAGCGTTGAAAAGGACAGTTTACTGTTCCTGGAACCGGTTTATGGCAAATCATTCCTTATGGGGACTCCGTTCTTCAACGGTATGGTAAGTGCGTATTCATACCATAATCCAATAGTCCTTTCGCCAGATGTCATCTGGCTGCTCATAAGCCAGGGATTCTCACATTATATTAATGAGAACAGTGAGAGGCTGCGTAATCTTTTCGTTGATTTTGATGGGCGCCGAACGCTGACTGTAGAGACCCGAAAGAATATTTTTGCGCCAGACATGGATTGGGATGCAGTTACGTCCGATTTCGTGAAGGCAGTCCGATCCAATCTCAAACATAAGGATATGGCCGATATGGTGCTGGCCGATTTCTCCACCAGCGGCCAGGCAGAGGTGATAGCGTCAAGAGTCACCTTGATGAATACGGTTGAGAGATACTTTGAGCTTGAGCTGGAGGAAACCATTTGCGGCATTCCCTATATAACGCTTCAGGGTACTCCCGATGACTGGAGAAAAATAGCCGCTAAGGTGCAGCAGTTGCGCAATTATGATATGAGCTGGTGGGCTGATGAACTGGAACCGATAATCAATGAGTTCGTTAAAGCATCCCAGGGTAATCCTGAGCGTGAATTCTGGAAATGTATCGTAAAGAAAGTGCGTCCTGGTGAGGTCCGTGGAGTGGGATGCCTGGATTTTGGGGGACAGACTATGTTTGACGGTTGGTTCCTTAAGCTGATGCCTTTTACGGAGAATGGCCGCACGCCTGCTGAGGTTGACCTGACAGCCAGGATGCTGGGCGAGATTTGCGGAACGGATTTCACATACCGTTTACTGGATACTGACGGCAGTGAGATAGGGGCAATACCGATGAAACTGTGGGGCGGCCTGACGGGATGCACTCAGGACCGCAAGACTGCGGCAATAAGTTTCAAGCCTGGCTGGATGGTAAGCTATAACTATGAAGATGTTATTGACAAGCCGCAGTATCCGGGAGGTCTTGATGCCATGGATAAATTCATTAAAGAAAACATCCACATTACGCCCGATATGATGCAGCCTGGCTGGAATGGCCCCATAGATTGTCGCATAGGACTGGATATTGCTACTGATGGCTCTTTTATCATACGGAGTATATATGTTGCTCATGGTTCAGAAGCCGCAAATGAAGAGCTGCGTAAGGCAGTGGAGAAATTGTCTCTCTGGAAGCCCGCTACAATCAACGGCATTCCTGTTCCCTACTACAGCCCATATAAGATAACAATTGATTAGCTATTATTGAATTCTTTAAGTTATAGGAAAATGATATTCAAGACCTTTAGGATCCTACTGTCACGTGGCTGGAGAAACGTGATGTACAGTGTGTCATTGCTGGTGTTGTCAATGCTGTCAGTTAATACCGGGAGACGGCCTATACATCCCGTCAGATAACGCCACATACTATTCAATTGAGGATCTCTATAACAACTGGATCCTGAAATGACGCAAAGTGAAACGACCCCTTTGCGTCACTTCTTGATGCCGCGTGCCTTGTAGATACGATCCTTAGCATCGTTTATCTCCTGGAACTTCTTTTCGGCGGCCTTTCGGACGTCCTCACCTAATGTTGCCACACGGTCCGGGTGATGCTTGAGCGCCATCTGACGGTAGGCTGTGCGTACTTCATCATCGGTGGCATCCGGGGAAATGCCCAGTACCTTATAGGCATCATCAAGTGTCTTGCCTCCCAGACCTGTCATCTGATCTACATCGGCGGGGTCTATTCCCATGTTTGCGGCATCGTTCTTAATGGCCTGAATCTCGTCCGGGCTGACGGTGCCGTCGGCCTTGGCCAGCAGGACTAAATACGAAACAAGCTGCAGACGCTGCCCTACGGTCATGACATGGGCTATCTGACGGCAGCATGCGTCAATCTGACTGCGCCACCAGGTTTCACCCATCTGTTTCCTGCGCTCAAACAGTCGGCGGATTATCTGCTCGCCCTCCGTAACTGCCTGACTGCCGAACTGGTTCCGCAGGAAGTTGCGAAGGCATTCCATTTCACTGTGCATAATGCGTCCGTCCGCTTGAATGACATCGGCCGACAAGACCATCAGCGAGAACAGGAAACCATTGCGCTGACCTTCAGATTCGGTTGTCATGTGGCTATCGTCATCCGGAATATATGTCGGTTTGACGTTTCTTGCAGTGAGTGTGTCAAACAGTGAACCAAGGGCAAATCCGGCAAGAGCCCCGAGAGGTCCTCCGTTAAGCAACCCCAAAAAACCTCCAATCCATTTGCCGATAGCCATATATTTGTCCTATAAAAAATCCTTACTGACTGCAAAGATGCAAAAAATGTTACAATAATAAGTGTTATCTTTACGGCCTATGGAAAAAGAACGCAGTATTGACAGGCTGGCTCGCATTCTGATATTTCTGGGAGCTGCAGCGATTGTATGTACGCTATGCTGGTATTTCCGAAGCGTATTGGTATATATCATAACGGCATTCGTGGTTTCGCTCATCGGGCATCCGGTAATGAACCTGCTCCGTAAGATACGGATCAGAGGTAAGGCTGCGCCCGATCCGGTCCTGGCGATCATATCTCTTGTCATCCTGTCATCAGTCCTGGTTTTTGTGGTAACCCAGGTGATTCCTATCGTGTCAGGGATAGTGCACGATGTTTCAATAATGAACGCGCGCGATGAAATGCTGCACCGAAATGTCCTGGATCAGATAAACCAATGGATTATCAGTGTGATACCATGGGTAGGCGCCGATTTTGACTTGGCTCAGCTGTTGCTTGAGAGACTGTCTGAACTTACGGATTTATCAACTGTCCCCGGTATTGTGGGCTCGGTGGCATCGGCTGTGGCTACGTTGGCGGTGGGTGTGTTCTCGGTGCTGTTCATATCGTTCTTCTTTATTAAGGATGAAGGCCTGTTCGGCAGGATTATAGCCGCTCTGGTGCCCGATAAGGTTGAGGAGCGAGTGGAGAAAACCATCAATGACATAAGGCGGCTTCTGTCCAGATACTTTGTGGGACTGCTGGTGGAGATTGCAGGTGTGGTAGTGCTTAATCTGCTGGGACTCTGGCTGATAGCCCGCATAGGATTCAGTTATGCCATTGGTATAGCTTTCATTGCAGGCCTGCTGAACGTGATTCCGTATGTAGGCCCGCTCGTAGGCGAGGTTATAGGCGTGATTCTGTGTGTGATACTCAAATACGGCGCTGTAGCCGGACTGGATGTGAATATCTGGATTTATGCTCTCATAGTATTTGGTATCATGCTGGCTGTGCAACTGGTTGACAATTTCATCTATCAGCCGCTTATCTATTCCACCAGCATAAAGGCAAGTCCGCTTGAGATTTTCATAGTGCTGCTCATATCAGGTAAGATAGGCGGGGCAGTGGGTATGCTTGTGGCAATTCCCGCCTACACTGTGATCCGTGTGATAGCCAGCCGTTTCTTCTACGAGTACAAGGCTGTCCGCCGTCTCATTCCCGATCGTGAAAACATATGAATGACGCAAAGTTAAACGACCCCTTTGCGTCACTTTTTGTCAGCGAAGCTTGTTGGACTCAAAGTGGCGGCGGATGGAGGTGAAGTAGAAGATGAGGCCGAACAGGTTGACTGCCCAGGCGGCCCAGAAGGCACTGTGGTAGCCGAAGTATTCGGAAAACAGGCCGCCTATGAGTACGCCTAAGCCTACGCCGGCATCCCAGGATGTGAGGATGGAGGAGTTTGCGGTTCCGCGCTGAGAGTGCTCAGCCAGATTTATGAACATGGTCTGGAAAGCGGGATACATATGACCGTTGCCAAGGCCGATAATAAGTGCTGCGCCGTAATAGCCGATTGGGTTGTGAAGGGCGGCAAACATCAGGTATCCGAAAATGCTGACCGATACGCCCATTGTGGCGTTGCGGGATACCTTGTTCTCACGCAGGGCATGGGCGCCGGTAAGGCGTGAGAGTATGAGTCCGGCAGCGCAGAGACCAAAGAAAAGTCCCGTTCCACCGGTGATTCCAAGTTCCTCCTTGCCGTAAATGGCCACGTATGTGGAGAGCACGCCGTAACTGAAAGCAAAACTGGCAATGCCTATGGCCTCACGCCACCCGTGAAGCAGGAAAAAACGGTCCAGTGAGAGCACCTTCTTTTCAGTAACAAAGTCACGTTTTGGAAGGCGTATGTAGAGTTCCAGAATGAGTCCGATGAACGATGCGGCCAGCGAAACCCAGAAAAGCGCCTTGTAACTGCCGCTGAAAGCGCCAAGAAGCACGATTGCCAGGGCGGGTCCCAATGCCATGGCCAGGTTGTTGCTCAATCCGTAATAGCCTATGGCCTCGCCGCGGCGGGACGACGGCACAACATCAATGGCAACTGTGCTGGCAGCAACTGTGGTGGCCCCGAAAGGAGCGCCGTGAAGGGTGCGGAAAATGGCGAATGCAGCCAAAGAACCGGCTACAATATAACCTACGAATATGCTGAAGAACAGAGCGCCGCAAACCACCAGCACCGTCTTGCGCGGAAAACTGTCCACCATATATCCGCTGAAGGGGCGGATTACCAGCGCCATTATGGTATAGCCGGTGAGCACCATTCCTATGGTATCCTTGGTGGCTCCGAATGTCTCGCTGAGATAAAGGGGAAGCAGCGGAACGATGAGCATAAAAGAGAAATGGACCAGGAAATTGGTGGTCCATATCTTAATGTAGTTGGCGTTCCAAAGTTTCTCCCTTGTCATTTTGTACCACAGATTTCCTGCATGAGATGTGCCGTTTCCAACGCATCTTTTGAGTAGTAGGTTGCACCTATGGCCGATGCAATATCCGGGGTCATGACGGCGCCGCCTACGATGATGGGGCAGGTGATGCCGTTGGAACGCAGATACTCAATGGTCTCCTTCATGGAATCCACTGTGGTGGTCATCAGTGCGCTCAGTCCCACTGCATTGGGGCTTTCATTCTGTGCGGCCTCAAGAACGGTCTCCTTGGGTACATCCTTGCCAAGGTCTGTAACGCTGAATCCGTGGCTCTGCACCACAACCTTGACGATGTTCTTGCCAATGTCATGGACATCGCCCTTGACTGTTGCAATTACCAGATGTCCCTTGGCGGCCTCGGTATCGGCCGTACTGAACTGCTCGGAGATGACGGCGAACGCCAGTTTGGCGGCCTCGGCCGAACGTATCAGCTGCGGCATGAACACCTCGTTGTGCGCAAACCTGGTACCTACGTCACCCAGTGCGGGAATAAGTATCTCGTTGATTATGCGGTCCTTACCCATGTCGGGCAACTCACGCTCCAGACAATCCTTGACGCGGTCCTTGAGACCTAACGAAACGGCGTTGAAGAGGTTGTCTACAGTCTGCTCTTCGGCTGCCTGGGTGTTGAAGTATATGAATCCGGCACAACCGGGGTCATTGCCTGTCAGGGCCATCGATGCACGTACCGTAGCGACGGTTTCGTGGTCAAGCGGGTTCATGATTGGCATATCCAGGCCTCCCATGAATGCCATGGCCAGGAAGTTGCGGTTCAGGGTGCCGCGCTCGGGCAGTCCGAACGATACGTTTGACAGACCTACCGTGGTGAGTACACCCAATTCCTTGAGGGCTGTCAGGGTGTTTATGGTTATCTTGGCGTACTGCTGGTTTGAAGAGATGGCCATGACCAGTCCGTCAAATACAAGCAGGCGGCGGTCTATGCCCATGCTTTCAGCACGCTCTATGATACGTTTTGCTATATCTATACGGGCCTCGGTCGTCTCTGGTACGCCACGCTCATCAAGAGGCAGGGTAACCGAAGGGGCCTGATAGCGGGCTATGATGGGTAGCAGGCGTGACATGGATTCTTCGGCTCCGTTCACGGAGTTGATCATGGGAACACCGTTGTACAGACGGATGGCTGCCTGGATGGCGTCAGGGTTGGATGAGTCCAACTGCAGCGGCAGGTCGCAGACCTCCTGCACCTTGCGTACTGCCTGGCTTAAAAGCGCCTTTTCATCGGAGTTTGGTACACCGCAGTTCAGGTCCAGGAAATCGGCTCCGGCATCCTTTTGGGCAAGTGCCTCGTGCTGCAGGTACTCAAAATTACCTTCGGCAAGAGCTGCCTTGAGTTTCTTCTTGCCTGTGGGGTTGAGTCGCTCACCGCAAATGAGACCCTTCTCCAGACGGAGCATTATGGTCGATGAGCAGATGTATGTGCCGTCGGGCTTTGATATCTCAGGGGCAGGCTGGCCCTTGTAGACCGATATGGCCTTGATGGTGGACGGCGATGATCCGCAGCATCCTCCAAGTATTGAGGCACCGGCCTCTATGAGTTCCTTTCCTATCTTTACAAAGTCCTGGTCGGTCCAGTTGTAGACAACCTGACCGTCACGCATCTCGGGCAGACCTTTGTTAGGCTGGGCCAGGATGGGGCAGTTGGCGTAGGGTTTCATGCGGCGAACCACATCGACTACGCCTGCGGGGTTGTTGGAGCAGTTTACGCCTAAGGCATCGACACCCAGTGAAGAGAGGGTCAGGGATACAATCTCAGGAGTGGAACCGGTTAGGGTGCGGCCCTGCTCATCGAATGTCATTGTGGCGAATATGGGTTTGCTGCATACGTCACGTATGGCCAGGATGGCGGCACGCAGTTCATAGAGGTCACTGAAGGTCTCCAGCAGGTAGCCGTCCACACGGTCACAGGTGTACTCTGCCACCTGGCGGTAGTTGTCATACGCCTGCTCAAAGGTGAAGGGGCCTACGGGCTCCATGAGTTGGCCCGATGTGGAGACATCGAACATAACCATTGCACGGTCGCCTACGGCGGTGCGGGTATTTTTGATGGCGGCATCGGCTATTTCCTGCCATGTATGCTCCTGTGACTGCCACTTGACGGGGTTGAGTTCAAAAGAGTTACAGGTTATGTATTGGGCACCGGCCTCAAGGTAGTCGCGGTGCATCTGCTGCACGCGGGCCGGATTGGTGAGGTTGAGTACAGCCACACCGTTGTGCTTGGATTTACCTTCCTTGCCTTCCTCTTTGGGATGTGCATCGGCAAGCACAGTTCCCTGAGCTCCGTCAAATATCTGTATTTTGTCTATCGTCATTTCTGTTTTTCAGGTTATTTGAAGAATCCGGAGGCTACGTAGCCTATGTTGTCCATGAGTTTGCTTATGAAATCGCTCTTGTTCATAGAGTAGATGTGTATGCCGTCCACGTCGTTGGCAATAAGGTCCAGAATCTGGTAACTGGTGAATATGAGACCTATCTCCTCAATGGCGGCCTTGTCATTCTTGTAGCGGTCAAAATAGTTGCGCAGTTTAAGCGGAACATTGCAGCCGGTAATCTGTATCATACGGTCCAGCTGGGCGTGGTTGGTTACAGGCATGATTCCGGGTATGATGGGTACGGTGATACCGGCCTTGCGGGCTTTGAGCAGGAAGTGGTAGAACACCTCGTTGTCAAAGAACAACTGGCTGTCAAAGAACTCCATGCCGGCATCCTGCTTAATCTTCATGAACTCAATGTCACTGGTCAGGTTGTCAGCCTCAGGATGCTTCTCGGGGTAGCATGCGCCGGCCAGTCCGAACTGTCCGTTGAACTTGCCCTTTATGTACGATGCCAGATCGCTGGCGTGTCTGAAGTCTGAGAATATGGGGGTGTCGGTATTCTTGGGTATGTCACCGCGAAGCGTCAGGATGTTCTCAACGCCGTAACTTTTGAGTTCGGTGCATACGCTGTCAACCTTATCGGTGGTGGAGGCTACGCAGGTGAGGTGGGCCAGAGGCTCGGCGCCTGTGTTATCCTTGATGGTGCGGGCTATCATGGCGGTGTTTGAAAGCGTGTTGCCTAATGCACCGTAGGTTACGCTGATGTAGTCGGGCTTGTAAATGCTCAACTGCTTGATTGTTCTGTCTATCAGGGTGAATGTCTCATCCTCTCTCTTGGGAGGGAAAATCTCAAACGAGAGGGTTTTTTTCTTGGCTAGAATCTCTGATATTTTCATTATTCTATTGGATTGGGATTACTTATTAAGATAACGTTCTGCCTCTATTGCGGCCTTGCATCCGCTTGCGGCGGCGCAGATGGCCTGACGGTATGTGGGATCGGCTACGTCGCCGGCGGCATAGACACCCGGTATGTTGGTCCTGGGCGTGCCGTCAATGGTCTTGATGTATCCGTTCTCATCGGTTTCTATCCACTGTTTGAACACGTCTGAGTTGGGTTTGTGGCCTATTGCCAGGAAGAATCCGTCTATGGGACGCTCATAATGCTCCTCAGTTGGCAGACCCAGGTCCTTGACCAGTTTGACGCCCTGGACCTTATTCTCACCTGTCAGTCCCTCGGCGTTATGGCTGAAGAGTACCTCAATCTTTGGATTGTCAAGCACACGCTTCTGCATTATATCGCTGGCACGCAGATAGGTCTTGCGGACAATCAGATATACCTTTTCGGCAAGAGTTGACAGATAAGCGGCCTCCTCGCAGGCGGTATCTCCGCCGCCTACAACGGCTACCACCTTCTTGCGGAAGAAGAATCCGTCACAGGTGGCGCAGGCGCTTACTCCGCGTCCGGCGTATTTCTTCTCATCCTCCAGACCCAGATACTTGGCAGTGGCACCGGTCGATATGATTACGGTGTCGGCCTGCAACTGAGTGCCGTCATCGATGGTGACGGTGTAGGGGGCCGATCCGAAATCTACGGCGTTAACGATACCCATACGTATCTGAGCACCAAAGCGGGCTGCCTGCGCACGCATATCCTCCATCATGTCATAACCGCTTACTCCCTGGGGGTAGCCTGGGAAATTCTCAACTACAGTGGTGGTGATAAGCTGTCCGCCGGACTGCGGGCCCTCATAGAGAACCGGGTTCAGGTTGGCGCGTGAAGCGTAGATGGCTGCGGTGAATCCGGCAGGTCCGGAACCGATGATTAGGCACTTTACTCTTTCCATATATCGTTTTGCTTTTATCTCAAATCAACAATCTCGGCATCCTTGTAATCTTTGACAGGGCAGGTGAATGTGCTCTTGTCAAATTTGAGGGCAGGTTGGTATTCCTTGACTTTGGCGGATGCCGTAATGTTGCCAAGTTCCCGGTCAAATTCAATCAGTATGGTACTGACAGTATATGTGGCGGGGTCAACGGTTACCGTAACCTTGCTGATGCCCTCTACACTGTGCTCCGAATTTGAGACAGTGAGGATAAACGTGTCGGTACCGTTGCCGCTTACATCGAAACCCCGATGCTTGCGAAGCAACCCTATGACATCATATCTGGCCTTCTCTTCAGGAGTGGGCTCTGTAATGTATATCTCCTCAATACCGTCACCAAAGTTATTGCCGCGCCAGATTGTCTTGCCGTTAAACCATATTGTGTAATCATCCTCCATTGCATAGAAAGATCCGTCCGGTGACAGCTTGATTTCCAAGTCAATATGGTCTGTAGTGCCTTCGTTCCTTACCTGTGCATCGAGTTTCATGCCGATGCCGCCGTCTTTCTCAAGTTTTGCAACGGTTTTCTGCAGCAGCTTTTCGGCATTGCCCTGTGCGTACAGAGGGAGGGCGGCTATCAGTGATAATATGGTGAGCAAGTACCTACGCATCATTACTGGATGTTGTATGTTTCAAGTATGCGGTCAAGCTGAACTTCATCGGTTACCAGTACGGGACGCGGTTTGCTGCCATCGGCCTTGCCTACGATACCTGTGGCTTCGAGCTGATCCATAAGTCGGCCTGCGCGGTTGTAGCCGATAGCGAACTTGCGCTGTATGAGCGATGTGGAGCCGGACTGATTGACAACCACCAGACGTGCTGCCTCGGCAAACATCGGATCAAACTTTCCTGTGTCAATGCCGCCTTCAATGGGACCGCTCTCATTTTCATCAACGTATTCGGGAAGCGGATATGCCTCTACATAACCCTGCTGACGGCTTATGTACTGGCAGATATTGTTGACCTCGGGAGTGTCGACGAACGCACACTGTACACGTACGGGATCGCTGCCCGACAGGAACAGCAGGTCACCGCGGCCTATGAGCTGGTTGGCACCCGGACGGTCCAGAATGGTACGTGAGTCTATCATGGAGCTTACGCGGAATGCCATACGGGCCGGGAAGTTGGCCTTGATGGTACCGGTGATGATGTTTGTGGTAGGACGCTGTGTGGCAATGATCATGTGCATACCTACGGCGCGGGCTTTCTGGGCTATACGGGCAATAGGCATCTCGATATCCTTGCCGGCAGTCATGATAAGGTCACCGAACTCATCGATAACGACAACGATGTAGGGCAGGTAGCGGTGTCCCTTTTCAGGATTGAGCTTGCGGTCCTTGAACAGGTTGTTGTACTCTATGACAGAACGGACATTAGCCTCCTTGAGCAATTCATATCGGTTGTCCATCTCAATGCAGAGAGACTTGAGGGTATGGATAACCTTTGTTGTGTCGGTGATGATGGCTTCGTTGTCATCTACATCGGGCATCTTGGCTAAGAAGTGCTTTATGATGGGAGAGTAAATGCTGAACTCAACCATCTTGGGGTCTACCATGACAATCTTGAGCTCTGCAGGATGCTTCTTGTAGAGCAGGGAGGTGATGACACAGTTCAGACCGACAGACTTACCCTGACCGGTGGCACCGGCTACAAGCAGGTGAGGCATCTTGGCCAGATCAAACATGAATACCTCGTTGGTTATGGTGCGTCCCAACGCTACGGGAAGTTCCATCTTGCTCTCGGCAAATTTCTTGCTGTTGAGGATGGACTCCATGGATACCATTACTGGCTTGGCGTTTGGAACCTCTATGCCGATGGTTCCCTTGCCGGGGATAGGCGCAATGATACGTATGCCAAGTGCAGCCAGACTCAAGGCTATGTCAGCCTCAAGGTTGCGAATCTTGGAAATGCGTACGCCGGCGGCAGGCGTAATCTCATATAGGGTGATGGTGGGACCAACCGTTGCGTTGATGGTCTCTATCTCAATGCCAAAGTCCAGCAAAACCTTTATGATGCGGTTCTTGTTGGCTTCCTGTTCCTTCTCGTCAATTGCAGGAGCATCGTTGTCATAGTGCTTGAGCAGGTCCAGGGTGGGGAACTTGTAGTGTGAAAGGTCCAAACGCGGATCATAGGGCTCCTGTATCTTGCCGTCGGCTTTCTCAACCTCTTCGGCCGTTGTGATGGTCATCTTGACATCAGATATCTCATCCGAATCCTTACCGGCTTTTACGGGTCTGGTCTTGGGTTCTCTGCGAGGAGCCTCAATCTCAGGTTCCTCTTCTATGATGCCGGCCGGTTCGGGCTCGTCATTGCTGTCATCGGCTGCCTCATAAATGTCTTCAGGGAAGTCATCGGCAACGTTGTCCATACTGGTGTCATCATCATGGCTGTCCTCTTTTTCCTTACGGTGAACGCCGCGTTTAAGGCCTTCGGCTCCGTCGCGGATAACCTGCATGGTACGGCGTGTCAGATAGACGCAATATATGAGCATGGTGAGCAGAAGCACCAGGATAAGGCCGGGAATGCCTATGTATCCTCTAAGCAGACCGGTCAGATTCATTCCGTGACTGCCGCCGGGTATGATGAAAGAGCTCTGCATGACGGGTGAGAGTATCAGCTGAAGGAATACGGAGCACCAGATCATCAGGACTGTGCAGCTTATGAACCAGCGGAACAGCTTGAGATGGGTTATGCGCATCATGTTGAGGCCGCATACTATCAGGAATACGGGAATGAGAATGGATGAGAATCCGAACCAGCCGTTGACGATAGCCTCCGACATGTAAGCACCAAGCAGGCCGGTACTGTTCTCAATATCCTGTACACCGCTTGGTACGGCACTTTGGTCAGTTCCGCCGGTAAACAGGAACGAAATGTATGCAATGACAAAGAAAATGGCAATGATAGCCAATATCGCGCCGCTTACGAACAGAAATGTCTCGTTACGGAATGTATCGGATATGCTGCTCAGATTGAACTTGAGTTCAGGTCTCTGTGTCCCTGTCCGGGGTTTTTCATCTTTCTTTCTTAGTCCCATACTACTACTTGCAGTTATAGGTGACAAAGTTAATAATAAAAGAGCAAAAAGGGCGGCTTATAGCGGAAAAAGGAGTAATTTCGCAACCGAAAACCTGAGTTTATGAAATCATCAGCGGCATTTGACAAAAATACGGTTGAGTTTGTGACTGTGGCAGCCGAGTATTGCGCTTTTTTGGAACAGCTCTTTGACAAGGAGCCGGAAAGGGTGGCGAATGTGCTCTGCAAGCTTTTGCCATTGGTCTATCTTAAGGCTGCCATGTTACCTGAAACAGAGCCTGAGGGACTGTACATGGAAGAATCAGTTACAGAGGCCGATTATGAGGAAATACGCGTTCAGCTGGCACAAAAGCTCGGTGAAAACGATGATTATCTTGAGGTGTTCGTGGAGGATATGAAATACAGTGACACCCCGGTACGCAAGTGCATTTCGGAGGATCTGGCCGATATATATCAGGCCCTCCGTAACTTTGTCCAATCCTATCGCAGTGGCCTGGATGAGGTGATGACTGAGGCCGTGGCTGTATGCGCTGACGGTTTCCGCACATACTGGGGACAGACACTGGCCAATACTTTGCGCGCCGTCCATAATGTGAGATATTATACTGAGCAGAATATTGATGAGTCTTTTTATGATTGAACTGCCCAATAAGATAGAGAAATCAGAGCTGGCCAATAAACCGAAAGTGGCGTTTAACGGCATAATTGAGGAGATTGACACGGAAGAAAAGGCAAAAAAAGCCATTGAAATACTCTCAAAGGAGACGATTGTAGGTTTTGATACGGAGACCAGACCTTCATTTACCAGAGGTATAAAGCATAAGATAGCATTGCTTCAATTATCCACTGACAGATACGGCTATTTGTTCAGACTCAACAAGATAGGAATCCCTGATTGTGTTGCGGAGTTTCTTTCAAACCCCAATATAATCAAGGTGGGTATATCCATAAAGGATGACTTTAACTCGCTTTCAAGCCGCAGGGCGTTTAATCCGGCAGGTTTCGTTGAGCTACAGGATTTTTGCGGTGAAATGGGAATTGAGGAGAAAGGGCTGCAGAAGTTGTATGGCCTGTTGTTTAAGGAACGGATTTCCAAGAACCAGCAGCTCAGCAATTGGGAGATTGACAGCCTGACGGAAAGCCAGCGACAGTATGCGGCCATAGATGCATGGGCATGTCTTAAGATTTATCACTATATTTCGGAACTCAAACAGAGTGGCGATTACAGAATAATAAGGAAGGATGCAGAAGAGTGTAATACTGAAGAGAGGTAAGGAGGAATCGCTTCTGCGTTTCCATCCATGGATATTCTCGGGTGCCATTGCCGATATCAAAGGCGCTCCCGATGAGGGCGATATTGTTGATGTCTATACCCATGACGGCAAATGGATTGCTGTGGGTCATATCCAGGTGGGTAGCATTGCAGTCCGTGTGCTCTCTTTCAAGCAGGAATCCATTGATGCGGATTTCTGGTACAGGCGCCTCAGCGTTGCATTTGAAATGCGCCGTTCATTGGGGCTGACAGACCGCGAGGATCACAATATATATCGTCTGGTACATGGCGAGGGCGATAATCTCCCGGGCTTGGTGATAGATATATATGGCCATACAGCCGTTCTGCAGGCTCATTCCGTGGGAATGCACTGCAACCGCATGGATATTGCTGAGGCCTTGATGCGTGTCATGGGTGACCGCGTGAAGGGAATCTATTACAAGTCAGAAACTACACTGCCGTTCAAGGCCGATATTGACCGTGGAAACGGCTACATAATTGGCGGTCCCACTGACGACACACCTATGGAATACGGTATGAAAATGCCGGTTGACTGGATAAGCGGTCAGAAAACAGGCCTTTTCATAGACCAGCGTGAGAATCGTGCACTTCTGGAAAAATATTCCAAAGGACGTTCTGTGCTCAATATGTTCTGTTATACAGGCGGATTCTCATTGGCAGCCTTGAGAGGAGGGGCCAAGCTTGTACATTCCGTTGACAGTTCGGCCCGTGCAATCGAACTGACAGCCGGTGGCGTTAAGGATAACTTTCCCGGCGATACCCGTCATGCGGCGTTTGCCGAGGATGCATTCAAGTTCCTGGAGCGTATGGACTCCATCTACGATCTGATCATTCTGGATCCGCCCGCATTTGCCAAGCATAAGGATGCACTTAAACATGCTTTGATAGGCTACCGTCGTCTCAATCAGAAAGCGATGGAGAAAATTCAGCCCGGAGGTATCCTGTTTACATTCTCCTGCTCGCAGGTTGTGAGCAAAGACCAGTTCCGCACTGCAGTATTTACAGCTGCAGCTCAGGCAGGCCGCAGTGTGAAGATTCTTTATCAGCTTCATCAGCCGGCAGATCACCCTATTAACATTTTTCACCCTGAAGGGGAGTATTTGAAAGGCCTGGTCCTCTCGGTGGAGTAGTGTGAAAATTTGTTAAATGTAGAGATTTTTATTCTGAATAAGAGTTGTATATAAATTAAAGACATATCTTTGTGATGTGTTTTTCATGGTATTAGATTTAATTTGAAAGCGAGTTGTCGGGATGACAACTCGTTTTCTGCATTTATGCGGAAAACGAGTTGTTTCCTTTTTTGTATCTTTGTCATTGTATGGGAGAGAATAGGAAGATAGAGATGATTGTGGGTGAGATACTGAACAGAAAGCCCGCTGATTTGGCCCTGATTGCCTTGCTTAAGGAGAAAGACGGTAAAGGCGAGGGGCTGCGCTGCCTGCCGGTACTGGTCGGCCCCCTTGAGGCGCAGGCAATCATAGTAAGCCTGTTTCGTCACAAGGTTCCTCATCCCGGTATATATGATTTGTATATCAATACTCTCAGACAATTTGACGGGCATCTTACCGAGGTTGATATTTACAGGATAAGCGGTGGCATTTTCTACTCACATCTTTTCTTTGAGCATGACGGCAACACATCATATATAGACTGCCGTACATCGGATGCATTGGCACTTGCCGTGCGTAGCAACATACCTATTTATATCGAAGAGGACCTGCTGGAGCGCAATTGCGTCCGTCTGCAACCGGACGGCGCTTATTCACTGCCAATCACGACAGCCAGCACCAAGGTGCTCAAGGAGGCAATGGAGCAGGCCATCGCGACCGAAAACTACGAGTTCGCCGCCCGTCTGCGTGACGAAATAAACAGTCGCGGGCAGAGTGATGAAAATGATACGGATCTAATCTGAAAGATTATGTGGCTGTTCTATACTCCCGATATAAGTGATGATATGGAACTCCCTCAGGAGGAGGCGGGACATTGTATACGTGTCTTACGCATGAAAGAGGGTGACCGCCTGCGTCTGACAGACGGAAAGGGTGCTTTTTATGATGCCGTGATAAGCGCTGTATCGGGCAAGCGGTGCATGGCGCATGTTGAGAATAAGGAGGTACAGGCACCGCTCTGGAAGGGGCATCTGCATATTGCCGTTGCGCCTACCAAACTTATGGAGCGCAATGAGTGGTTCGTTGAAAAGTCCGTTGAGATAGGTGTTGATGAGATAACTTTCCTCAAGACTGATCATTCCGAGCGTGACGTGATTAAGCTGGAGCGTATCGAGAAAATAGCCGTGTCTGCAATGAAGCAGTCCCAAAAAGCCACGTTGCCCGTCCTGAACGGTATGACCCCTTTCAGGAGTTTTGTGGAACGCGGTTTCAAGGGTGACAAGTTCATTGCGCATTGTGAGCCGGGAAACAAGGTGGACCTTAAGGATGTGACAGTTCCCGGGAATGATGCTCTGGTACTGATAGGACCTGAGGGCGATTTCAGTCCGGCCGAGATAGAGATGGCCCTGAAGGCCGGATTCCGTCCTGTGTCATTGGGACCGTCGCGCTTGAGGACCGAGACTGCGGCTCTTGTGGCTGTGCATATTATGAATTTGGCAGGACAGAGTAGGGAATGAGATACTTTATTTATCTGGAATTTGACGGCGGCGCATACAGCGGATGGCAGATCCAGCCGCATTCACCGTCGGTACAGCAGACCATAGAGGAGGCTCTGGGACTGTTTCTGCGCCGTAATGTAAGCGTTACGGGTGCCGGCCGTACCGATGCGGGGGTGCATGCAACGGAGATGGTAGCTCACTTTGACCTGGATGAGCCGCAGGATTGCGCCTGGATGGAAAACAAACTCAACGGAATACTGCCTCCCGACATAGCTGTACACCGTATCGTTCCTGTCAAGCCCGAAGCACACGCGCGTTTTGATGCCGTTTCCAGGACTTACAGATATTACGTTACTCTCAATAAGAGTGCATTCAACCGTGATTATTCATGGTTCCTGCCGAATGAGCCGGACTTCGAGCTTATGAATAAGGCGGCCGATATTCTTTTGAGTACTGTTGATTTTACAAGTTTCAGCAAGCGGCATACAGACACCAAGACTAACGACTGTCATGTGACAGAGGCCAGGTGGTCTTTGCTGGAGGATGGCCGCTGGGTGTTTACCATAACTGCTGACCGTTTCTTGCGTAATATGGTACGTGCCGTAGTGGGTACGCTGATGGAGGTGGGGCGTCACAAACTCTCTGTTGACGGATTCAGACAGATAATAGAAAAGAAGGACCGTTGCAGCGCAGGTGATTCTGCGCCGGCACAGGGCCTGTTCCTTTATAAGATTGTATATCCAGATAACCTGTTCCAGATATGATTAAACGGATACTGAATATTTTGGCAATAAGCATACTGACAATCGGACCTGCGCGGGCGGAGAATCTGCGAACCCTGTTCGTCAATATGCCTGATTCCATAATGCCTACACTCACCAAAAGTGAACGCATGGATTTCCTGGACTATATGGACAGCGGCATGAGAGCCCGTGTAAGGAATAAGCTGGGAGGTGAGAGCGAGATGACTCTCCTGCAGGATAACATGCTCTCGGTAAGGACTTCGCAATCCGGCCGTCTTGATATGGTGCTGCTCGGCAAAAAGGGAGGGGGCAATATCATATGTATTATCAAAACTGTTTCGGCACGCTACGATGACTCACGTCTGTCATTCTACACCGAGAACTGGGAACCTGTCCCGGTAAAGGAACTGATTGAACAGCCCCGGTTTGATGACTATCTTACAAAGGAAGCTTTAAAGAGTGATTCATTGGATGTTCTCAAGAAAGAGTCCATACTCAGGCTCCAATCCATAACTGCGTCAGGCGACACGCTGGAGTTCCGGTATACATCGCTTGATTACATTGGAGAGGATGCAGACCGTTTCAAATCATGGTTCAGAACGGATCCAATCATATACGTTTGGACCGGTAAGCGTTTCAAAGTCAAATAAAAGAGAAGCCGATGCATAAGCATCGGCTTCTCTTTTATTGTAGAGGAATTTACTTGCCTCCGCGGCTCTTTGCGTAGCGGCTCATGAACTTGTCCACGCGTCCTGCGGTATCGACCAGCTTTGACTTACCGGTAAAGAACGGGTGAGAAGTGTTAGAGATTTCAATCTTGATCAGGGGATAGGTCTGACCTTCGAATTCGATTGTCTCCTTTGTTGCGCAAGTGGAACGTGACAAGAAGCAATCACCGTTTGACATGTCCTTGAATACTACAGGACGATAGTTCTCGGGATGAATACCTTTTTTCATAACTTATTTTGTTTTTAATTTCTCCATTTGGCGCCCGCCGGAATATAGGCGAGACATGATTATGGGGGTTTCAGCGCGCAAAGATACTGCTTTTTTGAATATCCGCAATTGTTTTGGACTTGTTTTTTGTAAAGATTGTCAGTTTGTACAGTGGAGTTCGCAAAAAGTTGCCCATTGCATTAAACTTTGTGAAAGTGTGGATAACTTTCTGTTTATATAACATTAAGTAGTTAATTAAGATTGTAATTTCGCGGCGGAAATCAAACCTGAGCAAAAATTAACTAAATAAAACTTCACTATTATGGTAAGCTACAAAGAACTGGGTCTTGTAAACACCCGCGCAATGTTTGCCGCAGCCGTTAAGGGCGGATATGCTATCCCGGCATTCAATTTCAACACAATGGAGCAGATGCAGGCTATCGTTCAGGCTGCAGTCGAGACCAAGTCTCCGGTTATCATGCAGGTATCAAAAGGTGCCCGTAACTACGCCAACGCCACTATCCTGCGTTACATGGCACAGGGTGCTGTAGAGTACGCCAAGGAGCTTGGCTGCGCTCATCCTGAGATCGTTCTTCACCTTGACCACGGTGACAGCTTCGAGCTTTGCAAGGACTGCATCGACATGGGCTTCTCATCAGTTATGATTGACGGTTCAGCTCTTCCTTATGAGGAGAATATCGCACTGACCAAGAAGGTTGTTGAGTACGCTCACAAGTATGACGTTACCGTTGAGGCTGAGCTGGGTGTCCTGGCCGGCGTTGAGGATGAGGTTGCAAGTGAGGTTTCACACTACACCAAGCCCGAGGAGGTTATCGATTTCGCTACACGCACAGGTTGCGATTCACTGGCTATCTCAATAGGTACTTCACATGGTGCTTACAAGTTCAAGCCCGAGCAGTGCACACGTGACCCCAAGACCGGCAAGCTGGTTCCCCCTCCATTGGCATTCGATGTTCTGCATGAGATCGAGAAGAAGCTCCCCGGCTTCCCCATCGTTCTGCACGGATCATCATCAGTTCCTCAGGAAGAGGTTGATACCATCAACGCATTCGGCGGCAAGCTTCCCGATGCAGTAGGTATACCCGAGGAGCAGCTCCGCGAGGCTTCAAAGAGCGCTGTATGCAAGATCAACATTGACTCTGACTCACGTCTGGCTATGACAGCTGCCGTTCGCAAGTACCTGGCCGAGAACCCCAGCCACTTTGATCCGCGTCAGTATCTCAAGCCCGCCCGCGACAACATGAAGAAGATGTACATCCACAAGATTGTTGACGTTCTGGGTTCAGACAACAAGCTTCTGCAGAAGTAAGACACACCATAAACACACATAATACGATGATAGGGAGGACAGCACTGTTTTCCCTATCATTTTTTTATGATAGTGGTGTTCTAATCCCGAAAATTGATTAAGTTTGTGGGATTGTATTCGCAGGTGCATGAATAATCCTGATTACTGAAAACAAATCAATATAACGACTATGAAGAAATATCTGTTAGGTTATGACATAGGCAGCTCTTCAGTGAAGGCCAGCTTAGTGTCGATTGAGACAGGAAAGAGTGTGGCATCGGCTTTCTATCCGGATTCAGAAGCCCCCATCAAGGCTCTCAATCCCGGTTGGGCAGAGCAGGAGCCCGATGACTGGTGGACATACCTCAAGAACGTGACCGCCAAGGTTATGCAGATGTCAGGTGCCAAGGGCAATGATATCGAGGCAATAGGTATCTCATATCAGATGCACGGCCTGGTATGTGTTGACAAGGCCGGCAAGGCATTGCGTCCCGCCATCATCTGGTGCGATTCACGCGCAGTACCTTACGGTGACAAGGCTTTCCGTGAGATAGGTAAGGGCCAGTGTCTGACCAATCTGCTCAATTCACCGGGTAACTTTACCGCAGCCAAACTGGCATGGGTAAAGGAGAACGAGCCTAAACTGTACGAGAAGATCGACAAGATAATGCTCCCGGGTGACTACATTGCAATGCGTCTTACCGGAACCACCTGTACTACCGTGTCAGGCCTTTCTGAGGGTATGATGTGGAACTTCAAGGAGAATGAGGTGGCCGATTTCCTGCTTGACTATTACGGATTCAGCAAGTCTCTCATTCCTGAGATCAGACCTACATTCTCAGAGCAGGGACGTCTGTCACTCGCTACCGCCAAGGAACTGGGTCTTGAGGCAGGTATTCCTGTGACATACCGTGCCGGTGACCAGCCCAACAACGCTCTCTCTCTGAATGTGTTCGAGCCGGGCGAGATTGCCGCTACAGCAGGTACATCGGGTGTCGTATATGGTGTGAACGGTGCCGTTAACTTTGATCCGCAGTCAAGAGTGAACACGTTCGCTCATGTTAACCACACCAACAAGCAGACCCGTCTGGGTGTTCTGCTGTGCATTAACGGAACCGGTATCCTGAATGCATGGACACGTCGTAACATCATGCTTGAGGGCCTTTCATACGGCGATATGAACAAGATCGCACAGAGCATCCCCGTAGGTTGCGACGGCGTAAGCGTGCTGCCGTTCGGTAACGGTGCAGAGCGTGTTCTGGGTAACCGCAATGTTGGCTGCAGCATTCACGGATTCAACTTCAACATACATAACCGTAACCATCTGGCACGTGCCGTGCAGGAGGGTATAGTATTCTCATTCAAGTACGGTATGGACGTTATGGTCGAGATGGGTATGGAGATCTCAAAGATTCATGCCGGAAACGCCAACATGTTCCTCAACCCCGTATTCCGCGAGACTCTGGCCGGAATCACAGGCGCTACAATCGAGCTGTACGATACTGACGGCTCTGTAGGTGCAGCCAAGGGTGCAGGTATGGGTGCCGGCGTATACAAGGATCATAACGAGGCATTCGCATCGCTGGAGAAGATCAATGTCATAGAGCCTGACAAGAAACTCATACCTCAGTATGAAGAGGCTTATGCACGTTGGAAACGCATCCTCAACATGTATATCAACGAGTTTTGATGTAGTAAAAAATAACAGCTGAAAGGTTGATAATTTGAATTATAAATGTAACTTTGCCTTTCGTGCAAAGTGATGCGTAAACTTAGAGTATTTATTCACGTTTTATTAATAAAAAATCAATTATGGCAAAAGAGTATTTTCCCGGATTGAAGAAGATCAAATTCGAGGGTAAGGACAGCAAGAACCCGATGGCTTTCCATTACTATGATGAGAACAAGGTTATCATGGGCAAGACCATGAAGGATTGGCTGCGTTTTGCAATGGCATGGTGGCACACATTGTGCGCAGAGGGTGCTGACCAGTTCGGTGGTGGCACAAAGTCATTCCCCTGGATGGACGCTGATCCTCTTCAGACCGCTAAGAACAAGGTAGATGCCGGTTTCGAGTTCATGCAGAAGCTGGGTATTCCTTATTTCTGCTTCCACGATGTTGACCTGATTTCAGAGGGCAAGAACGTAGCAGAGTATGAGGCTAACATGAAGGCTATCGTAGCTTACATCAAGGAGAAGCAGAAAGAGACCGGTGCCAAGCTGCTTTGGTCAACCGCTAACGTATTCGGTAACAAGCGTTACATGAACGGTGCTTCTACCAATCCTGATTTCGACGTTGTAGCTCGCGCTATCGTTCAGATCAAGAACGCTATCGATGCAGGTATCGAGCTCGGTGCTGAGAACTATGTATTCTGGGGCGGCCGTGAGGGTTACATGAGCCTTCTGAACACTGACCAGAAGCGTGAGAAAGAGCACATGGCTACCATGCTGACCATGGCTCGTGACTATGCACGCAGCAAGGGATTCAAGGGTACATTCCTGATCGAGCCCAAACCGTGCGAGCCTTCAAAGCACCAGTATGATGTTGATACCGAGACCGTTATCGGTTTCCTTAAGGCTCACAAGCTGGATAAGGACTTCAAGGTAAATATCGAGGTTAACCACGCTACTCTGGCTGGTCACACATTCGAGCACGAGCTGGCTTGCGCAGTTGACGCTGGCATGCTCGGTTCAATCGACGCTAACCGCGGTGACTATCAGAACGGTTGGGATACCGACCAGTTCCCCATCGACCAGTACGAGCTTGTACAGGCTTGGATGGAGATCATCCGCAACGGTGGTCTGGGCACAGGTGGTACAAACTTCGATGCTAAGACACGTCGTAACTCAACTGATCTTGAGGACATCGCTATCGCTCACATCAGCGGTATGGATGCTATGGCTCACGCTCTTGAGTCAGCTGCCAAGCTGCTCGAGGAGTCACCCTACAAGAAGATGAAGGCTGAGCGTTACGCTTCATTCGACAGCGGCCTGGGTAAGAAGTTCGAGGAGGGCAAGATGACCTTCGAGGAGGCTTACGAGTACGGCAAGAAGGTTGACGAGCCCAAGCAGACCAGCGGCAAGCAGGAGCTGTACGAGGCTATCGTTGCCATGTACGCTTAATTCCAATTGAGAATTCAAAATTGAGAATTGAGAATTAGAAAAGACCTTGCGTTCGCAAGGCCTTTTCTTTTTTACGCAGATTAGAGAATTCTCAATCCTCAACTCTCAATTCTCAATTTGTCACAACTTGTAGTAAGCTCCTAATACGCAGTCAAACCATCTTGAGGGAAGGATAGCTTTTAGTAGGACTGAGGCTTTCTGGACCAGTGTCGCTATTGTGTATCGGTTGCGGGGATGTCGTTTGCAGACAATCTTTGATATGCGGCGGGCCAGACGTTCCGGTTTGAGACCGGTGTTCTCGTCATGCTCAATACTCTCCATTGACTGCGAATAACCGGGGTAGGCGGCCATGGCATCGGGATTGCAAACCTTATTGCGCTGGGCAGTGAATCCGGTGCTGAAATCTCCGGGGTTGATAACCGTTACGTGGATTCCAAACTGACGCACTTCAAGTCGTAAAGCCTCGCAATAGCCTTCGATGGCAAACTTGCTGGCAGAGTACATGCCCTGATACGGAAGTCCCATGAGCCCGCCAATGGAGCTTATGCAGATTATGTGCCCGTGACGTTGACGGCGCATGACGGGAACTACCTGATCAAGCAGTCTCACCATTCCCATAAAGTTTACATCCATCTGCAGACGGGCATCGTCCACCGGAGTGAACTCCAGCGGCCCGCCTATGCCCATTCCGGCATTGCTTATGAGGGTGTCAATACGGCCTTCGGCCTCCAAGACCTGGTTTACTGCGCTCTTTAATGAATCCTCATCACGGACATCGGCTTTAATATAGGTTACACCGGGAATGGGTTCACTCTCGCGGCGGAAGGTTCCATATACCTTGTGGCCGTCTTGTGACAGCCTTTGAGCCATGGCACGGCCGAAACCGGATGTTATGCCCGTGATGAGTATTACCATTTACTTGTTCACGGTTACATTCATGTGCGGGAACTCGAACTCGAATCCCTGCTTGGGCAGCTCGGTGCAGAATTCTTTGTTCAGGTCCCACTTGAGCGGCCAGAATTCACCTGATTTGACCCACGCACGTGCCAGGAAGGTGACAGTGCTGTCATTCAAGGAACTGACTACTGCCATGGGGGCCGATGCACCCTTGTGCTTGGAGTCAAGAACACGTTCGTCGGAATGAAGTATCTTGAGGATGGCCTCAATGCACTTGTCAGCATCGGTGCCGTAAGCCATATGAAGCTCTATGTCCAGACGACGAATCGGATTGGCTGAATAGTTGTCGATATTGCCGTTTGAAAGGGCTCCGTTAGGAATCACGATCTCGCGGTTATCGGGAGTGACCATCTTGGTGTTTACGATTGATACCTCCTTGACTGTGCCGCTGAAACCCTGTGCGTTTATGAAGTCACCGGCTTTGAACGGTTTGAAGATAAGAATCATCAGTCCGCCGGCAAAGTTTGAAACCGTTCCGCTCAGTGCCATACCTATCGCCATACCTCCGGCGGCCAGAAGGGCTGCGAGTGACGTGGTGTTTATGCCCAGAGTACCAATGGTAACTATAATGAGCAGTACTGTCAGGGTTATTGATACCAGTGACGTGATGAACGTGGATAGAGTGGCTTCGGTCTTGCGTTTGGTGAACAGCTTATTCATCCATACTTTTACCTTCTTGATCAGCCATGCACCGACAATGTAAATGGCCAGGGCTGCCAATAGTTTAAGACCGAAATCAATGGCACTCTGCAGGAGGTCCTGCAGGAATGTGTTGGGGCCTTCCTTAACTTGTGAGATCAGATTACTTGTGACCGCTTTCAGCGTATCGTTCACGTTAATGACCTTCTCGGGGTCAACGGTTGTTTGTAAGAATATCATAGACTGTTCCTTTTTATGTGCCGTAAAAATAACAATTATTCCCGATAATTGGTTACTTTTGGCAATATATGAGAAAGAGTTGCGTAATAATGACTTTGCTGTTGGTTCTTGCCGGTTGCGGCATGAACTATAACATCAAGTCTTCAGAGAATACATTTCAGGAGAGATGCATTGAAGCCGGAATTAATCCGGACAGTATCAGCTCGGCATACCGGAGTTACAATAAAAGGTACCGTCAGGCTATGAGCTGGTATTCTTTGGGATGTGCATATTCAGAGATGGAAAAGGATCCTGAGGCTATATATGCCCTGCTTAAAGCCAAGGAACTTTTTGTAGACACTCTTTCAATGGAATATGTCTCCAATCTGTACTTGCTTGGAAAACATTACAGCAACCGCGGTCTTTATGACGATGCCATCAATACATTTTCCTCATGCAGGAGGCTGTATCAGCGGATGAATATGGGGAGAATGATTTCGACGGCAGAATTTGATATTGCGGTGGCATATTTCGGCAAGAGGGAATATGCTACGGCAAAGGTTCTTTTTGACAGACTGTTGAAAGAGGGTGATTTAAGTGATGCCAACCGCAATTCTTGCTATCTGTATCTGGCTCACATCGAGAACGGTCTCAACGGAAAGGATGCAGGTGAACAGGTGCTGGAGTTGGTGGACATATATCTGTCCGGATGCAATAACGAGAAATCAAAGGTTCCGGGCTATGCACTCAAGGGAATAGCTCTCTACTACCTGCATCAGAATGATTCGGCTTTCGTATATCTGGAGAAGGCTCACAGACTGTCCGATGACCTTAGCACCAAGATTCTGGCCATAAAAGGCCTTGAGTGGGTGGCTACACAGATGAAACAGTATCAGGCCGCCTGGAATGCCGAGATACTGAACAAACAGTATCAGGAAGAACTCAACAAGCGGTCAAACCAGTCCGAGATTACCCAGATTCAGTTACAGCATAACGATGAGATGCAGAATCAGCGAATGCGCGCCAGGGTTTCCAGAGTTGTTTGGATAAGCATTTCCCTGATAATAATCATTATTGCGGTATTGATTATCTACAGTATCCAAAGGGATCGCCGCAGAGAGGCTTATTATCTTGGCAAGTATGAAGACCTTATCAAAAAGCAGATTGAGGAGAAATCCAACTCTGAAGGCAACCGTCTGATGGAGGCGTGTGATGTGTTCCGCACCGGTATCGCGTTTAATCTGATCAATGATGTCGCATTGCAGAAACGCTCATTCAAACAGGAGGAGAGGGATGTTGTTGTACACGACATCAACTTGTACTTTGCGGCTCCCATAGCAGCCCTGCGTGCCGAGGCCGGCAAACTGGGACAACAGGATATAAACCTTATTTTCTGTACTTTGCTTGGATTCGATCAGGACCTTGTGGCTGATTTCATGTGTACGTCACGTTCAAATATGCGCAGTATCAAGTCTCGCCTCAAATCCAAGATCTCGGCAGAGTCTTTTGCACTCTACTTCAAAGAGTAGGCTTATTTGAAGAATGAGATGGCGCCGAATACGCCAAGGCTTGCGGCAAGCATAATGGCGGCGGCCAGCAGCAGTCCGAGCAGTATATATAGTATGCTTTTCTTAAAGTCCAGGTCAAGCAGACTGGCAGCCAGCGTGCCTGTCCAGGCACCCGTACCGGGAAGCGGTATTCCGACAAAAAGCGACAGGGCTACGTACAGGCCCATTCCGGCTTTTTCTTCCAGTTTGCGGCCACCTTTCTCTCCTTTCTCAAGACACCAGCGGCAGAATCCGCCTATGTATTTCTTGTCCTGACCCCAATTCAGGATCTTGCGGGCAAACAGGAATATGAACGGTACCGGGAGCATGTTGCCTATCAGAGCCACTATAATAGAGGGTACGATGGGCAGGTTAAAGCCGACGGCATAAGGTATGGCTCCACGGAGTTCAATCAGCGGGACCATGGAAATGAGAAAGACAATGAGGTATTTTTTCATCATTTATGCTGTTTATTCAATTCCTAGTTTTTGTGCCAGTTCAAGCAGGTCCTTGTCGTTGGGATCAAGCGCAAGTCCGTCATGTATGTATCTTACAGCCTGTTCCTTGCGTTCTGTACGTTGTGCTGTGTCTGCCAGATAGAAGTAGAGCTCCACATACATCTCCTCGGGAACTTCGTCATCAAGCATCAGCATAGCCAAGGTGTCCATGAATTTGTCGTACGCATCGGCATACATCTCCATCTCATACAGACAGCGTCCGCAGTAATAGAGCAGGGTGTATGATGCCGGATCTTCTTCGAGCAGGGCCTTGTATATGTCATAAGCCCCTTTCCAGTCATCCATATTGAAAATACAGCTGGCCTTCATCATACGCGATGACTTGTCTTCGGGTTCAATGGCCTCAATGAATTCAAAGCATTCGCGTGCCTTGGCAAACTCATTCTTCTCGTAGTAGATTCTGCCTAACTGATCCCAATAGTAGGTGTCATACGCAAATTCGTCAAGCAGGTGATTATACCATTCTATGGCGGTGTCTGCCTGGCCTGTGTCAAAAAAGAGGTCAGCCTGAAGTTCAATGAAGTTGCGGGAATCGGGTGACAGGACCAAAGCCATGTCAAGCCATTTCTGGCACAGGTCATAGTTCCGGTTGTCCATATACTTGACGATGATGTCGTTGAGCATGCCGGGGTCGTTGTCACTCAATTGGACAGCCTGCGTGAAATATGCGTCGGCATCATCAATGCGATCGAATGCCAGCTCAATCTCTCCTTTGAGATAGAGCAGCTCCTGATTGTCAGGGTCAGATATGGATTCTGTGAGTACTCTGGCCTCATCCTTGAGACCGCGGCGGAGTAGGTTGTTGGCCTTGGATATGAGTATGTCGGCATCGGACGGATGCAGACGCAACCCGTACTCTATGGCTCTGTCAGACTTGTCCAGTTCGCCGCTCATGGAGTAATACTCGGCAATATTGGCTATGTCCATGCTGTCAAAATAGACTGAGCCGCCATCTGACAACATGTTTTCATATGAAGTCAACAGTTCGGTAAACTCCCGACTGTCGTAGTATGATGCCGAGTCGTCCTTCATTAGGCTTTATCCTTAACCTTGCTCCAGGTGTCCTTAAGTGATACTGTACGGTTGAATATCAGATGCTCGGGAGTTGAGTCCTTGTCAGTGCAGAAATAACCGATGCGCTGGAACTGGAAGTGATCCAGTGGCTTTGTGTCGGCAAGATACTGTTCTACATAGCAGTTCTCACGGACCTCAAGGGATTCGGGATTTTTCATCTGCTTGAGGGCCTCAATCACATCCATACCCTCTTCACGCAGGCGAGCCAGTTCGTCACGCGGGTTCTCAACTTTCCACAGACGGTCATACAGACGAACCTCAGCCTTGATGGCGTGGGCTGCACTTACCCAGTGGATGGTTCCCTTGCACTTGCGGTTGCAGTCTGACTCACCGGTCTTGGTGTTGGGGATATATTCGCAGTAAACCTCCTCAATGGTGCCGTCATCAGCCTTTTTGCAACCGGTGCAAAGTACAATGTATGCGCTCTTGAGACGTACCTCGCGGCCCTGTGAGAGACGGAAATACTTGGCAGGGGCATCCTCCATGAAGTCATCACACTCAATCCATAGCTCACGGCTGAAGGTGATCTTATGGCTGCCGGCCTCCGGATCCTCGGGATTGTTGATAGCCTCTAGCTCCTCGGTCTTGCCCTCGGGATAGTTGGTCACGATCAGTTTAACGGGATTGATTACGGCCGATACACGTGTTGCACGGCGGTTCAGGTCCTCGCGGATGGCTGATTCCATAAGAGCCATGTCATTCAGGGCATCGAATTTGGTATATCCTATGCGGTCCACGAACATACGGATGGACTCCGGAGTATAACCGCGACGGCGGTAGCCGCAGATGGTAGGCATGCGGGGATCATCCCAGCCTGATACCATTCCGTTCTGTACCAGCGCAAGCAGGTTACGCTTGCTGAGAAGGGTGTAGTTGAGATTCAGTTTGTTGAACTCAGTCTGGCGGGGACGGTTGTCATCAAGATCCTCTCCCTTCTTGAGCCAGTCAATGAAAAGGTCGTAGAGCGGGCGGTGAGGCACGAACTCCAGCGTACAGAGAGAGTGGGTTACACCCTCAAAGAAGTCGCTCTGGCCATGGGCAAAGTCATACATCGGGTATGCCTTCCACTTTGTGCCGGTGCGATGGTGCGGAGTCTTTACTATGCGGTATATGATAGGATCGCGGAAAAGCATGTTGTTGTGAGCCATGTCTATCTTGGCACGCAGCACCATTGAGCCCTCTTCAAGCTCGCCGCTGTTCATCTTGTAGAACAGGTCCAGATTCTCCTGGATGGGGCGGTCGCGGTAGGGGCTGTTGATACCGGGTTGGGTAGGGGTGCCTTTCTGTGAGAGAATGGTCTCCTGATCCTGCTCGTCAATATATGCCTTGCCCTCCTTTATAAGCTCGACGGCAAAATCCCACAACTGCTGGAAATAGTCCGAAGCGTAGAACTCGTTCTCCCAGTGGAATCCCAGCCACTGGATATCCTCCTTGATGGCATCTACATACTCTGTATCCTCCTTGGTAGGGTTTGTGTCATCGAAGCGCAGGTTGCATATGCCTCCGTGTTTTTCGGCCATACCGAAGTCCAGACATATAGCCTTGGCATGTCCGATATGGAGGTAACCGTTGGGTTCGGGCGGGAAACGGGTCTGTACGCGACCTCCGTTTTTGCCTTCTGCAAGGTCTTTCTCAACCATCTCCTCAATGAAGTTCAGACTCTTTTTCTCGCTGTTTTCAGCTGCGGTAATCTCTGCCATATACGTCTTTTTATTTTGAGAGTGCAAAGTTACCATTTTTGCGCCAAATATTGTGGGTATTTTGGTATTTTTGCGATATGACTGATGAGACGAGAAAGGAACTTGTACAATCGGCAGCAAGGTGTGAGTGTGCCGCTTTTATTGACGGTGACCCTATACGTTTCCCGCACCGTTACAAAGACCGCAGGGACATAGAGGTGTCGGCCTTTATCTCGGCATGGATGGCATACGGAAGCCGTAAGGTTTTTCTTGGAGTACTGGAAAGGCTACACAAAACAATGGATGCAGCGGGTGGTCCGTATCTCTTCATCGTATCGGAGTCTTGGCGTTATCTGAGCAACGAAGGCTGTCTTTACAGGTTTTATAAGTGGGCCGATTTTGTCGCATTGTGCCAAAGGTTGGCGGGCATATATTCACGTATGAACAGCCTTGAAGAGCTGTTTGTGCCGGGTGAACCGCTTGAGAAAGTCGTTTTCATGTTCTGCTCAGAGTTTGAGGGGGTTAACGGCATTCCTGTTCCCGGCAGTACATCGGCAAACAAACGACTCTATATGTTCCTGCGCTGGATGGTACGCAAGGGCAGTCCTGTGGATTTCGGAATCTGGACAAGGATTACTCCGGCGCAATTGCTCGTGCCTGTAGATACCCATGTATACACGGTGGCGAAATCACTGGGCTTGACGTCAAGATGCAGTGCGGATCTCAAGACAAGTATCGAAATAACCGGTGAAATGGCAAGAATCTGGCCTGACGATCCTGCTCGCGGAGACTTTGCCCTGTACGGCAGTCAGGTTATGTAGGATTCTCGGTCTCTTTGGGTTCCATGTGAATGGCCACATGGGTGTTTTGTCCGAATTTTTCCTTCAGTTGGTTTTCTATTGAATCGGCGTGGTCATGCGCTTTGGCCAGAGTTATGTCTCCACTCATAAGTATGTGGAGTTCTATGGCATAGCGATTGCCTATACGACGTGTACGTAGGTCATGCGGCTCAATGACATCGGGCTCAGACCCGGCAATCTGCATTATCTCATCCTCGACTTCATCGGGCAGTGAGTGCTCCAGCAGGTCTCTCATTCCCTGAAGGATCAGTTCGATGGCAACCTTTACGATGAAAGCACCGACTACGATTGATGCTACGGGGTCAAGTACCGTCCAGCGCTTGCCAAGTAATACGGCACCACCAATTCCCACTGCTGTACCGATTGAAGAGAGAGCGTCGCTGCGGTGATGCCATGCATTGGCCTCAAGGGCAGGAGAATTCAATTTCTTGGCTTTGCGTATAGTGTAGCGGTAGGTTAACTCTTTGAGAAGTATCGATATGAGGGCGGCCCAGAGTGCGAGCATGCCAGGAGTCTCCAATTGCTCTCCGTTGAGCCAGGCGATTATCCGCTGGGCACCGTTGCTGAATATGCCGACTGCTACAATCAGTAACGCGATTCCTATTATGGTAAGGGCCAGAGTCTCATACTTGCCGTGTCCGTAATCATGCGACTTGTCCTGCGGTTTGCCGCTTATATGCACGAATATCAGTACTATCACATCGGTTACGAAATCTGACAGCGAGTGTACGGCATCGGCTATCATGGCGGCACTGTGTCCCAGGATTCCCGCTACGAACTTGAATGCCAGAAGTATGACATTGACGGCTCCGCCCGCCAATGTTGCTTTGTAAATATTTTTCTGCCTGTCTTTTTCGTTTTGTCCAATATTCATTGCACTATTTGTTTTACACGTCACAAAAATAATTACTTTTGCAAAACGACGTGCATTTTAATGGAAGCATTATCGATACTCATACCGGTTTACAACTGGGACTGCACTCAGCTAATCAAGGACTTGCACTTTCAGGGCCTTGTATTGGGAATTCCGTATGAGATCATTGTGGCAGATGACTGCTCTACCGATAAGGAACTGCAGGAGAAGAGCCGCATTGTAGCCGAGAGCCACGAAAACTGCCGCTATTTTGCACTTCCGCACAACATAGGACGGTCTGCTATCCGCAACTTCATGGCAGACAGGTCCCAGTATGATAAACTGCTTTTTCTGGATTGTGATGCCGATGTAAAGGACAAAGAGTTCCTTAAGAAATACATGGATGCATCCCATAAGGCATCGGTTGTATGCGGTGGGCTGACTCATCCGGATGAAATACCCAGAAAAGGTATGGAGCTGCGTTATCTGTATGAGAAGAATGCAGCATATGAGCGTTCAGCTGGTTTCAGAAGCCAGAACCCGTATCTCAGATTCACATCGTTCTCTTTCCTGATTGAAAGGGATGTGTTCATGAAAATCAGATTCGATGAATCATATGTCCGGTACGGATATGAGGATGTGCAGTTCGGCCATGAACTGGAGGAGAACGGCGTGAGCATACTGCATATTGACAATCCTTTGGCTCATATGGGATTGAATGACAGTGCCTCATATCTGAACAAGACCCGTCAGGCTGTTCAGAATGCTTTTGACCATCAGGATGATATAGGTGACAGTTCAAAGTTGCTCACCAATTACAACAAGGTCAGGAACCTGAAGATGAGGTGGGTGTTCCGCTTTATCTGGGCTTTCTTCCAAAAGAGTATGGAAAGGAATCTGCTTGGATCTAAACCCAAGTTGCGCATATTCTCGCTTTATAAACTCTGTTACATCTGTGTACTGTAAGCCATGCAGCCGTTAGCCGAAAGAATGAGACCCCGGTCCCTTGACGATTATGTGGGACAGACACACCTGGTTGGTCCGGGTGCGGTGCTGCGCCGTATGATTGATTCAGGCAGGCTGTCGTCGTTTATACTTTGGGGCCCTCCCGGAACGGGTAAGACCACTCTTGCACAGATAGTGGCTACCAAACTTGAGTTGCCGTTCAGCACCTTGAGTGCAGTGACTGCCGGTGTAAAGGAGGTTCGTGAGGTTATAGACCGCGCACGAAGCAATCCGTTATTCCGCACCAAGGGCAGTCCAATCCTTTTCATAGATGAGATACATCGTTTCAACAAGGCACAGCAGGATTCTCTGCTCGGTGCAGTGGAACGCGGTGATATAACGCTTATTGGCGCCACGACCGAAAATCCTTCATTTGAGGTGATACGCCCGCTGCTGTCACGCATGCAGGTGTATGTGCTCAATTCACTTGAGAAGGATGATCTTCTCAAACTGCTGGACCGCGCCATAAAGACAGATGTCATTCTCAAGGAGCGTGACATAGAACTCAAGGAGACTACCGCCATACTGCGTTTTTCGGGAGGTGATGCCCGTAAGTTGCTCAACATCCTGGAACTGGTGGTTGAGGCTGACAGCTCCGATAAGGTGGTAATTACCGATGAAATCGTGAATGAGCGTCTGCAGCAGAACCCCTTGGCTTATGACAAGGATGGTGAGATGCACTATGATATCAT
Organism: Bacteroidaceae bacterium; assembly: GCA_024398635.1. Taxonomy (GTDB): domain Bacteria; phylum Bacteroidota; class Bacteroidia; order Bacteroidales; family Bacteroidaceae; genus Colenecus. The sequence continues at coordinate 90,353 of JAKSIV010000004.1, read as the reverse complement.
ATCGGCTTTCATCAAATCCATACGTGGCAGTGATCCCGATGCAGCCCTCTACTGGCTTGCGCGCATGGTACAGGCAGGCGAGGACCCTGCTTTCATTGCCCGCCGTCTGGTGATATCGGCAGCCGAGGATGTGGGCCTGGCCAATCCCAATGCGCTGCTGCTGGCAAATGCCGCTTTTGATGCAGTCATGAAGATTGGATGGCCCGAGGGCCGTATTCCGCTGGCCGAGGCTACGGTATATCTTGCTACCAGCCCCAAGAGCAATTCGGCCTATATGGGTATTGCAAACGCATTGGCCAAGGTGGGAGAGACCGGCAACCTTCCGGTGCCGCTGCATCTGCGCAATGCACCCACTTCACTCATGAAAGACCTGGGATATGGCGAGGATTACAAGTATGCCCATGATTTTGCGGGAAACTTTGTAAACCAGCAGTATCTGCCGGATGAGATAAAGGATGAACGTTTCTGGGAACCCCAGAACAATTCCCAGGAGGAGAAAATAAAAGAGCGCATGGATGCTCTATGGAACAGACATTAACCTAATTGCTAAATATTACATTTATGAAAAAGGTACCTGGGAGTCATATGATTCAGAGGGAGATTTGTCTGAGCGTGTCATCTTATCCGGCACCAACTACACGGCATATGATGTCTGGACCATGGATACCGCTTTGTGTGTTGAGAAGTCAACCGGTACTTGGAGTATTAAAAACGGCGTAATGACAGTGAAACCTACAGCAGTCATGTTCTCATATGAAAGGGTGAACAATGAGTACGTATATTATTCAGTTGATCCCGTGACATTGGAAACTGAGAATTGGATCAGAGCTTCCTGGGAGCGCGAAGAATACACTCAAAAGGTTTACCTTACCGAAGACAAGAAAACACTTTACGCTGCAGGCGTTGTTTTCAAAAAGAAGTAAATAACTGAAAACTGATAAAAGGGTGCTGAGATTCCGGCACCCTTTTTTATTGTTCCATGTCCAGCGTGCTGACCAATCGGTCGTGGCGTGAACCGCGCTGGCGGTAATAGAGCAGAATAAGGTACTCGTTCCTGGATTCATACCAGTCACCTTCGGCGGGCTTGGTCTGAGCTGCAGTTTCACCGTCCGGCACCCACAGGTATTGGTAATCATATGCACCCATCTTGAGCAGAATGGTGACCTGATACGCCTTTTCCTGGCTGTTGTACTCCATCTCATATCTGGATATCAGGTTTCCTCCGTTGAAAAGGCCCGATACGTACATCTTTCCTCCGGACATAGGCTCGCTGGCCAGACTGAAATGAACGAACAGGTAATCGGCCTCGGTATCGTTGTCACTGGCCTGGTTGTATCGGATAAGATATCGGCCGTTGTGGTCAAAATCAAATTTGTACGCATGACGGCGGTTGTCCTGAATGAGCGTTGCATGATAGTATGGGTCATGAAAACTGACCTTGTCCACGTTCATGAAATAGTCGTACATGTTGACCACTTCAAAACGGCGGAACTCATTGCCTGCCGGGAATATGAGGTCGCGGCAGTGCTCATAAGTCAGTCTGTTGCCTGCGTTGTAGGTGGGCTTGGGATTAATTACCGCATTGTCAAAACGGCGGTTCTGCATCACGACGGTGTATATCTCCCTGTCGGGATTGGTTACGTTAAGGCCGTTCAGGCTTACTGTCATACCCAACTGCTGGTGCGATTTGTGTGTGTCTATGTCGGTATTTCCGTCGACTGTAGCCGACAGGTTGTGCATATTCTCTGCAATCATGAACCTGAACCATGCAACTTCACGGCCGTCCTCCTGTATCGAAAGGCGGTAGTTACCCGACAGTTTCAGCTTTACGTCACTGTTGGGCAGAGTCAGGGAGTAGTGGGTGTAGTCAAAGGTGGTGTTCAGCGAGTTCTCCCAGTTCTCTATGGGCTGGTCATTGAATCCCTCCATATATTCCGATTCAATCAGGTTTGAAGGTTTCCACTGGGCGTCGCAGTGGGTGATGTGGTACGTGAACCGGTGGTATTGGTGAGACATCTCGTCAAATGAGAACTCTATCGTCTCGTCACTGCCTGCAGTGATGATCTGAGCACGCTCCCAATCTCCGTTTGATATGGCTCTGAGCGTACTTATCATATCGTTTTCAGAACCGAACCACTGGGCGTGAAGCATCATCGGCACCATTATCAATGCGGCCGATATCAGTTTCCTTATGTGAGAGTTCAACGTCATGTTCTTACATAAAACGGCGTGAAGGTACTGCTTATTGTTTTATAGTGCTATATTTGCTGTTAATTATACTAACCTTATCAATAACAACTTATGAAAAGAATTCTTACAGTAGCATTGCTATCCCTATTGGCCGTAGCGGCATCGGCCCAGGAACTCAACAATTTTTCAAGAGGCCGTCAGCAGGTGAAATCACCTGAAATCAACGGTGAAAAGGTGACGTTCCGTCTTAACGCCAACTATGCGACAGTTGTCAACCTGCAGGGTAACTGGCTGGATGGCAGCATTCCCATGCAGAAAGGGCAGAACGGAGTGTGGGAGGTTACTCTCGATACTCCATCACCGGAGATATATACCTATAACTTTGTCGTTGACGGTGTGTCTGTGAATGACCCCCAGAACTATATGGTACAGCGTGACGGAACCCGTTACCTGAATATGCTTATGGTACCCGGAGAACGTTCGGAGAACTATTTCGAGGCCAACCAGCGCGGTACCGTAACATATCGCTGGTATGACAGCAAGATTCTGGGTATTAACCGTCGTGTGACCGTATACACTCCTTACGGATATGAGACCAGCGGCAAGAAATACCCCGTACTCTATCTGCTTCACGGTGCAGGCGGAGATGAGGAGGCTTGGACATCGATGGGCCGTACCGCACAGATACTGGACAACCTGATTGAGAAGGGACTGGCTCAGCCTATGATCGTAGTTATGCCCAACGGCAACCCCGGACAACAGGCGGCACAGCCTCTGGGCCTGCCTGAGAAACAGATTGACCGTCGTGATCCCGCTATGGCCGATGCATACGTAAAGAGCCTTTGCACCGAGATTGTTCCGTTCATAGAGAAAAACTTCCGCGTTATTGCCAAGCCTGAGTCACGTGCCATTGCAGGTCTTTCCATGGGTGGCGGTCATACCATCACCGCTTCAAACCTGTATCCGGCAATGTTTGACTGGATCTGCCCGCTGTCTGCTGCCGGCAGCTCAACGGCAGAGCAGATCACTGCACTGAAGAAAGCGGGCGTCAAGCTCTATTTCCTGGCTTGCGGTACTGATGATTTCCTGTGGGAGACATCGGTTACTCTTGACAAGACCATGACGGACTGTGGTCTTGAACATACCTTCTACAAGTCAGACGGAGGTCATGTGTGGGCCAACTGGCGCCTTTACCTGAACACATTCGCACAGCTGTTGTTCAAGTGACACAACAGGGACGATTCTAAAAGTGCCATAAGAGCACAGATAGAACCGTCCCTATTGTGTTATTCTAAAAAAAGAGTACCTTTGCACTCCGAAAAATCTTAGGATATGGCTAAAGAACTTAAAGACCTTACCAAAAGAAGCGAGAATTACTCGCAGTGGTATAATGAACTGGTAGTTAAGGCTGACCTCGCCGAGCAGGCACCTGTACGCGGCTGCATGGTCATCAAACCTTACGGTTATGCAATCTGGGAGAAGATACAGCGTACCCTTGACGACAAGTTCAAGGAGACCGGTCACGTGAACGCATACTTCCCGTTGCTCATCCCAAAGTCATATCTGAGCCGTGAGGCCGAGCACGTTGAGGGCTTTGCCAAGGAGTGCGCCGTAGTGACACACTATCGTCTTAAGAATGCCGAGGACGGAAGCGGTGTCATTGTGGATCCCGCAGCCAAACTGGAGGAGGAACTCATAGTACGTCCTACATCAGAGACTATTATCTGGGCTACATATAAGAACTGGATCAAGTCATACCGTGACCTGCCTATACTGTGCAACCAGTGGGCTAACGTAATGCGCTGGGAGATGCGTCCGCGTCTGTTCCTGCGTACCGCCGAGTTCCTGTGGCAGGAGGGTCACACCGCTCACGCCACCCGTGAGGAGGCCGAGCAGGAGGCACGCCGCATGCAGCAGGTTTATGCAGACTTTGTAGAGGGTTATATGGCCGTTCCTGTAGTTCGCGGCGTCAAGTCAGAGACCGAGAGGTTTGCCGGTGCCCTTGATACCTATACCATCGAGTCCATGACTCAGGACGGTAAGGCTCTGCAGTGCGGTACATCACACTTCCTTGGTCAGAACTTTGCCAAGGCCTTTGACGTACAGTTCATAAACAAGGAGAACCAGCTGGAGTATGTATGGGCTACATCATGGGGCGTATCAACCCGTCTGATGGGTGCCCTTATCATGGCTCACTCTGATGATAACGGTCTTGTCCTGCCTCCTAAGCTTGCTCCGATACAGGTAGTAATAGTACCTATCTATAAGAATGCCGATGACCTGGCACAGATAAGCTCTAAGGTCGATATCCTGGTTGAGGCCCTTAAGAAGAAGGGTATCAGCGTAAAGTATGATGATGCCGACAACAAGCGCCCGGGATTCAAGTTTGCCGATTATGAGGTAAAGGGCGTTCCCGTACGTGTTGCCCTGGGTATGCGTGACCTTGAGGCAGGTACATGCGAGATCATGCGCCGTGATACTCTGGAGAAGGAAACTGTTCCGTTTGAGGGTCTTGAGAACCTGATTCCTTCCATGCTCGACGAGATGCAGACGGCAATCTTTGAGAAGGCCAAGGCTTGGCGTGATGCACGCATGGTTGAGGTCAACTCTTATGACGAGTTCAAGGAGAAGATCGAGGCCGGTTACTTTGTTCTGGCTCACTGGGACGGCACTGCCGAGACCGAGGCTAAGATCAAGGAGGAGACCAAGGCTACCATCCGCTGCCTGCCTTTCGGCATGAAGGAGGAGCCGGGTACCGATGTGTACAGCGGTAAGCCTGCTGCACGTCGTGTACTGTTTGCACGTTCCTATTAAAAATCTTTTTCAAGTACCAGACCTACGCCCTGAGTAGTCAGCGTGGTCTTTGAGAAGTATTTATCATTGGCTTTGTTATAGCCTTTGATGCTTATTCCTTTGCCTCTCTTGTCAGGTATGAGCAGATACTTGAACTCAAAGTCACCTATGAAGTTGGAGGTGTTGTTGATGGTGTTCTCCCTGTATCCGAAGTTTCCGTTAACGAGCAGACGGTTGTTAAGCAGATGGGCCTCAAGAATGCCTTCAAGTTCCTTGTTGCTGAGGTTTGTGGCATCGTTGGTCAGGTAACTGGTGGCAGTGACATTGCTTGACAGTGATATCTTGTCGTTATCCATTACCTGTGAGAGCAGGTTGTTTATCTGGCCGCTTACGGTGTTGTTTACTATCGATTCGACGGCGCTTGGAGTCATACGGTCGGAATTAGTATCCTCGGTATAGAAGCGTCCCAAAGCCAACAGGTATATGAGCTGGTTGTTGCGCTGTTCCTCGGTTGTTGTCGCGCTGGCCAGTATGGCTTTCTCCTGGGGAGTTCCGCTGGGCATGTCAATATCGAATGTCACGCGCGGGTCAGTTACGTTACCGGTAATTCCCATAAGACAACGTACGTGAACCTTGTTATTGGATGAAGCACTCGGATCAAGGTCATAGATCGAAGCGGAATGGACGTTGTGATATGTCTGGAGATTGATTTCGGTGTCAATGGGGGAGCCGTTGAACCTGACATAGCTGCCTTCCATGAGCGTGAAGTTCTTACGAATGATATCCTCGATGGAAAGGGAGCACTGACCATAACTCAGATTGTATATTCCGTTTATGACAGGTCCGTCCTTTGGAGTAAATTTCATCGCAATATTTCCGTTTCCACGGAAGAATCCGTTAAGTGAAGGCATAGACAGTTCAATCAGTGCATCCTCACTGCATTCTACGTTCAGGTCAAGGCTGAAATGCTTGTTTTTACGGGTCTTTTCCGGAATGATTCTCCTTACAGCTTCCTCATCAATGCTGACCGTTCCGCGATCCACTATTGTCAGGAAGTTGTAATCAGCGACAGAACCTGATGACGGGTTGTAACCTATTCTGGTACCCGGAGCAGTTCGGGCATCAACGGAGATTGCGAGACCGGTTGTCTCATCAAACCTGAGTGACATTGAACCCTCGGCGTAAACGGAAGCGAATATGTCACTTTTTTCATTCTTTGGCTGGTAGAAAACAAGCATATCGGCAACATCGGCGGTCATATCCACACCCCAGTGTGTGAACTTGTCATGCGTGAGTATACATGTCAGGATACCGTCGTGTCCCTTTTCATCATAGAATTCCACATCCTTGAAGAGCATCTTGCCCGGTTCGAACCAAAGCGTATCACGTTTGACTTTTAAGGCGGTGTTGACGGCATCCTGCACAAATAGTCCGTCTTCAAGAATAGCTTCTCCCTCCATGTCAAGACGTGGTATATTGCCGTAAATGTGCAGATTTCCTACAGCACGGCCGCTTATCTCCCTGAATGCAACCTTGGTCCATGTGTTGAGGAAATGCAGATCTGTGTGGTCTGCCTCCAGATTAAGGTCCAGATACTTGGTCTGCGGAATGAATACACCGGTCAGCGCGGTAGATGAGATTCCTTCATCGACCATATTTCCCTGCAATTCAACTTGGCGTGAATGGCGGTTCCATCGGCAATCTGCGGCAAAATGGCCATGGTATGAATCCATGAATTGGAAATCGTCTATGCCGAAAGATCCGGAGAATGCCGGATTTGCAAGCACTCCGGCAACGAATACCTGTCCCGATGCTATGCCATATATCTGTGCTGAATTGTTTATATGGAGTGTCGAAAGGGTCTGTCCCAGATTGATATTCCTCAATTGCATGACAAATACATCGCTGGAATCAGCAGAAACCGTACCGTTGGCATACAGATACTGGTCGTTGTTGCCGGCACTGAAATCCGTTATGGTAACCTTATGCCTGTCTGTGAGAATCTGAGCCACTGACAGATCCCATATCGTGCCGTATACGGTTATGTCGGTTGTGTCAATGGCAGACATTGACTGGAGTCCGCGCCGCCGGTCGTAATTTGTGAATTGAGTGTGTGTCGTGGCGGTTCCGCTCATCGAACCGGTCTTGTTGTTCCATGAATAATTGCCGTGTACGATATTCTTTGATGCCAGGAAATTGGCTTTTATATCAGTGGGATCGGCCTCTTTTTCACCGTATCTTCCGGCAATGTCAACCGAACAGGTTCCATCCGAGGACTCCAGATTGATGTTGGCATCAGTTATGTTCTGGCCGTTAAATGACAGCTCCGGGACGGAGAGGTTACCGGAATATATTTTCCTGCTGTCAACGAATGTCATCTGAAGGTGGGCCGGTTTATTGACGGATACAGGTGAGTGGAACACTTTCTGCATAAAATCCGCGTTCTCCAGATTGACATCAACTGCAAAATTGTTGGAACTCTTTGCGTACGAGCCGGTATGGAGTTTGGTACCTACCATTTTTCCTATTGTAGGCAGAGCGTCTGAGCAGGCTTTTGCAAGCGAGGCCGGGATTTGTGATATCCTGTAGTTTCCTATCAGGGATACGTTTATGAAATCACTGTATAGTGTCGCGACTTTGATGATGTCGTTGTATTGGCCTACGGCTACGGTCAGGTTATCCATGGACCAATCTCCCGTTTTGTCCGCGTAATACAGACTGTCGACGGATATTTTTCCGGTCATGTCATCAACGTTGTTTCCAACGATGTTCGCGGTTACGGTGGCTGTCAGTGACATGCTGTCTCTATCAACCAGATGATAAGCTGACAGATTCAGCGAATCGGCGTCAATGCTCACGCTATAGAAGGGGATACGGCCGATGCCTATTCCGGCATCCATGGTTATGGCGCCGTTTCTGTCGGCGAACTTTAGATCTGAAATGATCAGTTCGGGGTCGAATGAACCTTTGATGTTTATGCCGCGGTAATTGTACCTTTTGTATCTTATGCTTCCGATCCGTCCGTTGAAATGGCCCGAAAAACCATTATCCTGTTTTTGGAGTTGCGTATAGGCGGTAAAGGAACAGTTCCCTAAGTCCCGGTTGCCGGTTATTGTACGCAGGTCAATATCTGATGCTGTCAGATTTCCGGTGTAAACGTCGTTCTGTCCATTGATCTGGCATAGCACGCTGCCGGCCTGGCTGGATATATCCAATGTGGAGGCTGTGTTGCCGTCCCGGTTATCCAGATTGATCTTGAAACTGCCGTCGCCCAGCGATGCCAACTGTTTCGGAATGGTCAGGCCGAAACCTCCGAACTGGCATTTTATCCATTGGGGCAGTTCTTCCGAGAATGATCCGTGAGCCTCGGCAAAACTGCATCCTTTGACGGTGAATGCGGTGTCAATGTAGAGTGTTCCGCTCATCCCCAGATCAATCACGCTGTCCGGGGCTTGGGCGTAAAGAGCATTGACGTTGAGGTTGCCGTTGCGTCCGCTACCCTTAAGTGACAGGTCAATCGGAGCAGTCATTGAAGCCAACTTGGGATAGAACGCCTTGAAATCACTGCCTGTGAGCGTGGCACTGATATCAAAGTCCATGTCGGGTAATCCGTTGATTTTAGAAGCGAATCCTGCATCTGCAGAGAGACGGTTTGCCTTGAATTCACCGTTGGGATTGGAGAATACGAATCCGGACAGGTCTGCGTGATCCTTACCCACGTTTACTGCTCCTTGGGCTTTTGTGAGGGCGAATCCGGACTGTTCGGCAAAGGTGAATTTCCTCACGATTACGGCTATGGAGTCTGCGCTGATGGACTTGAGTGACAGATTGGCGGTCAGGCTGCTGATACCGATATGACTTGGGTTGAACAGACTGTCTGTCCACTCCGAACTCCTGATATCGTAGTGTATCGAACCGTTTCTGATGAGCACGGAATTGGCTCTGAAAGACATCGGTTCATCGCTGCTTCCAAAGAGATCCAGCAGGAATGCATAATTGGGTTGGGCATCCGGATCGTCCTTGTACAGTCTTATGCCCGGACTGTTTACCCTGATGCTCGTAATGCTCAATTTCTTCTTGAGCAACTTGAGGGGTTTGAGTCTGAGCGACAGCGATGCGGCGTGGGCCAGAGTGTCATGCTGCATGTCATAGACGGTCAGGTCATCGATGGTGATTCCGAACGGGTAGGTGAATTGGACGCGGGCCGCATCGACATCAGTACCTAATGCGGCGGAGGCTATCCCGACGACATGTACGGCGGCTTCCTGCTGGATTTTGTTGTTATTCAGCAAAATATGGCCGGTCAGATAGACAACTATCGAAACGGCCAGCAGAATATGGACTATCTTCCCCGTCTTCACAATATGCAAATGTAGCTAACTATTGGGAGAAAAAGAGCACCAAACTATGAAGAAATTTACAAAAAATATGGCGTAGGCGCACGCCTGAGGCGCTTTTCTTGCTCAATGTGCCGATGGAATGGGCTATTTTTGAGGGTGTTGAAAAAAGGTTCTGCTTTTTTGGTTTTATTATGTCTGTAGTTAGCTCTTTTATTAGTAATTTTGCGCCCGAAATTTTGAATAATATTAAACTATATATTCAACTAACAACAAAATGGCAGAAATCATTCGTTTACGAAAAGGTCTGGACATCAAGTTGCTGGGCGCTCCTGTCAAGGAGTTGACAGAGGTTGGTCTTGCGGAGACATACGCATTATGTCCCGATGACTTTACCGGAGTCACTCCCAAGCCGGTCGTCAAGGAACAGCAGACCGTCAAGGCCGGTGAGGCTCTGTTCATTGACAAGAACCACCCCGAGGTGAAATTCGTTTCACCCGTGAGCGGTGAGGTTGTTGCAGTGAACCGTGGTGCCCGCCGTAAGGTCATGAGCATTGTGGTCAAGCCCGATGCCAAGCAGACCTATGTAGAGTTCGGCACCAAGAGCGTACAGTCGCTCTCAGGTGAGGAGGTAAAGGCCACTCTTCTGGAGTCAGGTCTTTTTTCATTCTTCCGTCAGCGTCCATACGACGTGATCGCTAACCCCGCCGATGCTCCCCGCGGCATATTCGTGTCGGCATTTGATTCCAAACCGCTTGCTCCTGACTTTGAGTTCGTGCTCCAGGGCAACGAGTTGGACTTCCGCACAGGTCTGAGCGCAATCGCCAAGATAGCTCCCACAACCCTGAGCATCAGCGCCAGCCAGACAGCCGAGACGCTTACCGATGCCAAGAACGTTGACCTGTATGCATTCAAGGGTGCTCATCCGGCAGGCAACGTAGGTGTACAGATCAACCACATCAAGCCCGTCAACAAGGGTGAGGTGGTATGGACAATTGATCCTGAGGCAGTCATCTTCATCGGCCGTCTGTTCAACAAGGGTGTTGTGGACATGACCCGCATCATTGCAGTGGCAGGCGAGGAGATAGTAAATCCTTCATACCTTAAGGTTATTGCCGGTGCAAAGATATCATCAATCGTTGACGGTCGTCTCAACAGGACAGAGCATATCCGCATCATCAACGGTAACGTTCTGACCGGTGTAAAGTGCAGCAAGGATGATTATCTTGGTGCATTTGCCAACATGGTAACCGTTATCCCCGAGGGTGACGATGTAAACGAGTTCATGGGCTGGATAGCTCCCCGTTTCAAGCAATACAGCGTAAGCCGCACATTCTTCTCATGGCTTACATGCAAGAAGCGTTACAGCATTGATGCACGTATCAAGGGCGGTGAGCGTCACATGATCATGTCAAACGAGTATGATAAGGTATTCCCAATGGATATCTATCCCGAGTTCCTTATCAAGGCTATCATAACAGGCAATATCGATAAGATGGAGGCTTACGGCATCTACGAGGTGGCTCCCGAGGATTTTGCACTGTGTGAGTTCGTAGATTCATCTAAACTTGAGCTTCAGCGTATCGTACGCGAGGGCTTGAATAACCTTCGTGCCGAAATGGCCTAAAACCCTAAGGAGTTATGAGTTTAAGAAATTACATAGACAAGATTAAACCGCAATTCGAGGAGGGTGGCAAACTGCACGCTTTCCGTTCGGTTTTTGAAGGTTTCGAGACCTTCCTTTATGTTCCGAACACCACCGCAAAGAACGGTGTGAACATTCACGACTCGTTTGACAGCAAGCGTATGATGATCATGGTCGTCATAGCTCTCTGCCCGGCACTGCTGTTCGGTATGTACAATGTAGGCTATCAGCATTTTGCTCTGGCCGGTCTGCTTGAGCAGGCTACTTTCTGGAATAAGTTCTGGTTTGGTTTCCTGGCCGTTCTGCCCAGACTGATCGTTTCATACGTAGTAGGTCTTGCAATTGAGTTTACCGTGGCTCAGTGGAAGCACGAGGAGATTCAGGAGGGCTACCTGGTATCAGGTTTCATCATTCCTCTGATTATCCCAGCTACCACTCCTCTGTGGATTCTTGCAGTAGCCGTTGCCTTCTCGGTAATCTTTGCCAAGGAGATATTCGGCGGTACAGGTATGAACTTCCTCAATGTGGCTCTCATTACCCGCGCATTCATATTCTTTGCATATCCTTCAGTTATCACAGGTGAGACCGTTTGGGTGGTTGACCACGCAATCTGCGGTCTTGGTGCCGATATTGACGGTATGACAGCTGCTACCGCTCTGGGTACAGCCGCTACCACGGCAGCCGCTCCTGCATTTACAATGGATATGGTTTGGGGCTTCATTCCCGGCTCGGTAGGTGAGACCAGCGTAATTGCCATTGCTCTTGGCGCTCTGCTGTTGCTCTATACCGGAATCGCAAGCTGGAAGACAATGCTCTCAGTATTCGTGGGCGGTATCCTGATGGCTCTTGTATATAACCAGTGGGGTCCCGACAACGCTATGGCTCAGATGCCCTGGTACGAGCATATTTGCCTGGGCGGTTTCTGCTTTGGCGCCGTATTTATGGCAACTGATCCTGTTACATCGGCCCGTACAGAAGTCGGTAAGTGGATTTATGGCCTTCTCATCGGTATTATGGCTGTCACCATCCGCGTCATGAACCCCGGTTATCCCGAAGGTATGATGCTGGCTATCCTGCTCATGAACTGCTTCGCTCCGCTCATTGACTGGTGTGTAGTACAGCGTAATGTGAACAAACGTGCTAACAGAATAAACAAATAAGGATTATGGCTACGAAGAAATTCAGATGTAAGGTTTGTGGCTATGTCCACGAAGGAGATAAGGCTCCTGAGAAGTGCCCAGTGTGTCAGGCACCTCAGAGTGAGTTTGAGGAGATTGTTGAGGAGGGCGCTGCTCCTGCCAAGAAGGGTCTCAACACTAACAGCAACGTTTATACCATTCTCTATGCAGCCGTAATGGTTGTGATTGTGGCATTCCTGCTGGTGTTTGTATCACAGACTCTCAAGGAGCGTCAGACTGCCAATGTCATCAACGATACCAAGCAGCAGATCCTGTCTGCTCTCAATCTGAGAGACCAGGCCGATGTTGCCGCTACATATGACAATGTTATTACAGCCGATGCACTCATGCAGTCCAACGGTAAGCTGATGGAGTATGAAGGCGAGTTCAATACCTCATACAAGAGTGAGTTTGACAACGGTAACTTCCACGTATTTGTCGCTGACATTGACGGTGAGCGCAAATTTGTGATTCCTATGAACGGACTTGGTCTGTGGGGAACCATTTGGGGTTATATTGCCCTGAACGAGGACCGCACGACGGTTTATGGCGTATATTTCTCACATTCATCCGAGACTCCGGGTCTGGGCGGTGAGATTGCAAGCCTTAAGTTCCAGGACCGTTTCCCCGGCAAGCAGGTGGTTGTGAATGATGAGGTTGCCCTCAAGGTTCTCAAGTACGGTAAGGCCGATAAGAGTTCTCAGTATGAGATTGACGGCGTTACCGGCGCAACCATCACATCAACCGGTGTGAATGCTATGATTAATAAGGTGCTTTCGGCATACATTCCTTTCCTGACCAAGCAGTGCTGCAAAGAGGGCGGCTGCGAGGAAGGTTCCGAGGAGTGCTGTGAGGAGCATAATGTTGAATCTAACGACTGATTAGGATTATGGCAAACAAGAATAGTGAGGCTCTCAAGCAGCCTATGTGGGCTAACAACCCTGTTCTGGTCCAGATTCTCGGTATCTGCTCCGCGCTGGCCGTTACCGCCCAGCTTAAGCCGGCTATCGTGATGGGTCTTTCAGTGACCGTTATCGTAGCTATGGCAAACGTGATCATCTCACTGCTACGCAATACAATACCTAACCGTATCCGTATTATCATACAGCTTGTTGTGGTTGCAGCTCTTGTAACCATCGTAAGTGAGATTCTCAAGGCATTTGCTTATGATGTAAGCGTTCAGCTTTCAGTATATGTAGGTCTTATCATCACCAACTGTATCCTTATGGGCCGTCTTGAGGCCTTTGCAATGCAGAACGGTCCCTGGGCCTCTTTCCTTGACGGAATAGGCAACGGTCTGGGATATGCCGCCATACTGATCGTGGTTGCTTTTGTACGTGAACTCTTCGGTAGCGGAACATTGTTCGGCTTCCAGGTAATCCCGCAGTGCTTCTATGAGGCCGGTTACCTGAACAACGGACTTATGATCATGCCTCCTATGGCTCTTGTGCTGGTAGGTTGCGTTATCTGGTTCCATCGTGCCAAGAACAAGGATTTACAGGAAAACTAATCTCAAAGTGTAAGAACTATGGAACATTTCTTCAGTTTATTCGTAAGGTCGATATTCGTCGACAATATGGTGTTCGCCTTCTTCCTGGGTATGTGCTCATTCCTGGCCGTATCCAAGAACGTCAAGACGGCTTTGGGACTTGGTATAGCTGTCATTTTTGTACAGTTCATCACACTTCCTGTGAACTATCTCCTGCAGACTAAGGTTCTCGCCCCGCTGGGTCTTGAGTTCCTGAGTTTCATCCTTTTCATCGCTGTTATTGCCGGTATCGTCCAGTTGGTTGAGATGATCGTCGAGAAGTTCTCTCCGTCACTCTACAACTCACTGGGTATATTCCTGCCGTTGATTGCCGTAAACTGCGCCATCATGGGCGGTTCACTGTTTATGCAGCAGCGCATTGTCATGGATGCCGACAACACCCAGGCTATCACATGTTTCGGTGATTCAATAGCATTCGCACTTGGCTCAGGTATCGGTTGGGCCCTCGCCATCGTATGCCTTGCAGCTATCCGTGAAAAGATGGAGTATTGCGATATTCCCAAGCCTCTGAAGGGTGTGGGTATTACATTCATTACCGTAGGCTTGATGGCTATGGCTTTCATGTGCTTCTCAGGTCTGTCTATTTAAAGGAGGTAATATTATGAACAACATCTATATTTCAAGTATTGTAGTTTTCCTGGCCGTTATTCTGCTGCTGGTAGCCATCCTGCTGGTGGCCAAGAGCTACCTTGTTGCCTCAGGCAAGGTCAAGGTAACCATCAACGGTGATAAGGAACTTGAGGTCAATTCAGGTGCAAGCCTCTTGAGCACCCTGGCTGAGAACGGCGTTTATCTGCCCTCTGCCTGCGGTGGTAAGGGTTCTTGCGGACAGTGCAAATGCCAGGTCGTTGAGGGTGGCGGTGAGATTCTGGACTCTGAGAAGGGTCACTTCACACGCAAGCAGATCAAGGACAACTGGCGTCTGGGTTGCCAGTGCAAGGTCAAGGGTGACCTGGCCATCAAGGTTCCCGAGAGCGTACTGGGCGTAAAAGAGTGGGAGTGCGAGGTTATCTCCAACAAGAACGTGGCTACCTTCATCAAGGAGTTCATCGTTCAGCTTCCCGCCGGCGAGCATATGGACTTCCTGCCTGGAAGCTATGCCCAGATCAAGATTCCCGCATACACAATGGATTATGACAAGGATATCGATAAGGACCTTATCGGTCCCGAGTATCTGCCCGCATGGGAGAAGTTCGGTCTCTTCGGCCTTAAATCAGTAGTTACCGAGCCTACCATCCGCGCTTACTCTATGGCTAACTATCCGGCCGAGGGTGACCGCATCATGCTGACAGTACGTATCGCTACACCTCCTTTCAAACCGAAACCGGAGGTTGGTTTCCAGGATGTTCCCACAGGCGTGGCATCATCTTATATCTTCAGCCTCAAACCGGGTGACAAGGTTATCATGTCAGGTCCTTACGGTGAATTCCACCCGATATTCGACTCCAAGAAGGAGATGATTTGGGTTGGTGGCGGTGCCGGTATGGCTCCTCTGCGCGCACAGATCATGCATATGACCAAGACTCTTAAAACCACTGACCGTGAGATGCATTACTTCTACGGTGCACGTGCCCTTAACGAGGTGTTCTATCTGGATGACTTCCTGGGTCTGGAGAAGGAGTTCAAGAACTTCCACTTCCATCTGGCGCTGGACCGCCCGGATCCCGCAGCCGATGCAGCCGGTGTCAAGTACACTCCGGGATTTGTGCATAACGTTATGTATGAGACATATCTTAAGGACCATGAGGCTCCCGAGGATATCGAGTACTACATGTGCGGTCCCGGCCCCATGTCAAAGGCTGTTACCGGTATGCTGGACAACCTGGGCGTTGATCCAGCCTCAATCATGTACGATAACTTTGGCGGATAACTTATCTGCTGAATTCGATAGGAAAAGCGGCTCTCTTTGCGGGGGCCGCTTTTTTGTTCACTTTGGCGAGATTCCTCATTGCATCTGCTCCAGCAGAGTATTGCATCGGTTGCGGAGGTAGGGAGTCAGCTTAGTGGGATTGCTCTTTAGCGGGTTGGGCAGACAAATGGCTATGGATATGGCTTGTCTGCGGGTAAGTTTGTCGGCTTGACAATTAAAATAATGCCGGGCGGCGGCTTCGGCACCATAGATGCCGGGGCCCATCTCAATCACATTGAGGTAGACTTCCATTATGCGGTCCTTGCTCCAGAGAAGCTCTATCAGAACTGTCCAGTAAGCTTCACAGATCTTCCTGGCGCCGGTGCGGGAGCCGAATGTGAATACGTTCTTTGCGGTTTGTTGAGATATGGTGCTGCAACCACGGATTTTGGTCCCTTTGTTCAGGTGGTCATCACGCATCTTGCGGATCTCTTCCCAATCAAAACCGTGATGCTGATAGAACTTCTGGTCCTCGGTCAGTACTACGGCCTTGGCAAGTTGAGGTGATATCTTATCCAGGCTTACCCAAGTGTGCTGATTCTTAAATGACTCCACTTTACGGTTCTCGATGGAACGTTTAAGCATGAGCGGAGTATATTTTATGGGAACGTATCGTAACAGAAGCACCAGGGCAAAGCTGAAGGCTATAAAGAGTAGGGGCAGCCTTACTAACAGCTTGTATGTCCATTTGCGCTTCTTCATAAACGGTTGAGTCCTGATCGGCTGCAAAAATACTTATTTCTTGACACATGACACAAAAGGATAGTATCCCTGTGCCAGTGGTACTGGGAGGTTTTTTAGGGAAACACAAATTGCAACGGAATTGCAACGCCTATTAGTTGATTTGATAAGCTATCTGCACTTACATTTGTCCCACAAAAAAAATCGATTATGAAAAAACTATTAATACTCTTTTCGGCATTGCTGCTTCAAGCAGCCACAGTTTCCGTGTTTGCTCAGGTTAAACCTGTTGGAAGTGATAGAATACGTATAGATATGTCAGAATTTATAGATACGGGTGTTGTTACTGTTGATGAGGTGCTAGTCGGGGCGGTTCCAGGCACAGATATTATATACCCTGATGAAATAATACGTACAGATAGTCAGAGGAACTTGATGGTTGCTCAGACTGAATCTGTCAGAACAGTAACCATTGACGGAATCATCTATACTGACAACGGTTCTCATAAAACATGGTCAGTAAAATCTCTTGCCGATGGTGTTGTTAAGACACATATTGTTATACCGACTCCATATCCGTTGCCGGATTGATGAATAAGGTTTCAAGCGTTTCCACCGGTGCTTTTGACGGTAATACCGATATTGAAACGGTGCATCTTCCTGACTGCCTGCGGTTTTTGAGCGGAAATGCTTTCAGGAACTGTACTAATCTCAGGCAGATAAACATTCCAAGGAATTGCGTTATTACCGACAGAGTGTTTGAGAACTGCATATCACTTGAGGAGATTGTTATCAAGTCCGGTTTTAACCTTGTAAACGGTAGCAGATTATTTACCGGGTGTACATCGCTTAAGAGAGTAGTAATAGAAGAAGGTGATTATATCGTTCCTCATTTTTTTGACGGGTGTACATCGCTTGAAGAACTGGTCATGCCATCTTCTATGGAAGAGATTGGTCTTGAGGCTTTTGCGGGTTGCTACAACCTGAAGAAAATCAAAATCAATAATACCGGCAGCACAAATTATTTGTTTATGTCAGTAGCTGAAGGGACTTTTCCTGATATGAGTTTGTTGGAAAAGGCCGTTGCCGATGCTGCCACTCATGAAAAACTCAAGATCGGTGATATTATTCGGGGCGTGGTACGTGATTCTGACGGTAATCCGGTCAATATGGTTTATGTCAAGGAACTTGACTCAGAGGGACGGATTATTGATCATGATCTGACTGAAAGTAATGGAAAGTTCTCTTTCCGGCTGAGCAATCCGGCAAATAGGATTGAGTTCTACAGTATGGGTTATGAGACCGTCAATCTGCCTTTAAACACGGCATATTATCTGATTGATTTGATAGAAAAGCCTGATACGGCAGTGATTGTTCCCTCCAGGAAAATAGACTTGTCCGGGTCACACCGCAGTCATGAGTATGTTGATCTGGGACTGAGTGTAAAGTGGGCTACCTGTAATATCGGCGCAAAATCACCTGATGATCCTGGTGATCTATATGCTTGGGCTGAAACAGAACAGAAGTATGTATATTCCTGGTCAAACTATAAATGGTGCAAGGGAATTGAAGATGAACTGACAAAGTATTGCACTGTAAGCAGTTATGGTTATAATGGCTTTGCTGACAATAAAACCGTTCTTGACCCTGAAGATGATGTGGTCCATGTAAAATGGGGTGGCCGCTGGCGAATGCCTACTGTTGAAGAGTTTCAGGAGTTGTGCATGAACTGTACCTGGAAATGGACTACTTGTAACAATGTGTATGGTTACAGAATCACAAGCAGGATACCCGGGTATGAGGACAGCTATATCTTTCTCCCTACATGTGATGATTACAGCGGATTGTTTCCATTCCACGTAGGCTTTCAAGGTGAATATATGTCAAGTTCACTCAGCCCAAATTATCCATCCTCCTGTTATATCCTCATGTTCACATCCGATAAGGTAAACTGGTACGGATATGGCCGGCAGTTCAGCCGTTCTGTCCGGGCCGTCTGCCCATAAGACACAAAAGGATCAGTTCCCTGTGCCACTCCTCTATGTTAAACAGCTATGCCGGTGCGCATAACTTCACGGTAGATGGGAGAGTCCTCGCCGCTCTCTAAGAGGATGGGTTCTATGTAGCAACTGATGTTTTCTTTGGCGCGACCAAGTGATACAGCTGTATCCCACCAATTGTCTTTATTGACCTTTGGAACGATAATAGCCACATCTAAATCACTCCATTCGTTAGGGCAATCTTTTGCGTAGGAACCAAACATCATAACTATCATCTTTTTGTCAAAAAGAGGTGCAATGACTTCCTTGTAGCGACGCACTAACTCTATGGCAAACTCTTTGGGGAGAATGCCTTGGACGGTGTCAGAGGTGAATGTCATCGGGTCGATAGTTTTTCTGTTATTCTTTTCAGTATCCATTCGTGAAGATGTTTGGTTGTTTCTAATATTTTTGCGGTGTTATCGCTGTTGAGTTTACGTGAAGCTGCATCTTTGGCATCTTGATAGCGTGCCTCGATGTTCAGATCGCGGATACCTTGGAGGAAGTCTTTTTGCTCTTCACTCATTTTAGTGTAAAGTCCACATCCTTTAGCTATTCTATCATGATCGTGCAGATAGGGTGGGTCATCGTCTCGGCAGACGCACCAGTAGGCCTTGAGAGTCTTTTCTATGACCTGATGGCACATGAAACCAACATATAACCAGTGACCTGTCTTATAAAGGTCATCGGCTACACTTAGGTCCTCATCTACGATAGAGAGCCATCTCTTAATCTTCTCTTTGTCTGCCATCATATAGTAACGATATTGGCTGTACGGTGCAAGGATAACACTTTTTTCTGAAATTGTGATAGTTTAGGTAGAAAAAATGTCACTCCGTGCTTGCTTGTGCGTTTTTGATGCTTAATTCCATTAGTTCTTCTGCAATGGAAGGGCTGATGATTCGCATTATATTATCATCGTCTTTTGTATTAGAGAGCAGATTGATGCTGCCGTACCAGACTATTGATTGGTCAATAATGGCATAACGTTCGTGGCAGATTTCTTGTGCTTTTACTTGTATTCCCGCTGAGGACAGGTTGTTGATTAGTTTGGTATGATGTTCTCGCCCATCTTCATGGTATGTATTTGGACATAATGTAAAAACTGATATGGTGACTCCCTTAAGTTGTAGCTCAACTGAATGAGTGATAATCCATTCGGTCTGTTTGAATCCTAATGACGGGCTTGATATGATTATGTTCTTGGAAGCGGTTATTATATCTTTACTGAAAATAGCCCTATAATTCTCGCTGTCAAATATTGAATTGTTTACCGTTTGCTTGTCTAGAATTTCGGAACAAATCTCAAATCCAATCTTCTTGTATGTGCGTAAACGTCTATGGTACATTCTCTCTAACGTCGGGATATGCTGGTCTATGTAGTCAAAGATAATGACATCCTTTTTCCCTTCATAATCGCGATTCAAACGTCCTGCATATTGCTCTACATTTCCTTCAAAGGATATGGGCATAGCCATTAGCATGGTATCAAGGCGCGGATAATTGAATCCCTCTCCAATATATTGGCCAATTGCTACAACAACCATGCTCTCTGTCTTACTGACAGCAAGCATCTTCTCGCGTAGCTGGGCACGTGCCTTCATGCTGTTTCCGCCTTGAAGCAGAAACACATATTGGGCTGCTCCTTGAAGCTGATGGTATAGTTCTTCAGCATGTTCCCTATACTTGGTCATAATTATTGGAGTCCGGCCTTTATGTACACATTCAATGGTGTCTTTAATAATCTGGAGATTCCTTGACTCGCTTTGGATAATCATTCTATAGTAATCGGAGATGTGTTTATCTTTGGATGAATCTATATCTAAGAGTCGTGTAAAGCGCGGATATACATAGTGCCCGATTCCTTGTTTTAAAGCACGTTCCTTCGCAGTGTAACGATGTCGTATGGGGCCTAATAACATGATTAGTTTTTTGTCCTGCTTATCTCCGCGTTTGGCGGTAGCTGTCATTCCGTATATATATTTTGCAGTTGCGGAACGTAGGACATTTGCGTGTGTGACAGCTGCGGCATGGTGGCATTCATCGATTATTACCATACCGTAGTTTTTCACTATCGGGCTTATGTCGTCATCTTTGCCCAGCGATGTAATCATGGCAACGTCAATAATGCCAGTGGTTGTATCCTTTTGCGATGAAAATGTACCAATTATAGAATTCCGCCGTTTGATTCTGCCTTTGGGAGTTGTATATTCTGGCTTATCTTCTTTTATTGTCAAAAACTGGTTAAGATCCCGAATCCAGTTATTCATAATCTCCACATTATGTACCAAGACAAGAGTGTTGACTTTTCTTTCCGCAATCAAATAAGCACCAATAACGGTTTTTCCAAAAGCTGTGGCTGCGGTCAGAATGCCATTCTCGTAGGATAGGAGATGCTCTGCCGCAATCTTTTGCTCAGGATATAGTTCTCCGTTAAATTCAACATTTACTCTATTCCCTAATTGTCTTTTGTCAACGATATTATATGGGATATTGGATTGCGATAGATGCTCAATCAGTTCGTCCAGACATCCTCTGGGAATAACAATGTAATTACCGTCATCATAACCATTATAGACAATCCTTGGAGTGTCTTTATTAGAGAAACCAAGTGCCAGATTCTGGTAGAATTGCGGATTTGTATATGCGGCCAGTCTTCTTATTGCATTCTGAAGGCGCGGTTTAAGGTTTGTGTTGTCAATATAGATTCCATCAGCCAGAACAATCTTTATGGTTCCAGATGCATCAGTTTCAGCGAATTTGTATAAGGACGTTTTGGGCGCATCTGCAAATAGAAGGAATTTAGAATCTTCCGACTCTTCCTCAATCTCTGAAAACAATCCCATTGTGTCATTGTCCGGGCACCATAAGTTTATATGATTTCTTATGTCATCATTGGAAAGTTTTCTGATATTAAGTAGGGTGCCCCATTGGTTTTCATAAGGAATCCAGTTCTCATCAACAAAAGCGCTGTTACCTTGTCTAAGGGCATTTCCTTGTAGTGGAAGTGCTATGAGATTACCCAGTTTGCCATCTTGAAGAATGTCTTGCATGGGCATCATCCTGTCATAGTATCTGAAAGATTTCAGGTTGACTGATTCTGCGCCTTTTGCAAGAAGAGCTTCTCCAAACTTACGTGCTTTTGATGCTGATACGGCTTCACTAAAGAATATCCAAAGATGTGCTCCAAGACCGGATCTGGACCGTTCAACCAAGGCATCAATTCCTGTAGATTTACATATCTGACGCATAGCATCCACTTCCTGTTGCCAGTCTTTTGACGGCTCGGCCTCTTCATCATGATTATCAAAATCAAAGACCAGAAACCAGCATGTTCCATCCGGGAAAAGTGGATACAAACCTATTACATCGCTACAGTCTTCACGCTTTCCTTGCAAATGATCCAATATAGCTTCGGTGTTCAGTATTGTGTAATCCTTGGACTGGCAATCCTGACACTTTATTTTATCTCCGTAAACCTTTGGGCATACTCCATGCTTCCAGAAATTGTTGCATTGTGTGTAATAACCTTTCTTTGGTGAGCGTTTTACATAGACATCCTTTCGTCCGTGAAAGTAGGAATAAAACTTAATGGCATGTTCGGTTGTTAATTCCGGCATTAATATAGTCGGTACTTTTTTCTGTAAGTTGGCAATGTATTCTTTGTAGTCATATTTAATACCGTTTTCATCCAGCAGCTGACGGAGATAGCGGATTTCGGACTCAAGTTCTACTATTTGTTTGTCTTTATGTTCCATAGAGGTTTATCATATACATAATATGACGAGTAACACGATAGGCAAAGATAGTCACAATTTGCAACGGTTTTGCAACGCCTGTTTGTTGTTTTGACAATCTATCTGCATTTACATTTGTACCGTAAACAACAAAACTGACACAAAAGGATCAGTTCCCTGTGTTATTGAAATAAATCCTTTAACAGGAGACGTATTTTCAGAGTATTATTGTTTAGATAACAGACAACCAAGACCAATTATTGCAAATTATTAAATACAGTAATATGAATAGATTATCCTTTGTTTTAAGTTGTGCTGCATTCAGCTTGTTTGCAGTTGTGTGTTCAGTGTCGGCTCAGGAACTACCTCCTGACCAGGCCCAGAGGCTTAAGGAGATAGAAGAGACGAACAGAATGATAGGGATTGAGAGTTTGCAGAATGATCCCAGGATCAGGCAGATGAATGAAGAGAGACGCAAGCCGATAGAAACAGTTCCCGCTACAGGAGGCAGAGTGAACGGCTTTATTCTGGATGAGGCCGGGAATCCTATTCAGTATCGTGACGTCAAGGCGTGTGAGCGTGATGTTGTGGGGCGTGCTGTAATGGAATGGTATGCAGGCGGTGACGGATTCTTTGATATGATCAAAATCAGTGATGTAAACAACAAGATTTCATTTGAGGCCGAAGGGTATGAGACGCAGACATTGCCTTTTGACCGCGGTACATATCAGATAAGACTCAAACCCGCAGCCCGCACTCTTAAACCGGGCGATGTGATAAGCGGCCGTGTATCATTGGGTAATTGGGGTAATCCCGGAGGAGTGCCGGTAGAGGAGATTGACAGTGACGGCAATGTAGTGGCCAGTACCAAAACAGAGAATGGACAGTTCAAACTGACAATAGTAAAGCCTGGTAATACGCTTAAGGTTTCACTGAACGGATACACAACCTTTACCGCTCCCATTGAGATATCGAATTATGTTATCGGACTGCAAAAAATACAATGATTATGAATAAGAGTTTCAAACTGGCCGTAATAGGTCTGATGCTGACCCTGGCGTTGCCCGTAATGTCGCAACGGACCAATGAGTATCTCAAGCCATGTGATTACAAAGGTAAGATTTCACGCAGCGGGGATAATGTGCTGTGCTGGGGTGAGAAGGTGGAACCATCTTTTGCCGAGAGTTATGAAATCCAGTGCTGGTGCAATACCAAGACAAATGAATTCAGTCTTAAACTGACAGTCCAGAACCAGCAGGATCCACATGTTCTTATTATAGATGAGGATCTGGCTTATCAGATAAGGACTTTGATTGATGCAGCGGTGTTTTCGGCCACGAACCTTCCGGACAAAGAGTGGATGAAGATGGAGCTGGAAGCATTGAAAAACGGCACAGGGAATATATCATCTGTGGGATTAGACGGTACAACATTCCGGTTCTACAGTAGGAATTACGGTGCATACTGCTGGTCACCGCATGATGGAAACAACGCAGCCCTGGTAAATCTGTTCGATGTCATATACAATGCCATCGGCTATAAAGACATTGAAAGAATCAAGTCCAAACTGGACGATATCAATAGCCTTACCCGGAAATACGCATCCCTTTTGCAGGACCCCTACCGCGAGTATTATCTGCTCCGCATAGACAAGAAACCAAACAACTGGGTGTTTGATTTTTGACAAGGATACAAAAGTATCGTATCTTTGTGTCACAATAATATAACAAACTTGTTATTACCTTAATATTAAAGACAGGACTGATGAAAAAGATTAACCTATTGAGCCTCTTGCTGATAATGGCCCTGACAAGCCTGAATGCCGGTGCCCAGAATCTGTTTTCACCAATTACCAGGTCTCATTATGATTCTTGGGGCAAGTATATTGACAAATACTACTCCAAATCTGCCGATGTCAACCTTATCATGCCGTCGGATATGATGATATCACCATCCATCCTGGAATCATTGGTGATGTATCAGGGTATGATAAAGGTAACCTCGCAACAAGGGAAAGAGTATAGTGTCAAGTGTAGCCCGGAATTGTATAATTCTCTAAAGCTGTTGGCCAAACATACGGTTATGACATCTTCATACGCCAGCCGGAATATGGGTCTGGACGGTCAGATGTATTTCATGTTCTATAAATCTGACGGTGCATGGTGCTGGTCACCATACGGAATATGCAGTGACATAGTAACGGTATTCAAGGAAGTGATGAATGCTGTCAGGGACAATGACATCAAGCGTATGGAAAAACAGGTTTCGGCGGCAGATTCATTGCGCCGTCTGATCAAGACCTTTTATCCCGAACAAGGCTGGCCTGTAACAGTATCCGTTTCAACTCCCTGGACCGAAGACAACAAACTTGCACCCGTTAAACACTTAAGTCTATACTCGTCATTTGGCGGCGATATATTCAGTAACAACCTTGATGTGGTTTTTACATTCAGTGACAAGGATTTCAATGAGGAGTATAGAAAACTGTATCTTGAAAAATATGAAAGCACCATCCGTCAGGTTGCACACAAGATTTATGCCATGTCTGATTTTGCTGATGATGGTTATTACTTTTCATTCATTGTTGATGAAAGTGTGACCAAGCCTCAGATCAGCAAAGACCAGAAGCAATTTGAAATCAAGCTTAAGGAAAGTGACCTTACTGTAGAAAAGATGATATCATTGCTTATTGAAATTCAGGCATCAGAAATACATCTTCATTGTGGCCCCGAATTCAATCCGGAGGCTTTCCGTCTGCCCGAAGGAACAACTGTCCAGGATATTATCCTGAAACTCCCCGGAGTAACCATAGACAGTCTCAAGAATGTTTACGTAAACGGCAAGAAAGTGACACGTTTGTGACACGGAAGTATCGTTTCCCTGTGTCACTCCAGTGGAATTTCCGGGTGCTGTACGGCTAGGAGGGAGTCTTTCTGCGAGAGGTAGAACATGTATAGGATTACGTCCTTGTCACCATTGTTCTCGCCGTGGTGGATGGTGTTCACCATCTCTACAACTGGCTCGCCCTCATGAACTACCTTGGCCTTGCCGTCCAGTCCTATGATGGTCAGTTCGCCCTGCACAAGGATTCCGTAGTTCATTACGGGGTGGTGGTGCCAGCCCAGTTTCTTGCCGGCAGGGAATACATATTTCACAGCCACCAGTTCGGGGCGGCCCTGCAGGTAATCGGGCAACTCAACGCCATCCCAGCTCTGGCTGGTTCGTATCAGTTCTGTGCTCTGCACCTGCGGTGTGGGGGGGACATCTTGGGCGTTAGCCTCCTTGCAGGAATTCAGTGATAAACATACTGTAGCCAAGCCGCAAACTATGGTGGCGGCAAGCACCCGCAGATGGATCTTTTTCATAGTCCTTTCTGAGAATTGTTTATTATGCGCAAATTTAAACAAATCTATACTAATAGCACAATTATTTGTAAGTTTGCAAAGACCTAACATAAAACAAATTTGATGATGAAAAAGATAATGCTTATGGTGGCCGCGGTCCTTATGTGCGGCATGTTTCAACTGAGTGCTCAGCCTACCTACACAGATATAGGTTTCAATGATATTGCTGATGTGTTTGCAGAGGTTAAGCCCTATGAGACGGTGGTGTTTCTGGTCAGACACGGTGAGCGCGGCCGTGATTACTCCAAGAACGGACTGCTGACCGAGAACGGAAAGGCTCAGGCCCGGATGGTGGGTGAGAAGATCAAGAGCGGTGAGCAGGCTTTCTACGCTCACTCTGATTATGGCCGCACCATACAGACCTGCGAGAACATTGCCATAGGCCGCGGCGATGAGTTCATTCATGAGGAGTGGGGCATACTGAACGGTGACTGGTACCGCAAGGACATACCGGCGCTTAAGCGTAATGGCTGGGACAACTGGGAGTCACTCTCACAGTGGGCCTATGAAGGCGGCAAGGAAGAAGGCTTCTATAATCTGGAGGAGCGCAGCAAGGAGTGGCTGGACTCACTCAAGGCTCATCTGCCAAGCATGAAGCGCATCAACGTGCTTGTATCTCATGATTATATGGTGACCCCGATGGCCATCTATGCATCGGACAAGAAGGTTGACCTGCATTACTGGGTAAACCGCAAATGGATCAATTACCTGGCCGGCGTAGCCATAATTATAGATCCGCAAGGCCAGATGCGGTTCAAGACGATTCGCGGTCTGGACTCCGGCCTGCTGGCCAGATAACACAAATAGGGCGGCTTGGAACCGCCCTTTTTTGTTCGCAACATATTTTTTCTATAATGCGAGACGCATTTTCAGTAAATTGCGGTTTATTTAGCGGAAAGGCTTGAAAAAGTGATGAGGAAAAGCTTCCTAACAGAGCAGGAACTGGCTTTGGGGTGCGTCTGTAATGATAGGGATGCACAGGGGGAGCTATATGCCCGATATTCATCAAGACTCTACGCAATATGTCTCAGATACATTGAGGACAGGGAGGGGGCGCGAGACCTGATGCATGACTGTATGATAAAGGCTATGGATAACTTCAAGTCTTTCCGATATGTGAGCGAAGGCTCAGTTTATGCATGGCTTAGCAGGATTACAGTCAATATGGCTATCAATCGCCTTAAAGAGAGCTCCAGGTTCAGGCAGATTTCTTTTGAACAGGTTAGCGGGGATGAGTTGGAGAATGCTTTGGAGCCCGATGCTGAATCAGTCAGGAAGATACCTGACGGTGTGCTTGATAAGCTGATAGCTGAACTGCCTCCGGTAAGGCGTACGGTGTTCAATATGTATTGCATTGACGGATACAGTCATCACGATATCGCTCGGGCATTGGGCATAACTGAGAGAACTTCCACATCGGTTCTGGCCAAGGCCCGCGCCAGCCTTAAGAAGGCATTGATGAACTATATAGATAAGACAGGACTATGAAGGATTGGGAAGATATAATAAAAGAACGTCAGTTGAGCCGAAAGGCAGAGCTGCCGGAGTCTGACTGGAATGATTTCCTCTCCAGGAAAGCCTCTCATGACCTTGCGGTAAAGCGCCGCCGCCGATTCATTACAGCGGCCATATCGGTTCCTGCAGCAGCTGCAGTCCTGCTGTTGCTGTTTCTGATGCCATTTAAGACTGTTGTTCCGGATAATCAGATTTCACAGAACGAACAGTCAGAATCACAGATTACCACAGACAGTCTGGCAAATGAGATGGACAGCATCACGATTGAAAAACCGCAGGTTGAAATAGTGCAAGTCAAGCCTGAGGTAAAGCCCGAACCAAAACCGGTTGATTCAAGAATGGTTGCGCGGAATACCTCTTCGGTTAAAGGTCGTATCTATGACTTTGATTCGGCTGAGCCTATGTATTTTGCCGCAGTGATGATTTATCAGATTGACGGCGCTGACTCAACCTATATAGGTGGTACTTCAACAGATGAA
Source organism: Bacteroidaceae bacterium (assembly GCA_024398635.1). Lineage (GTDB taxonomy): Bacteria > Bacteroidota > Bacteroidia > Bacteroidales > Bacteroidaceae > Colenecus. The sequence goes on along the minus strand of JAKSIV010000004.1, from coordinate 62,897 downwards.
AACGGTGAGTTCGTGATTGGTAATCTTATGCCGGGCAACTATGTTGCCAGCACCAGATTTATTGGGTATGATGACGCTGACAGGAACTTTACTATACGTCCGGGTGAAGAGTTGTCTGATATTGGCCGCATTACCATAAAAGGTGGCATGCCGCTTTCTGAGATTGCCGTTAATGCAGTAGTTGCAAAGGTTCAGGTGGTTGCCGATACTGTAATGTTTAACTCTGCTGCCTACAGATTGCCGGAGGGCGCATCTGCAGAGGATCTTATCCGAAAATTGCCTGGAGTTCAGATAGACAGTACCGGAAATATAACCGTTAACGGCAAGAGCATTTCAAGGATATTGGTTAACGGCAAGGAGTTTTTTGCAGGAGATACTACAAAGAACCTTACTCAGCTCACCGCCGAGATGATTGAGAAGGTCAAGGCTTATGAGAAGAATAGTGACCTGAGCCGTCAAACCGGTATAGATGACGGTGGGGAAGAGACGGTACTTGATCTCCACCCATCCAAAAAAGAACTGCGTAAAGCCAGGAGAGCTAAAAGAAAAAGTAAGAGGAAGTAAACGAAACTCCCTTTTTTGTAACTTTGGGGCCTTATGCTTGAAAACATTGTCTCTAAGGTTAATGATATTGTCTGGAATCCCGGGCTGGTGGGGCTTCTGATTCTGGCCGGTCTATATTTTCTCTTTCAGGACCAGGTTTGTGCAGGTGCGCAGGTTCGGGTTCATGCTCAGGTCTCTCTTCAGCAGGAAGGCGGGTAATAACGGAATCTCATCGTTTGAGGCTTTCTGCCTGGCTCTTTCGGGTCGGGTGGGGACCGGTAATATAGTAGGTGTGGCAACGGCTATCGCATTCGGTGGACCGGGCGCGGTGTTCTGGATGTGGGTGGTGGCTTTCTTCGGGGCATCGACCGCTTTTGTTGAATCCACTCCGGCTCAGATTTACAAGTTCTCGCATAGTACAGGATTCAGGGGTGGCCCGGCGTCATTCATTGAGAACGGGCTTAAGATGCCTTGGCTGGGTAAGATCTTTGCGGTTATTACGCTGGTGGCTTGCGGCGTGTTCCTGCCAACGGTGCAGTCTAACGGAGCATCTACAGCGCTCAGTAATGCGTTCTCGGTCTCAACGCTTGCCAGTGGCATAGGGATGGCTGCGTTGCTGGGGCTGGTTGTCTTTGGCGGAGTCAGGAGGATTGCCCGCGTGGCTGCCATAGTCACTCCGTTCATGGCCTTGGGATATATGATTATGGCTGTTGTGGTTATCTGCATCAACATCAAGGCTGTTCCGGGGATATTCGCATCTATCTTAACCAATGCATTCGGAATCAATCCCGTATGCGGCGGTATCATCGGCTCCACAATCGCCATGGGTGTCAAGCGCGGCATATTCTCAAATGAGGCGGGGCAGGGCACAGGCGCTAGCGTTTCGGCATCGGCCGATGTGGCTCATCCGGCCCAGCAGGGTCTGGCGCAGGCTTTCTCGGTCTATGTGGATACGCTGCTGGTTTGTACGGCTACGGCTCTGATGATACTCTCATCGGGCATGTACAATATCTTTGATTCCACGGGCAATATGATATATGCAGGTGCTCCGGAACTGGCCAACAATTACGTGAGTTACACCCAGACAGCTGTAGATTCTGTGTTTAAGGGATTCGGCGGGCGGTTTGTCTCCATTGCGATGGTGTTCTTTGTGTTCAGTACGGTAATGGCTTACTATTTCTACTCGGAATCAAGTATAATCTATCTGTTCAGGAAAAGTAAATCCAAGTGGGAGAGCATAGCCATCAATATACTGAGGGTTATCACTATGACTGCGGTTGTATTCGGCGCTGTGCGTGAGACTGATGTGGTCTGGCAGCTTGGTGATATTGGCGTGGGCCTGATGGCGTGGGTGACTGTTATATCGGTGCTGATACTCTGTCCTGCAGCCATCCGCTCCCTCAAGGAATATGAAATGACGCACTCTTAAACGACCCCTTTGCGTCACGAGCCTCAGCCCCAGCAGCAGGGACAGCAGGGTGGCCGGGAGGCTCTGGCTCCATTTTTTCCTTAAATGTTGTCTTTTTGTCAGAGTTTTGGTAAGGTTTGATAAATAAAGTGACAATGTGAAATCAAAAATGAGCAAATATTCGCAAAGTGTAAATGATATGTGGTTTTGACATTGCAAAATATTTGTATATTGTTCAAAAGTTTATCACTTTTTTCATTGAAAATATTTGTTTTACCCAAATTAAGGGACTACCTTTGCGGCACGAATCAAAAACTTTAACACATATACTCTGTTATGAAGCATAATTTTTGCGCAGGTCCTGCTGTTCTTCCGCAGGAAGTGATTGAGAAATCAGCTCAGGCTGTTTACGATTTTGCCGGCACAGGCATTTCTATTCTCTCTATCAGCCACCGTTCAAGTGAGTTCAAGCCCGTTGTCGATGAGGCCGAGGCTCTCATCAAGGAGATTCTGGATGTACCCGAGGGTTATTCAGTACTGTTCCTGGCAGGTGGTGCCAGCATGGAGTTCTGTCGCGTTCCCTATAACTTCCTCAACAAGAAGGCTGCTTATCTTAACACTGGTGTGTGGGCCAAGAAGGCCATGAAGGAGGCTAAGGCTTTCGGTGAGGTGGTTGAGGTTGCTTCATCGGCCGAATCAACCTATACCTACATCCCTAAGGATTATGTAATCCCTGCCGATGCAGACTATTTCCATTATACAACAAACAACACCATCTACGGTACTGAGATCCGCAAGGACCTGGACAGCCCGGTTCCATTGATCTCTGATATGTCATCTGATATATTCTCACGTCCCATTGATGTAAGCAAGTACAACTGCATCTACGGCGGCGCACAGAAGAACCTGGCTCCTTCAGGTATGGCTTTCGTTATCGTAAAGAACGATGCTCTGGGTCATGTAGACCGTTACATCCCCACCATGCTGAACTACCAGACTCATATTGATAACGGTTCAATGTTCAACACTCCTCCCACATTCACTATCTACTCAGCTATGGAGTCACTCCGTTGGCTCAAGGCCCAGGGTGGTGTAAAGGAGATGGCTAAGCGTGCCGAGGCCCGCGCAGCCAAGCTGTACGGTGAGATTGACCGCAACAAACTGTTTGTAGGTACCGCCAATGAGGAGGACCGTTCATATATGAACATCTGCTGGGTTATGCAGCCCGAGTACAAGGAGCTTGAGGATGAGTTCATGAGCTTTGCCAAGAGCAAGGGTATGGTTGGTATCAAGGGTCACCGTTCAGTAGGCGGTTTCCGCGCATCCTGCTACAATGCTCTGCCTATGGAGAGCGTAGACGCTCTGATTGCATGTATGAAGGAGTTTGAGGCTAAACATTGATTAAAAGGACTAAAACGAATAAGGATATGAAGGTACTTGTCGCTACATCAAAGCCTTTTGCAAAGGTTGCAGTTGATGGAATCCGTGAGGTTATAGAGGGTGCCGGTTATGAACTGGCTCTGCTTGAGAAATATACTGAAAAGTCTGCTCTTCTTGCAGCAGTTGCCGATGTTGACGCTATCATCATCCGCAGTGACATTATAGACGCTGAGGTATTTGATGCAGCTAAGCAGCTTAAGATTGTGGTTCGCGCAGGTGCAGGTTATGACAATGTCGACCTGGCATCGGCCACCGCGCATGGAGTATGCGTAATGAACACTCCCGGTCAGAACGCCAACGCAGTTGCCGAGCTTGTGGCCGGTCTTATGGTTTATGCAGTTCGTAACTTCTACAACGGCACATCAGGTATTGAGCTTTTGGGTAAGAAACTGGGTATCCACGCTTTCGGCAATGTAGGCCGTAATGTAGCACGTATAGCCAAGGGTTTCGGTATGGAGGTTTATGCATTTGATGCATATTGCCCCAAGGAGGTCATTGAGGCTGCCGGTGTACATGCAGTCGATAATGTTGAGGATATGTACAAGACTTGCCAGTTCATCTCACTGCACTTGCCTGCAACTGATGAGACAAAGAACTCTATCGGTAAGAAACTTGTAGGTCTGATGCCCAAAGGTGCCGTCCTGGTTAACTCAGCCCGTAAGGAGATCATCAACGAGGAGGAACTCATCCAGCTTATGCAGGAGCGTGAGGACCTTAAGTTCGTATCAGATATCGCACCTGCTGCAGCTACCAAGTTTGAGGAGCTGTTTGCAGGCCGTTACTTTGCTACTCCCAAGAAGATGGGTGCCCAGACAGCCGAGGCGAATATCAACGCCGGTATCGCTGCTGCCAACCAGATTGTCGGTTTCATCAAGGATGGTTGCACCAAGTTCATGGTTAACCGCTAATGGCTATAGTAAAACCTTTCCAGGGCATTCGTCCGCCCAAGGATCTCGTTGAGAAGGTCCAGAGCCGTCCTTACGATGTGCTAAACTCTGAGGAGGCACGCGCCGAGGCTGCAGGCAATGAGATGTCGCTTTACCATATCATCAAGCCTGAAATTGACTTTGATCCCATAGCCGAGGAGACTGATCCCCGTGTATACGCCAAGGCCGCCGAGAACTTCAAAAAGTTCCAGGAGAAGGGTTGGCTCAAGCGTGACAACAAGGAGCAGTACTATATCTATGCTCAGACAATGAACGGAAAGACCCAGTATGGTCTTGTGGTCTGCGCATACGTTGAGGATTACCTCAAGGGTAACATAAAGAAGCATGAGCTTACCCGTGCCGATAAGGAGGAGGACCGTATGAAGCATGTACGCGTGAACAACGCCAACATTGAGCCGGTGTTCTTTGCTTATCCCGATGATAAGGTTCTTGACGAGCTTGTTGCCAAGTACGTAAAGGGTGCTCCTGAATATGATTACGTAGCTCAGGGTGACGGTTTCCGTCATCAGCTCTGGATAATTGACAAGGATGAGGATATCAAGACCGTAACAGAGAGGTTTGCAGGTATTCCTTCACTCTATATCGCCGACGGTCACCACCGCTCAGCTGCCGCTGCTCTGGTAGGTGCCGAGAAGGCCCGCCAGAATCCCAATCACCGTGGTGATGAGGAGTACAACTACTTCATGGCAGTCTGCTTCCCGGCTTCACAGCTCACCATCATCGACTATAACCGTGTGGTAAAGGATCTTAACGGAATGACATCTGCAGAGTTTCTCAAGGCTCTTGAAAAGAACTTCACAGTAGAGAAGAAGGGTAAGGATATTTTCAAGCCGTCAGAGCTGCACACATTCTCACTCTATCTGGATGGCGAATGGTATAAGCTGACTGCAAAGCAGGGTACATTCGATGACAGCGATCCCATAGGTGTGCTGGATGTGACAATATCTTCAAACCTGATTCTGGACCAGTTGCTGGGTATAAAGGACCTGCGCCGCGACAAGCGCATTGACTTTGTAGGCGGAATTCGCGGTCTGGGTGAACTCAAACGTCGCGTTGACAGCGGTGAGATGAAGATGGCTCTGGCGCTCTATCCGGTTTCAATGAAACAGCTTATGGATATAGCCGATACGGGCAACATCATGCCTCCCAAGACAACTTGGTTCGAGCCTAAATTAAGATCCGGTTTGGTGATTCACTCACTTGACTGATAAACTAAAAAAGGCTTGCGACTAGCTCGCAAGCCTTTTTTGTTATAGTGATTCAACCCGGTCTTTCTTGGGGAGTTTTGCGTTGACCTCGTTGTAGGCGTGGCGGGTGAGTTCCTCTATCAGCGGGCGGTCCACATCGGCATCCAGGCGTATCTGGTTCCAGTACTTCTTGTTCCAATGGAAGGCACCCTCTATTGCAGCGTAACGGTCACGCAGTTCAAGCGCGCGGTCAGGGGCACACTTCAGCACCACTATATCGGGCTTATCGAGCGTAATGCATGCAAATATCTTGTCCTTGAGACGGAATACCACAACCGTTTCATCAAACGGCATATCCTCCGTAACAAACGGCAGGCTCAGGCAGTATTCTCTAAACAACTCTATATCCATCTTCCTTAATTCAACAGTTTGACAATCTGTTCCAGATAGCGGGCATCGGTCTCATCGAATGTGTTCAGATATCGGCTGTCTATATCCAGTACGGCCGATACCTTATCGCCGTTGAATACGGGTACAACTATCTCGCTACGGGATTCACTGCTGCAGGCGATATGTCCCGGGAACTTCTCCACATCGGGCACCACGACAGTCTCACGGCGCTGCCAGGAGGTTCCGCACACTCCGCGTCCAAATGCAATCCTTGTGCAGGCTATCGGCCCTTGGAAAGGTCCCAAGACTAATTGTTCTACACCATCCTTACAGTCGCGTACAATATAGAATCCTGTCCACCAGAATCCCATGGTCTCATGAATGAGAGCTGTCAGGTTTGCCATATTTGCAATCGGGTCACTCTCTCCATCCAGGAGCGCAGTTGCCTCTTTTACCAACTGGCTGTATTTCTGTTCTTTCTCTAAGTCTGTCATATGCTACAAATTTACTACTTTTATGACAATTTTCAGTGACTATGGCGGAGCATTGGAGCATATATGCAGATTGGAATCCCTGGCACGGTTGTACAAAGATCAGTCCCGGCTGCAAGTACTGCTATGTGTACAGGCAGGATGCCATGTACGGGAGTGAGATAGGGAGCAATCTGGCCCGCAAGACCGCCGCGTTCAATCTGCCCATAAAGCGTAAACGTGACCGCAGTTGGAAGATTGAGCCGGGTATGATGGTGTTTACCTGTTTCACATCGGATTTTCTCCTTAAGGATGCCGATGAGTGGCGCCGTGACTGCTGGAAGATGATGCGCGTTCGCAGCGACCTGTGGTTTTATTTCTTTACAAAACGCATAGACCGTTTCATGGAATGCATCCCTGATGATTGGGCCGATGGCTATGACAACGTGCTGGTGGGCTGTACGGTTGAGAACCAGCAGATGGCTGATTACCGCTTACCGATATTCAAGTCACTGCCGATTAAGCACAAGTCTATTATTGCATCTCCGTTGATAGAAGCTGTGGATATATCACAGTATCTGGACAGCAGTATTGATGAGGTATCAGTAGGAGGGGAGTCTGGGGTTGATGCCAGGCCTTGTGATTACGATTGGGTTCTTGATCTGCGCCGTCAGTGCGTAGAGAAGGATGTTCCGTTCCGTTTTCATCAGACCGGAGCTAAGTTCAAAAAGGATGGAAAGCAGTATTATGTAAGGCGTCCGTTCCAACTCAGCCAGGCTCATAAGGCCAATATAGACTACAAGATAAGGGAGTTCTATGTGCCGGAGAAAGTGAAATTTGAGTGGAAGGAGAGCGACTATCGGCAAGAAGAATTATTTTTGTAACGACATACCTATAACAATATGAAAAAGACAATTGCCACAGCTAAGGCTCCGGCTGCGATAGGGCCATATTCACAGGGGGTGAATCTTAACGGAACGGTATTTGTATCGGGCCAGCTTCCGGTTAATCCGGCCGATGGCTCCATGCCCGCAGGAATTGAGCTCCAGACACGCCAGTCTTTGGATAATATCGGTGCGATACTGGCCGAGGCCGGTCTGTCATATAACGATATAGTAAAGACTACGGTTTTGCTTGCTGATCTTAAAGATTTTGGAGCAATGAATGCCGTATATGCAGAGTATTTTCCGCAGGATAAGCCGGCCCGTGTATGCTATCAGGTGGTGGCATTGCCCAAGGGTGCTCTTGTTGAGATTGATGCTATAGCCGGCAAATAATGGCGGCTACCGATACATACCTGACCGTGAGGGGTGAGGCTCAGTCGCAGTTCGTTGAGCGGCGCAGCCGTTTTATCTCCTTTATCTGGCACGTGACTACTGCCGATGAGGTCAAGGAACGTATCACAGCTTTGCAGAAAGAGTACTATGATGCACGCCATGTATGCTATGCCTATATGCTTGGAGCTGAGCGTACTGACTGGCGGGCCAATGACAACGGTGAACCGTCCGGAACAGCTGGAAAGCCCATTTTGGGGCAGATAAACAGCGCAGGATTGAGTGACGTGCTGATAGCCGTGGTACGTTACTTTGGAGGCGTTAAACTGGGTACATCGGGCCTTACCGAGGCATACCGTCTGGCTGCTGCCCAGGTTATAGAGAAAGCCGAGATTGTCACTGCATTCGTTGAACGGAACGTGACAGTGCTGTTTACCTACAACATGACCAACGTGGTCATGAAAGCAGTCAAGGACCTTGACGTTAGGATTGTAAGTCAGGACTACGGTTCGTTCAGGACTGAAAGTTCCGGGAGAGATTTTGAATGCAAGGCTGTCTTGAGGGCCAAATTGTCGGTGGCCGATGATCTTGTGTCAAAACTTTCGGCAGTTGCCCAAACGCAACCTGTTGAAGAGATAATATTCATAAATGATTGATATGAAGACAAAAGAACTTATTCTGGGATTGGCTGTACTATTAGTGGCTATGGGTGTCCAGTCATGTGATGACGGTCCGAAACCAAAAAACAGAGATGGTCATGATTTGTGGCTGGGTGATATCACGGCAACGGTAAACGCCCCGTATAAGGAGATACTGAAGGAATATGATGATGAATTGGGCGATGAGGGGTTCCGTATCAAACACAATGAAAAGGGATTGGCTGTGATTTATGCCAATACGGATGCCGGGCTGATGTATGGTACATACCATCTGAAACGTCTGGGTGACTGCGGTGAGCTCTCAAAGCTTAATAACGAGATAGTTGAAGTTCCTGCATTCAAGTATCGTGTCCTGAATCACTGGGATAATCCCAATGGTACAGTGGAGCGCGGATATGCCGGAAAATCCCTTTGGAAATGGGAGGAACTGCCCGGCAAGATACGTCCCGAATATGAGGAATATGCACGTGCCAACGCATCAATAGGAATAAACGGTACGGTACTGAATAATGTGAATGCCGATGCGTGCATGCTCTCAACCGAGTATCTTGAGAAGGTAAAGGTACTGGCGGATATATTCCGTCCGTATAACCTTAAGGTTTACCTGTCACTCAATTTCGCTGCTCCCAAGCATCTGGCAGGTCTCAAGACCAGTGATCCTCTGGATAAGAATGTGATAAAGTGGTGGAATGATAAGGTTGCCGAGATATACAGCATAATTCCTGACTTTGGAGGATTCCTTGTCAAGGCAAACTCCGAGGGACAGTCCGGTCCGCAGGATTATGGCCGCACGCATGCTGACGGCGCCAACATGATAGCCGATGCCCTGAAGCCTTACGGCGGAATAGTGATGTGGAGAGCATTCGTGTATGCACCCGAATCACCTGATCGTGCCAAACAGGCTGTAGAGGAGTTCAAGCCTCTTGACGGACAGTTCCGTGACAATGTTATCATTCAGATCAAGAACGGTCCGGTTGATTTCCAGCCGCGCGAGCCGTTCAGTCCGTTGTTCGGACAGATGGAAAAGACCAATATAATGGCCGAGATGCAGATTACACAGGAGTATCTGGGACACAGCAACCATATGGTCTATTTGCATCCCATGTGGAAAGAGTGCCTGGATTCAGATACTTACCAGAAAGGAGAGGGCAGTACTGTAGCAGCCGAGACACTGGGTAAGGTACACGGCAATACGGCATGGAGTGCTATTGCCGGCGTTACCAATATCGGTGACAGCGTGAACTGGTGCGGACATCACCTGGCACAGGTTAACTGGTATGCTTTCGGCCGTATGGCATGGAATCCGGATTTGAGTTCGGAGCAGATCCTTGACGAGTGGCTCAAACAGTCATTCTCAACCAATAAGAAGTTCCTGGAGCCGGTATCCAAGATGATGCTTGCATCGCGTGAGGCATGCGTCAAGTATGAGATGCCTATGGGATTGCACCATACGTTCAAGGGACCTGATCACTATGGACCCGGTCCCTGGGACCGTTCGTCGCGCCCGGATTGGGAACCTGCATATTATCACAAGGCTGCAGCCGACGGCGTGGGTTTTGACCGTACTTCAAAGACCGGAACAGATGCGGTGTCACAGTATCACGAGCCGCTCCGTTCTCTCTATGACAATGTCGAGACATGCCCCAAGGAGCTTATCCTTTGGTTCCACCATCTGCCATGGAACTACAGGATGAAGAGTGGACGCACACTGTGGGACGAGCTTTGCTATGCCTATGAGGAGGGAATACAGGAGGCCCGTGGTTTCATCAAGACATGGGAGAGTGTTGAGAGATATGTGGATCCTTACCGTTACGGACAGGTACATGACAAACTGGTGCGTCAGGCCAAGGATGCAATTTGGTGGAGAGATGCTACTATGCTTTATTTCCAGCAGTATTCGAATATGGATATTCCGGCAGATTGCACCCAGCCTCAGCATACTCTGGACGAACTACGCCGTTTCCGTCTGCGTATCTCGAATTATGAGACTCCCGCTTTGGACAAATTGCCGGAATACACTCTGGATTAAGTGGAAAAAAATAAGGACAACGTCAATTACAAGGAGAGCGCTCTGATGTTCTCAATCGGCTATCTCTTCTAAATTGATACTCAAAGATAATCAGCCGGCCCATCGGGTCGGCTGATTTTGTATGTTTGTCCCGCCTTCGTCTCTGCGAGCCGAAGGCGGGACTCGAACCCGCGACCTACGCATTACGAATGCGTTGCTCTACCAACTGAGCTATTTCGGCTTGTTACGGCCGCGAAGGTAGTAAAAATTATTTGGCTGTATCGGCTTTTTTAGGTTATTTTGCAAGTTACTATATCTATACTAGTATAATTAATCATAGCAGTATGAAATACGCGCTGGTAACGGGTGGATCAAGAGGACTTGGCAGGGCTGTCTGCTTAAAGCTTGCAGCTCAGGGATATCCGGTTCTTATCAACTATAAATCAAACTCCGATGCCGCTCAGGAGACCAAAAGGCTAATTGAAGAGGCCGGAGGTCAGGCTGAACTGATGCCGTTTGACGTTTCGGTCCAGGAAGAGGTCGAGAAGGCGGTTGACCGTTGGCAGGAGTCTCATAAGGAGGATTATATAGCCGTGCTGGTGAACAATGCAGGAATACGCCGTGACAATCTTATGATATTCATGCAGGACGATGACTGGAACAGCGTTCTGAACACTAATCTGAACAGTTTCTTCTATCTGACACGCCGCCTGCTCAAGGATATGCTCTCCAAACGTTGGGGAAGGATAGTCAATATGGCTTCACTGTCAGGCATCAAGGGCCTGCCCGGCCAAACTAATTATTCTGCAGCTAAAGCGGCCCTGATTGGTGCTACCAAGGCACTTGCCCAGGAAGTTGCTGCCCGTAAGGTTACCGTCAATGCGGTCGCTCCCGGTTTTATTGCGACCGATATGACAAAGGAGTTGCCCGAGGATGAACTCAAGAAAATGATTCCGGTGGGACGTTTCGGCCGCCCTGAGGAGGTTGCTGCGGCTGTCGGTTTCCTTGTATCGGAAGATGCGTCATACATAACAGGTGAGGTTATTTCAGTTAACGGAGGTCTTTATACTTGATACAAAATAATGGCAAGAGTCGTAATAACAGGAATGGGAATATGGGGCTGTCTTGGCCAGAATCTTGATGAGGTTCGTGGTTCCCTTTTTGCAGGAAAATCAGGAATAGGTGTTGATCCTGTTCGTAAGGATTACGGTTACCGTTCTGCACTTACTGGTATTGTTCCCAAGCCTGTACTGAAAGGAGTATTGGACCGACGTACACGTGCCGGTATGAGTGAGGAGGCCGAGTATGCTTTTATGGCATCGCGTGAGGCTTTCGCAAATGCCGGTATAGATGATGATTATCTGCTGGCCAATGAGGTGGGCGTGATATTCGGAAATGATTCCAGTGCAAAACCTGTTATAGAGACCAACCGTATCATGGAGGAGTACAAGGACAGCGCAATGCTGGGCTCAGGCCTGATATTCCAGTCCATGAACTCAACCGTAAACATGAATATGAGCACCGTATTCCATCTGCGCGGTGTGAACTTTACGCTGAGTGCTGCCTGTGCCAGCGGATCACACGCCATTGGAATAGGGTATATGATGATACAGCAGGGCTTGCAGGATATGGTTCTGTGCGGAGGCGCACAGGAGACCAATTATCTTTCTATGGCCTCTTTTGATGCTCTATCGGCATTCTCGGTCCGTATGGATGAGCCAACCAAGGCTTCCCGTCCGTTTGACCGTGACCGTGACGGACTGGTACCCAGCGGCGGTGCTGCGGCTCTGGTACTGGAGGATTATGACCATGCGGTAAAGCGCGGTGCAACGATACTGGCCGAAGTTGCAGGTTATGGATTCTCATCCAACGGCACTGGAGGTATATCGCAACCCAACTCTGATGCATCGTTCCTGGCCATGAGCCGTGCAATGCAGCAGGCCGGTGTACAGCCCGATGACATTGACTATATCAACGCTCACGCCACATCCACGCCGCAGGGTGATATGTTTGAGGCTGTAGCATTGGCCCGTCTTTTTGAGGGACGCAGGGCATGGATAAGTTCCACCAAGTCAATGACCGGACATGAGTGCTGGATGGCAGGTGCCAGTGAGGCTGTATATTGTACGCTTATGCTCAACAACGGCTTTGTGGCTCCCAACATCAATTTTGAGAACCCTGACGAATATTCGGCCAAGCTCAAGATAGTCGCCGATACCAAACAGACTGAATTAAGGACTATACTGTCAAATTCCTTTGGATTCGGAGGAACAAACAGTGCACTTGTAATCAAGAAGATATGAATCTCTCACCAGCCTTGAAGGAGGCTTATACCAAAGAGCATCTGAGTGCCCGCGACGCACAGCGTCTTGCTGAGTTCATTGCATGGGGCCCGATTGTTTTCGAGACATCACGCCTGATGATAAAGTTCGGAATACTGGACCTCTTGCGTGATAATGTGGATGGACTTACCCAGCAGGAGATTGTTGATAAGACCAAGTTGTCACTATATGCCGTAAAGGTACTCACCGAGGGCTCACTCTCTATCGGAACTGTACTTCTGGATCCGGATACGGACCGTTTCAGACTCTCCAAGACAGGCTGGTTCCTGCTTACCAATCCTATCACAAGGGTCAACATTGACTTTAACCATGACGTGAATTACGAGGGATGGTTCAAGCTTGAGGAGTCACTCAAGGAGGGACGCCCTGCAGGTCTGGAGCATTTTGGAAGTTGGCCTACGGTATACGAGGGCCTGTCACAGCTTCCGGAGCAGGTGCAGAAGAGCTGGTTCGGATTTGACCATTTCTACTCGGACCACTCGTTTGACGAGGCGCTCAAGATTGTGTTTGACGGAGCAAAGACCGAGTCTCTGATTGATGTAGGCGGCAATACGGGCCGATGGGCTATGCGTTGCGTGGATTACAGCGACAAGGTCAAGGTGACCATCATGGACCTGCCGCAGCAGCTTGAGATGATGCGCAGGCAGACCGCAGGCAAGAAGGGCGCCGACCGCATCGAAGGATTCGGTATCAACCTGCTGGACCGTGCCCAGAAGTTTCCTCAGGGTCGCCACTTTGATGCCATATGGATGAGCCAGTTCCTGGACTGTTTTGCCGAGGATGAGATCCTGAGCATTCTTACCCGTGCAGCCGATGCTATGGACAAGGATACCCGCCTTTACATCATGGAGACATTCTGGGACCGTCAGAAGTTTGAGCCGGGCGCATTGTGCCTGACCATGACAAGCCTCTATTTTACCGCCATAGCCAACGGTAACAGCAAGATGTACCATTCGGAGTGCATGGAGCGACTGGTTGAGCAGGCCGGCATGAAGGTGGAGACCATCCATGACAATCTGGGGCAGGGAGGACACAGTATCATGGTATGTAAACTGAAATAATCAAGCAAGTAACAAATATGGATAGAAAGGAGATTGAAGCCAAAGTCAGGAATTTCATGATCGAGGATCTTGAGATTGATGAGGAGAAGATTGCCCCCGATGCACTGCTCAAGAAGGATCTGGGTATTGACAGCCTGGATTTCATTGACATCGTGGTCATTGTTGAGAAGACATTCGAAGTGAAGATCAAGAGTGAGGAGATGGCTGGAGTTAAGACCTTCAGCGCGTTCTGTGACTATCTGGAAAGCAAGCTTGGCTAAGAGGAGGGGTAAACCCAAAGAATGGAAGGGAAGGACTGACGGGCTGCCATGGATGATCCGTTCGCTGGTGGTCCTGATGAAGGTGATAGACAGGCGTGTCATTTATTGCTTCATGGCGATAGTGGTGCCTTTCTACATGATTTTCAATCATAAGGGATATCTGTCAATCTACAGGTTCTTCCGTCAGAGATTCGGTTATGGCCGTATCAAGTCATTCCTGAAGGTTTACGCAAACCATTTCCGATTCGGCCAGGTCATTATAGACCGATACGCAGCGTATGCCGGCAAGAGGTTCCGTTTTGAACTGGACGGCAACGAGCGTTTCATGGAGCTGGTAAACGGCGAGAGCGGATTCGTTCAGCTGAGTTCACATGCCGGCAACTACGAGATGGTGGGCTACGGTCTGACATCGACCGCCAAGAAGATTAACGGCCTGTTCTACGGAGGTGAGAGCAAGGTGATGATGGATTTCAGGCGTAAGATCCTGGCCATGCATAACGTGAATCTGATTGAGGTCGATGAGTCCATGTCACATATCTTCAACATGAATGCGGCGATAGACCGCGGTGAGATAGTGAGCATGACCGGTGACCGCCTGTTCGGATCGTCAAAAGCCATCAGGTGCATGTTCCTGGGCAAGGAAGCCAGTTTCCCTATGGGACCGTTTGCCTTGGCAGTTCAGAAGGACGTACCTATGCTGGCTGTATTCTCGATGAGAGTACATGGACGTTACAAGGTCTATGTGAGAGATATAAAGCAGGATGAAACGCTTCCCATAAGGGCCCGTATGGCAGATATGGCGCGTAACTTCGCTGCTGAGCTGGAGAACGTGGTCAGAATGTATCCGACGCAGTGGTTCAACTACTACGATTTCTGGAAGGACTGATGAATGAGTTTGAAAAGATTGACGTCCACACGCTTCTGCCACAGCAGGAGCCGTTTGTGATGATAGACCGGCTGGTCCATTACGACCCTGTCAGGACCATCACCGCTTTGGAGGTCAGGCCTGACAATATATTTGCCGATGACGGACATCTGAGCGTTGCGGGGATAAATGAGAATATTGCCCAGACATGCGCTGCCAGGATGGGATATATCAGCCGTTCATCGGGAGAGAGGGTAAAGATAGGAGTTATAGGCGCCATTACGGGTTTCAGCGTGAACCGTACTCCGCTGGTAGGCGAGGTGCTGACAACGACGATAGACGTAGTGCAGGAGGTGTTTAACGTGACTTTGGTTCATGCTACCGTCAAGGTTGCAGATGAGACGATAGCCGAGACCGACCTCAAGATAGCACTGCAGGATTGATAAAAGATTTGATATGAAAGAACTTAAGGCAACCGTACCGTTAAAGATCCGCTTCAGTGAGGTGGATTCCATGAACATTGTATGGCATGGATCATACGTGATGTATTTTGAGGATGCCCGCGAGGCGTTCGGCAAGAAGTACGGGATAGCCTATCTGGATATATTCGGTAACGGCTATTATGCTCCGCTGGTGGACCTGTCATTCAAGTACAAGAGTCCCATCACATATGATATGAAGCCGGAGATAACCATAACATACAAGCCTGCCGATGCCGCCAAGATAGTGTTCGACTATGAGATTACCAATACCGGGAACGGCGAGGTACTTGCCACAGGCCATTCGGTACAGGTATTCATGGATTTGAACTATCAGTTGGTATGGGTCAATCCCGAGTTTTACGAGGAGTGGAAAAAGAGATGGCTAGAGTGATAAGATGCATAGCAGATAACGTGGTGTCGCCGCTGGGAACAGATTCACGTTCCAACTACGACAGCGTCAAGGCCGGAAGGTCGGGACTGGCGCGTTATGAGTCTATGGGAAATATCACTACGCCTTTTGTACTGTCACGCGTGGACCGTAAGGTTATTGATGGCCTGTGCGGCAAGCTGGGTATTGAGGGCAATTATACCTTCTTTGAGAAGTTCCTGCTCTGCTCGTCGGTACAGGCCGTACGCGATTCCGGTATCGATGCATCGTCAGACAGAGTAATTTTCATAGTATCCACCACCAAAGGCAATGTATCACTTCTGGGAGCGCCTCAGGAGGGGATGGAGCAGGAGCGCGTGCTTCTGGCCAAGGCCGCCCGTGAGGTGACAGAGTATTTCGGCAATCCCAACAATCCGATTGTGGTGTGCAATGCCTGCATATCGGGCGTGTGCGCCCAGATAGAGGCGATGCGTGCGCTACGCAGCGGACGTTACGATTATGCTGTTGTAATCGGGGCCGATGAGCAATCGCCGTTTATCATATCAGGATTCCTTTCGTTCAAGGCCATATCCGATGAGCCCTGCCGTCCGTTTGACAAAGACCGTAAGGGACTCAATCTTGGAGAGTGTGCAGCGACGGTGGTACTGGAGGCATCGGATGTTAAGAAAAACGGTTGGGAACTGGTTTGCGGCGCCATCCGTAATGATGCCAATCATATATCAGGCCCGTCCCGTACGGGTGAGGGCAGTTATCTGGCCCTTATGGAGGTTCTAAAGGAGTGCCGTAGGGATGAACTTGCTTTTGTGAACGTGCACGGCACGGCAACCGCATATAATGACGAGATGGAGTCTATAGCCCTGTATCGTGCCGGACTTATTGAGGTTCCGGTAACAGGTCTCAAGGGCTATTACGGACATACGATGGGTGCAGCAGGCATTATGGAGAGCATTCTGTCCATGTATGCCGTACGTGACAACACGGTGCTTGCCACCCGTGGGTACAACGAACAGGGTACAACCTGGCCGGTTAATGTGAAAAGTGAGTTGAGAGAGTGTAAGGGCAGTGAATTCATAAAACTGCTTTCAGGATTCGGAGGCAGCAACGCGGCCCTGTTATACAGATATGTTGAATAGCGGTATGGAGCGGAAGGGACTTGACTGTGTGGTACTGAATCAGGGTTACGCCTGTGTGAACGGCCGTGTGCTGGAGCATGAGGCTGCAGGTAACGCTTTGCTTGCTGAACTGTACCGCAATCATATAGCTGATTGGCCCAAATTCTTCAAGATGGACACTCTGAGTAAGGCCGGATTCGTGGCATCTGAGTTGCTCTTCAAGGAGATAGGCGATAATAGGCACGAAGGTGATGAGTTCGTTCAGAACCGTGCGATAGTGCTGTTCGGCTCAACGGCATCGCTTTGCGCTGACCGCAATTACCAGGAGACCATACAGGACAAGGATAACTATTATCCCAGTCCGGCACTGTTCGTTTATACCTTGCCGAACATAGTGACCGGCGAGATTGCCATCCGTAACCATTACCGTGGTGAGACCTCTTTCTATGTTCTGGAAGAGCCCGATGCAGCTCAGATGGCATTTCATCTGTCATGCGCATTCCAGGACGGTGCTACCGACAGTATCCTGGCCGGATGGGTTGACAGCACTCAGAATGATGATTTCCAGTCATTCATGACGTTGATACAAAAGGAGGATGCCGCCGATGCAGGCTGGCTGGCCGGACAATTGCAACTTATGATTAATAACTTAAACAAATGATATTATGGAAGAGTTGATTCTTAAACTGAAACAGGAGATTATTGAGGTGTTGAATCTTGAAGACATCAAGCCGGAGGATATTGATAATGATGCTCCTCTGTTTGGCGAGGGTCTCGGATTGGATTCAATTGATGCTCTGGAGCTGATAGTTCTCATGGAGAAGAACTACGGCATCAAGCTGCAGGATCCTGCCAAGGGTAAGGAGATATTCAAGTCCATCAACGTGATGGCAGACTACATTCAGAAAAACCGCACCAGATAATGACCGGAGACAAGTCAGTGCTGATAACCGGCTGCGGCATAGTCAGTGCCATAGGCCAGGATTGCGGACAGGTGCTTGATTCGCTCCTGCAGGTACGTACCGGCGTGGGGCCTCTCAAGTATCTCAGGACCGAACATACGGAATTCCCGGTAGGTGAGGTCAAACTGTCGGATGAGGAGATGGAGCGTATGATGGGCATTGCTCCGGGAACTCCCACCACACGCACGGCACTGATGGGAATGATAGCCCTGCATGAGGCATTGGGTGAGGCAAAGCTCGGTCGTGATGACCTTAAGGAGTGCGGTTTTGTGAACGGCACTACCGTAGGCGGTATGGACAAAAGTGAGCAATACTATCTGGATTTCATTGAGAATGACAGCCGTAACGCTTACATAAACACCCATGACTGCGGTTCATGCTCCGAGATGATTGCCGACAGATTTGGGCGGTTCAAGATGATAACCACTATTTCAACGGCATGTTCATCGGCTGCAAACGCCATTGAGATGGCAGCCGATATGATCCGTCTTGGTGAGGCCGATATTGTCGTTGCAGGAGGTTCGGAGTGCATTACCAAGTTCCACTTGAACGGTTTCAACTCGCTGATGATACTGGATCACGACCAGTGCCGTCCTTTTGATGCCGGCCGTGCCGGACTGAATCTGGGTGAGGGAGCCGCATTCGTGGTGCTTGAGGAGGCAAGTCATGCCACCGCCCGGAATGCCAGGGTTTTGGCTCGTCTGAGCGGTTACGGCAATGCGTGTGACGCATTCCACCAGACGGCTTCATCGCCTGATGGTGAGGGTGCCTATCTGGCTATGAGCAAGGCACTTGCGATGGCCGGTCTGAAGCCCTCGGACATTGATTACGTGAACGCTCACGGTACCGGAACTCCCAATAATGATGAGAGTGAAAGCCAGGCCATGATGCGTGTGTTCGGTAAGGATCTGCCTCCGGTTTCATCGACCAAGGGCATGACAGGACATACTACGAGTGCATCGGGTGCAATAGAGACTGTTATCTGTATTCTGGCTCTCAGGAACGGTTTCCTGCCGGTAAACTTTGGATTCAGCAATCCTATGGATAACGGCATAGTTCCCAATATGGAGTTGAACAGGGGCTGCAAGTTGCGCCATGTGCTCTGTAACTCGTTCGGATTCGGCGGTAACGATTCGTCACTGGTAATATCGGCAGTAGAGTGATTATGGAACAGAAAACGTCGGTCAAGATACTGTCTGCCAAGCAGATTACAATCCAGAATCCTCTTTGTGAGGAGTGGATGGAGAATCCTTTGGAATACTCCGAGGATTACGTACGTGCCGTTGATCCCGATTTCAAGCAGTTCATATCGGCCGGCGATGCACGCCGTATGGGTAAACTGCTCAAGCGTGCCCTTGCCACATCGCTATCCGCATTGCAGGAGGGTGGTATAGAGAATCCCGATGCCATCATAACAGGTACCGGATTCGGCAGCATAGAGAATACGGAGCTTTTCCTGGATGCACTGGTACGTGAGGGCGAGCAACTGCTCAAACCCACTCAGTTCATGCAGTCCACACACAATACGGCATCGTCACTGATAGGAATACATACCCATTGCCACGGGTATAACTCGACATACTCACAGAAGGGTTTCTCATTTGACAGTGCCCTGTATGATGCCTGGATGCAGTTCTGTGTTGGCAGGATAAAGAGTGCCCTGGTGGGCAGTCACGATGAGATGTCTCCGGTGTTCTCCGGTTTTGTACGCAAGGCCGGTCATGTCAGGGAGGGTGAGATATGCAGTGAGGCTGCGATTTCTGTACTCCTGGCCGAGAACGGTGACAACGCTTACTGCACCCTGGAGGGAGTAAAGTTGTTTGATACTCCGTCAGAAGAAACGCTCAGAAAGGTTTTGGCCGATATGACCGCTGGCAGCATCGACGCCGTGATGACCGGAATGAGCGGCAACAGAGATAATGATTTGTGGTACGGATTCCTGAATGCTATGCTTCCGGGTGTTCCGCAGCTCAAGTACAAGCCTGTATTCGGCGTGAACTTCTCTTCATCGGCCACGGGTTTCTATTCTGCTGCCTGCTGTATCCGTGAAGGACGTATCCCGGCCATACTGACTACTGACGGTAAACCGTTGGAATGCCGTAAGGGAATTCTGGCGGTGAATGTGGTGGAAGGGCGTCATTATTCATTCTCATTATTGAAGCCATGTGGAAAATAATACCGTATTCATTGCTTCAGAGCATATTGCTGGCCGCCGGTCAGCTCATGATGAAATTTGCCCTGAACAATATGAGCCCATATAACGGTTTCTGGCGTTTTATCGGTAAGGAACTTACAAACTGGTGGTGGCTGGGATGCGGCATATCCATGGGAGGAGCTACCGTAATGTGGTTCTATATAATGAAGAATTTCCCGCTCAGCGTGGCTTATCCGCTCAGCTGTCTGAGTTTTGTGTTCGGAATGCTGGGTGCCATGTTCTTTCTGGGCGAACAGATTCCTATCGGCCGATGGATTGGCATTGCATTAATTCTGATTGGAGCGGCATTCATAAGCAGATGATATGAAAAGGGTGTTTCTTATAGCCATTGGTCTGGTCCTGCTGGTTGCAGTGGAGGTTGGCGCTGTTACGTATAACGCCCAACAAACTGAGGATGAGATGATTGAAAGCATCGTCAACGCCTGTTCGGAGATGAGCTCCATGAAATGTGATATCAGCCAGACCAGACATATCCCGCTTATGGAAGAACCTCAGAAGTCATCCGGAACGATGATATATATACGTCCGTCAAGATTCTGTCTCAACTACACGGATCCTTTTGAATGGAAACTCAAGGTTGACGGAGATAATGTGCTGACAGGAACAGAGAGTGCGGATGGTGATGCCGGAAGGCTCTTTAAGGGGATATCCGGCATGATTCTGGGATGTATGTCGGGCGATATGCTAAAGGACAAACGGACATTCCGTGTATCGGTAACCGATACTGGCAGCGAATGGAAGGCTCTGCTTTTTCCGCAACGCCGTGATATGAAGAAGATGTTCAACCATATTGAACTCGGGTTTGACCCTCAGACACGTCTGCTCAAGAGGCTGACGATGGAGGAGGCCGGCGGAGGTAGTACAGAGATACTGATAAGCAACGTAAGACTCAACGGTGACTATGAGGCTGAATGGTGAATTTTACAGGATAGAATCCCGTTTGGAGGGCCTGCCGCAGGGACAGTCAGGGCTCAACGTGATACTGAATCCTGATCATCTTATTTATAAGGCACACTTTCCGGGACAGCCTGTAACTCCCGGAGTCTGTATCCTGCAGATGATTCAGGAATTGCTCTCGGAGCAATATGGTACGCCGTTGTTTATCAGTAAAGTAAAGAATGCCAAATTCATCAATATGATATCGCCTGTAACCGATGGCCGCATATCGGTCCTGTTCAATTCCGTAATTGAAGAGGATGGTGGTGTCAAGGTGCAGGGTGTAGTATCGCGCCCGGATAGTGTAACCGATCTGTTCCTGAAATTTTCACTGTTTCTTGTCAAGCATCCTGTATGACAACGAGATATTGCGTCATAATACCCACATACAACAACGGCGATACTGTAGCAGGCGTTGTAGAGCGTACGCTGAAAGTATGCCCGGACGTGATTGTGGTCAATGACGGCAGTACGGATAATACCCAGGCAGTACTTTGCGGATTGAATGTCACTATACTCAATCATGACCGTAATCTTGGCAAAGGCAATGCCCTAAAGACCGGTTTGAGATATGCCGCCGGGAAAGGTTTTACTCATGCCGTAACTCTGGATGCCGACGGACAGCACTATCCGGAGGATATCCCGGTACTGCTTAAGGCATCGGCAGAGTGCCCTGACAGTCTGGTAGTAGGATGCCGCAATCTGACAAGTGAGAATATGCCGCGTCAGAATACATTTGCCAACAGGTTCTCCAATTTCTGGTTCCGTCTGCAGACTGCCCGGAAGCTGGATGATACACAATCCGGATTCCGCGTCTATCCGCTTGATTCACTCTATGGAATGGGGCTTGTCACATCACGTTATGAGGCCGAACTGGAACTTCTGGTGTTTGCTGCCTGGCACGGAGTGAATGTACAGGGAGTGCCGGTACGGGTGTGGTATGCTCCTGAGGGAGAGCGGGTATCACATTTCCGTCCGTTCTGGGATTTCTTCAGAATCAGTGTGTTGAATACGATATTGTGTTTCGGTGCGCTGTTGATAGGACTTCCTCTTGCCATACTGCGTAAAATTGGGATTAAGCTATGACACGGTTATTCCTGGGCATATATGACTGGCTAAAGGAACGCAAGACAGTTGCGGTCCTGATAGTGGTGCTCATTATGCTGCTCTCTGTTATCTCTGCCCTGCGCATGGATTACGAGGAGGATATAGCCCGATTTCTGCCCATAGACAGCCGTGACAGCCGTCAGACGGAACTTATGGACCGCCTGTCGGAACAGAACAGGATAGCGGTGATATTCCGTTATGATGATGATGGGGATGCCGAGACTGCTTTGGCCGATGCCATGGACCGCTTTGAAGAGCTTTGGTTTGAGTATGACACGTTGAGCCTTGTTCCGGATATGTCGGCTCTGGCCGATGAATCCATGGCCATGGAGCTGATAGGATTCATGCAGGAGCATACGGCCAGTTTCCTTACTGATGCCGATTACCGCCGAATGGATTCGCTGCTTTCCACACCCGGATATGTGGAAAGCCAGCTTGAGGCTGACCGCCGTTCGCTCCAGATGCTTACCGGCGGCTTTACCAAGAACCTTATACCCAACGATCCGCTTAATCTCTTTACTCCGTTGCTTCTTAAACTCTCTGAAGTGGGAGGCAATACAGGGTTCCGGGTATCGGACGATGGCTATATGATGCACTCCACGCTACCTGTGGGCATGATATTCTTTGATTCACCTTTTGGACAGAGCGAATCGGACCATAATGCGGGACTGGTGGAACTGGTGGATAAGGTGGGTGCAGAGATTACAGCCGAAACAGGGATCAAGGTATCTGAGATAGGTGCACCGGTCATTGCGGTATCCAATGCCGACCGTATCAAGAAGGACAGCATACTTGCCGTGACGCTGGCAGTAATAGGAATCCTGGCTGTGCTGTGGTTCTCGTTCAAGCGCGTTAGCGATATGCTGTGGCTGGTTGTAACCTTACTGTTCGGAGGCCTGTTCTCATTAGGCATTACAGGGCTTTTCAAGGATAGCATATCGATAATCGTATTGGGCTTGGGCTCCATCCTGGTAGGCATAGCGGCCAATTATCCGCTCCATTTCCTGCACTCCCTGCGCGATACGGCCGATAACCGCCGTACGCTGGGTGAGATGGTATCGCCGCTGCTGACAGGAAACATAACTACCGTAAGTGCATTCTTCTGCCTTATATTTCTCAAGGCTGAGGCTATGCATGACCTGGCGCTGTTCGGGTCATTCATGCTGGTGGGCACCATACTCTTTACGCTTGTATTCCTGCCGGTGTTTGTCAAACCCAGAACTCTGGCAGTCGGTCAGGAGCCTCATGAGGAGAAGGTTGGGCCCAAACTGAACCGTACAGGACGCTGGATATCGCGTGCGGTGATACTCATTACCATTGCAATGCTCATATGGGGCCGCAGTGCCGGATTCGACACGAACCTGAACCATATCAACTACATGACTCCGCAGGAGAGGAGTGACCTGGAGCTTATATCAAGCGGTGTGGATGCCGGCTCTATGGACCAGCTGTCAGTACTGGCTTCGTTGCTGCCCGCAGAATCTGAGCAGAAACTCATGGAGGGCCGGTGGCTTTCATTCTGGAGCGCTCATAAGGAGCAGATAGAACAACTCAGGCAGGAGAGCCGTGAATACGGTTTCTCCGAGGATGCCTTTACGCCGTTCCTGAAATCGGTAGACAGTCAGCCAGAACTTATTTCGCGCGAAGATCTCACACCCGAGAGCATGGGTGAGGTTATGAAGACGCTGGTTGAATCGCTGTCCGATGACTTCAACAAGGTGCTGTTCATGTGCGGATTCGTGGTGTTCATTTTCCTATGGATATCGTTCCGCAAACTGGAGCTGGCGCTGATTTCGTTCCTGCCGCTTACCGTAGGCTGGATATGGATACTCTGCATCATGAATATGCTGGGTATACAGTTCAACATTGTGAGCATAATCCTGGCCACATTCATATTCGGTCAGGGTGATGATTACACCATATTCATTACCGAGGGACTGATGTATGAATACAGGCACGGTGTCAAGACGGTCGATGACCGCCGTAAGAGCGTAATAATATCGGCAGTTATAATGTTCATTGGCATAGGTACACTTATTTTTGCCAGACATCCGGCCATGCGTTCACTGGCCGGGATTACCATCCTGGGTATGCTGGTGGTGGTCGTGATGGCGCATTTCCTGCCCGAATGGCTGTTCCAGTGGATGACTATGAAACGTGGCAGGGAGCGTGAGGTGCCTGTGTCGATAGCACGTCTTCTGCGCAGCGCGTGGGCTTTCGGATTCCTGCTGATATCTGTCGTTGTATGCACGCCGGTGGTGCTCGTAATGTTCATCGGCCGTAAACGGGAGTGGAAAGACCGGTTCCTTCATAATCTGCTTTACAGGTTCGCAAATCTTGTCATCCGTAGGGTACCGGCAGTGAAGTTTACATTGGACAACAGCGTGGGCGAGACATTCGGTAAGCCTGCCGTGATAATAAGCAACCATCAGTCACACCTGGACCTTATGTGCCTTATGATGCTCACGCCCAAGATGATTGTGGTTACGAATGACTGGGTCTGGCATAATCCCATATATGGAGCACTGATACGACGTGCCGAATTTGTACCGGCTGCCGAAGGTATTGAGGATTATATGCCGCAGTTCCGCAGTCTTGTGGAACGTGGCTATTCGATACTTGTGTTCCCCGAGGGTACACGCTCTGTTGACTCTTCCATACTGCGATTCCATAAGGGAGCGTTCCATCTGGCGCAGGAACTGGGACTGGATATAGTGCCCGTATGTCTGCATGGAGTGGGTAGGGTACTGCCCAAGGAGGATTTCATGCTGCGTCCGGGACATATAACCGTCACTATTGGCAAACGTGTCGCTGCCGATGACACCGGGTGGGGCGATGATGCCAGAGAGCGAACAAAGGCATTCCACAGGTTCTACCAGCAGTGGTATGCCGATATATGCGCAAAGCTGGAGGATAATGACTACCGGAAACCTTTTATAAAGTGCCTATGGAGGTAGTGATTATCGGTTCAGGAATGGGAGGGCTGTTCTGTGGAGCCATTTTGGCTAAACGGAGCGTCAGGGTGACTGTGCTTGAGAAGAATGCGGTTGCCGGAGGCGGGCTACAGATATTCGTACGTAACGGCGAGCATTACGAGACTGGTATGCATATAGCCGGAGGCTTCAATGAAGGCGGCATCCTGAACAGTCTGTGCCGTTATTTGGGCATTATGGAGAGGCTTCGCATACGACACTCGGACCTTATGATGAGCGTGACATATGCCGACAGCGGATGCACATACGACCTGCCTGCCGGTAGGGACGCATTCGTGGACTATCTGTCGGGACGGTTCCCCGGAGAGAAGGAAAACATAAGGCGGTATGTCGATGCAGTTTTCCGCTTGTCACATGAGGAGAAACTCTTCTATCTGGAGAGTATGAGCGGCATGAATGATCACTCCGACGAGTTTTTCATGCCGGCCGATGAGTTTATCGCCGGATATATAAAGGATTCGGAACTGCGTGCGGTATTGGCTTCCATCAATCCGCTCTATTCGGGTATTCTAGGGCATTCGCCTGCATATATCCATGTCATGATATCGGCTTTGTTCATGGAGAATCCGTGTTGGTTCGATGGTGGCTCCGGCCAATTGGCAGATGCCTTGAGGGATGTTATAGAGCAGAATGGAGGCAAAGTGCTGACCAGGTGTGAAGTAACTCAGGTGCGTGTATCGGATATGCATGTGGAGTGTGTGGCGGATAAGGATGGTAACGAATATCGTGGCGACTGGTACATCTCGGACATACATCCGCATTCATTGATACCCATGATGAAAGGCAAGGCTTTCACGACCGGTTACTGTAACCGTCTTGAAAGTATTCCAGATACGGCATCGGCATTCAAGGTATATGTCAGGCTCAAACCCGGAACAATGCGTTTCCCGGGGCATCCTGTATGCGTTATTGACAGTAAGGAGAATACATGGAAAATGGCGCAATATGACGCCGTGGAGTGGCCTCACGGGGTGAATTGCTTCTTTGGAGAGGGCCAGGACGGATATTCGTCGCACCTTACTGCGTACTGTCTGATGGACTTTGCGGAGGTCAGTGAGTGGGAGAATACGCGTACAGGACATCGCGACCCGGCTTACGAGGCATGGAAAAAGGAGCGTACGGAGAGAGTGCTTGACCTTGTGGAGAAACGTTTCCCTGGAATAAGGGAGATGGCCGATGATATATTCGCATCGTCACCGCTCACATTCCGTGACTGGTTTGGCGCACCGAATGCCGGTGCATACGGTTATTTCAAGGATTGTGGTAACGTGGCTGCGTCACAGATACCTATCCGGACCAAAGTGCGGAATTTGCTTCTGACCGGACAGAATGTAAATATGCATGGAATTGGAGGCGTTCCGATGACTGCAATTGAAACCATTCAGACTATATTTGCAGATGAACCCGTTCTGAACGGAATCAAAGAGGTGATATCAAACAAGAAATAAAGATTAAAGGACAATATGAAACCGTTCAAATTAAAGCTTATCTATCCCAAGTGGCAGAAACTGAAAGGACAGACCACTTTCAACCTGCCTCCTCACGGACCGGTGGCATTTGCGGCTACACTTCCGGAGTGGGTCGAGGTCTCATTTACGGATGAGAACGTTGAGCCGATTGATTTTGACGAGGAGTGCGACGGCGTGGCTCTGTCCATGATGCTCAGCACCCAGGTCAAGCGCGGATGGGAGATTGCCGATGAGTACCACAAGCGCGGCAAGCTGGTGTCAGCCGGTGGCATATCCACCATGCTTCATGCCGAGGATATGGTGAAGCATGTGGACAGTGTGTTCCTGGGTGAATCCGAGGGCCGTATGGAGGAGGTTATGCAGGATTGGGTGAACGGTAAACTCCGCAAGTTCTACAACTACATGGGTAATCTGCCGCCTATTGAGTCAGTCGGCCCGTGTCGTCGTGACCTTTACAAGCGTGAGCTATATAATCACAAGGGTGTTCAGATGGTGGATCTGTTCCATGCCAGTCGCGGATGCCGTTTCAGCTGCTATCCGTGCGCCGTATCATATCTGGGTGGCCGTAAGTTCCGTCCGCGCCCCATTGACAAGGTGGTTGAGGATATGGCAGCCATTGACAACAACCGTCTGTTCATTGTAGACAACTCCCTTGCACAGAACAAGGAGTGGGAGAAAGAGCTCTTTACCGCCATTGCTCCGCTCAAGAAGAAATGGATAAGCCATACAATCGAGGATGACCCCGAGGTTCTGGACCTTGCTGCCAAGGCGGGCGCATGGTACGTGTATCAGGCAGTTTATGATACATCGGACTACATCAAGGAGCGTGTAAAGCGTTACCATGATTACGGAATAGGCGTTGAGGGCACGATCCTGCTCGGACTTGACAACCAGACTGAGGATGACATAAAGCGTCTGATTGATTTCCTTGGTGAGATTGACCTTGATCTGGCCGAGTTCACGGTAATGACTCCGTTCCCGCATACCAAGGGATATGATGACCTGCTGCGTCAGGGCCGCATATTTGACTTTGACTGGAACCATTACAATGCCGGTCAGGTGGTGTTCCAGCCCAAGCATATGAGCCCGGAGCGCCTGCAGGAACTGTACGATTACGCATGGAAGAGTTTCTATGCCGATGAGAGCCAGGAGCAGAAGATGTTCCGCCTGTTCTGCAACGTGGCGCTGCGTGAGATGGAGGAGGGTACTTACCGCCCGCGTGACCGCCGATTGGCCAACAAATCATTCGGTAAGGATGTAGTAAGAAACATTAAAACCGTGAATTCATGAAAGTATCACCTGATTATTACGACGAGATATTCGACTTTAAGGGCGAATGGGATATGCCCTCATCATGCGGCCTCAAGATACGCGAATCTGAAGGCAAGCAATATGTCATAGTGACAGAACTCTACCAGGACAATCCCGGCACATCGGTTACATATGCCGGCAGGAAACTGGCCGACCAGATATGCCAGGCCAAAGGTATCAACCCGGCCGATATGGTATATGTAGAGTGCAATCCCAACACCAACTCCAAACTCTCGTTCTACGACGAGGAGTATTTTGAGGTGGACTTTGACGCCGATCCTCAGCACAAATACCGTCAGCTGACCAGAGAGGAGTTGCTCAAACTGCTGGGTAAGTGATGCTTACAAGCCTGCTGCTTTCTTTTCTTGCAGTCATCATCCCGAGCAGCAAGACAATTACTCTCTGGGCTGATCTGGAAAGGCACGCCGATGAGGTGATGGTTACACCTTATATGGCGGATGACAGCCGTAATGCCCCGACAATAATTGTCTGTCCCGGTGGCAGTTACCACTGGCTGGATATAAAGGGCGAGGGCATTGAGGTGGCCGAATGGCTTCGTGACAACGGCATCAACGCCGTGTTGCTTCAGTATCGTACCGCAGGACTGGGCTCATGCATCTGGCATTACCGTTTCCTGTTCCGTGGCCGCCGTCACCCCGATATGATATGTGATGTCCAGAGGACAATCCGTTATGTGCGTGAGAATGCCGACAGTCTGGGTATAGACCCTGAGCGTGTTGGCGTGATGGGCTTTTCGGCCGGAGGTCATCTGGCCATGTCATCGGCCTGTTTCAGTGATATAGATTATACAAACCTTCCCGAAGGTCCCTCAACTGTATCTCTAAGACCCGATTTTGTGGGTGCCATTTACCCTGTGGTCACCATGAACGGAGAGTATGCGCACAGGCGTTCCCGCCGCGGACTGTTGGGCGAGTGGGGTGTTTACAGCAGTAAGAAAAGGGATATGATGTCCATCGAGGAACACATCCCAGAGAACTGTCCGCCTGTGTTTATGATAAATTGTAAGGACGATCCTGTTGTAGATTGGCATAATTCAGTAATTTTGGACAAAGCTCTGACTGATGCTGGTGTCAATCACAAGTATATCCTGTATGAGACAGGCAAGCACGGGTTCGGAGTGAGTGATGTTTACGGTTCACCCGAGAGCCGTAAATGGAGAGATGAGTTTTTGGTTTGGCTTAGAGGAATATATGAATGATATAGAGTTTTCATCGGCTGCTGAGATAAAGGCTTTTCAGGAGGACTTGCTGCACAAGCATCTGGTTTATCTCAAGAAGAACTCTCCCTACTACAGGAGACTGTTTGACAGTTATGGCATAAACATCAGCAAAATTGTTCATCTGGAGGACCTTACCCGCATTCCTTTTACCGAGAAGAAGGACCTGCAGCTGTACAACGATGATTTCTGCTGCGTTCCCAAGACAAAGATCATAGACTACATAACCACATCGGGCACTCTGGGTGATCCGGTGCTGTTCGGCTGTACCGAGAAGGACCTGCAGCGTCTGGCTTACAATGAGAAAAAGTCTTTTGAGTGCGCAGGACTGACAAGTGACAGTGTTGTACAGCTCATGACCACTCTCGACAAGCGTTTCATGGCAGGTATGGCATACTTCCTGGGATTAAGGGAGATGGGTGCAGGAGTCATACGCGTGGGAAACGGTATTCCCGAACTTCAGTGGGATACAATCCGCCGTTTCCATCCCGATGCCATAATGTGCGTGCCGTCATTCATACTCAAACTGATAGAGTATGCCGAGGCACATGATATAGATTACCGCTCCAGCAGCATACACCGCATCATAGGCATAGGCGAGGGACTGCGTGACCAGAATTTTGAGCTCAACCTGCTGGGTCGTCAGATTCATGAAAAATGGCCTCAGGTCCAGCTCTTTGCCACATACTCATCGACCGAGATGGGTGCCACGTTCAGTGAGTGCGAGTACGGCATGGGCGGTCACGTGCATCCGGAACTTATAATTGTAGAAATAATAGGCGATGACGGAATGCCTGTGGCCGACGGACAGCCGGGTGAGGTGGTGGTTACCACCCTGCGCGTTGAGGGTATGCCTCTGCTGCGTTTCCGTACGGGCGATATTGCCTGCAAGCATGTGGAGCAATGCCGTTGCGGCCGATGGTCATACCGTCTGTCTCCGCTGTTGGGCCGCAAGAACAACATGATAAAACTTAAGGGTACCACGCTCTATCCGCCTGCAATCAACGACGTTTTGGACAATACTGATTACGTTGAGAACTACGTTGTGATTGTACGCAACAGCAAGGCCGGAACAGATGATGTGCTGGTTAAGGTGGGACTCAAGAATGATCCCGGATTCGATGTAGTAAAGGAACTCAAGGACAGTTTCCGTTCACGCATACGTGTGGCACCTGAGATTGAGATATGTGATGTGGAGGAGATCCAAAAGATAAATTATCCGCCTACAGGCCGTAAACCGGTCAAGTTCATAGATCAGAGAAAATGACAGATTACCACAAATTTGATGATATCCGTCCGTACCGCGACGAGGAGATTCCGGCAGCGATGCAACGCATTGCCTCCAACCGCTCGTTTCCGCTGGTGGCTCAGTTTGTCTATCCGGAACTGACAGTAGAGGAAGCGGCCCGTCAGGTGCGTGGTTACAAGACCACATATGATTTTCAGCTTGGCGCCATGGTTTCCATGAACAGGCAGGTCATAGAGGGTACAATTACGGATTTTACTCTGGGTGGTGCTGAGAAGCTGGATACCTCAAAACGCTATCTGTATGTGAGCAACCACAGGGACATAGTGCTGGATTCCTGTATACTCATGTATGCTCTTCATTTGGAAGGTCATGATACCGGCGAGATAACATTCGGCTCAAACCTTATGCAGGGAGAGCTGGTGGTGGATATAGGTAAGAGCAACAAGATGTTCCGTGTGGACCGCGGCCGTAATCCGCGTGAATTGTACAGCACATCGGTCCATCTGTCGGAATATATCCGATACGCAATCACTGAAAAGAAACAGTCTGTCTGGATAGCCCAGCGCAACGGTCGCACCAAGGACGGCATTGACCGCACTGATCAGGGAGTAATAAAGATGTTCGGAATGAGCGGCCCCAAGGATCGTGTGGATGCACTTGATGAACTGAATATCGTGCCCGTATCGGTCTCATACGAGTGGGAGTCATGTGATATACTTAAGGCGCTTGAACTCTACGAGAGCCGTAACGGCGAGCCTTACATAAAGAAACCTGGCGAGGACCTTAACAGCATACTGACCGGTATTATGCAGGATAAGGGCAGGGTACATTTCCAGATCTGTGATTCTCTGCGCCGTGAGGAACTGGAGGCCTTACGTGACGTGCCCAATGTACAGTTCCACCGTGAGGTGGCCCAGATTATTGACAAACGTATATGCGCAGACTATAAGTTGTTCCCCAACTCATTTATTGCCCATGACCTGCGTTACGGAAGCACTAGGTATGCAGACCGTTACACAAAAGATCAGTATGACGCTTTTGTGGCCCATATGGCAGAGTTGAACAAATACAGCGATGATCCTGTTCTTCAGGATATATTCTTGGGCATATACGCTAACCCCATTGAATCAAAGAATTGAGAAAACAATATTGCTTATGAAAACTAAATCTATTGTCGTTATGGCCGTAGCCGCAGTTACTCTGCTTATGGCCGGTTGTAAGGATAAGAACCTTAAGGTATGCATTTTCCCTGGTGATTATCCTGATCCTACCATCCTCCGTGACGGTAATGATTACTACATGACCCATTCCAACTTTACGTACTATCCCGGTCTGCTCATATGGCATTCAACCGATCTGCTGCACTGGGAGCCTATAGCACGTGCGGTACAGGGACATGATTATTCGATCTATGCTCCGGACCTTTGCAAAGTTAACGGCAAGTACTATATCTATTATCCCACCAGCAGCGGTGAGAACTTTGTGGTTACCGCCGATAAGATGGAGGGCCCGTGGAGTGAGCCCGTTAAACTGCGTGTAAGCGGAATAGATCCCGGTCATGCAATTGATGACCAGGGCAACCGCTATCTCTATACCAACGACGGTCACGTGGCTCCGCTGTCGGCTGACGGACTGAGCATAACAGGCCGTAACCAGAAGGTCTATGACCCCTGGCAGTACCCCGAGGAGTGGGAGACCGAGGGCATGTGGCTTGAATCGCCCAAGATTGTAAAGCGCGGAGAATACTACTATCTGGTAAGTGCTGAGGGTGGTACAGCAGGACCTCCCACCAGCCATATGTGTGTTGTAGCCCGCAGCAAGTCAGTAACAGGTCCCTGGGAGAACAGCCCCTACAATCCTCTTGTACACACATACACAGCCGATGAACTCTGGTGGTCAAAGGGCCACGGCACTCTGATTGATGATCCCGAAGGCAACTGGTACATAGTTTATCATGCATACCGCAACGGTTTCCATACACTGGGCCGCAGCACCATAATTGAGAGTGTAAAGTGGACCAGAGACGGCTGGCCTGTACTTGTAGAGAAGAACGGTGCCAAGTGGAAGAACGGAGGTCTGCAGGACTACGACTATCTGCGTCACTACGAGAACCCGCTCATGTGGGCCAAGTGGGAGCCCGGCTTTGACGGTGGCACTCTGATGACCACAACAGCCGTTGATGAGAAGTATGAGATTACCGCTCACTTCAAGGTCGGCAGCGAGGGCCGCGCAGGACTCTACCTCTTCTATAATGAGGAAGCCAACCTTGGTGCAGTTGACAGCATTCCTGATTTTTACGTAAGGATCCTGAATGACCGCAACAAAGCCACCGTCTGGAAGAGCGCCGACGGTGAGAACTGGCAGGTATACTACCGTGAGGCCGCAGTAGGCACTTACCATCACAACTACTACAAAGGCTTCTTTGCTCTCCGTCCCGCTTACTTCCTGGCCGGCGATGCCACACTTGTATCTTTTGACTACAAACCACTGTAATTCTGAATGAATATGCAGTATAACATTATTTAATAGAGCAATTGTTGAAAACTTATTCATTCTGATGTGCGGGTTTTAGGGAAAAGCAGTACCTTTGCGGCATGTTAAGAAAAAGAGGAAATATTGACTGTTCACCAAAGCATAAACCCACGGGTGGTGATAGTGTTTTCAGTCATTTCATTTCATAAAGGGGGAATTGTTTAAGACATTTTCCCTTTTTTCTTTTTTAATGGAGAAGTAAAGTAATTTGATCATTATAACAGAAAATGACAGTATCACTAGTTTTGGCCGACGGCACCTCATTCAAGGGTGAGTCATTCGGATACAATCAGCCCGTTAGCGGTGAACTTGTATTCAATACCGCAATGGCCGGTTATCCTGAGATCCTGACTGAGCCTGCATCACGCGGTCAGCTCATTGTAATGACCTATCCGGTCATTGGTAATTATGGTATACAGCCCATGACTCCCGATGAGTTCGGACTGCCCACCAATGCAGAGAGTGCAAGCGCACAGGCACGCGCCCTGATAGTAAGTGAGGTCAGTGATTTCTACAGTCACTGGAATGCCAAGGAGTCACTTGGGGATTGGATGAAACGCAATAAGATTGTAGGTGTAATGGGTGTTGATACCCGTGAACTTACCAAGCACATCCGTAACCACGGCAGCATGACCGCCAAGATCCTGTTTGACGGCCGGAAGAAACCTGAGGAGTACGCATATACGAATATGCTGCCCGAGGTATCGGTCGAGAAGCCGGTAACCTATAACGAAGGTGCCTCCAAGAAGGTGGTATTGGTAGACTGCGGTGTAAAGGCCGGAGTTGTACGCTGCCTTATCAATGAGGATTTGGAGGTTGTACGTGTTCCCTGGAACTATGACTATAGCAAGATGGAGATGGACGGTCTGGTAATATCAGACGGTCCGGGTAACCCCAGCTATTGCAGTGAGGTTGTAACATGCCTGCAGAAGTTCATGGCTAAGAACGACACCCCGATTCTGGGTATCGGTATGGGATGCCTGCTGCTGGGTCTTGCCGGCGGTATGGATACATACAAACTCAAGTTCGGACACCACACCCAGAATCAGCCTGTACAGTTGGTGGGAACAGACCGCTGCTACATAACCACCCAGAACCACAACTACGCAATCCGTGAGGATTCAGTTGTAGGTCAGTGGAAGGTTTACCTCAAGAACCTGAACGACGGTTCTGTTGAGGGCATCTACAACACACGCAAGCCTTGGGTTGGCGTGATGTTCCACTCAGAGAGTGATCAGGTGAACACTGATGCTATGTTTATTTATAATGATTTTGTTTCAAAACTCTAACACCCCGCTACTATGGCATTGAAGAAATACAAGAAAGTGCTGCTCCTGGGATCAGGCGCACTCAAGATAGGTGAGGCCGGCGAATTCGATTACTCAGGTTCTCAGGCCCTCAAGGCACTTAAGGAGGAGGGCATTGAGACCATCCTCATCAACCCCAATATTGCAACTGTACAGACCAGCGAGGGCGTTGCTGACAGAGTTTATTTCTATCCTGTAACTCCGTTCTTTGTCGAGAAGGTGATTGCCAAGGAGCGTCCCGATGCAATCCTGCTTGCATTCGGCGGTCAGACCGCTCTGAACTGCGGTGTGGCTCTGGAGCAGAACGGTGTTCTGGCCAAGTATAAGGTTAAGGTGCTGGGTACTCAGGTTAAGGCCATAATGGACACCGAGGACCGTGACCTGTTTGTAAAGCGTCTGGATGAGATAGGCGTACAGACCATAAAAAGCCATGCCGTTGAGACTATGGACGATGCACGCGCAGCAGCACGTGAACTGGGATATCCGGTTATCATCCGCTCAGCTTACGCTCTTGGCGGTCTTGGCTCGGGTTTCTGCGACAATGAGGAGGAACTCAACAAACTGGCCGAGAAGTCATTTTCATTCTCACCCCAGATTCTGGTCGAGAAGAGTCTCAAGGGATGGAAGGAGATAGAGTTTGAGTGCGTGAACGATAACAGCGGCAACTCAATCATAGTCTGCTCAATGGAGAACTTTGACCCGCTGGGCATACATACCGGCGAGAGTATCGTGGTTGCTCCTACACAGACCCTGACACACCATGAGGTGCAGAAACTGGAGGAACTCACCATCCGTATAGCCCGTCACGTGGGTATAGTAGGTGAGTGCAACATCCAGTTTGCGTTCGATCCCCAGAGCGAGGATTACCGCGTTATCGAGGTTAACGCCCGCCTGAGCCGCTCATCGGCCCTTGCATCTAAGGCTACCGGATATCCTCTGGCATTCGTGGCTTGCAAGCTGGGCTTGGGCTACAACCTGTATGAGCTTAAGAACTCTATCACCAAGGATACTACCGATTTCTTTGAGCCGTCTGTTGACTACGTGGTCTGCAAGATTCCGCGTTGGGATTTGAGCAAGTTCCACGGCGTGGACCGTGAGATAGGTTCTTCAATGAAGTCTGTAGGTGAGGTCATGTCTATCGGCCGCAGCTTTGAGGAGGTTATCCAGAAGGGTATCCGTATGATTGGTCAGGGCATGCACGGATTCGTGGAGAACAAGAGCATTAAGTTTGCCGATCTGGACAAGGCGCTCAAGGAGCCTACCGACAAGCGTCTGTTCACTATTAGCCAGGCTTTCAGCGAGGGATATACCATAGACCGTATCTATGAACTTACCAAGATTGATAAGTGGTTCCTGAACCGCCTGAAGGGTATTGTTGACCTGTCCAAACAGCTGCACAAGGTTAAGGGCATTGATGCTCTGGGCGAAGACCTGCTGCGCAAGGCCAAGAAGATGGGATTCAGCGATTTCCAGATTGCACGCGCCATAGGTGAGGAGAAGAAACTGGGCACACAGGCCGGTCTTCTGGCTGTACGTAACAAGCGTAAGAGCTTAGGCATTGTTCCTTATGTTAAGCAGATAGATACCCTGGGCGGTGAGTATCAGGCCAAGGAGAACTACCTGTATATGACATACAACGGCTGCGCTCACGATATACCTTTCTTTGATGACAAGAAGTCTATCATAGTAATCGGCTCAGGTGCATACCGCATAGGTTCATCGGTTGAATTTGACTGGTGCGGCGTTCAGGCTCTGAACACCGTACGCAAGGAGGGTTACCGCAATATAGTGATCAACTGCAACCCTGAGACAGTAAGTACCGACTACGATGTTACAGACCGTCTGTTCTTTGACGAGCTCACGTTTGAGCGCGTTATGGATATTATAGAGCTGGAAAACCCTTACGGTGTGATTGTATCAACCGGTGGACAGATTCCCAATAACCTGGCCATGAAGCTTGACGCCATGAACGTGCCTATCCTGGGTACAAGCGCCAAGGATATCGATAACGCCGAGGACCGCGAGAAGTTCTCAGCCATGCTTGACCGCATTGGAGTGGACCAGCCCGAGTGGAGTGAGCTTACATCAATGAAGGAGATTGGCAAGTTCATCGATAAGGTGGGATTCCCCGTACTGGTACGTCCGTCATACGTGCTCTCAGGTGCTGCCATGAACGTTTGCAGCAACCAGGAGGAGTTGGAGCGTTTCCTGCAGCTGGCAGCTGAGGTATCAAAGGAGCATCCGGTTGTAGTAAGCCGCTTTATTGAGAACGCCAAGGAGGTTGAGATGGATGCCGTTGCCAAGGACGGTGAGATCATTGCCTACGCTATCAGCGAGCATATCGAGTTTGCCGGCGTACACTCAGGTGACGCTACCATCCAGTTCCCGCCGCAGAAACTGTATGTAGAGACTGTTAAGCGTATCAAGCGCATAAGCCGTCAGATTGCCAAGGAGCTGCATATAAGCGGACCGTTCAACATCCAGTATCTGGCCCGTGAGAACGATATCAAGGTTATTGAGTGTAACCTGCGCGCTTCACGTTCATTCCCGTTCGTAAGCAAGGTGCTCAAGATAAACCTTATTGAGATAGCAACCAAGATCATGCTTGGAATTCCTGTAGAGGCACCCGAGAAGAGCCTGTTCGACATCGATTATGTTGGTATCAAGGCCTCACAGTTCTCGTTCAACCGTCTGCAGAAGGCCGATCCCGTGCTGGGCGTAGATATGGCATCGACCGGTGAGGTAGGTTGCCTTGGTGATGACCAGCGCTACGCTATCCTTGAGTCAATGCTCTCCGTCGGTTACCGTATTCCGCAGAAGAACATCCTGCTCTCAACCGGTACCGCAAAGCAGAAAGCCGCTATGCTGGATGCCGCCAAGATGCTTGTATCAAAGGGATTCAACCTTTACGCTACCGGCGGTACATCAAAGTACCTTGAGGAGAACGGTATTGCCAATACACGTGTTTATTGGCCCAGTGAGGAGGGACAGCAGCCGCAGGCTCTTGACATGCTGCACAACAAGCAGATTGATATGGTAGTGAACATACCTAAGGATCTGACTCAGCATGAGCTCACCAACGGTTACAAGATCCGCCGTGCAGCCATTGACCTGAACATCCCGCTGATTACCAACGCACGCCTGGCCAGCTCGTTCATCAATGCTTTCTGCACAGTCAACATTGACGATATACCTATCAAGGGTTGGGATAGTTTCAAGTAACTATCCCAACCCTTGAGGTATGGACCTTGTCTATACCCCCTAAATCCCCGAAGGGGACTTGGTCGCTACACTTCGAATTTTGATTTATATCTTCCACTTGAGGACGACGCCGGATTGGGAGGGGACTGTGACGCGGATGGGGGAGTCGGGATGGAGGTTTGTAAGGAAGGTCTGTCCTGAGAGCAGATCCGTGACTTTTACACCGTCCCGGGCCTTAAACTCCATGTAGTCAAAGGCGTGCTGCGGGATATTGACGGCGGTATAGAGCGGCTGGTCGGTGAAGTTGGTGACCACAAGCATGGCATCCTTTCCGCAGGAACGCATGAATGCGTACTGGCGGTGCGGATTGAAATCGACTGTCTGCGGATTCACATACATCAGGTCAAAGAACTTTCCGCTGCGTATGCTCTCCTCACTATTGCAGATACTGAGCAGAGTGGAGTAGAAGGCCTTGAGTTCACGCTCATCTTTAGTGAGCCGGGCATCATCCCAACGACCGTCATTGTAGAGGCGTGTGAGTGTATCGGGTGCCCAATAGTCAAATATGGTGGTACGGCCGTCCAGACCGCTGAATCCCTCCTGGCCCATACCCGGTTCTCCAACCTCCTGGCCGGCATAAACCATTACGGGGCAGTTGTCCATAAGGGCTGACACAATCATTGCAGGGCGGCCTTTTTGTGCGTTTCCACCGAAGAATCGGGAGGCCAGTCTCTGCTCATCGTGATTCTCCATAAAGTGGAGCATATGTGCGCCGTTGCCACCGGTCTGTTGCCAGCAGCGCGTAATTGCAGTTGCCGATTCTCTGGATTCCACTATGGCACGCAAGGTGTCATAAAGACCCACCTTGTCATATATGTAATCGAATCCACCCCAGTCAATGTATGAACCGTAAGATCCGGGGTTATAAATCTCGGCTATAAACTGTATGCCGGGATGTGAATCCTTGACCTGTTTTATCGCCCAGTGCCAGAAGTCAACGGGTACCATCTCGGCCATGTCACACCTGAATGCATCAACGCCTTTTGCCGCCCAGAAAAGCAGGATATGCAGCATCTTCTTCCAGGTGTTCGGGATGGGGTCGAAACAGTGTTTTCCGCCACCGGTATAATCCACACCATAGTTGAGTTTTACTGTCTCATACCAATCTGAGTATGAGGGAGTTGCGGTGAATTGGTCGTTGCCTGTGGCGCGTGCCGGAGACTCCTTGTAATCACCCCACTGAATCTCTCCGCCAAGCTGTTTCCCGGGTATATAATAAAAGTTGTTCTGCGGTGAGAAATGCAGATTCACATCATCGTCTTTACCCAGGTCCTTTACGCCCTTTGGCTTTGCTGTTGAACGGTACTCGCGGGCTACGTGGTTGGGCACAAAATCCATGATGAATT
Source organism: Bacteroidaceae bacterium (assembly GCA_024398635.1). GTDB lineage: Bacteria > Bacteroidota > Bacteroidia > Bacteroidales > Bacteroidaceae > Colenecus. Next base: position 24,136 of record JAKSIV010000004.1, on the reverse strand, counting down.
TCATGCCGACGGAATGGACGCGCTCCACCAGTGCCTGGAACTCAGTCATTCGGTCGGGAACAGACTCGGCAAGGTCCGGATCTATGTCATAATAGTCGCGGATGGCGTAGGGTGAACCGGCATGTCCCTTGACTGTTTCCGGATGTGATTCGGGGATACGGAACTTCTTATAGCTTGTACATGATGCGTGGGCTATGAGTCCAGTGAACCATATATGAGTAACTCCCATCGACCTGATGCTGTCAAGTACGGTGGAAGTATAGCTGTTCAGTTTTCCTGAACCGTTTGTGCAGATGTCACCGCCGGGGATATTCCGCCCGCCACTGTTGCAGCAGACTCTGGTGAATATCTGGTAGATGACAGCTTTTTCCATAAGGTTTTAACCTCTGATTCTCTTGATAAGGCCTGTCAGTACAGCACCCGGGCCACACTCTGTGAACTCCTCGGCACCATCGGCAATCATATTCAGGACGCTCTGTGTCCAGCGTACCGGAGAGTTGAGCTGAGTTACCAGATTTGCCTTGATTTCATCGGGGTTTACGTGCGGTTTTGCATCTACGTTCTGGTAGATGGGGCAAACCGGAGTGTTGAACTGGGTCTCGCTGATAGCCTGTGCCAGTTCATCCTTGGCGGGAGTCATAAGAGGTGAGTGGAATGCACCGCCTACGGTAAGGGGCAGGGCACGCTTAGCACCGGCCTCGGTCATGAGCGGGCAAGCAGCTGCGATAGCCTCCTTGGAACCGGAGATAACTACCTGTCCGGGGCTGTTGTAGTTTGCGGGAACCACAACCATGCCTTTTGCATTCAGGTCAGCGCAGATAGCTTCAATCTTATCGTCGGCCAGGCCGATGATTGCAGCCATTGTACCGGGTACCTTTTCGCAGCATTTCTGCATGGCACCCGCACGCTTTGATACCAGCTTGAGACCGCTCTCGAATGAGAGGGCGCCACAGGCTACGAGAGCCGAAAACTCGCCCAGAGAGTGTCCTGCAACCATATCAGGCTTGAAATCAGCTCCATATGATTTGGCTACGGCAACGGAGTGGATGAACACTGCCGGCTGTGTGATATCGGTGCGGCGCAGGTCTTCGTCAGAACCGTTGAACATTATGTCTGAAATCTTGAAACCAAGGATGGAATCTGCCTCTGCAAACAACTCTTTTGCCCAGTCAAACTGGTCATACAGGTCTTTTCCCATGCCCGAGAACTGGGCACCCTGTCCGGGAAATACATATACTTTCATTCTAGTTGAGTAGTTAATCTCCAAGTTATTTTATTATATTTGCGCGACTTTTCCAATAAGGCGCATTCAAAGCGATTGCCGATGCAAAAATAGTCATCATTCCTCATGCCCGGGAATACATTTTTGACATTTTTCGGCGGCGTTACACAATTATTGCTTTTTGTGCGCGTTATATAATAAAACGAAGCGACAAATGTTGAATTACAATATCCAGAGCTACGGTAGCATCTACCGTATGGAGCATTCAGATGCGATGGGAGGTTTTCAGCTCGGACTGAAACGTTTCTTTGATATCGTTTTGGCAATATTAGGGCTGATAGTACTTTCTCCGCTAATCCTGATTTTCTCGGCTATCCTGTTTTATGACAAGGGTCCCGTCATTTTCAAGCAGGAAAGAGTAGGTTACAAAGGAAAATCCTTTATGATCTACAAATTCCGTACCATGCGTACCGATGCCGAAGAAGACGGAATTCCACGCCTTGAAAACGAAAGGAACAAGTACCTGACTCCATTCGGCGGTTTCCTGCGTACGCATCATCTCGATGAGATTCCGCAGCTTTGGAATGTCCTTAAGGGAGATATGTCATTTGTAGGCCCCCGTCCCGAGCGCCAGTATTTCATTGACCAGATAAACCGTGAGACAGATGATTATCATTACATCTATCTGATGCGTCCCGGTATCACTTCATATGCTACAATCTACAACGGTTATACGGACACCATGGACAAGATGCTCAAGCGACTTGAGTATGATTTGGACTATCTGGACAACCGTAACATATTCACTGATCTGGGAATCATCCTAAAGACCTTCTTCTCGGTCATCAGCGGTAAAAAATTCTAATTGCAAATTTTATTATGAGAAAATTTCTTGTTTCTCTAATGTTTATGTTGTCCGTCGTTTCGGCATATGCCCAGATGACTGAAGACAAGATATTCGAGTTCGTAATGGAACAGCAGGCCAAGGGCTTATCGCAGGAGCAGATAGTTCTTGAGCTGAGGAGAAAAGGCGTTTCGCTGCAGCAGATAAAAACCATGCGTGAAAAATATGAGAAGCAGCAAATGTCAGGCGGCATGCTCGGTAATACGCTTACTCCGGAACTTCAGCCTACCATTAACAGGACCAGAACCCAACCTGGAGAGCAGCTTCAGTCATTCAATATGCTCAATCCTGCCGATCAGATGATAGATAGGGACAGAATGGGTAATAACAGGAGGGATACCAGGAATAGAGACGATCAGGAAAAGGAGTTATTGTTGAATATGTATAATGAATCCATGTTCATGTTCGTGGATTCAGTCTATTTGCTCAAACAGTCCCTGATGCCCAAGAAAAAGGAGATATACGGACACAATATTTTCAAGAACAATGATTTGACATTCGAGCCCAGTACCAATCTGGCTACTCCCCAGAACTATCGTCTGGGAGCCGGAGATGAGGTTATTATTGATATATGGGGTGCTTCGCAGATCTCTATCCAGGAGATTATCTCTCCCGACGGATTCATTATGGCTCAGGACCTTGGACCGGTCTATCTGAGTGGCAAGACCGTTCAGGAGGCCGATGCATATATCAAGAACCTGTTCGGTCAGATTTATTCCGGACTGAACGGTGAAGGTTCGAATACGAGCATCAAACTGTCCCTTGGGCAGAACCGTTCGATCATTGTCAACGTGATGGGTGAGGTCGAGATGCCGGGTACATACCAGGTATCATCATTCTCAACGGTTTTCAATGCGATATATATGGCAGGAGGAGTCAATGACCTTGGTTCGCTCCGAGATATCAAGCTGTACCATGAAAATGAGGAGGTGGCCACGATCGATATGTATGATTATATACGTAACGGTAAGGTTCAGGACGATATCCGTTTAAGTGACAACGACGTTGTGATTGTTTCACCTCATTCCATACTCGTGAACATTGACGGACGCATCCGTCGCCCGATGTTTTACGAGATGACAGAGGATGAGACATTGGCAAACCTTATAGATTATGCCGGCGGTCTTGAATCAGATGCGTACCGTAAGGATGTAAGAGTAGTGCGTATGGGAGAATTCCAGCGCGAGATATTCACTGTCACCAAAGAGAAGCAACAGGATTTCAAACTGGTGGATGGTGACTCTATATATGTCGATTCCATACAGGTGACTTTTGCGAATATGGCCGAAATACGCGGTGCTGTATATCGTCCCGGTCAGTTCCAGATAGATGGTGACATTACCACTATCCGTCAGCTTGTTGAGGCTGCAGGTGGACTAAAAGAAGATGCGTTCCCGTCAAGAGCTTTGCTGAATCGTACCAATCCTGACAAGACTCTTACCAACCTTTCAATTGATATTAAGGGACTGATGGAGGGAACCGCACAGGATGAGACATTACGAAACAACGATATTCTTTTCATACCGAGTCTGTTTGATATAGGTGAGATAAAGACTTTCAGCGTATATGGCGAGGTGTTGTTCCCCGGCGATTACCGTTATGCCGATAATACGACTATTGAAGACCTGATTCTTCAGGCCGGCGGTCTTAAGGAAGATGCATCACTTTCAAAAGTGGATGTGGTACGTCGTAACCGTGACAAGGATGCAACCGAGAAAGCCGATGTACTTGCCGAAACATTCTCTTTCAGCATAGATGAGAATCTGGCTATACAGGATAATGATTTCCGTCTGGAGCCTTATGATGAGGTCTATGTGCGCCGCAGTCCGGGATATGCTGTAAACCGTCGTGTAATAATAGAAGGTGAGGTGACGTTCCCCGGATATTATTCATTGGCCACAAACAACGAGCGTTTGAGTGATATCATGAACAGGGTAGGTCCATTCAGTAACGAGGCATACCCGGAGGGTGCACGACTTGAACGCAAGATGACTGATGATGAGAGAGCCCGCATGCAGGATATTGCGGAGATTCTTGCCGGTAATGATACCGTCGCTCTTGCAAGGGCATTACGTCAATTTAGAGCTATAAACACGTTTGATGTCGGTATAAACCTTAAGGAGGCAACCAATAAACCGGGCAGCGCGGCCGATATTGTTTTGCGTGACGGTGACCGTATAATCGTTCCCGTGTTTACGAATACTGTCAAGATTAACGGTGAGGTCATGTTCTCAAACACCACACCTTACGTAAAGGGAAAGAACCTTAAATATTATATAGAAAAGGCCGGTGGTTATTCACAGAGGGCCAAGAAGAGCAAGGCTTATGTAGTCTACATGAACGGATCTGTAGCAAAGGCTAAGAAACGTTCCAGCAAACTGGTACAACCGGGTTGCGAGATTGTGGTACCTGCCCGTCAGGAACGTCAGGGCCTGAAGAGTACAGAGATATTAAGCTTGGGTTCGACATCCGCATCACTTGCTACAGTCGTGCTCGCACTCATGAATCTTGTGAAATGACGACTATGGAAAAAGAAAACGGTTCTCACGGCAAGGCTGCAGATCTTGTGGCCATTGTCAAATTGATCTGGGAAAAGCGTAAACGTATTATACTGAACTGCTTCTACGGCGGAGTGCTATCCATAATCGTAGCCTTCAGCATACCTAAGGAGTATAAGTCAGAGGTTATAATCGCTCCGGAGATAACCAATACCGCAAACGGAATAGCCGGTGGATTGGGCGCTCTTGCTTCAATGGCCGGAATCAATATGGAAACCGAGGAAGAGGCAATCTATCCGCAGTTATATCCTCAGATTGTAGCTACAACGCCATTCTTATGCGAACTTGCCGCATTGCATGTGGAAGGAAAATACAAGAAAGATTCCATCTCGACCAACGTATTCAACTATCTTACTGAATATCAGCGTGAACCTTGGTGGAGTAAAGTGCTTTCGGCTCCCTTCAAACTTATCAAACGCGACAAGAAAGAGTTGCTTGAGGATGGTGCGACTCTGGACCCCAAACGTCTGAACCGTCAGCAGCAGAAACTGCTCAAGGAGCTTAATGAACGCATATCAGTGGAGTTGGATAAGCTTACGAGCGTGATTTATGTCGATGTCCTTATGCAGGATGCGGGAATAGCATCAATGATAGCCGATGCTGTAACCGAGAACCTGCAGGAATACGTTACGAATTACCGTACGGCAAAGGCGCGTAAGGACCTGGAGAACACCAAGCGTATGTGTGATGAGGCTCGTGAAAACTATTATGCCGCACAGCGCGCATATGCGGAATACAGTGACCAGCACATGGGTATGACCAAACTGCAGTATCTGGTTGAACAGGACCGCCTGCACGAAGAGAAGGATCTGGCATTTAATCTGTATAACCAGTTTGCTCAGCAGTATGACATGTGCAGGACCAAACTGCTGGAAAAGACTCCTGTCGTAGTACTGCTTCAGCCGTCCACTATACCTTATAAGGCAGCGTCCCCCAAGAAAATGATGATAGGACTTCTGTTTGTCTTCTTATCTTTCTTTGGAACTATCGCGTGGTTGCTTGTAAAGGACCGCATTCTTGAAGATTGACCATGAATGCAATTATTCTCATTTCATTTCTGATTGAGGTGGGAGTATTGCTCTACCTGGAGAAAAAGGCGTGGAATACTATTTACACGCCTTTAAGTGTTTTAATGCTGCCTTATCTAATTGTCCTGCTTATAACCATAATGATATCGGGCCATTTCGGCTTTGATAAGATGTGCTATCCAAGCATCCTGGTTTGGAGCGTGGCATTGCTTGTCTTTGCCATTCCGAGCCAGTATCTGGGTTATTCCCTGCAGAAGAACGGCAAGCCCTATTATTCTGTCATGGAATGCCCCGAGATGCCGCCGCTACTGTTGTGGATATCGGTATTGGTATGTCTCGGATTGCTTTTCAGGTTCAAACAGGCATTCGGCAGCAGTCCGTTTTCCATCGGTACGGAGGAATTCACGGAGTCATTTGACGGCAAGGGAGTATGGTCTCATATCAGCAGACTGAATTCGATCATGCTGACGGTTACAATCTTCTTTGTGGACCGTAAGCACCGCTATCTCTGGATTATTATCCTGATGCAGCTGGTTTTACTTGTCATACACAATGTGAAGGGATGGATATTTGTACCTGTAGTTGCCGGTATGATCATGCGCCTTTCGGTGGGTAAAAGCAAACTTACATTCCGCTTTGTCCTGTTTACGGTACTCGGCGTAGTGGGCGTATTCATAGCGGTTTACCTTCTGGCTCTGGTTGTGGGAGACAACGTGGCACTCAACGGCCAGGTGGTAGGTTTCATATTCCGCCATGTAATTCATTATCTTACAAGTGGAATTCTGGGATTCAGTACCGATATGTTGAACGGTTTTCCCGATCGTGGTGATTTTGAACTGAATATCGCCCAGTTCGTCAATATCTTTAAGGCGTTGACAGGAGACCATGACTACTTGTCTACCATCAATCCCTTGTACTACAATACCGGATTCAACCTGACGAATGTGAGAACGATGTTCGGAACCATATTCATAAATTCCAACTATGTTTCATTTGTACTGACCGTTTTTGTGATAAGCTGTGTCATAAATCTGGTGCAGGTACTTTCAATAAGACATAACGGCTTGTATGCCAATCTTATACTGTCCTATTTCTGCTCACTGCTGTTTATGGGATGGTTTGACAATTTTTTCAGTCAATTGGCTACGATAGAGGTGCCCGGATGGATTCTGGCACTATGGCTGGCCGACAGGCTGATTCATAAAAAGGACTTGGAAACAGAAGTGATGACGATATGAGAATGAGGATTCCGGGAATCAGGAACAGCGGATATGAGAAGGTGGCAGGTAATTTTGTCTATCTGTCTATCCTCAATGTGCTGAATGTGCTGTTGCCAATGATAACGTTGCCTTACCTGATGCGTACCGTGGGTAAAGCCAATTATGGTATCTACAGTTACGTATATACGGTTGTAGGCTATGTGATCATGTTTGCCACATACGGATTCAATTATACCGCAACCAAACAGATATCGCAGTGTCGTGATGACAGGCACGATGTAAACGTCATCTTCAATGCGGTGATTGCATCCAAGTTCATGATAGGAGTGGCTTTGTCCCTGCTCATTTTTATGGCTCAACGGTTTGTGTTCAGGGATGAGATGGCTCCGCTGATGTTCCTGTTCGGAATCGGTATGATTTTTGGCGATGTCTTTACTCCTGTATGGCTGTTTCAGGGTATGGAACAGATGAAATACTGTACGATCGTAAATGCAACCTCCAAGATCCTTTTCACTCTGTTGGTGTTCATCGTTATCCGGAAAAGTGAGGACTACTATCTTCTGATAGCCCTTAATTCGGCCGGTTACATACTTGCCGGCATCCTGAGCATGTTTCTTGCCAGGCGTCAGTTCGGCATTAAGTTGGGATTTGCCAGGTTTGCCGATATCAAATATCAGCTTAAGGAGGGAGGTGCCGTGTTCGGCTCTACATTGGGCATGTACCTGTATCGCAATGCAAACGTGATAATCCTTAAGCAGTTTACATCAAATGACATTGTGGGAATATATTCTGCAGCCGAAAAGGTTGTCAAAGGATTCCAATCATTGGTTTCGCCGGCGGCACAGGCACTTTTCCCGCATCTTAGCCTTAGGTTCAAGTCCGCTTCCGAGACTGATAATGTCAAGACACTGAAAAAGATTGCGGTTCCGTTTACTGCAGTGGTTGCAGTTATGTCAGTGGGAGTGTTCATTTTTGCGCCCCTGATTTCGGATATCCTGTGCGGCGGCAAGGATTTTCGTGACTGTGTCCCTCTTATCAGGATAATGACTCTTGTAATATTCTTTGGCGAGATCAACTATCTGATTGGAATTGTCGGGTTGATAAACCTTAACAGACAGAAGCAGTTCTTCAGGTCTGTGGTGATTGTCGGGTTGTTCAGCGTCACGTTTATCATTATATTTGCAAGACACTATCAGGCTTTTGCAGCGGCAATGTCGATGTCTCTTTCAGAGATGTTGCTTACGATTCTGTGTCTGTCCAGCCTGATTACCATTATAAGAAGGAAGAAATGAGGAAACTGAGTCCGGAGGAAACCAAGGAGGTACAGGATATCCTGTTCGGAATCATGTGCACCTTCAAGGAGATATGTGATGCCGAGAATCTTTGGTACTCACTGGCTTTCGGAACGATGTTAGGCGCTGTCAGAGAGAATGGATTCATATCATGGGATGATGACATAGATGTCTATATGATGCTCCCTGACAGGGAAAAATTCCGCAGGGCGTTTGAGAAACGTCATCCGGAAGGACTTGTCCTCATGAAATGCTACCAGGACCGTAACTATACCAAGTCGCATGACAAGATATGTTACACACTGTCACAGAAGTATAACATACAGCTTGATATTTACACTCTTTTTGGCGCTCCCTCTGATATGAGACAGCAAACCGGATTCCGCAGAAGAGCTCATTTTGCGGATCATCTGTTCAGGGCAAAATACAACAAGTTGAGGGACAGCGCTCCCAAAAACAAACCCTTTCTGCTGTTTGTAAAGTTTGTTGACCTGTTTATTCCGGACAGGCTCATAAGCAGGATCTTTGCGTCAATAGAGTCAAAGTACGACTTTGACAAGGCTGATTATCTTACCAGTATCGTGGGGGCTCCTACATACAGGAGATGTTACCACAAGCGTATTTTCAGTGAAACTGTAGATCATGTATTCAACGGAGAGATGTTCAGGATCCCCATAGGTTGGGATGAATATCTGACTCTCACTTACGGAGATTACATGACTCCAAGAAGATAAAGACCGGTCATGAGAATCCTGTACGTCGGTAACAGCTTGAGCAATCACATGGTCCGTTGGACCAATGCGATGATTGAAAGAGGGCATGAGGTCATGCTCGTTAGCGACTGTAGGAGAGGTGACATCAGAACAGCCAAGTCAAAGGAGCTTAAGGAGCGCTATATGCGATTCGGCGGAAAAAGAGGTTATTTCCTGAATGTCTTTGAGTTAAGAAGGATATTTAGGGAGTTCAAGCCCGATGTCGTGAACGTTCATTTTGCCTCCGGTTACGGAACGCTTGCACGTCTTGCACGTCTCAAGCCAATGGTTCTCTCATGTTACGGGTCTGATATCTTTGTCTATCCGTATAGAGGACGTATCAACAGGAACATCCTTTGCCGGAATCTTCGTTATGCCACAGCGGTGGCATCCACCAGCGTGGCTATGGCTACAGAGGCAAGAAAGGTGTTGGGTGATGACTCATTCCCGATTACCGTAACTCCGTTCGGCGTCGATGTGGCCCGTTTCTGTCCTGCCGACAGGCATGTTACCAATGAGCGTCCGGTAATAGGTATTGTCAAATACCTGGAAAAGATCTATGATATACCTCTGCTGTTGCGCGCTTTTGCAATTGTATATGAGAGGAGTGAGGTAAAACCTGTCCTTGATATATATGGCAATGGTCCCTTAAAGGATGAACTGGAGGCGCTGGCTGCAGAACTGGGTATATCTGATTCTGTCACTTTCCATGGCGTCATTGCCAATGATAGCCTGCCTGAGGTGCTTCAAAAGATGGATGTCTTTGTGAACTGCTCTGTCAAGGAGAGTTTCGGAGTAGCATTGGTAGAGGCAATGGCGTGCGGCATTCCCGTAGTGGCGACCGATACGGTAGGTTTCAGGGAGGTAGTCGCGGATGCCGAAACCGGATATGTCCTTAAGGACCGTGATCCTGAAACAATGGCTCAGGCTCTGCTCAAGTTACTTTCCGATAAGGATTTACGTGAGAGGATGGGGGCTGCCGGCCGAAAGAGGGTCCTTGAAAATTATGATTGGGAACAGAATGTTACCACAATGGAGAATCTGTTCAAAAAAGTATCTGTTCTGAAATGAGTATCAGGTCACGTTTCTCCAATCTGTTGCGATACATCGCTTCAATCAGGAATCCCAGGCTTTTCCTGTACAGGACATTCCATTATCTGAACAGCGATGTACCGTTGGAGCGTGCCCGCAGGATATGCGGTAAGAATAGGGCAGATTATGCAAGAGAAGGGATAGGGGACCTGATAATAGATACATATGACGGTTCAGGACAGTTGGTACATCCTGATATGATATGTTTTGGGGCCGAAAGATGGTTCGTAGCCACTCCGTACCCGTATGGAATGGAAGAATATGAGAATCCCTGCATCTATAGATGTACGTCGGCATATGAATTCGTGCCGCATACCTGTCCCATCTCATTCCAGGAACGTCATAAGCAGGGAACACACCTGTCTGATCCGGTATTTCTGACTACGGGATCTGAGTTATATTGCATATATCGCAGCACGGAGCGTAGAGAAGTCAGTCATCTGCTGTATTCAAGGTATGACAGAGTCAATGACAAATGGGAAAGGCCTGAGTGTTTCTGCTCCGGTACTGACGATCTGCTGAGTCCGGCATTCGTTTATGACGGTTCAATCATAATGTTCCATGCAGACTGGACCAGTGGCAAAGGACGCCTGACACGTTCCGTATTGGGCCGTGATTTCAAGCTGGAAAGCTCCAAAGAAGTATCTGTAAGTGGATTGCCGCAAGGATATATGGTATGGCATCAGGCTGTGCGCACATGCTCCGCTGACACCTCGGCCGATGAGCTGAAAGGACTGTTCCTGCTCAAGAAAAGCCGAAGATCCGTTGAATGCAGGCTTTTCCGTGCGGTGAGCCATGACAACGGGCTTACCTGGAACGTGACTGATGAGGTTACATGGCCGGATTCCAAGGCCGGTAAAATGAAATATCCGTATAAGTCATGTTTTATACCAGGAGAAGACGGAATTATCCTGAGTTTTGTTGACATGTCAGGCAGATATCGTTTAATTAGACTGGGATGACTGCAATAATCATATTGAACTGGAACGGGGCAGACGATACGTTGTGCTGTCTTGATTCGCTGACAAGAGCTGATGGCAGCTTCTTTGTCATCGTTGCCGACAACGGTTCAACAGATGATTCGGTTGCCCGTATCAGGGAGTTTATATCGTATTCTGATTTGGATATAAAACTGCTTGAGAACGGATTCAACTACGGTTTTGCCAAGGGTAACAACCTGGCTATACGCTATGCGGCCGGTTTTAATCCTGACAGTTATCTTCTGCTTAACAATGATACGGAAGTAACGCCTGATTTCCTTACCCGTCTGGTGGAGTTCCGTGAAAAGAATCCCGGATACAGGATTCTTACGCCCAGAATCAATCTCTATTACAATAAGGAGTATCTCTGGAACTGCGGCGGACGTCTTTTTGCCGGTTTCAGGAGATATCTGTTCTGCGGAGAACATGAGAGCAAAGCCTTGCGCAAACCATTTTACAGGATATCGTTCATTACAGGCTGTGCACTTTTTTTTACCCCCGATATACTCCAGGCTGACGGAACACTGCTCACGGAGAGGTTCTTCTTTGGAGAGGAGGATTTTGAGTTCTGCATAAGAATGAAGAAGAGACATGTCCCTATGGCTTGTGTGACCGGATCACTCATTTACCACAAGGTCAGTTCGTCAAACAAAGGGAAGAATGTCGTAGGGACTTACTATCTGCACCAACTTAACCGATATATCGATATACGTCTCAATTACAACGGATTGTTCACTTTCGTGTGGAGGATACTCAATATTCCGTTGTCACTGCACTATCTGAGACGTAAGTTCGGATCGCTGGGACGTGCCCTGTCATTATTGAGAAGGCTCCATAAGGACAGCAGGGCCAAGGATTCGGTGACCGAACAGGATTTCCAGAACCTGGTTATCAGGGGCGACTATTTTTAGATAGTGCTTTCTTATCATTTTGTTCGGTAAAGATTGCTATCTTTGCAGGCATGAAAGAAGGGTTGGTATCCATCATCACGTCATTGTATAATTCCGGCGCTTATGTCGCAGCGGCTATCCGCTCAGTACAGGCTCAGACATACTCAGACTGGGAGATGCTGGTTACGGACGATTGTTCTACCGATGATGGCCCCTCTATCGTCGAGCAGTTTGCCGCCAAGGATCCCAGAATCAAACTGACAAGGCTCAGTGAAAACGGCGGACCCGGTGTCTCCCGCAATATATCCATCATGAATGCGCAGGGACAATATATCGCTTTCCTGGACAGCGATGACACATGGCTGCCGGATAAACTGGAGCGCCAGGTGGCCCTGATGCGCGAGACAAGATGCGGTGTGGTCTATTCCAGCTATTATAAATGCGATGAGGATGATAATATCATAGGACTTGTCCGGTGCCGTCGCAGGATTCCGTATTGGCGTATCGTCTGTGATAATGCAATAGGTTTCCTGACAATGATGTATGACAGTAAGGTGACAGGTCTTGAACTGCTTCCCGAGATCCGTAAACGTCAGGATTGGGGACTGAATATCAGACTGCTAAAAAAGTGCCGTATGGCATATGGCATCAGAGAACCCTTGGCGCATTACAGAGTTCGCAAGGGATCTGTGTCAAGAGAAAAACTCTCACTGATAAAGTTCAACATTGAAATCTATCATCAGGTGTTGTGTTACTCGCGCTTCAGGTCAACGGCTACGTTCTTTTTCATATTCCTTCCGGTTTATTTCGGAAAGAAACTGCTGAATTTCCTGGGGACCATGTTCTTTAAAATAAAACGGTAGTTTTAACTTTCAGCCTTTACAACTCTATTATTTTTGATAAGAACCAATCTATTTACATTAATAACCAAAATGAAGAAAGTATTATTTACAGTAGCTCTGGCCCTCATTGCAGCAGGTGCCAGTGCACAGGAGCCCAACTTCCCGATGATGGGTGGTGGCTTTGGTGGTTTCGGCGGCGGCTTTGGCGGCTTTGGTGGCGGTCAGCAGGTTGACGTCAAGTTTGATGAGTATGTAGCTGCTCCCGATGGCTATGATAAGGAGCGTGACGGTATCAAGAAAGGTACTGTAAAACTCATTGAGTATCAGTCAGAGTCAGTCGGTACAACCCGTAAGGCCAATGTTTATCTTCCTGCCAGCTATGACGGCAAGAAGAAGTTCAGCGTTCTCTATCTGCTCCACGGTATTGGTGGTGATGAGTGGGAATGGATGAATGACGGTGGCGTACCTAACATCATTATGGATAACCTCTATGCTGATGGCAAGGTAGCCGATATGATTGTAGTTATGCCTAACGGACGTGCTGCTGTGAATGATTCACGTGAGGGCGGTATGGCTTCATCAGCTGCTTTCGGTCAGTTTGACAAGGACCTCATCGGCAGCCTTATCCCTTACATCGAGAAGAATTTCAGCGTATATACTGACAAGGATCACCGTGCTATCGCCGGCCTTTCAATGGGTGGTGGCCAGTCTCTTAACTTTGGTCTGGGCAACATGGACAAGTTCGCTTATGTAGGCGGTTTCTCATCAGCTCCCAATACCCAGCGTGCAGCTCAGCTTATTCCTGACGTTGAGAAGGTAAAGAAGGAGAACAAGCTCCTCTGGATGGTATGCGGTGGTGCCGATGGCCTGATAGGCAACAGCACACAGCTTAAGGCTTTCTGCGACGAGAACGGAATTCCCTGCACACTGATCAACTATCCTAACGAAGGTCACAACTTCACTGTATGGAAGTACGGCCTTTACAATTTTGCACAGCTGATCTTCAAATGATCTGATACACTAAAATTCTGTCACGAATTGCAATAAGACATTCGTGACAGAATTTTTTTTGATTTTACCGTGGTATGAAAAGAGTTGTCATCACACTGATATCACTTATCGGTCCTTTAATGGCTTTTGCCCAGAAGGACCAATACGGATATTGTGCGGATAATATGAATGACAATTCTCTGCCACTGCTCAATATAACTGTTGATTTTGACAGCATAAACAAAAACAGTTTTGTGCAGGGAACGGTAGAATTGGCGGTTTACAATTCACGTACGGTATACTCGTTATATAACTGTCTGGTCAAATACAGAGGTACTACCGCAAACAGGTTCAAGAAGAAATCATTTGCTCTCAAACTTGTTGATCATAAGGGCAATGATCTGGATATCAGTCTGCTGGGAATGCGCAAAAATGACAGCTGGATCCTTGATGCCATGGCGATTGACCGCATCAGGATGCGAAACAGAGTCTGTTTCGATATATGGAACAGGATAAGCCGCACACCTTATGATACCCAGTTCGGAAACAGGAACGGCATAGAAGGAGAGTTTGTCGAGGTCTTTTTCAACAGTGATTACTATGGGTTATTTTGTCTGACCGACAAGATTGACCGTGAACTGCTGGGACTGAAAAAGATTAGAACCGATGAGAATGGTAATCAGACAGTCAGAGGGTTGATTTACAAGGGTATAAGCTGGAGTAACAGCAGTATATTCCTGAAGGATTACGATAATGAAAGAACAGATTCCGTAATCTGGAACTCATGGGAACTGCAGTATCCGGATGAATATCCGTCGGATGAGGCATGGCTTCCCCTCATGAATCTGATAAATTTCTGCAATAAAACATCGGCTCAAGAATTCCGCAGCGGTTACAGCAGCTATTTCTATCCTGAGAACCTGATAGATTTTGTGGTATTCAATATGGCACTTAACGTAGGGGACAATGTATATAAGAATACTTTTCTTTCTACGGTTGACATTACCGCCGGACACAGATATCTGATTACTCCCTGGGATATGGACCAGTCTCTTTACGGTTATTGGGACGGCACATATAACAGCAAGATGGGTGATATAGAACGTTTCATATACATAGCACCGTTTGACAGGCTGATATATAATAACATTGACGATTTTAGCGACAAGTTGGAAGACAGGTGGAAGGAGTTGTACAGGACAATCTTTGATCCGGACAGTATCTCGGCCGTCCTTTATGCTTATGGTAACCGGTTCATGCAATCAGGAGCCTGGGAGAGGGAGTTTGCAAAATGGGATGAGAATCCGGTTCCTATCCAGGAATCAGTCTTGGATGAACTGAAAATGGTAATGGACTGGTATTTATTGAACTATTGTAACTTATGCTTTTATTTCGATGCGGAATTACCGGAAGGTATCGCTAACAGCTATCTGTATTATAAACCTTCGGGCGTATACTCGATTGACGGACGTAAGTTGAATGATGTAAAGATTCCTTCAGTCATCAAGCCGGGGGTATATATGATAGACGGTCAACTGATGATAATCCGTTGACATACTCATTATTACATTCTGAGCATCTTCAAAAAGTCACGTTCCGTACGGAGTGTGGCTTCTTCTTTTCCCTTAACGGTCTTGGTCTCCGGGAACAGCAGCATGGTGGAGAAATCTGTCTCCGGCATATGGATACGCTCGTATAGGTGACGGAACGAACGTCCGGCGTGTGTCTCGCTGTCGCGCGGGCCGACTATCATGAGCAGATGATCAGTCTTAAGACCGCTTATGACCCAGTGCATATCGGCGGTTTCACTGACTTCGTTGTATGATACGCGTCCGCTGGAGAAATTGAGTCCGGTGCCGCGTACGGCGGATATCGGCTGGTCCTTGCCGTAGAATTCTGTGGCGCATCCTATTGCCATAGTGATGCTAAAGATGCTTTCCATACACTTTTCAAACGCATCATCCTGGAGAACCGGGCCGGGTACAAGCACGACAATGCGCCTTATCGTATTCATGGGAGTTACAAAGCGTTGCAGTACTATCTGTCCGTGGAAGCCGTCATTGAGCGGGCTTATTATGTTATCCAGATAAGGAAGGTCAATACTGTGTCTGAGCGGCAATCCCATAAGCATCCTGTCAATATTGAATTCATTTGATGCATGCAGGATGCTGTCAATGATATTGTTGCCAAGGCGGTTGTGGGTTATGAAGGGGACATCGGCCGATGCCGCTATCCTTGAAGCCTCTTCAAGACGTCCCTTGCCGTCCTGCATATACTTGGGGGCATGTTCGCCGTTAATGGTGACATATAAGCCTACCAGTTCGGGACTGTTCCTGTCATATAGCGTTATGGCCGTATCCATAAGAGCCTGCAGTGTGTTGGAGCCCGTGAGCATCACCATAAGGCGTGATTCGGTGATGTCATCGGAGAGCTCATCCTGATGCAGGGCCATTGCGCCGTTCTCAGTAATGATGTTACTGATTATGCATGAGAACAGGACTATCAGCACCGTGGCACTGAGTGTGGTGTTGTCCATAAGGCCGCCTGCGTATGCTCCCATAGCTATAGCCAAGGCTCCTGCTGCATGAGACTCACTCAGACCGAATATGACGCGCCGGTCATTGCGTATGAATCCGTTGGCTTTCTGTACTATGAAAGCTGCAATCCATTTGCCGAACGTACCCACTATGAACAGGACAGCGAATACAGTCAGGAACAGCCAGTTACCGGCCATACCGGAAAGGTCTATCAGCAGACCGGTGCCCAGCAGGAAAAGCGGGACAAACAGGGTGTTGCCTACAAAATCCAGGCGGTTCATGAGCGGTGAAGACTTGGGGATGTACCGGTTGAGTACAATACCTGCCAGGAATGCACCTACTATGGAATCCAGTCCGATTATCTGTGCCAGGCCACAGCTGAGCGCCAGCAGGATCATAACGAACAGGAAATGCGAGAAGCTGTTTGTGACGCTATGGAAGAACGTACGTGCTATACGCGGATAAATCAGGATAACAGCTGTGATATAGACTGTTATCTTAAGTATGAACCAGAAAGGATTGAAGCCGCTTTCACTGCCAGTCGACATCATCACGGCATATACTACAAGCGCAAGAAGTATGGCGACAAGAGCACCTGCAACGGATATTGTCACACTTTTGCGTCGGCCCAGTCCGTATCGGCTTATAGTGGGATAGGAGATAAGGGTGTGGGATCCCATTATGCATGCCAGTATTGCCGATGTGCGTGGCGGAAGGCTTAGCAGATAAACACAGGCAAAGTAGCACATTGTCCATGGCAAGGCGAATGTGAGCGTTCCGAACAGGATTCCCCAGACTTTGTTGCGTTTCATCTCCTCCAGATCTATTTCCAGGCCTGCAAAGAACATGATGAACAGAAGTCCTATACGGCTGAAGAACCGGATCTCGGGGGTGATGTGGAGAATGTTTAAGAGTCCCGGTCCTATCATGGTGCCGGTTACAATGAGTCCCGCTATCTGTGGGAATCTGAGCCGTTTGCACAGAATAGGCACAAATAAAACAAGCGTCAGGACCACAAAACAGATCCAGATGCTGTCAGTTATGGGAAACAGTTGTTGAAAACTCATTTTCTCTTATTACGCTACGAAGATAATTAAAAGAATGTGATTTTGTAAATTCGCATTCACAAAAAAGAATGATATCATATGATCGATTACCAGCAGGAATTGAACCCCAGTCAATGTGATGCAGTGCTCTATACAGAGGGCGACAGCATGGTCATTGCCGGTGCCGGTTCCGGAAAGACACGAGTCCTGACATACAAGATTGCCCACTTGCTTGAGGAGGGCGTTGATCCATGGGCCATATTGGCACTCACCTTTACGAATAAGGCTGCAGGCGAGATGAAACAGCGTATTGCCGCCCGTGTGGGTGAGAACCGCGCCCGTTATCTATGGATGGGTACGTTCCACAGCATATTCAGCCGCATACTGCGTAAGGAGGCTGATTATATAGGATACAGCTCCAATTTTACTATATATGACCAGCAGGACAGCCAGAACCTGATAAAGTCAATCGTCAAGGAGATGCAGCTGGATGACAAGACTTACAAACCCAGTGTGGTGCAGAACCGCATATCGAATGCCAAGAACCGCCTGGTGACGGCATCGGGTTATGTTCAGAACGCTGATATCTATAAGCATGACCAGTTCAAGCGCATTCCGATGGTGGGTAAGATTTACGAGCGATATGAGCAGCGTTGCCGCCAATCGGATGCGATGGATTTTGATGACCTGCTGCTCAATACGTTCATTCTGTTCCGTGACCATCCTGATGTGCTGGAACGCTACGGTACCTCTTTCAAATACATTCTGGTTGACGAGTATCAGGATACCAACTATGCCCAACACTGCATTGTCTGGCAACTTACCCGTAATGGGGCCAAGGTATGCGTGGTGGGAGATGATGCCCAGAGCATTTATTCGTTCCGCGGAGCCAATCTGGATAATATGCTCAAGTTCTCAAAGCTTTATCCTGACTCCAAACTGTTCAAGTTGGAACAGAACTACCGTTCTACCCAGACAATCGTAGAGGCTGCAGGCAGTCTTATATGCAAGAACCATGCCCAGATTCCCAAGAAAGTGTTCTCGGAGAATGAGCAGGGTGACAAGATAAAGGTGCTATGTGCACATTCAGACCTAGAGGAGAGTGAGATGGTTGCCAACCGGTTGCTGGACTTGCATACCTTCAAGGATGTGCCATGGAGCCAGATAGCCATACTTTACCGCACCAACGCCCAGTCGCGTCCGCTTGAGGAGGCCCTGCGCAAGCGCGGGTTACCATATAAGATATACGGAGGGCTGTCATTCTACCAGCGTAAGGAGATAAAGGATGTTATAGCCTATTTCCGCATGAGCGTGAACCCCAATGATGAGGAGGCGTTCAAGCGCATCATCAACTATCCTGCCCGCGGAATAGGTCAGACCACCGTAGGCAAGATCCTCTCTGTGGCAATGGAGAACAGCGTCAGTCTGTGGAGCGTCATAAGCAATCCCGCCGATTACCATCTGGATGTGAATTCCGGCACTGCGGCCAAGTTATCGGCCTTTAAGACAATGCTGGAGAGTTTTATGGCCGATGCTCAGACCGTTGATGCACAGCAACTCTCCGAGCGGATAGTGAATGAAACGGGTATTATGCGTGAACTCCAGGCCGATACTACCGTTGAGGGTATAGGTCGTAAGGATAATGTTGAGGAACTGCTTGCCAATATAGCCCAGTTCTGTCTGGACCGCAAGGAGGAGGGCAATGAACGTTGTTTCATGACCGATTATCTGAGCGAGGTATCACTCATGACCGATCAGGACAACGAGACTGATGAGGACTTGGAGAAGGTCACCCTCATGACCGTACATGCCGCCAAGGGTCTTGAGTTTGATGCCGTATTCATTGTGGGCCTTGAGGAGAACCTCTTTCCTAGTGATATGAGCGGCGACAGCGAGCGTGAGATAGAGGAGGAGCGCCGCCTGTTCTACGTAGCAATGACTCGCGCGCGCAAGTATCTGACGCTGCTTTTTGCAACCACCCGTTTCAAGTATGGCAGTGTGGATTTCTGTACTCCCAGCAGATTTCTTAAGGATATTGATTCAAGATATTTGAATATGCCTTCGGAAGGCATCAAATCTTCCTGGAACAGCCGTCCGTCGATGTTTGATGATGAAGATTCCAAGCCCGTATTCCAGCGTCGTGAGTATTCTTCTGCACCGACATTCCAAGCCAAGAAGAAGCTGGAAAATGAGCAACACATCCGCAAGCCGTGGCAGCAGGGAAAATTTCAGGTTGTCACTGAATCTATGCTTAAGGATTCGGCACTTGTTGAGCCATTAAAAGTTGGCAGTGTGATAGAGCATGAACGATTCGGAATAGGAAGCGTACTTGAAGTTGATGGCTCCGGAGGAGATACCAAAGCCCGCATCAAGTTCCTCAACGTTGGCGAAAAAACACTGCTACTTAAATTCGCGCGCTACAAACTTCTTAAGTAATACGTATATGAGATTATCAAAAGTCCTTTTTGCATTTTTCCTTGCTTGTGCTATTACCTCCTGCGGCAGTCTGCGTCGTATAGGATACGAGAACGGTCATGAGTACGTTGACCTGGGTCTTAGTGTCAAATGGGCCACAATGAATGTAGGTGCCGATGCGCCTCAGGAATCCGGAGAGTATTATGCCTGGGGTGAACTGGAACCCAAGGATGTCTATGAATGGGTGACATACAGTTTCCGCACAGCCGGAGACACCGTGTATGATGTACAGCTATCCAAGTACAACACCAAAAAGAATCACGGAACGGTTGACAATAACACCAGACTCCTTAAGGCCGATGATGTTGCAAATGTAAAGTGGGGAGGCAACTGGCGGTATCCTACAATAGAAGAGATTGAGGAACTGATGGATGAGAAGAACTGCACCTGGACCTGGACGACAATGAAAGGAGTGGACGGCTATAAGGTCAAGAGCAGGAAGAAAGGTTATAAACGCCGTTATATATTCATTCCTGCAGCAGGGTCACGTTCCGGTTCAGGATTTGATGAAAAGGAGCCTGGCTTGTATTGGTCCGATACGCTGATAGAGGCATTTTATGCCTGTATTCTAGATTTTACGTCCGATGCAATCAGTTCATACAGTGCAGCGGAGCGTTTCATGGGCCTGCCGGTCCGTCCGGTCTGCCCCAAGTATTAGCCTATTTGAATTTGTACTTGAATTCCGTTTGGAAGGTCTTTGAGGTGTAGGTGGCAACGATGCCGGCACCGCCCTTTACGTTATGGATTATGGTGACGGGTTCCGACAGGAATGATATGTCATCGGCATCCCAGTAATCATTCACTGATTTGTGGTAATAGTAGTAGGCATCTGAGAGAACGTACAGTTTGACGGTGACCGAATATACTACTTCATCCTTGATCTTGTCTGTAATCGAGTAGGGGTCGGCACCCTCATAATGACCTTCGTTGCTGTAAGTGTAGATGTATTCAACGGTATCGGGCTTTTCCATCATGATGTCGAAACTGAACTTGTTTCCGTCCTTGATGTGAAGGTCATCAAACAGGAATTCAGTTTTGCCCCATTCAAACTGGCTGTCAGCCTCGGTCTCTTCAAGAACGGCGGTGGCACCATCGGCCTGTCCCAGCAGTATCTTGGTCTCAGAAGGAATCTTGTAATGCAGACTCGTCTGAAAAGTGTCATATTGTTCTGTCCAGTCATTGTATCTGTAATAGGTTAAGATGGGCTCGATGGTAAGCATGTAGAAGTCCTTCTTGTCATCAATACCCTGAATCTCAAGTTCGGTCACCCATACGGAATCAACCGATGAGTCATCAAAGTCTGAGATGAAATCATCAAACAACTCGCTGATGGTCTGTGTGGGGACATACTCCTTACGGTAATTGGAGAACAGACAGTTTTGGGCATGGGGGACAGTGTCGGTGGCCGATGCCGTTCCGTACAGCGGGTGTGAAGCGGTGACGGAGATGATGTCGCCGTCGTGGATTGCACGTCCGTCGGAATATGCCTTACAGTTTTCATCATATGTGGCGGTGCGTGTCTCTCCGTTGATGTCTACGTTGACCGTAACATCGCTGTTAAGGTTGTGGCCGCTGTAATAGGAGTCCAGGAAGAATGCGCTGTGACTCATCCTGAACAGAGGAATATTTCCGGATCTGGTGATGCTGTTGACAATAAGCATACGCTCGCTGTCAGGGCCTTTATACTCAATGTCCTTGGTGCATGCACAGATAAGAACTGCGGCTGACAATATGATGGTGCTGTACTTTTTCATAACCTTAGAATGATATTGCGTAACTGATGGTGGGAAGAATAGGGAACAGGGTGAGTTGGCGCAGTTTGCGGTCCTCAATCACTTCATTCCCGTTGTAATAGCTGTCAGTATAAACGTAAACAAGGAACGGATTCCGATGGTTGTATGCATTGTATATGCTCAGATTCAGAGTGCGGTTTACCCTTTCGGAGAATTTGCGGTGCCAGTTGAAACTCAGGTCAAGCCTGTGTGTAGGGTTAAGGCGCAGATTGTTGCGGTTGTCATAGTAACCCACAGTGCCGTGTGGAAAATACTCCTGGTCCTGTTCATCGTAAAGAACCTGCGAATCATAGTACTGGGTATAGATCGTTCCGCAGTTTCCGGTCTCATATAGCCATGTGGCCGACATGTCGAACCTGTCACTGAACTTGTAACTGCAGGTAATGTCCAGCTTATGGCGGCGGTCATACTTGGCGTCAAACGTACGTCCGCCGTTCAGTGTCATGCCCGGACGGTCAAACTTGCGCTGTGATTTGTTCCAGGTGTATGCAATCCAACCGTTGAATCTGCCCACAGAGCGTTGTGCCATGAACTCTATGCCGTAACTCCAGCCCTGGCCAAGGGCAATCTTGTTCTGCCAGTCCGTGTCACCGGACAAATATGTTGATCCCTCCTTATACTCTATCAGGTTGTTCATGTGTTTGTAATAACCCTCAAGAGTGAAATCGGCCAGTCCCTCGATGCTGTATGCGGCACCCAGTGCCCACTGGTGCGAATGCTCCGGCTCAATCTTGTCGGTCACAGGTACCCAAAGGTCTGTAGGCAGGCTGATCACGTTGTTGGAGAGCAGGTGCACATACTGTGTCATATATGCATAACCGGTCTTGAGTGACAGGTCATCGGTAATGAGGAATCGGGCACTCAGTCTGGGCTCCAATGAGTTGTAATAGCGGTTGTTTACGCTGAATCCGGCGTAACCTGTGCCGATATTGAACTTTATTACGTCAGTGAGTTCTATGTCATCTTCCAGATAAAGCTGGTACTCATGGGCAATGATATCCTTAGAGCCGAATTTTTGGTTGTAATCATTGGTCTTGACGGAATCATTTTCCATGGTTTCCCTGCTGTTCATGGAGAGTTCCATAACATCGGGCGTGAATTTGTGATGCGTGTAACTGCCGCCAAACCTGATATCCTGCTTGGCCGACGGAGACCAATGGAAGTCACTCCTGAAAGAGGCATCGTAAATACCGGATTTCATGCTTATCCCCATGCTGCCTTTGTAATTGTTCACCCTGTCATCCTCCTTGATGTTGATTCCCATCTTATGGCGGTACTGCGTATAGTTGGCGCTCAGGTCCATAAACAGCTTGGGGCCCAGCACGTGATTCCATCGGATAGCAGTCACGGTATTACCCCATCGCCAGTCCAGTTTGGTCTTTTCCTTATATGCTCCTCCCGAACTCTTGTAATTAAAGTAAATGTCATCATCACCGCTGTACCAGCTTACATACAGACGGTCGCGGTCACTGAACTTGTGATTCAGTTTTACGTTCAGGTCATAGAAGTAATATCCCATGCTCAGGTTATCGGCGTTGGCAAAGTTGAACTGCCTGTTGAGCCATATGGCCGAGTTGAGCAAGATGTCGGAGTAGGTGCGGCGGGCGGAAATGTTGAATGATGTCTTACCTTTTATAATAGGACCCTCCAGATTGGTCTTTGACGATACAAGTCCTATTGATACGTTACCGTGATACTCATTCAGATCACCGTCTTTCATGCGGATATCAACTGCCGATGACAGACGGCCGTAGTAATGGGCCGGGAAACTGCCCTTGTAGAGGGTCACGTTCTTGATGGCATCAGGGTTGAAGACAGAAAACATACCGAACATGTGGTTCACGTTATATACCGGAACGCCATCCAACAGCAGCAGATTCTCATCAGGATTTCCACCGCGTACATAAAGACCTGCGGTTGCCTCGGTACCGGCCTGGACGCCTGGGAGTAACTGGAGTGCCTTGAGAACATCGGTCTCACCGAACATGGCGGGAACGGCCTTGATCTGCTCAATGGGAATATCCACTGCACTCATCTGTGAGCCGCGAACGCCCAAAATCTCGCGGTTTCCGTAAATGGTAACCTCATTAAGGGCATCGATTGTGGGTACATCTATATTAATAATGGTGTCACGATGCAATGTGAAAGGAACTACGACAGGTTTGTAGCCGACATATCCTGTACGCATCTCGACAGGACCGTCGGGTAGGGTGATTGAGTAGAATCCGTACTCGTTGGTCGTTGTTCCGCGGCCGCTCTTGAGGTCCAGGATCGTGGCACCAATCAGTGTCTCCTTGCTAGCCTTGTCGGTTATGTAACCGCTGATGGTGTGTTTGTTTTGGGCTTGCAAACAAAGTACTGACAATACTGACAGTAGGAATGTTGTAGTTCTTTTCATTCGTTATTCAACAAAAAAAGCAGCCTTTCCTGTTAAAGACAAGCTGCTTAGTAATTCAAAAATTGGAGCGGCAAACGAGACTCGAACTCGCGACCCCGACCTTGGCAAGGTCGTGCT
>JAKSIV010000039.1 GCA_024398635.1 Bacteroidaceae bacterium | reverse complement strand
TTTCAACAGTTTAAATAATTGGCCCGAACCAATGCTTCAACTGGTTCGGGCCAATTATTTGTTATTGAGCGGTTTGAGTTATCAACAGCTTGTTAAAAACTTTTTTAAATAAAAAGTGGGGAAAAGTGGGTGAAAGTGGAGCAAAAAAGTATAACTTTGAAACCGAATATCGATTATAGGCAAAGAATGAGTTTCATAGGACAGTTCCCGGTACGGCTTGACGCCAAGAACAGAGCGTTCATGCCGGCAGGTTTCCGCCGCATGCTGCAACAGGCTGGCGAGCAGACTCTGGTGGTCCGCAAGGATTACTTTGAGAACTGTCTTGTGGTTTATCCCGCTACGCAGTGGAGGGATGAGATTGCCGGAGTGCGTGCCCGTCTGAACCGTTTTGACGGTAATCAGCAGATGGTGTACCGCAAGCTGGTATCTGAGGCTCAGGAGGTGCAGTTGGACAGCAACGGTCGTCTGCTGCTGCCCAAGGCGCTGCTCGATAAAGTGGGGATTAAGCAGGATGCCCTGTTCGTGGGCATGGAGCAGACCATAGAGATATGGAATCCCGATGTGGCTGCAGGAAAGGGTGAACAGCCTTTCATGAGCGACAGCGAATTTGCCGATAGTCTACGAAAATTCATGACTGAGTGATACGTACTATAGACATAGCAGGTAAGTGGACACAAGCGGGACATATCATGTGCCTGTCCTTCTCAAGCAGAGCGTAGAAGGGCTTGTAACGGACCCTAACGGGGTCTATGTGGATGCCACCTTCGGTGGCGGCGGCCACTCGCGCGAAATAGTGTCTAAACTTAGCTCAAAAGGTCATCTGTATGGTTTCGACCAGGATGCCGATGCCATGAACAACCGAATCGATGACAAGCGTTTTACGTTCGTCTATTCCAATTTCCGTTACATGTCCAATTTCATGCGCTGGTACGGCCACGACAAGGTGACCGGAATACTGGCCGATCTGGGTGTCTCCTGGCATCACTTTGATGACAGCACCCGCGGATTCTCGTTCCGTTTTGAGGGTCCCATCGATATGCGCATGAACCAGAAGGAGGGGATGAAGGCATCGGATGTACTGAATGAGTACCCCGAGGAGCGTCTTGCACAGCTGTTCTGGCTGTACGGCGAGCTGCAGAACGGACGTCAGCTGGCAGGTGCGATAGGTCGTGCCCGCAAGAACAGCCGTTTGGAGACCGTGACTCAGCTGCTGGATGCCGTACGTCCGGTTATAGGCCGTGAAAGGGAGAAGAAAGATACCGCGAAACTGTTCCAGGCTCTGCGTATGGAGGTGAACCATGAGGTGGATGCGCTGCTTGAGATGCTGGAGGGTAGCGTAGGGTTGCTTGACAAGGGCGGCCGTTTAGTGGTGATAACTTATCACTCCATTGAGGACCGTATGGTCAAGAACCTGATGAAGAGCGGAAATATCGAGGGTGACATCAAGACTGATTTCTACGGAAACCGCGAGGTGCCTTTCAAAATGATTGGCAAGCCCGTTGTGCCGGATGCTGCCGAGCAGGCGGCCAATCCGCGTTCCCGTAGTGCAAAACTGAGGATAGCAGAGAAGATCTGATATGGAGGAGCAGACACACAGCACCGTTAAGCGTAAGGGATTGATGCAGTCAATGCCTGATTTCATCCAGCGCAACTTCTGGTTGCTGGTGGAGATACTGGTGTGTGTCATCATCTATATCGGCAACCGATACGCTTACCAGCGTGACCAGGCTTATGCCGAGAGGTTGCGCCGTGAGCTTGTTGATATGCAGTATCAGACGCTCAATACCACGAGTGACGTATCGGCCAAGAGTAAACCGTCATATGTAGAGAAAGTGGCGACCAGAAACGGCTCCGGTCTGCAACCTACCACTGAACCGCCGTACCGCCTGCC
The DNA here is from genome assembly GCA_024398635.1 of Bacteroidaceae bacterium. Taxonomy (GTDB): domain Bacteria; phylum Bacteroidota; class Bacteroidia; order Bacteroidales; family Bacteroidaceae; genus Colenecus. The sequence continues at coordinate 14,453 of JAKSIV010000039.1, read as the reverse complement.
CAAATGAGTGCGATGATGAGCAAGGATGACCCGCGCAAGCAGGAGAAGAAGAGGGTGTCACGCAAGTACCTCTCGCTCTTTCTGCTTATGATGGTGTGGGGCGCATTCATCATTGTGAAGATGGCGATGGTGATGTTCGGCGAGAGGCAGTACTGGAATGATGTGGCCCGTAACATGACGCCGGTCAACCGCGTGATAGAACCCCGTCGCGGCAATATCCTGAGTGATGACGGACTGCTGCTGGCAAGCAGCGTCAAGCAGTACAGGGTGTTCATAGATTTCAGGACATCCGAGAAGGATCCGGTGCGTGCACAGAAAGACCAGATGCGTAAGGATACGCTTTACAACAACCATCTGGCTGAGTTTGCGCGTCAGATGCATGAGGTGTTCCCCAAGTATTCGGCACTGGAGTTTGTAAACCATTATGAGAACGGTTTCAAGGCGAAATCGCACTCATGGCCTCTGCTGCCGGGCGTGTCACGCAATTCATATCCTATAACATACAACCAGTACAAGTCACTTGCTAAGACGGTATGGCTCAAGCCGAGATATGAGATGTGGTTCTACAGCGCCGAATCCAAGATATCACGTGAGAAACCGTTCGGCGCGTTGGCCGCCCGTACCATCGGTGGTATGTATGAGGCAAAGGATTCGGCCCGTAACGGTCTGGAGCTGTCATTTGACTCGCTCCTGCGCGGCGTTCCGGGACGCGGACATCAGGAGAAGGTGCAGAACGTGACCCGAATGGTGGCCGATATCCCTCAGACTGACGGCTGTGACGTCCACACTACACTTAACGTGGATATGCAGGATATCGCCGAGGTGGCACTGCGCAAGGTGATGGATACACATAACGCGGCTTCGGGTATCGTGGTCCTGATGGAAGTGCCTACGGGTGACATCAAGGCTATGGCCAGTCTTACCAAGACGGGTCCGGGTGAGTACAGCGAGATTCAGAACAATGCGGTAAGGGAGATTTACGAGCCCGGATCCACATTCAAGCCGGTATCCATGATGGTGGCCCTTGATGACGGTAAGATATCACTTACGGACAGCGTGTTCTGCGAGAACGGCGTATATACGGGATTCGGAGGTTCACGTATGACTGACTCACACAAGTACGGATGGCTTGATGTGCCGCACATAATTGCCAATTCGAGCAACATCGGAACATCCAAACTTATACATGCGGCCTATAAGGATAACCCGCAGGAGTATGTGGACGGAGTTTACAGGACCGGCATCAACACCCATTTTGACATGCAGCTCAAGGGTGTGGCCGCTCCGGTCATAAAGCGCGACGGCTATTGGGATGCAACCCGACTGCCCTGGATGTCGATAGGCTACAACACACAGTTGCCGGTTATAAATACTCTGGCTTTCTATAACGGCATAGCCAACGGAGGCTGTATGGTGGCTCCGCGATTAGTGACCAAGGTTACGCGTGAGGATGAGGTGATTGAGGAGTTCCCGGTCGAGGTGGTGCGCCGCCATATGTGCAAGGATGAGACTCTTGCCAAGATCAAGTCGATGCTGGAGCTTGTGGTGGTTGAGGGAACCGGTAAGAACGCAAACTCGAAATATTTCAATGTGGCCGGCAAGACGGGTACCGCACAGCTGTCACAGGGATCGGGCGGTTACCGCAACGGTCCGGTGAGATATATGGTATCGTTCTGCGGATACTTCCCCGCTGACAATCCGCAGTATTCATGCATCGTATCGGTACGTACTGACGGCGGTGCCGCAGGCGGTGCCACATGGGCGGCTCCGGCGTTTCATGAGATATCCGAGAAGGTTATGGCAAGCCGTAACCTGAGGAATGTGAATGAGGCATATGACTCCATTCATCAGTTCATTCCCAAGGTGCTGCCCGGCGATCTGGCCAAGGCAAGTACGGTACTCAAGGGTTTGGGCAAGAAGAACCTGATGCGTAAGATTGACCGCTCGCTGCCCGACAGCATATGGGGTACGGTCAACTCTGATTCGGGACGTTATGTGATGAATTACGTGGAGTATGCCGATGACGTGGTGCCCGACGTGCGCGGGATGGGTGCATCGGACGCACTCTACCTTTTGGAGAAGATGGGATTCAGGGTAAGCATCGAGGGAGTGGGTAAGGTCAAGAGCCAGGTGCCCGCACGCAATACCCGTTTCCGCAAAGGTGACAGAATACAGCTAACATTATCAATGTGACATATATGGTGACAATAGGAGAACTTGTTTCAGGACTTAAGACCATTCGTACGGTAGGAGATACCGGAGTGGAGGTTACCGATATTCAGCTGGATTCACGCAAGGTGGACAAAGGCTGTCTGTTCGTAGCCATGCGCGGTACGACCGTAGACGGTCATCAGTTCATACCCAAGGCAATAGAGCTGGGAGCCAAATCAGTGTTGTGTGAGGTTATGCCCGATGAGACCGTTCCCGGAGTAACATACGTTCAGGTTCCTGACTGCGAGGATGTGGTGGGTACGGTAGCCACCAGGTTCTTTGGCAATCCCACCGATAAGGTAAAACTGGTGGGCGTGACCGGAACCAACGGCAAGACCACCATTGCCACACTGCTTTACAACATGTTCCGTAAGATGGGATACAAAGCCGGTCTGCTGTCAACCGTATGCAATTACATTGACGGCGAGCCTATCCCGGCCAATCATACCACGCCCGATGCCGTAACGCTTAACCGTCTGCTGGGACGTATGGCCGATGAGGGCTGCAAGTATGTGTTCATGGAGTGCAGCTCGCACGCTATCGTTCAGAAACGCATAGGAGGTCTCAAATATGCGGGAGGTATTTTCACCAACTTGACCCGTGACCATCTGGATTACCATAAGACTGTCGAGAACTACCTCAAGGCCAAGAAGAAGTTCTTTGATGACCTGCCCAAGGATGCTTTCGTGGTTACCAACCTGGATGACAAGAACGGTCTGGTGATGGCTCAGAACACCAAGGCAAAGGTTACCACATACTCCCTGCGCAGCATGAGTGATTTCAAGGGCCGTCTGCTGGAGTCCGGTTTTGACGGTATGCTGCTTGAGATCAACGGTCGCGAGGTGTTCCTCAAGTTCATAGGCAAGTTCAACGCAAGCAACCTGCTGGCTGTTTACGGAACGGCTGTCAATCTGGGATGTGACCCGATGGAGGTGCTTACCATAATGAGTACGCTGGTCCCCGTGAACGGCCGCTTTGATGCGATACGCTCACCCAAGGGATTCACAGCCATAGTTGATTACGCCCATACTCCCGATGCCCTGACCAATGTGCTTACCACCATTGTCGATGTGCTGGACGGCAAGGGTCAGATTATTACCGTTGTGGGTGCCGGCGGCAACCGCGACAAGGGCAAGCGTCCGCTGATGGCCAAGGAGAGCGTCAAGTACAGCGACCGCGTGATAATCACATCGGACAATCCCCGTTTCGAGGAGCCTCAGGATATCATCAACGATATGCTGGCCGGCCTAACAAAGGAGGATATGCAGAAGGTGATATCGATTGTTGACCGCCGCGAGGCCATTCGTACCGCATGTATGATGGCTCAGGCAGGTGACGTCATTCTTGTGGCCGGTAAGGGACACGAGGATTATCAGGAGATCAAGGGAGTCAAACATCACTTTGATGACCACGAAGTGATACGCGAGTGTTTTTAATTCTCAATTCTCAATTCTCAATTCTCAATTCTCAATTGAATGTTATACAGTCTGTTTGAATACTTGAAGAATGCCGGAATCGATATTCCCGGCGGCGGAATGTTCAGTTACGTAACGTTCCGTGCAATATTCGCTCTCGTACTGTCACTTATAGTGTCATGCTGGTTCGGCAGTCATTTCATCGACATGCTCAAGCGCAGGAACATATCCGAGACGCAGCGTGACGTCAAGATAGATCCGTTCGGCGTGACCAAGAAGGGCGTTCCCACCATGGGCGGCGTGATCATCATCGTGGCTATCCTTATTCCGTGCCTTCTGATAGGCAACCTCGGGAATGTATATATGTGGCTGATGATCATCACTACGGTGATTCTGGGCGTGATTGGTTTTGCCGATGACTATATCAAGACATTCAAGGGTAACAAGGAGGGACTGAACGGCTGGCTTAAGGTGGCCGGTCAGCTTGCGTTGGGCCTGATTGTGGGTCTGACCCTGCGTTACAGTCCTCAGGTGGTGATAAACGAGAAGGTCGAGACCCGTATTGAGAACAACACCGAGATTGTGGTCAAGACTCCCGATGTCAAGTCGACCCGTACCACGATACCTTTCTTTAAGAACCATAACCTGAATTATGCCGACGCTTTCGGCTGGTTGGGTGAGAAGGCCAAGTATCCCGCAGGATGGGTGTTCTTTGTACTGCTCACTCTCTTTATCGTGACTGCCGTATCGAACGGTTCAAACCTGAACGACGGTATGGACGGTATGGCGGCGGGCAATTCGGCCATCATCGGCATAACGCTGGGTATTTTGGCTTACGTATCCAGTAACGTCGTGACGGCAAGCCATTTTGACCTGATGTATGTGCCCGGAAGTCAGGAGGTGGTGGTCTATATGGCTGCCTTCGTGGGCGCTCTGGTGGGATTCCTCTGGTTCAACTCATATCCGGCACAGATATTCATGGGCGATACGGGCAGCCTGACCATCGGCGGTATCATCGCTGTGGCTGCGCTCTGCATACATAAGGAGCTGCTGCTGCCCATCCTGTGCGGCGTGTTCCTGGTGGAGAGCCTTTCTGTAATTTGTCAGCGTTTCTACTACAAGATGGGTAAGCGCAAGGGCGTTCACCAGCGTATCTGGAAGCGTACGCCGATACATGATCATTTCCGTACCAGCATGGAGCAGGTCCTTAAGGCCGATCCGGGCAGTACGGTCAAGTTCCATGGGAACGACAGCAAGCTTCAGTTTGAGACAAAGATTACGCTCAGGACCTGGATCATAAGCATAGGTCTTGCAGCGCTTACAATATTGACCTTGAAGATAAGATAATTGAAATGGCAAAGAAGATCGTAGTTTTAGGAGCAGGCGAGAGCGGTACAGGCGCAGCCATTCTGGCTAAAGCCAAGGGTTTTGACGTGTTTGTATCGGACCTTTCGGAGATCAAGGAGCATTACCGCAACGAACTTGACCTGCGCGGAATAGAGTGGGAGCAGAAACAGCATACCGAGGAGCGTATCCTTGCGGCCGATGAGGTGATAAAGAGCCCGGGCATTCCCAAGGAGGCTCCTATCATCCAGAAGCTGATGGCTCAGGGCACGCCTATCATATCCGAGATTGAGTTTGCCGGCCGATACACCAATGCCAAGATGATCTGTATTACCGGATCAAACGGTAAGACGACCACCACATCGCTCATATACCATATCTTCAAGATGGCCGGTATGAACGTGGGTTTGGCCGGCAACATAGGCAGCAGTCTGGCATGGCAGGTGGCCGAGAAGAACTATGACTACTACGTGATAGAGCTGAGCAGCTTCCAGTTAGACAATATGTATGACTTCAAGGCCGATATCGCCATCCTTATGAACATAACTCCGGATCATCTGGACCGTTATGACCATGAGATGCAGAATTACGTGGATGCCAAGATGCGTGTCATACGCAATCAGACCAAGGATGACGCTTTCGTTTACTGGAGCGATGATCCCATAATCACCCGTGAACTCAAGAAGTACGGACTGCAGGCTACGCTTTATCCGTTTGCCGAGGCCAAGAGGGAGGATCTGTCAGCATACGTTGAGGACGGAACCCTGTACTTTACCAGGCCTTACGCTTTCAACATGGAGCAGGAGTCACTCTCGCTCACCGGCAAGCACAATCTGTACAACTCGATGGCTGCGGGTATATCGGCCAACATAGCCGGTATCAAGAGCGAGACCATACGTAAGGCGTTGCAGACATTCCAGGGTGTGGAGCACCGTCTGGAGCGTGTGACAAGGGTGAACGGTATCGACTTTATCAATGACTCCAAGGCTACCAACGTGAACAGCTGCTGGTACGCTCTGCAGAGCATGCCTGTCAAGTGCGTACTGATTCTTGGAGGTAAGGATAAGGGTAATGACTACAATGAGATTGCAGACCTGGTACGTGAGAAATGCTGCGGTCTGGTCTATATGGGTCTACATAACGAGAAGCTGCATGATTTCTTTGACGGATTCGGCCTGCCTGTGGCCGATGTGCAGTCAATGAAGGATGCTGTGGATGCTGCGTACAAGATGGCTCACATGGGCGAGATAGTACTGCTGAGTCCCTGCTGTGCAAGTTTTGATCTGTTCAAGAGCTATGAGGATCGCGGCGAGCAGTTCAAGGCGTGTGTGAGAGCATTATAAGATAAGGGTATGGAGAATACAGAGGAAAAACCTGTTCGCAGGCAACTGCTTAACGGAGACCGTACCATCTGGGCAATGGTTTTCGTGCTGTGCGGAATATCTCTTATCGAGGTGTTCTCGGCAAGTAGCCGCCTTACGTTCGGAAAGAGCAGTTTCCTGACACCTATCATATCGCATACCATGCATCTGGGTATCGGTCTGGCGGGTATGTATTTGGTGCATCTGCTCCACTACAAGTGGTACAGACTGTTCCCGGTATTGCTGGTTCCTCTGTCAATCATATTGTTGGGCTATCTCTCGATACAGAGTGCCAGCTCATCGGGTGCGGAACGATGGATCAATCTGGGTTTCTTCCAGCTGCAGCCGTCGGAGCTGGGTAAGATAGGTGTTATCATGGCGGTTGCATACTGGCTTTCAAAACTCAAGCCCGAGGATGAGTTGAGCCAGTCCAACACGTTCTGGAAGATACTGGCTTTGACGGGATTTGTCGATGCGCTGATTGTGGGTGAAAACCTGTCGACAGCCATCCTGCTGGCAGGTGTGATATTCGTGATGATGATACTGGGCGGCATTTCATGGAGGCGTATGCTTACTCTGACAGGATTTGTAGCGGCCGCGGGAATCGTGGCGGTGGTGGTCCTGCTGTTCGTGCCGACACAGACTATACGTGATTCCAAGATAATACCTTCACGTGCCACCACATGGCAGGCTCGTCTGCAGGATTTCTCCCAGACAAAAAACAAGCCCAATGCATACGAATATGCAAAACTGGTGGCTCCCGAGAAACCGCAGGAGACACACGCCAACATAGCGATAGCAACCAGTAACATACTCGGCAAGGGTCCGGGTAACTCCGATGAGCGTGACTATCTGCAGGAAGCCAGTTGTGACTTTATCTATGCAATAATCATAGAGGAGCTGGGTATGGCAGGAGGAATAGTGGTGATGCTGGTGTACGTGGTCCTGCTTTTCAGGGTGGGCCGTATAGCTACACGCTGCAAGGAGAAATATCCCGCTTATCTGGCTATGGGATTGGGTATGCTGCTAGGCCTGCAGGCGTTCATAAACATGTCGGTGGCCGTAGGACTGTTCCCGGTAACAGGACAGCCGTTGCCGCTCATAAGCAAGGGCGGAACATCGGTACTGATGACCAGCGGATGCATAGGCATGCTGTTGGGTATAAGCAATGCCCTTGATAAGGAGGCGCGTGGCGAACAGGTGCTTGGAACAGAAACTGAGGTGCCTGCACCGGTTAACGGAAACGAATCATTCGATGAAAATTAAATAAACCGTCATATGGAGACTAAACCTAGAGTAATTATAAGCGGAGGAGGTACGGGAGGACATATCTTTCCTGCCGTATCAATAGCACATGCCATCAAGGCGCTCAATCCGGAGACAGAGATCCTGTTCGTGGGAGCCGAGGGCCGTATGGAGATGCAGCGTGTGCCGCAGGCAGGATTCAACATAAAGGGACTACCCATCTGCGGATTCGACCGTAAGAATCCGTTCAAGAACATTGTCGTACTGTTCAAGATTATGCGCAGCCAGATGATGGCACGGCGCATAATACGCCAGTTCCGTCCTATGGTGGCTGTCGGAGTGGGCGGTTATGCCAGCGGACCTACGCTGCGTATAGCCGGCAAGATGGGCATACCAACGCTCCTGCAGGAGCAGAACTCATATGCCGGAGTGACAAATAAGATCCTGGCCAAGAAGGCCAACAGGATATGTGTGGCTTATGACGGTATGGAACGTTTCTTCCCTGCCGATAAGATAATAAAGACCGGTAATCCGGTGCGTCCCACCCTGACCAAGGGCGGCATGAGCCGTAAGGAAGCCGCTTCAAAGATGGGACTTGACCCGTCCAAGAGGATAGTGCTCATCGTGGGCGGAAGTCTGGGCGCCCGTACGCTGAATGAGAGCGTTATGAGCAACCTTGACCTGATACGTATGTCAGAAGACGTACAGTTTGTATGGCAGACGGGTAAGTTCTACTTTGAGGAGATGAAGAGCCGTCTTGCAGAGCAGCAGCCTGTAGAGAACCTGTTCCCAACGGAGTTCGTGCAGGACATGGATCAGGCGTATGCAGCTTGTGACCTTGTGATTTCACGCGCAGGTGCCGGTACCATATCGGAGTTGTGCCTGTTGGGTAAGCCGGTTATTCTGGTGCCTTCACCCAATGTGGCCGAGAACCATCAGACAAAGAATGCCCTGGCTTTGGCAGACAAGGATGCGGCTATACATATCCGTGATGTGGATGCCCGTAAGGAGCTTATTCCTGCCGCAATAGATCTGGTCAAGGATGAGGAGCGCCTTGGACAGCTTCATGACAATATACTTAAGCTGGCTATGTATGATTCGGCCGAGATAATTGCCCATGAAGTGCTCAAGCTGGCCGGGTACGGCAGCGGTTCACTTAAACTGGATGACATAAAGTCTGTCTATTTTGTAGGCGCAGGCGGTATAGGAATGAGTGCTCTGGTACGCTATTTCCTGGCCCGCGGATGCAAGGTGGGCGGTTATGACAAGACATCGACGGACCTGACATCGACTCTGATAAAGGAGGGTGCCATGATAGGTTTTGAAGATGATATTGATAAAGTTGATGCATGCTTCAAGGAGAGCAGTTCTACCCTTGTGGTATATACTCCTGCAATCCCGGCCGACAACCGCATACTCCGCTGGTTCAACATACACTGCTTCGATGTCCAAAAACGTGCTCAGGTGCTGGGAACCCTGACCCGCTCCCTGGACGGTCTGTGCGTAGCCGGCACTCACGGCAAGACCACAACGTCGTCGATGATAGCTCATATTCTGGATGGAACTCCCGAAGGTTGTAATGCATTCCTGGGCGGAATACTCAAGAACATAGGAAGCAACCTGATGATAAGCAAAAAGAGCCGCCGCGTGGTGATTGAGGCCGATGAGTTTGACCGCTCGTTCCACCACCTTACTCCGTTGCGCAGCGTCATTACCGCTGTTGATGCGGACCATCTGGATATATACGGCACTTACGATGCATATGTGGAGAGTTTCCGCAAGTATACGTCACTCATAAAGCCGGGTGGTGACCTGATACTGCATGTGGGCCTGGCCGACAAGCTCATGCCGCAACTGCAGAAGGGTGTGAACCTCTACACATATGGTTTGGACGAGGGTTATTTCCATGCATTCAACATCCGTGTAGGTAATGGTGAGCTCAGGTTTGACTATGTCTCTCCGCTTGGCAGCATTGCTGATGTAGAGCTGGGCGTACCTATTCCTATCAATGTCGAGAATGCCGTTGCAGCCATGGCTATGGCACAGTTGAGCGGTGCATCGGATGATGTCATCCGCGAGCGCATCGGCACATTCCGCGGATGTGACCGACGTTTTGACTTCCATGTAAAGAAGGCCGATAAGGTTTACCTGAGTGATTATGCGCATCATCCCGAGGAGATTCGTCAGTGCGCCCTGTCATTGCGCAAGCTTTATGAGGGCCGCAAGATAACATGTATTTTCCAGCCTCATCTGTATACCCGCACAAGGGATTTCTACAATGAATTCGCCGACAGCCTCTCGCTGTTTGACGAGGTATGGCTGCTGGAGATATATCCCGCGCGCGAGCAACCTATACCAGGTGTGACAAGCGCCCTGCTGTCGGAGAATATGACACCGGGTGTGTGCAAGGGGATAATATCCAGGAATCAGGTGCCCGAGTTGGTCAAGTCCATAAAGGATGATGTCGGGGTGCTGGTGACACTCGGCGCAGGTGACCTGGAAGATTATGTTGAAACTATAACCGGGATACTCAAGTAAGGTGGTAAAGAAGATACTGTCCATATTATCGTTGATCGTGCTGGCGGGATATTTGGTATATTCCGTGGTGGCCATGACAGACAGGCATGAGGATACCCGTATCTGTCGTGGTGTGGATCTGCATATTACGGACAGTCTTCATTTTGACCTGATTGATGAGGAGATGATACTGTCGCTGCTCCAGGAGCACTCGGTCGATCCGGTAGGTCTGCCTTTGGAGGAGATCGACCTGGAGAGGGTTGAGAACACATTGTTGCTTCATCCTCTGGTAGGCAAGGTTCAGTGCTATAGGACAGGCGGCGACATGCTCAGGATAAATATATCAAGCAAGGTGCCTTTGGTACGTGTCATGAATAACCGTGGGCAGGATTTCTATGTCGACAGCAAGGGTGAGATCCTTACGCAACGCTCGCTGGCGGTACAGCTTCCTGTGGCAACGGGTTATATCGATCGCAAATATGCATCCGAGGAGCTTCTGCAGGTGGTACGTGCCATAGACCGCTCGGAATTCTGGAAGGCTCAGGTGGAGCAGATCAACGTGACCAAAGACAAACAGATAGAACTGGTACCCCGCGTGGGTGACCATCTGCTGATTCTGGGAACGGCCGATGACGTGGAGAACAAACTGGCCCGTCTGATGAACTTTTATGAGAAGGGCCTGGACAATGTAGGATGGAACAAATACCGTTCCATAAGCGTGGCCTATGATAATCAGGTAGTATGCAAAAAACGGAAATAAGATAGATGGAAAACGACAAAGTAATTGTAGCCGTTGAACTTGGGTCATCCAAGATATCGGCCGTAGCGGGTCAGATAATGGCCGATGGCTCGCTGAAAGTGCAGGCATATGCGGGCGTGCCGTCGTCATCGTGCATCAGACACGGTGCCGTATATAATCTGGACAAGACTGCAAATGCCATTGCGGACGTAGTGGGCAGGCTTGACACTATACTTTCTACCAAGATAGAGAAGGTGTATGTGGGCTATAACGCCAAAGGACTCAAATCTGTGATCAGCAGGGTGGAGCATCAGTTTGATGAGGAGACTGTGGTAAGTCAGGAAGTTATCGATGACATGTTCCAGCAGTGCAGCGAGATTGAGTATGACGGTTATGTGAACCTGTTCCAGGAGTCGCAGGAGTATGTGGTTGACAACAAGAGGGGCACGGAGACAGACCCGATGGGCGTGGCCTGCCGTTCACTCGAAGGCAACTACCTGAACATACTGCTTAAAAAGCAGGTGGCCGATTATATTGCCCAGTGCTTTATGGCGGCCCAGGTGGATATCGTGGATGGTTATGTGGCCCCGATGGTACAGGCCGATGCCGTGCTGACCGAAGATGACCGTCAGCAGGGATGCGTGCTTGTTGATTACGGTGCCGACACGACCACGGTATCGGTTTATAAGAACGGCCTGTTGCGCTTCCTGCGCGTAATTCCGCTGGGAAGTTCCCTGATAACCCGTGACCTTTCAACTATCCTTAAGATAGAGCCGGAGCAGGCAGAACAGCTCAAGTGTACTTACGGACTGTGCAATCTGATAGGCAGTCAGGATAATGACGAGACGATTGTGATCAATGAACGTAAGGTGGCACTCAAGGAGATAGGAGACATAATCGAGGCACGCAATGAGGAGGTAATCCGTAACGTGTGTGCTCAGATAAAGGCATCGGGCTACAGCGAAGTGCTGTATGCCGGAATAGTGCTGACCGGAGGCGGTTCGCAGTTGCGTCAGCTGGATCAGGTGTTTGTCAAGCTTATGCCATCCATGCGTAAGCCCAGGGTGGCGACAGAGCCTGCCTGCGGAGTTGTATGGAACGAGCCGCGTTGGAAACGTGGCGACGGATCGCAGCTGGCTTTGCTCTCTGTCCTGGCCAAGGGTGACGAGAACTGCTGTGAGCTCAAGCCTATGGATGAGATAGACAAACTGGCTCCCGAGGATCAGGATAAGATTGTACAGCAGAGCCTCTTTACCGAAACCGGCGAGAGTGCCCAGGAGGAGCGTGACCGCAAGGAACAGGAGGAACGCCGCCAGGCCGAAGAGGCTGCCGAGAAGGAGGAGCAGGAGAAACCTGCCGATACTGAAAGCAAGGGTGGCAAGAAAAAGGGCAGTTTCTTTAAGAAATGGATTGACAACTTCATGGACTACAGTGAAGGTTTCTTTGATGACTCAGAAAACAAGTGACTATGAACCAGGATATAAGAGATTTTGAAGAGAACGAGATTCTGCCGTTTGATTTCCCAACCGAATCGCGTAAGATAATCAAGGTTATCGGTGTGGGCGGCGGTGGAGGTAACGCTGTCAAGAACATGTACCGCGAGGGCATACATGACGTGGTTTTTGTCATTGCCAATACAGACCAGCAGGCATTGGCCGACTCGGATATTCCAATTAAACTGCAGCTGGGCCGTCAGACTACGAACGGACTGGGTGCCGGTAATGATCCTGCCGTTGCACGCAAGGCTGCCGAGGAGAGCATCGAGGAGATAAAGGCACAGTTCAAGGACGATACCCAGATGGTATTCATTACCGCAGGTATGGGTGGCGGTACCGGAACAGGTGCCGCACCTGTCATCGCCAAATGCGCCAAGGAGTGCGGAATGCTTACTGTCGGCATAGTAACCATCCCGTTCAAGTTCGAGATGCGTCCCAAGATCAAGCAGGCGCTCAAGGGTGTCCGTGAGATGTCCCAGTATGTGGATGCCCTGCTTGTAATTAGCAACGAGAAACTGCTTGAGATATATCCTGACAAGAGTGTTGCTACGGGATTCAAACATGTGGACGAGACCCTGACTACGGCAACCAAGAGCATAGCCGAGCTTATTACCTGCCGTGGTATCATCAACCTTGACTTCCGTGATGTAAAGAAGATACTGAGCAACGGAGGCGTGGCCATAATGAGTACCGGTATAGCCAAGGGTGAGAATCGTGTCAACCAAGCTTTTGATGCAGCTCTCAAATCACCTCTTCTCTACAACAATGATATTCATAAATCCAAGAAGATCCTCTTCAACATCTATCAGAGTACTAAGGCGGAACATCAGCTTATGCTCGATGAGATGAATGAGGTACGTCACTTCATGGATAAGTTTGAGGACAAGAACATAGAGGTAATATGGGGTCTTGCAAATGACGATACACTTACAGATGAGGTCAAGATCACTGTCCTTGCCACCGGATTCGGAATGGATAGCATACCGATGATGGACGATGAAGAGGAGGCAGACCGCGTGATCGAAGGCCTGTATGGTGATCGCGTTGACAAGCGCCAGCTCTATCTGTACGAACTGTCTGACAATGATCTTGACAATGATGCTCTGATAGATGCTATCGAGGCATCGCCATCTTATCTGCGTAATTCAGTGGGACTGGCCGAGATCAAGGCACTTCGTGCTTAGCCGAATACCGTCTCCAGTACCTCGATTGATTTGAGCACCGGGAAAGAGGGTATGTGCAGACGGAAATAGGTATTCAATGCATTAAGCATATTGACGCGTTCCTGACCGGTCAGGGGCGCGTCTTTCATTTGGTCATAACTGCTGTTCATGAGCAGGTGGAGTTTATACGAGAGATCGGCCTGCATGAACTCGGTGTGTTTGGGCAAAAGAGCGCTGAAACAGCCATCGCGCATATCAAGCACGCTGCCCGGCGTATATTCATCGGCATTGGGACAGATACCTATGTGACGTGCGGTTCCAATCATGAATGCCACGTGAAAATTGGCATAACTGCCTTCGGGGGCATTGTCAAACCATCTCAGTGATTCTGTCAGGAACGAGAAGAGACCCGGATTGTTCTGCTCCCCGTTTAAAGCGTAGGTGAGAAACTCTGACAGGAAGAGTGCGATGGCACTTTTTTGCGGGTTGAAAGGAATATCCTTATAGGGCAGAGAATTCTTGGCGTCTTTGAGATGGTGAAGGTTTTCATTCGGCACATATTCCGCCTGGAACTCCAGATGGGTGAGGGGCTGAAGCAAGGTGTTGCGTGATGCGTTCTTTCCGCTTTTGGAGAGGAACCAGACAAACGGAACCATTCCGTGCGTCCGCGTGAAAATCCGGGCTACACTGGTCCTGTCATTGTGTTTGACAGCCCCTATAAGTATACCGTGTTCCTGTTGCCACATAGATTGTGCCGTTTGTTTAAGGCAAAAATAGGGAATAATAACAAGAACTCCACACGGTACTTAACATTCTAAAAAATTTGGAGAGAAAGTTTGTCGTTTGGAAAAATGTAACTACTTTTGCATCCGCTTTATAGGGCAGCCTCTCGAGGCTTCTCAGAAAGGATGGCGCGTTCGTATATCGGCTAGTACTCAAGATTTTCATTCTTGCAAGATGAG
>JAKSIV010000038.1 GCA_024398635.1 Bacteroidaceae bacterium | reverse complement strand
TGTAGGGCCGATTCCCAGCAAGTATGGCTGCAAAAATGGCCAAAAACGCGGGTTTCCCGGCCATACTTGCAGAAAAGATGCTTTAAACGCGGGTTTTACGCAGGTATGGCCGTATTTATGAGGCCGATGAGCACGGCGACGATGACGTTGATGAGTTTGGCTTTGAGGAACGAGCCGCGGCTTTGGGCCAGGAGGGGGAGGGAGGCGTGACCGTCCTGACTGATGCAGCTGGCCAGGAGCACGGGGAGTGGGATTACTCCTGCGGCGTAGAGTGATACGAATACCAGATGCGGGCCGGATTCGGGTATGATGCCGATAGCCGCGGCCAGCAGGATCATCAGGATTGTGTTGTCACTGATCCATGAGGTAATGTCGAAATATGACATCAGCACGCCTATTATCAGGATTGTTCCGAATGTCCAAAGGAATATGCCTGGCAGATGGTGGCATACTATGTGCTCCCACAGGTGTTCCACCACAAAATGGTCGCCTGCAAACAACAGCATGCCCAGCACGGCAAGGCTCAGGGCTGCGAACAGCCAGTACATCCACTCTTCGGAGAGCAGGTTGAAACCGCCTGCACCTGCATCGGACTCATCGGCCTCAAGCCAGCCGGCCAGGAGGGAGCCTATGAATACAAGCACCCCTAAGAACATAACTATTCGCTGCCAGCCGTAGTGGCGCTCGTGATGGTGCTCATGACGTGGCTCACGGTCCTGGTCATGCACATTCATGGAGTGGCAGCCGTCATCTTTACTGCGGAACAGATCCACCAGAAGGCCAACGGCAACTGCAATTACAAACAGGATCAGGAATATCCAGGCAGACTTGCCGGGGAACATGGCCAGCATAACAAACGCCTCGTCGCCCGATGAGGCTATCATCATGGCAATCAGCGCTCCAAAGCTTATCAGGCCGTGGGTGTAGAGAGATACTGACGCGAATCCGCCCATGCATCCGGGCACGGCGCCCAGTGCCGCCGAAAGCAGCACCTGGCCCACGCGGCGGTTGCGCAAACCGCCGAACATACGCCCATGTGAGCGCACGTTGAACACCTCGATGAGCATCATCATAATCACCACCAGCCCCGTTACCAGGACGGTGGTGCGCAGTGATTCGGTCAGTATATCTATCATCTCTTATTTGAATAAGTACTGTGCGAACTCATGCAGTGACTTGCGCCAAACCTGCCACTCATGGTCGCCGGGATAAGAGTTGAACTTTACATCAACACCGGCATCACGCATGGTCTTGACTATGTTGCGGGTGTATTCTATGCGCGGATCCTGCTCGCCGCAACTCAGGAAGAACACATCAAATGTCTTGTTGAAGGTCTTGGTATCGGACAGCATACCGGGGCACTCGGCCTCCAGGTCAACGTTTGCTGCGCCCGATATTCCGCCGAACATACCGGTCGAGAACACGCCTACGTTGGCAAATACCTCGGGGTCACGCAGGCCTATGTAGAATGACTGTCCGCCACCCATTGATAAACCGCACATGGCGCGGCTCTTGCGGTCCTTCTTTACGCGGTATGTCTTCTCTACAAAAGGAATCACATTGTCAATCAGTTCACTGCGGAATGTCTGCATGCCCTGCCAGCTGTAACCGCCGCCCATGCCTCCGCTTCGTGACGTCACATTACTATTGGCACTCACCACAATCATAGGCACAGCCTTACCGGCGGCAATCAGGTTATCCATAATCATGGCGGTACGGCCCTGTTCCATCCAGCCGCGATGATCCTCACCGCCGCCGTGCTGGATATAGACCACGGGATACTCCTGCTTGCCCTCGTTGTAGCCGGCCGGGGTATAGACCATTAGCGGACGCCATGCCTCCTCAACCTTTGAGTAGTAGTAAACGGTGTTTACCTCTCCGTGAGGCACATCCTGAACTTCAAACACATCCATACCCTCCTCCTTTATCTCGATGGCGCTTGTCCATCGGCTGCAACCATAGAACGGCTGGCTGGCGGGATCGGACACCGAAACGTTGTCTATAAAGAGGTTATAGTAGTGGAATCCGGGCACCTGCGGCTTGGTGGTAACGGTCCATGCTCCGTTATCGCCCTTGGTCATATCGTATTTGGTGCCGCCCAAGTCAATCTGCACATTCTGTGCTTGCGGAGCCTGAACGCGGAACATCACGCTGTTATCGGCCAGAACACGGGGATAACCGTTGCGGTTTATGTTGGTAACCGGTGAGTACGAGCCCTCGGGGAACTGCTCCATGCGGGGTCTCTGGGCAGCAGCGTAACTGCACAAAACTGCCGTAAGCGCGGCGGCAATGATCTTTGTAGTCCTCATAATGATAATTGGTTATGTCTGTTTTTTAATAGCACGTAAAGTATCACCGGCGCACCGATGGCGGGGGTGATGGCGTTGAGCGGAATCAGGCCGCGGTTGCCCGGAATGGAACTCAAGACGTTGCACAGAAGCGCAACGACAGCGCCGGTCAGGATGGTTACCGGCATCAGGCTGCGGTGATTGCTTGACTGCAGCATCAGGCGCCCTATGTGCGGCACAGCCAGGCCTATGAACGACACCGGGCCGCAATACGCCGTAATGATGGCCACCAACAGGCTTGTGGAGAGTAGCAGCCAGTTACGTGTACGGATAATATTTACGCCCAGGTTTTCGGCATACATATCGCCCAGCAGCAGCGCGTTGAGCGGCTTGATAAGTGACACCGCAATGACCAAGCCTATGGCCGTAACCATGCAATAGACGGGAAGTTGTCCCATTGACACCCCGCCAAAGTTTCCCATGCCCCACATTGTATATGAGTGTACTCCCTCGGCCGTGGAGAAGAAATTGAGCAGTGATATCAGAGCCGATGCCAGATAACTCACCATAATACCCACAATGAGCAGCATGACCGGATTCTTGAGCTTGGTTGAGAGGTAAAGCACCAGAGCCGTCACCGCAATGGCACCCGCAAAAGCGCCCAATACCACAGATAGTGATCCACCTATTGTAAGGTTTCCCATAGTTATGTTTCCGCCAAAAAGAAGCATAACTAATGCCACCCCCAGACCGGCACCTCCGTTAATTCCCAGGATGTCCGGACCCGCCAAAGGGTTGCGGAATGCAGTCTGCAGCATCAGACCCGATGCGGCCAGCGACGCACCTGCCAACATGGCTGTTACGGCAGCCGGTAATCGGGACTCACGGATAATGAAATCCCAACTCTCACGGCTGGCACCGGCACCTGTGAGCGATGCAATCACATCCTTAAAAGGTATATGAACCGTTCCCAGGCAGAGGTTCAGAAAAAACAGCACCAGCACCGCCACAACCATTACAGCAGCCAGAAATACGGATTTGTTTCTATCTACTTTCATGACGTTTCAATGTGACTACAAAAATAGCAAACAAGTCGGTTATTACAGACTTTATGTCTAACTTTCGGTCCATTTTGGAATTTGTCACGCAATTAATACTTACAACAATGAAGAAAATCCTTTTCGTAGCAGCCGTAATGGCTCTCTTTACAGTGAATGCAAACGCACAGTCCGGATTCGGCGCACCCCAGCAGCAGGGTGGTGAGCCCAAGGCTCCTGAGCTTGAATACGTAGTACGTCTTAACGTAAGCCTTGGCCAGGCCTATTCATCGGGCGACAACGGCAAGGGCACCCGCACCATAATACCTATCACCGGCGGAACATTCGAGGGTCCCGACATCAAGGGTGAGGTTCTGCCCGGCGGTGCCGATTACCAGCTGGCAGTTGACGGCCGCAACGAGGTGGAGGCCATCTACTGCATCCGCACCGATGACGGCGTAACCATCCATGTCCGCAACAACGGTATCATCAAGATGGGTGGCCAAGGTGGCATGTATTTCCGCTGCGCTCCCAAGTTCGAGGCTCCCAAGGACAGCAAGTACGCCTGGCTGAACGAGTGCCTATTCCTCTGCCAGCCCGGTTTCGGCGGTGCCGGCGGCGGCATCACACTTGACGTTTGGAGAGTAAAATAAGCTCCCGCAGCAAAAAACAAAAAATGACACAGTAGGGACTGTCCCTATTGTGTCAAAAGAAAGGGCCCCGAAGTCGGAGTCCTTTTTTAGGACGTATGCTTGGAATATTCACCTCTCCCTCCATCACTTTCTAAAGTCGAAACTTTCGACCTTAGAGATTTTCCTTTCTTACCATCGGGGACGGTTCTGTTTGGTACCGTTTTTGTCTAACATCATAAAAATTGATCTTAGAAAATCAGCGTCCACCTTTGCGACGATTGCAATCGCGACACAACATCTGACAGTTCTCAGCTGTGGTTTTTCCACCTTCATGCCATGGAGTGATATGATCGGCCTCCATGTAAGCTAAGTCAAAATGCTTACCGCACTCTGGGCAAATACCCATTTGATATTCGTAAGCCGATAGTTTTTGAGCATCGGTAAATGCGCGTATCGAAAGATATTTCTCTTTACCTGTCAGGATATACGGATAGATTCCTGTCTTCTTTGTTACATCATCATCCAATATCAAGCGTTTTACCTCCTCATCTATCTTAGTTGCATCAAAAACGGTATCCTTATATTGCTTGTAAAGAAAACCCCAATCAACACCCTTCATTATCTTCTTACGCTCTTTTGTCGGCTTGAATGAAGACTCAATCCAGGTTATAACAGACTGAAAGAATTGCCATAAATTAGCAGCGCTTGGATCATGCTGATGATTAGCCATATAAGGCTCAATGTTTCCGTCCGATATCCATGAGATTGCGGTTTCCAAATATTCTTGTCTAATGGCCGATCCATTTAAATAATCAGATCCGATTCTTACGGCCGCAGCTCCGCTCTTGCTGAAATAACGCTTGGCATCACTTACCCATGAACCTGCATAGACCGCATTCCTTAGTTCCTGATCTGTCAATTCCTCACCTGCAATATTGATTGTTTTGAACCATTTCAGTTTCTCACTATCAGTCCCGCTGCAAAAATATACCTGAAGTTCATAGTTCAGAATCTTCTCCTGCTCATCAGGCTGCAGATTGTGGAAGTAACGGAAATTAAAAGCAAAATCGCCATTCACATACTGGCAAATGCTGATGGTACGCTGTTGACCATCAATTATTTCATACGTGCCATCTTCACGTGTTGCCCAATACATCACATTAAGAGGGAAACCTAGGGTAAGTGTATCGATCACCGCGTCACGCTGCTTCTCCTTATAAACGAACTCACGTTGAAAAGGCGGACGTACATCGAGTTTGCCTCCATACGCTCTCACGCCATTTTCATTATTGTCAACATAACCTGCTGTAAGGTCACGGACAGTTATCCTTTGAAGTTCGATTCTCATATAACATTTATCATTGATTATTCATTTACCTGATTATTATCTCCGTATGATAGCATATCCTCTGCTACTAATCCGAGGGTGGGTTCTATCATTGAATATTCTTTATTATTGAAAGTATTATGTCGTTTCTTACGGATTAATACTCGAGCATAAGGTACCGTAACAACCCCATTTATCATCATATATAAATCACCATCAACAGCGCCTCTTTTTTGAACCTCCTTCCTATATTTTTTATGTTCAGGTTTATATGGATGAACACCACATTCTAATCCAAGATTTGCAATACCCAAACCAATAATATCAAATTGTTCGGGATTATACTTATCTAAGAAAGTAATTGGAACGCCCATGACCCCGTTGTAATCCATCGGAACATCAGATGTTTTGTCTACATTTATCGCATCATAGTTTTCATAAGTAGGATATTCCTCTGGTGAATAATGTTTATAAAGGATCAAATCTTCATGACGTTTTTGTATTTCCAAATTAGTAAACCAAATAACACCAGAAACACGAATCATACCTTCTCGATGATCTCCTGCAGTAGCCACATCTTCATATTTACTATAAAAGTGAGCAGCTCCTCCTTTAAAACCATAGCCGAGCCATATTTTGTTTTCCTTGATTAATGGAAAGATTTCTTTATAGGTAATTGCATTTTGATGTCCAATTATTACAAATCTTTTTTTGTACTTGATTAATTGGGCCACATATTCGCGAAAGAGAGAGAACGGGGGATTTGTCACAACGATATCAGCCTCTTTCAGTAGTTCAATACATTCTGCCGAACGAAAATCTCCATCGCCATTAAAATGATGGATACCAATTTCTTCAGGATCTGGCACACGATTACCATTATGATCGCCATAATATTCTAGCCAAATGGCTCGTTCGCTATCATTCTGACTGAAGAGGTCTCGATTTTGATTCTTATAACAAGTCGTAATTAGTTTTTTTAGACCCAACCGTTCAAAATTATAACTGAAATAATGAAAAAAATTAGAGACACGAGGATCATCGCAATTACACAAAACAACCTTACCCTTAAAATGGTCCTTGTAATGTTTTAATTCATTCTCAATATCAACAAGTTGAGTGTAAAATTCGTCCTTTTTGGCCTTGCTGGCCGCATGCAAGTTTAAATTACCCGCCATCGTGATTGGTAGTTGCGCACGAACTATCAATCACTTAACCGGACAAAAAGAAAGGTGTGAGCCTTTCTATCGCATTCACGAGGAGCCTCGCAAGAACCCCGCTACCACCTATAGTCCAGCCCACACCAGAGCGGCGTGAGCATTAACTTTATCAGATGGTAACGGGAGCGATTGCTCCACGATAATGCATTTTATTCGATCTTGTTCAAATACAAGAGTTTGCGAGGCTTTTGTTTTGAATGCGAATAATAGCTAATGCTGATTAATTATGTCTTTAAATAGTCTCTCTAATCTTTCTTAGTTTTTTCTTCATTTATTCAAGAGGTAAAAGTAGCAGTTTTTTCTTCAAATATCAAGTCATACCAACAGTGGTATTTCATCTAAAATGCTCTATGACCGCACGTCATGTAATGAATATATTACACAAATAGGGCAATAATTAATATATTTATTACATTTGCGATTAGCAACAGGACTAGATTATGAGTAAAATAGATATTGAGAAATTGAAAGGGTTGAGTAATGCCGATGTCTTACTCAACATAAAATATGGAGAAGAGGGTTCTGCTTCAAGACTTGAGTTTGAGGCTAAGGCCAAGGCATGGTATTACGCTGAGTTGCTCAAAGACGAGCGCAAACGCCAGAAAATAACCCAGCAGGAACTCGCAGATATGATAGGAAAGAAACGCGAATACATATCGTCTTTGGAAAAGGGTAAGACCGATATGCAATTATCCACGTTCCTTCAATTGTCCCATGCTTTGGGATTGAGATTCTCCCTGGTACTGGGGTAATAAAAATGGCCATACCTGCGTAAAAGTGGGTTTATTACCGTGTTTTCTGCAAGTATGGCCGTAAAATCAGCCATTTTGGGCTTTTTTGTTGCCATACTTGCTGGGAATCGGCCCTACAAGGGTTGTGACAACAGGTATGGCTGGATTTTAGCGAAGAATGTAATCAGCAATCCACTTACCCACTTCACGGGTACCGTACTTGGCACCACCCTCAACCTGAATCTCTGGGGTGCGGACATTGGCATCAAGTGAAGCCTGAACGGCTTTGCGGATGAGGGCGCCTTCTTCTTTTAAACCAAAGTATTCGAACATCATGGCGGCGCTCAGGATCTGGGCTATGGGGTTGGCTATGTTGAGACCCTTGCCCTGCGGCCATGAGCCGTGAACGGGCTCGAATACGGGGGTGTGCTCGCCGGTTGAGGCGCTGGGCAGCAGGCCCATGGAGCCGGTGATGCATGATGCCTCATCGGTCAGGATATCGCCAAAGGTATTCTCGGTTACTATGACGTCAAAGAAACGGGGCTCCTGGATCATACGCATGGAGGCGTTGTCCACGAACATGAAATCAGTAGTTACATCCGGGTACTCCTTCATTATCTCCATGGCAACGTTGCGCCACAGACGTGAGCTGGCCAACACGTTTGCCTTGTCAACAACGGTAAGGTGTTTCTTACGAGCCAAAGCATAATTGTAGCCTACGCGCAGTATACGCTCCACCTCGGCACGGGAGTACAGGTTGGTATCATATGCCTCATCGGTCCCCTCCTTCTTAGGGCCGAAATACATACCGCCGGTAAGCTCGCGGATGCAGATGAAATCGGCACCACGTACGATCTCATCCTTAAGGGGTGACTTGTGTACCAGACAGTCAAAAGTCTCGATGGGGCGGATATTGGCATAAAGTCCAAGCTTCTTGCGCATGCCAAGCAGGCCCTGCTCCGGACGGACCTTTGATGTGGGGTCATTGTCATACTTGGGATCACCCACGGCTGCAAACAGCACAGCATCGCACTCCATGCAAGTCTTGAACGTCTCACCGGGGAACGGGTCACCCACCAGGTCGATTGCGTGTGCGCCGCATATTGCCTCGCGGTACTCAATCTCGTGTCCGAACTTGCGGGCTACGGCGTTTACCACTGCCACACCCTGCTCCATTATCTCGGGGCCGATACCATCGCCGGCCAATACTGCTATCTTAAGTTTCATAACGTCTCTATTTTATTCATCATTTTTACTGTTGCCTTGATTGCCGCCTCGGTCTGGTCGGCATCAAGTCCGCGTGTTTTGAACTCGGAACCCTTGAAACTCCATGTGATTATGGTCTGAACAAAGGCATCGGTGCGGCCTCCGGGCGGGATTGACACCGTATAGTTGGTCAGCACCGGGAAGGGTTTGTCCAGGCTGGCATATATCTTGCGCAGCGCACGCACGAATGCATCGTACTGACCGTCACCGGTGGCGGCCTCCTGATAGGGCTGTCCGTCTATTTCAATCTTGACGGTGGCCTGCGGGCGCAGTCCCTGAGTGAGGCTGAGCGAATAGTTCAGCACGCGGATGCGCTGCTCCTCCTGTTCGTAGTGCAACACATCATGAACAATGTAAGGCAGGTCATCCTGAGTTACCTGTTCCTTCTTTACACCCAGCTCGATGATACGGTCGGTGACCTTACGCATTGACTCCTCGTCAAGCTCAATACCCATGGCCATAAGATTCATCTGGATATTGGCCTTGCCACTATTCTTACCAAGGGCGTATTCGCGCACGCGGCCAAAACGCTCCGGCAGCAGCGCATTATAATAAAGGTTTTCCTTCTTGTCACCGTCGGCATGCACGCCTGCGCACTGGGTAAATACAAACTCACCCACAACAGGCATATTATGGGGAATATGTATGCCGCTGTCCATCTCCACCTTTCGGCTCACCTTGAACAGGCGGTTTTCATTAAGTCCCGTCTCAACGCCCATCTGGTCCCTTAGCATGGCCATCACGCTACCCAAAGGCGCATTTCCGGCGCGTTCGCCAAGACCGTTCACGGTTACATGAAGGCCCTGCACGCCAGCCTTGACTGCTGCATAGACATTGGCCACAGCCAGGTCATAGTCATTGTGTGCGTGGAAATCAAAATGTATCGCAGGATAACGCTCCACCATGCGACGGCAGTACTCAAGAGTGGTATCGGGATTGAGAATGCCCAGTGTATCGGGCAGCATCACGCGCTTGATAGGCATGGTGCTCAGCGCATCCATCAGCTCAAACACATACTTGGGCGAGCGTTTCATGCCGTTGCTCCAGTCCTCAAGATAGACGTTCACCTCCATGCCGCGGCTTACGGCATACTCGACGGTGCTAAGAATATCGGCTATATGCTGGGCGGCAGTCTTGCCAAGCTGGGCAGTCACATGCTTGAGGCTGCCCTTGCAGAGCAGGTTCATAACGTGGCATCCGGCATCCAGTATCCAGTCGGCCGAGCGGTTCTGGTCAACAAATCCTAAAACCTCGACACGCCCCAGTAGTCCGTTCTTATCGGCCCAGTCGGCAATGCCGCGTACGCAATCCTGCTCGCGGTCCGATACCATGGCCGATGCAATCTCCACGCGGTCCACGTTCAGGTCTGACAGCAGCGACTGCGCTATGCTGAGCTTCTCCTGGTTTGAGAAACTTACGCCCGATGTCTGCTCGCCGTCACGCAGCGTGGTATCCATTATCTCTATGTAACGTCCACGTGCGGCACGGCTCTCATACGCCTCGATATCGGCCTTGCGGGAAAGCAGGTAATCTATATCGTCATAACCGTTCATAAGGCACAGTTTCTTGTAGCCGTCTATCTCAAACTTCTCAGAGTGTCCGTTGGAGAGGTTGGCCACCGTTTGCGCCTCCAGGTCAACCCTTACGCGGGTAGCAGCATCACGGTTTATGCTTGCCAAGAGTTCGTCACGGAAAGCGGTACTCACGGTTACCGGCAACACAAAACAGTTAAGCAGGTTGCCGCGGTGTATATCGGCAAAACGGTCCGATATCACCACCCTGATACCGTATCCGGCTACCGCCCACGCGGCATGCTCACGGCTGGAGCCCGAGCCCCAGTTGGTGCCGGCCACCAGAATCTCATGGAAACCCTCGTGCGGGCGCTCGCTGAATTCAGGACGGTTCAGCACAAACTCGTTCAAAGGTTTGCCATCGGCATCAAACCTCAGGTCACGCATGAATGCGTCACCAAAGAAACCTGCATCACGGGTAGTCGCCGACAGGTAACGCGCCGGGATTATCAGGTCTGTATTGCAATTGTCTATCTGCATGGGTATGCAGGTGGACTCAACTATTCCCATTTTCCTCTCCATAGTCACATCAGTTTACGCGGGTCAGTAATAACACCTGTCACGGCACTTGCAGCCACAGTGAGCGGGCTGGCCAGAACGGTTCTGGAACCGGGACCCTGACGGCCCACAAAGTTACGGTTCGACGTTGAGATGCACAGCTTTCCAGCCGGAACCTTGTCCGGATTCATGGCCAGACAGGCCGAGCATGAGGGCAGACGCAGTTCAAAACCGGCCTCCTCAAGTATCTTGTCTATACCCTCCTCTATTATCTGCTTTCGTACGGCCCAAGATCCGGGAACTAACCATGCAGTAACATTCGGTGACTTTCGGTGACCCTGTACTACACTGGCAAAAGCACGGAAATCCTCAATTCGGCCGTTGGTGCAGGCACCCAGGAAACACCAGTCTATGGGTGTGCCCTCCAATTTCTGTCCGGGAGCAAACTTCATATAATCCAACTGGGTCTTAAGCTGGGTACGCTCCGCATCATTCTGCCCCTCATATGTAGGAACCATTCCATCAATAGCTATACCCGCACCCGGGTTGGTTCCGTATGTAATGCGCGGCTGGATATCATCGGCATAGAAAGTAACCTCCTTGTCAAACACGGCATCATCGTCCGTGCGCAATTCACGCCACCTGGCCACAGCACGGTCCCAATCTACACCCTTGGGGGCGAATTCACGGCCGCGCAGCCAACTGAAGGTAGTCTCATCGGGAGCAATCAGTCCGGCACGGCTGCCCATCTCGATTGACAGGTTTGAAAGTGTCAGCCTTCCGTCCATGGACATCTCGCGAACCACCCTTCCGGCATACTCAACGGCATAACCCGTAGCACCCGATGTTGTCATCTGCGCCATGATGTAAAGCGCCACATCCTTTGCGGTCACGCCCTTGCCTAGCTGCCCCTCTATGTTTATGCGCATAGTCTTGGGCCTACGCTGCAACAGGCACTGTGACGACAGTATCTGTGCAACCTCAGATGTGCCTATACCCATCGCGATGGCACCCAGCGCACCGTGCGTGGATGTATGTGAATCGCCGCACATGATGGTCATACCCGGCAGCGAAAGTGCCTTCTCGGGACCCACCACATGGATGATTCCGTTATCGGGAGTTCCCATACCAAAGTACCTTATCCCAAACTCACGGCAGTTACGCTCCAATGTCTCCACCTGCTTACGGCCCACAGCATCGTCAATGCGCTCCTGTTGGTCCGATGGGGTGTTATGGTCAGCCATTCCTACTATCTTTTCGGGACGCAGTACCCTGCAGCCCTTGTCGCGGATGGCATCAAATGCCTGGGGAGTGGTCACCTCATGGCAGTATAGCCTGTCTATATAGAGCAGGTCCGGCCCGTCGGGCACAGACTTGACCACATGGGCGCTCCATATCTTGTCAAACAGAGTCTTACCCATTTCTTTCCGGCTTAAACTTATTGATACAATCTATGTAGGCCTCCACACTGGCGGTTACGATATCGGTGTCCGATCCGAAACCGTAGTACAGATGTCCGTCATTCTCAACCTGCATATGAACCTTACAGGCGTCATCAGATCCTTTGGAGAGTGCCTGGATGGTCATCTCCTTAAGTGTCATGGTACGTTTGATTATCTTTTTGAGCGCCTTGATTGATGCATCCAGCGGTCCGTTTCCGGTTGACTGTGCGGTGAATGACTCGCCGTTCACATTCAGCTTGATGGTAGCATCGGGCACCACACCCTTACCCGTGGTAACCTCAAGCGCCTCCAGTTTGACATGTCTCTTGGCCGATAAGTCCGCACCGGCAAGCATCAGTATATCATCATCGGTAAGTTCCTTCTTCTTGTCGGCAAGTTTAAGGAATGCCTCATATATGCGGTTCATCGCCACTGCATCAACCTTTACGCCAAGTGCACCCAGACGATGCTTGAGTGCTGCGCGTCCAGAGCGGGCGGTAAGGACTATGTTGGCCTCCTCCAGGCCCACATCCTTGGGGTTGATTATCTCATACGTGCTGGTGTTCTTGAGCACGCCGTCCTGATGTATGCCACTTGAATGCGCAAATGCGTTACGGCCCACAATGGCCTTGTTGAACTGAACCGGCATGCTCATGAGCGATGATACCAGACGGCTGGCGGCGGTTATGCGCTGGGTGTTGATTCCGCACTCAAGCGGTAGGTTATGGTGGCACTTAAGGATCATGGCAACCTCCTCGAGCGATGTGTTGCCGGCTCTCTCGCCTACTCCGTTTATGGTTACCTCCACCTGGCGGGCTCCGTTCAGGATTCCACTCATGGTGTTGGCGGTGGCCATACCCAGGTCATTATGGCAGTGTGTAGAGAGTATGGCCTTTCCGTTGGCCAGACCATCTACATGCTCCATCAGATACTTTATCTTGGCTCCGAACTCATCGGGCAGACAGTAACCTGTGGTATCGGGTATGTTTATTATGGTGGCGCCGGCCTTGATTGCGGCCTCGGCCACGCGCGCCAGGTATTCATTATCGGTACGGCCGGCATCCTCGGCGTAGAACTCCACCTCACAGCGCTTGGACGCTGCATACTTTACGGCTGCAACGGCACGCTCCAGAATCTCCTCACGGGTGCTGTTGAACTTGTATCGGATGTGCTCATCGCTGGTACCTATTCCGGTGTGGATTCGCTTTAGCCTGGCGTACTGCAGAGCATCGGCGGCTGCGTCTATATCGGCCTCAACGGCACGGGTCAGGGCGCAGATAATAGGGTTGCTCACGGCTTTTGATATCTCCACTACCGAGTTGAAATCACCCGGGCTGCTTACCGGAAATCCGGCCTCAATCACATCCACGCCCAACTGCTCGAGTTGGCGTGCCACCTCAATCTTCTCAATGGTGTTGAGCTGGCAGCCCGGGACCTGTTCGCCGTCCCGGAGTGTGGTATCAAAGAAAATGATTCTGTCTGACATACATTTTTATATTAAAAAAGCCTCTCTCACATCTGTGAGAAAGGCTTTTGCATTTTATTTCTTAGTTCAGATATATGCGTCAGGCTCTCTCACACCGGTTGTCCGGAATGATAATGGAAATAATAATGAGGCCCTGCAGTCGCATATAATCTCTGTTTATTCTTACGTTTTGTGCGTGCAAAGGTAATGCAAACGAGAGCAGAATCAAGCTTGCTTGGTTATGCCGAGTGTAGCTTACCTTCGCGATTATCAGTCGCAAAGTTATACACTCCTATCAAAATGACAAAACAAACGGCTCTTTTTTTCAAAATATGGCCAAACCTTATGTTTCGAGGCTTGTGGGGCCGATTCTTTGCAAGTATGGCAGCGAAAATGGCCAAAAACGCGGTTTTTTTTTACGCAGGTATGGCTGTATTTTACTACCTTTGCGATATATGAGGGAACAGTACTATTTCGTTGCGGAGCATTTGTTTTGTGTGGAGGCCGATGACGGCATTCTGGCACAAATGGCCAACTATGAGCCGTTCAGAACGGAGCAGAGCAAAGATGCACTGTTCAGCCTCACAGTAACAGACGGAGGGCCTGTACAATACGTTGAGGAGCTGAGCCAGGATGAGGAGGGGCAGGATATCGTGTGCGGACATACTGAGCAGGGGGATGCGGTGTTTGAGTTCCGGTTTGGCGGTAAGACGGCGGGATGGCTGGTCTGCTCGGCCGGATACCGTGAGGGTACGCTTTACCTTAGCGGATTCCAGAGTAAGGCGGCTGTGGACAATGCGCTTATGATACAGTTTGCAATGGCATCGGCCACACTCAATACGGTGCTTTTCCATGCGGCGGCGGTCATTCTGGACGGCAAAGGATATATGTTCCTGGGCAAGAGCGGCACTGGTAAGAGCACCCACGCACGGCTGTGGCTCCAGAACATACCCGGCACGGAGCTCATGAACGATGACAATCCTGCCGTACGCATCAAGACCGATGGCACCGCCGTTGTCTATGGCACTCCCTGGAGCGGCAAGACACCTTGTTACCGCAACATATGTGCGCCGATAGGCGGAATTGTTCTGCTCAGTCAGGCACCTTATAATAAGATAGTTAGCCTTAAAGGTATAGGTGCATACGCCGCCATGGTGCCCAGCATATCGGGCAAACGATGGGATGCACGCATAGCCGACGGCCTGCACGAGACCGAGAACGCGCTGGCCACGTACATCCCGGTATGGCATCTGGACTGCCTGCCCGATGCCGATGCCGCACACCTGTGTAAACAAACGATAGCCCTATGACCGATGAGCAGATCATACAGGAGGCCGTGCGCCTGGTGCAGGATGGCGTGAGCGTGACATTCCCCGTCAAGGGCCGCAGCATGCTGCCGTTCATAATAGGCGGTCGCGAGAGCGTGATACTGCAAAAGCACGGTAGCCTGCAGCGCGGTCAGGTTGTGCTTGCTCAAGTTGGAAAGGACCGATATGTGGTGCATCGGATCATAAAGGTAGAGCCGGACCGCATAACCCTGATGGGTGACGGCAATATCCGCGGCACAGAGAGTTGCACACCGGCAAATGTGCTGGCCATTGCCACGCATGTGGTTGATGAGAACGGGCGGCGCCGTCCGCTCATCACACGCGGACAACTTGCCAAAGCACGACTTTGGTATGGAATAAGACCGTTAAGGCGCATTATTCTGGCCATTTTAAGAAGAACTTGTAAGAAATACGAGAATCTGTTTGAACTTGTTCCATAAAGATTCTACATATGAAGATAAAGAAAGGATTTGTGCTGCGCACCGTGTGCGGCGAAAACGTGATTGTGGGTGAAGGCCTTGATGCCATCAACTTTGGCCGCATGCTCTCTCTGAACGAGACTGCCGCTTTCCTTTGGAAGAAGGCAATGGAATACGGAGACTTTACGGCCGATAGCCTGGCCGATGCACTCTGTCAGGAGTATGACGTGGATCAGGCTCAGGCGCTTAATGACGTAAAGGAAACCTTAGACAACTTGACTAAACTGGGAGTGATAGAATGAAATATTCAAGCTGGATATGGCGTAACACACAAGGCATCCGCCTTAACACCGCGGTGCGCATTGTGACAGGCACGGCGCAGGTTGCGCTGGGTCTTATGATGGTATGGCTGAGCCGCCGTTTCATTGATGAGACCATCCGCACCGGAACCACCCGTGACGTGATAACGATGGTCTGCTGGCTGGTGCTGACCGTAGTTGGAGGAGTGCTGCTCCGTCAGGTCTATTACCTGCTCACCACCAAGGCCGGCATACACCAGACCAACACCCTACGCCTAAGGATATTCAGCAGCCTGTTCCGCCGCCAACTCTATGATGACAAGGAGATGCACTCGGGCGATGTCAGTTCACGCCTTACCAAAGACATAGAGTTGGTGTCCGATACCACCACCGATACCCTACCCCAGATGTGCATAACCGCCATCCAGCTTGTAGGCGCGTTCCTGCTGCTGCACTATTTTGACCGATGGCTGGCCTGGGCCCTGCTCATCATGACTCCGCTTGCCATACTCATGGCCAAGTTCATAGGCCGCCGCCTGCGCCAGATGACACTTGATATCCGTCAGGACGAGAGCCGAATCCAGATGCAGGTACAGGAGGGCATGGAGAACAACGCCGTGCTGCGTGCCATGGGCAGCCAGGAGTGGATGACCGGCCGCCTGGACTCCGCGCAGCAGCAACTAAAGGGCAACATAATGCACCGCACCCGCTTTACCATAATGATACGCATCATACTGGGCAGCGCATTCGGTCTGGGATACCTGCTGGCGTTCGTATGGGGAGGCCTGCAACTTCGCAACGGTGCAATCACGTTCGGTATAATGACATCATTCCTGCAGTTGGTTGGCCAGATACAGCACCCCGTAATGCAGCTTCTCAACCTGGTACCTCAGGTGATACACTCCACCGCCAGCATAGACCGTCTGCATGAACTTGAAACCCTTGAAACAGGGCCCGATGCCTCAACTCTGCACCCCACCCTGAGCGGCATCCAATTCAACAATGTCAGTTTCAAGTACGCC
Organism: Bacteroidaceae bacterium; assembly: GCA_024398635.1. GTDB lineage: Bacteria > Bacteroidota > Bacteroidia > Bacteroidales > Bacteroidaceae > Colenecus. The sequence goes on along the minus strand of JAKSIV010000038.1, from coordinate 698 downwards.
GGAGGTGACCGTCAGATACTCTCCGCCTTTACGCATGATTTCCGCCCCGGCAGCAAGACCGCCCTCATGGGCGAGACCGGCATAGGCAAGACTACCCTGTTCCGACTCATGTTGGGATTCATCAGCCCCCAGAGCGGCAGCATCAGCCTTTATGGAACAGACGGCATCACCATGTCCGTGGGCGCCCAGACCCGCCCCGATTTTGTGTTTGTACCCCAGGGCAACACCCTTATGAGCGGCAGCATACGGTTCAACCTGCAGGTAGCCAACCCTGATGCATCGGACCAGGAACTCATACAAGCCCTGCACACCGCTTGTGCCGATTTTGTAATGGACCTGCCCGACGGGCTGGACACCCAGCTTGGTGAGCGTGGCAGCGGCCTTAGCGAAGGCCAGGCCCAAAGAATAGCAATAGCCCGGGGCTTGCTACGCCCGGGCTCCATATTGCTCCTTGATGAGATAAGCTCATCACTTGACCCCGAGACCGAGGCTGAACTATATAGCCGCCTCTTCAGGTCATATCCGCAAAAGACAATGATTTTTATCACTCATCGTAAGGCCGTCACCAACCTTTGCGATTCTGTGATATCACTTTAGCACCTCAGTTCATCTCATCGTCATATCCTTCCGGATTACTATAACAAACATGAGTTTTCCGTCATTTTGTACAATTAACTCTCCAGCGTCGTAGTCTTGGG
>JAKSIV010000037.1 GCA_024398635.1 Bacteroidaceae bacterium | reverse complement strand
GACGCGACCAGAATGAACTGGAAACCCGCAAGAACTACTATGACCGCATACTGCGCGTTATGACGCATGAACTCCGTAACACCGTGACTCCCATAGTATCTCTGACTGATTTCATGATTGAGAACCCCGATGCCCAATCTGAGGAGGACCGCCGCGAGGCCATCAGTATCATAAACTCACAGGCGCACAACGTCTGCTCATTCCTGGAGTCATACCGCCAGCTTACCGTACTGGCTCAGCCATCCATGACCGATATCCCCGTATCCCGCATTTTCAGCAACCTTCAGACTCTGCTCAAGGCCGAGCCGGGTGCTGACCGCGTGCGTTTTGAGCAGGCCGGCGATGTGGTTATCCATGCAGACTCCAGCCTTATCCCACTGGCACTCATAAATATTATCCGTAACGCCATCCAGGCAACCGATGGTGTAGAGGACGGCCGCATTACCGTGATGGCATCGGCCCCCGGAGGCAAGCCCTGCATAACCGTAACCAATAATGGTCCGGAGATTCCGGAGAGCCAGATTGAGCAGATATTCATGCCCTTCTATTCCACCAAGAAGAGAGGCAGCGGCAGCGGTATTGGTCTTGCCCTCTCGCGTCAGATCATGCAGCTGCATGAGGGTACGCTTACCTGCTCATCGCACTATCCCTATACCACTTTCACCCTCCAGTTCAGTTAGTGACGCAAAGGGGTCGTTTCGTTTTGCGTCATTTTTTTGCCAAAGTGACGCAAAGAGAAACGACCCCTTTGCGTCACTTTCAGTTGAGCACCACCTCATCGGCATCGGATATGCGGTCGTAGCCGGTTATTATGATTTCGTCGCCGGGGTTGAGGCCTTCAAGTATCTCAAAGTGGCGTGGGTTCTGGCGGCCGATGCTTACGGGTACGCGGACGGCGTGGGTGTGCTGTGCGTTGACCTTGAATACCCAGCTGCCGTGGGTGTAGTTGTAGAAGTTGCCCTTGGGCACTATTATGGACTGCGCCTGGCCGCCCATCTCTATGCGGGCCTGATAGGACTTTCCTATGCGGGCGTTATCGGGCAGGGAATCCGTGAATACCAGATAGATGTCAAATGATCCTCCTTTGATCTCGGGCACGGTGCTGCTGATGGTCATGGGGTAGGTCTTTTTCTCGTATGTTATGGTGGCGGGCTGGCCCACGGTGATTTTATCTATGTAGAACTCGTTTATGCTCAGGCGCATGCGGAACTGGTCCATTCGTTTGATGTCGGCAATAGCGGTGCCGGAGCTTATTCGCTGGCTGGGCTCCAGCGAGAGTCCGCTCAGCTGGCCGTCGGCAGGCGCAGTCACTATAAGGTCGTTCAGACGCTCCTCGGTTTTGCGGAGCTGGCGCTGGGCTTCGGCCAGTTCATCCTGCAGGGACTCCTGGCGTATGGCGTTCAGCACGGAGTCCTGGCGGCGGCTTTCCAGTTGCAGGCGTACGGTCTCCATCTTGTAGTTGTACTCCTCATCGGCCACATCCAGTTGGGCGCGGCTGCGTATTCCCATACGGAACTCCTCCTGTGCCAGGTTGTGCTCCTTTTCCAGGCGTTTCAGTTCATATTTGGTCTGCAGTATGCTCTGTGCCAGTGACAGACGGCGCTGGTCCATCTCAATCATGCTGGTGCGGTAGGAGCGGTTCTGCTTGCGCCAGCTTTCCCGTGCGGTCTCTATTGTACGCTGCAATTCGGGGTCGCTCAGAATCATGAGTGTATCACCTTTGTGTACCAGAGAGCCGTCCTGAACCAGTACGCTCTCCACAAATCCGCCTTCACGGGTATAGACCTTGATGGTCTGGATGGGCTGGAGGGTACCTTCAGCATTCACGTACTCCGAGAACTCGCCGCTCTGGACGGTTGCGGTCTGCACGCTGTCAGAGTTTATCCTGATTATCTTGGGGCCGGTTGAAACCTTGATGAGCATCACTATGAGTCCTGCGGCCAGAATGCCGGCCACTATGTGTATGCGGTATTTTACATACCATTTCTTGGGTGGTAACTTAACGTCCATATTCTACTTGCTGTTCTATAAGTTCATTATTATTAAAATCAAATGCTGTGAGGCTGCGGATGGTGTAGTATAACTGCCAGTAACGGCTCAGGGCCGATACGTAACCCCTGTAGGCCGAATCCTTGGCGGTTATGGCCGAGTTCAGGTCCAGTATGGTGGAGCTGCCGCTTACGTACAGGTGACGTGCTACCTCATACCGGTGCTGGGCTGTCTGCATGGTGCGGCGTGCTATATCCACCTGACGCTCCTGCATGTTGAACTGGCTCACGGTGCGGGTGACCATCTTTTCAAAACTCACCTCATTCTGCTCTATGTGCATACGGGTAAGTTCCAGATTGTTCTGCGCAATCTTTACGCGGCCGCGGGCACGTCCCCAGTCAAGAATGGGAATGCTGATGGATACACTCACCGACTGCTCGTCATTAAGGTTACGGAAACTCTCGGGCAGCTCGTCGGCTGTCTGAGCCAGTCCCAGACGCATATAGATGGATGCCTTGAATCCGGCCTGAGACTTGGCGTATGCCAGGTTACTCTCGCTGTTAAGGCGGCTCAGTTCCAAGCTCTCTATATCGGGGCTGTTCTGACGGGCCAGTTCCATGGCCTGGTCAAGCGGCACCGTAAAATGCGGAATGCTGTCAGTGGTAACAACCTCTATCTGTGTGCCCGATGTCAGGTTAAGGAAGTTGCGCAGCTGATCAACCGCGTCATCGAACGACATCTGCGATGACATGATACTGGTCTCGCTGTTCAGTTTGTTGAGTTCCAGCTGGAGCAGTTCGTTCTCGGTTATGGTGCCTATGTTGTATCGGCCCAGCCCGTAGGTGTAAAGGGTGTCGGTAGCGGCGTGGTTGAGTTGGGCAATCTCCAGTTCCGTCTGGGCCGATACCAGATTAAAGAACACCATTGCGGCCTGCGATGCCACCAGTTCCATGGTCTCGGCATACTGCTTGCGTGCCCTGCGGTATTCAATGGGCTCGGTCTTGCGGCTCCACTTGAATGAGTTGTAGCCGTTAAGACTCTGTGAGAAACTCAGTTGCAGCGGCTGAGAGTAGTAACTGTGTGTGGGATAGTCGCCCAGCTGGTCCGATCGGCTCAGGTTGCCTGAAAGAGAAATGGTTCCGCCTGTAAACCACACGTTTTGTGTCAAGTCAATTGAAACGTTGTTGCGCATGCTGTTGCTGCGGGCAAACAGTTCGGATCCGTCGGGCAGTGTTACGTAGTTAGTGCTGCGGTTGAGAGACGGCGATGATGACAGGGACAGAGTGGGGAGCATGCTGGCTTTGTAACTGCGGTAACTGAGCCAGGCCGACTCAAACGTGTTGCGTGCCTGCACCGCCTGCGGCGATGACTCCTGAGCCATGCGGATAACCTGGCTCATGGTTAACCGAACCGTATCGCCACCGGCGGCATTGCCGGCGGCCGATACGTTCAGCAAAACAAGGAGGAGTGATATTTTGATTAGCTGTCTCATACTTTTTTGTTTTATTGACAGTTCAAAAGTACCGCTCCCCCTTGCCTTACTACAAGTTTTTAATGCTGAATCGTCTTTTTTACCCTAAAAACGTCCAATTTTTTGACACTCACTCGCTCTTGATCACTTCCGATGGGTTGGTGCGCATAATCCTGCGCAGTTTCCAGACAAGTGGATAAGGTGATGACAAGAGCCGTGATAAACAGAACCAACGGTATGCGCCAGGTCAGGAGTGGAGTATCCTGCAGTCCCGGCAGCATCTTGGTGCAGGGATATCCTATGCAGAACGCTATAAGCAGCACCCAGACATACGGGCGGATGAACATGCGTGCTATATCCCGGGCTTTTGCTCCGTGTATCTTGCGTAGAGCCACCTCTTTGCGACGTGCTCCCGTATCGGCCGATATTACCGAGATGATGCTCAATAGCACCATGAGTACGCCTGCCAAAGCTGCGGTAAACAGCAGCATGATCATGATTCTGGTGTTGTGGCTTGTACCCAGCCATTTGCCTCCCATAGTGCCGATGCAGTCGTCGTTGAAGTTGCCTATCTGCTCCTGACAGATCTTTTCAATACTGGATTTCATGGCTTTCATATCGGCCCCATTACGGAACTTTATAAAGAGGTAATGACCTGAATGCTGACTGTTGAACGGTCCTGCAAAATAGCCGTCATAAGGCTTTCTGATGAATCCCATCCTCTCTTTGAATACTCCGGCTATGCTGTGAGTTGTCCTGATGGCATCCTTATAATGATAATCGTCCATTACCCAGATGTGCAGGACTTCAGGAATATTATCACCCATTTTATTCCATAGTTCTTCAGATACAAACACGCCATCCATGGACCGGTCATAATCCATATGCCTTACCGGTATTTTGAAGATACTGAAATAATTGGTGTCACAGAATATGAATTCAGTACTAATAGTACTTACCAATCTGCCTTGAGATTCATCATAATGGTTGAATTCTTCAACATCGGCCCTGTTGAACCAGTCGCCGACCGGATAAAGCGGCATCTCGGTCGAGAGCATATCCTCAACATCGGCCATGGCCTTGATTTTGGACTTAATGATCTCCCTGTGCTGATCAAAAGCTCCGTTCCGCATATCGAGAGTCAGAATGTGCTTGAGTTCATTGCGCGAGAGCGGACAGTACGGCCTGGGCGCGGTTGCAATCATCGTTATGGTTCCGTTCAGGGTCATTACAGAGATGGCTATCTCTATTGTAAGAAGCGCATATTTGAGCAGGTTCCTCTCTCTTTGTGACAGGGCGTTCTTCTTTTCGGGAACCGATACGTTGATATACCTGACTACTATTGCCACGACCAAAATGCAAAACATTAAAACCACTGCCGTTACTATAAGTTCAAGTATAATTATATATGGCAGATGATAATATACTATCCTGGTATCAAGAGTGTTCAGGAACGGTATCAGGAACAGTGTGGATATGATGGCAATAAATAAAGCAGGCAGCAGGGTGGCCAGAACCTGACAGCTTAGCATCTCTGTCAGTCCGTTACGGGTAGAACCCAGACATATTCTGAGACGGTTGTCATGCCAATGCCTGATGAATGAGGTTATAAGATTGCTCAGATAGCAGACCATTCCGGTAATCAGCACAAGAACTGACAACAGGCGTTTCCATATATCGGTTTGGCTTTGCTCCCTATCCTGTAAGGGACGTACCTGCGGCACAATAAGTCTTGTGTTTCCTTCAATTCGCCAGGGAAAAGTGTTCTCCTTTAGCATGCTGTTGGCCTGGTCTATACTGTATCCTTTCTTAAGCACTGCCTGAACTTTCTGCAGTCCATCTGAGTAATAAAAGATATCAGCCTTTATCCGTCTGCTCCATTTGTCATCCTTAATTACATTGACAATGTGCAGTTGGGTATCATGGCTCGTGTTGCCGTCAGGGGTACAGTATTCCAGAACGCAACTGGCCAAATCTCCCTTTACATTAAGTCTCTTAAGTAGTGACTCCTTGACAACTATCTCCCGGCGGTTCTGAGGCAGTCTGTCACCATACAGAAGCGTCATGCCCTTATACTTGAAATAGTTGGATGTAATCCGGTCAAACTGTCCTGTTACTGCTACCTGTGTGCCGTCAGGCTCGGTAAGCACCATCTCGGCATAGGTATTGCCTTGGCTGGAATAGTCGCCGTATTTCTGGTCAAAGACACTTGCAAATACGCATTCAATGGCAGGCGAATCATAAAAACGTGATTCTTTAGGCCGGTAACATGCAACAGTGTCCGGTTGACCGTCCTCAAAGCACTGCACTAGTGTTGCCGCCACAATACGGTCACGTCCGGGCAACCTGTTTTCAAACAGCATGTCATTATCCACCTCATATTCAAGGACTGCAAAGATGATGGTTCCCACAGCCAGGCAGACTATGGAAATAATGTTGAATACGGCATTTGCCTTTAGATTCCTGAGGGCCGTTTTCAGATAGTGAATAAACATATACAGGACTTTTTGAGTAATGAACCCAAAAATATCTGATAGGATTATGTATTTGCAAGAAAAAAGGGCAAAATCATCGATTTCGCCCTAAAAGTGTCCAATTTTTGGACAGTTTCTTAGAAAGACAGGTTAACGCCGGCCATGAATGCTATACCGGGCATGGGGTAACCTGCATTGATCTGATACTTGGTGTTGAGCAGGTTGTCACCGTTTACCCAGAGCTGTACCATATCGGACAGCTGATATGACAGGCGGGCGTTCCAGAGCAGGAAGTCCTCTTTAACATCGGGACCTACAGCCGAGTAGAGGCCGTTCACGTACTGCAGACCGGTGCTGGTATGCCAGCCGTTGTTGGTGTACGAGCCGCCCAGATAAGCCTTGTGCTCAGGTGCGCCTACAATTGGAGTCTCCATTTTGAGATAGCTGTAGTTGCAGTTGGCTGCGAATGACTTTGAAATCAGGTATGATGCCTCAACCTCAACACCTGTATTCTTGAGTTCGCCACTGTTCTGGTTGAGCATTGGGGGCGGAGCGGTGGGATTGGGCAACGTCAGAATGATATTCTTGGCGTCCATGTGGAACAGGTTGATCCCATAATACAGTTTGCCGCTTAGAAGCCTCTGTGAGAATGAGAGCTCATAGTTCCAAAGTGACTCGGCCTCAAGGTTGGGGTTGTGAGGAGGATACATGTACATCTCCCTTATTGTAGGATAGCGGAATCCCTTGCCTACAGACAGCTTTATCTGGGCATTTGCCGGCAGATGAAATGCCGCTCCAAACTGTGGAACCAGCTCGGTACCTGCCTTTGAGCGGTGATCTACACGCAGTCCGGCGTTCAGGGTAAGCAGTGAGCCAATGGCCTGACGCATCTCCAGATATCCGGCAAACTCATCTTCACGCTCATCAACCTGGGGTACATCCTGGCCGGCTGTAGAGCCGTCAACAAAATGGTTATCGGCCTTGCCGCCGTAACGGTAGTAGTCAAATCCCAGGGTAATGCGGTTGCCGTCAAACAGGCTTGCACTCTGCCAGGCCGATGCTCCCAGCATCTCATCATAAGAGATGAAACGGAACAGTTTGGGTGTTGTGCCGGGTGCATATCCGTCGTTGATCCAGTGGTCACCCCAGCTGTAGAACAGGCTTACGGCACCCTGTGTGCGTGCGTAATTGTTTTCAATAAACAGGGCTGTGGTACCGCGTGTTATATCCTGGTCGGCATCAATTAAAGGAGCGCTCTCGGAACCAGGCTGTGAAGCCTTGAAACGGGTAACGTCCACGTTGGCCGATGCGTTCCAGTTGTCTGATATATCATATCCCAGCTTGGCATAACCGCCAAACTGCTCAAAGTTCATATTGTCGCGGTGTCCGTCGGTGCGGTTGTAAGAGCCCGATGCCACTGCGCTCATTTTACCCTGACGGGTGCTTGCCGTGAACTCGGTCTCGGCAGTATTGAATGAACCGTAACCTGCGTGCAGGTGCGCATGTGTGCCCTCTTCTTTTTTGGTTACTATGTTGACCACGCCGGCCATTGCACCGGATCCGTACAGGATTGATGCGGGACCACGCAGAACCTCGACTCTCTCGGTCATGAGAGACTGATAGGAATCTACTATGGGGTGTCCGTAGATGCCGGCATAGTTGGGATGTCCGTCAATAAGAACTATCATACGTGCTGCGCCTCCGGTCATACCGCGCATGGATATGTTACCTGCAGCACCGCCCGATACACCGTAACCGGCATATCCGCGCTGTGTGATAAAGAGTCCCGGGACCTGCTCGGTAAGAAGTGGCAGCAATGAGGCACGGTTGGTCTCCTCAATGGCGGAGCGGTCAATTACGTTGACGGTCTGTGACAGTTGACGCACATCGGTGGCGCTGCGTGTGCCGGTTATCACTACCTCCTGAAGGATTGAATCTGTTGGCTCGGTTGCCTGCGCTGTGCTGAATGATACGGCCGCTGCGGCCAGAATCATTGCAATGTGTTTCATAAATAAGGTTTGGTTAGTTCTGGTTGCAAATATAGTGAAGTAACACGAATTGCGTAAATCGTAACACCAGATATTTATGTTACAACGCACTTTTTTTGACTATTTTTGACTTCCCGAACAGGAGTCCGTATAATTAAGTGAGATGCAACAAATAGACGCCGACATAATCAGCAGGTGCAAAGCAGGTGACAAGGCCGCTTTCCGCACCGTTGTGCAGAACTGTCAGGGCATGGTCTATTCGCTCTCGCTCAAGATGCTGGCCGATGTAGAGGAGGCCAAGGATGTGGTGCAGGACACTTTTATAAAGGTGTGGCAGAATATAGGCAGTTACGATGACCGCTATGGATTCAATACTTGGGTCTACACGATTGCATCCAGGCTCTGTCTGGACCGCTTGCGAAAGGTAAGGCCCATCGGCCCGACCGAAGCGGATGAAAGGGTCTTTGAAACGGTGGCCGATGATACTGACCCTGAGCGTCAGCTTGAAAGCAGCGAGTGGATATCTGTCATAAAAGTGTTGGCCGATGAACTCAGCGGAAAACAGAAACTTGTGTTTTCCTTGAGCCAGCTTGAAGGACTGGAGACAACACAGATAACAGAAATTACAGGCCTGGATGCAGACCAGATAAAGAGCAATCTGTATGCGGCCAAGAAGAATATTCGTGAACGATTGATTAAAATGGGATATGGAAAGGATTGATGATTTGATGGAGCGCCTTAAAGGGCAGATGCCTCAGGTCCCCGGTGCCGATGCGCTGACTGACAACATCATGGCGGCAATAGAGGAGACTGAGGATAGGAAACCGGTTGCGGTTCCGATGTGGCTCTCCGTGCTCAGGACCGTTTCATCGGTGGCGGCAGTTATACTTCTGATGCTCTTTGTGCGACTTAAGAATGACTTTGCAGAACCGTCAGAGAATACACCTATAAACTATCTTGAGGTGGCGGGTAATGAGTGTGAAGAGTGTTCTCCTGCCGAAAGATATAACCTCAGGATAGAGAAAATGAGATTAATGAACAGACGTAGAATCCTTAAAGAAAAGTATTATGCGAACTACGATTTTTAAGTTTTTGTTTGCCATCACAGCATTGGCTGTAGTCTCCTGTGATGAATGGAATGTAGAGATTGATACCCAGATCATGCGTGACGGATCGTGCGTTCGCACGGTCAAATCAGACAACAACGGTTGTCTTACTGAAGATGAAGGGTGGACTGTCGTGGAAGCCAAAGACTCTGTCCGTAAATTTTCTAATGACAAAATACAGGCTGTGGTTATAAGCCGGAGGTTTGACAGGGCAGAGGATATGAATGGATATCCGGCTTTACAGATATATGGAAAACCAGTCAGATCAGAGTCATCTCTTGTCAAGAGTTTCAAATGGTTCTATACCGACTATACTTACACTGAGACTTTTCCGGGATGGCAGGAGTCTTTTGATATTCCCATAACGGATTATGTGAGTCCGGATGAGGCTTCTTTCTGGTTTACCGGCTATCCGGAGCTTCCGCAGGGCATTACAGGAGAGGAACTGACATATATTTCAGATATCTCGTGGAGAATAGACCATTGGTATTTTGATGTTATGTGGGATCTCTATTTCAAGTCAATAGCCAGTTTCTATGACGAGATAGAGAATCCGCCGGTGGACTGTGAAACATTCCTTTCCATGCGTGATTCGGTTATGAATACCGCTTTTAATGAAGATTGGGAATTTTGGGGTGAAGAAGGTGAAAATGACCCTCTTAAATATCTGGACGGCTTTTTCCATACAAAAGTGTTTTCGGAGACCAAAAGCCCTGAGGCGGAGTCTTATGGAGAGATGCTATGGTATCAGAGCATAGGACTGGATGAATTGAATGCTTCATATGTGCTCAAAATGCCGGGAAAAATAACTGATGCAGGACGTGGTATAGTGGAGAATGATATAATAAGGTATCGTTTTGGAGGGGCATACCTGATACCAGGTGACTATACCTTTACGGCAACATCCAGATGCGTGAACGTATGGGCGTTCCTGCTCTCGGGCTTAATACCGGCCGTAGCTGTAGGAAGCTTCTTTATAAAGCGTTAATCGGCCCGACTCATAAGGAGCTTGCCATGGCGGATGCCCTTGATGGATGTCATCTCATCGGCCAGGGCGGTAAGCAGGCGGGCCTCGCCCATTACGGTGCACACGTGCAGGCAGGTACCCTCACTTATATAGTGCTGCTGTGACGAGAGCACAAGATTCTGGTGGCGGATCTGTATATCCGATATGCGTGCGGATATATCGGTCCGCTGCTGGTCATATATTATAAATATGGTGCCGGCCACTATATGATTGCACTGCCACTTCTTTTCGGCCAAGTTTTTCTCTATCAGGAAACGTATGGCCTGCGAGCGGTTGGCGTAACCGTCCTCCTTAACAAACGTGTCAAGCTGCTCCAGCAACTCGTCTTCAAGTGAAACTCCGAATCTTTTAAGTGCCATGACAATGCGTTTTTGTCCAATCCAAAGTTATACATTTTGGAAAACTTTTGTGCAAAAAAATTTCAAAAAGTTTCCCGAATACGGGAAGATACTGTTGTAGCGAGGGTTGTTGAAAACTTCTGGGAAATAAGTGCTTTTTAGTTATCAACAACCCGTACCAACTTATCTTTTTTATAATAACTTTGCCTGCGTCATTGGTTCCCGTAGGGGTGGCACCCTGAAGGGATAATTTGGAATCCGGTGTAAATCCGGGACAGTACCTGCTGCTGTAATTCCCTTATTATTAGCCCAGTGCACTCTTTGCCACTGATCCCGTGCAGGGATTGGGAAGGCGCACCGGACGGGATAAGTCAGAATACCTGCCAATGACGTTTGAGTCCTTGGTCCTTGCAGGATTACAAGAGCCGGAACTCGTGGGAGTTATCCTGATTGATAGTGCAACTTTGTGGAGGGACAGGTTCTCTCTTCTATTGTGATTTGATGAATACTTTTAGTTATTTATGGAAACATATATTGTGAAACGTGATGGTAAACACGAGGTGTTTACTATCGACAAGATTAAGGCCGCAATTTCCAAATCATTCCTGGCCTCCGGCGCTTTTGCCACCGAGGAGGTGATGACCGGAATTCTGAGTCATCTGAACATTCAGAGCGGTATCAGCGTTGAGGAAATCCAGAACCAGGTTGAGGTGGCTCTGATGGCCGAGGGCTATTATCAGGTTGCCAAGACGTACATGCTGTACCGCAACCGTCACGCTGAGGACCGTGAGACTAAGTCAAAACTCGAGTTCCTTATGGGCTATTGTCAAGCTGCGAACGCTGCTGAGGGAAGCAAGTTCGACGCCAACGCCAATGTAGAAAACAAGAACATAGCAACTCTTATCGGTGAGTTGCCTAAAAAGGGCTTTATCCGTCTTAACCGCCGTCTGCTGTGCGACCGCATCCGCCAGATGTACGGCAAGGAGGTGGCCGATAAGTATATGAGTCTGCTGCATCAGCACTTTATATATAAGAACGATGAGACCAACCTGGCCAACTATTGCGCCAGTATAACCATGTATCCGTGGCTGCTTGGCGGTACCAAGTCAATAGGCGGCAACGCTACACAGCCTACCAACCTCAAGGCTTTCTGCGGTGGTTTCATCAATATGGTATTCATGGTTTCATCCATGCTCTCCGGCGCTTGCGCCACTCCGGAGTTCCTCATGTACATGAACTATTTCATAGAGAAGGAGTACGGTGAGGATTATTACAAGCGTGCCGATGAGGTGGTTGACCTGAGCCTTAAGAAACGCACAATAGATAAGGTTATAACAGATTGCTTCCAGCAGGTGGTTTACTCCATCAACCAGCCTACCGGTGCACGTAACTTCCAGTCAGTGTTCTGGAACATCAGTTACTATGACCGCTACTACTTTGAGTCACTCTTTGGTGAGTTCCGTTTCCCGGACGGTGAGAAACCCCACTGGGAGTCACTCAGTTGGCTGCAGAAGCGTTTCATGAAGTGGTTCAACCAGGAGCGTCTGCATTGCGTGCTTACATTCCCCGTTGAGACCATGGCTCTGCTTACCGAGAACGGTGATGTTAAGGATAAGGAGTACGGTGACTTTACAGCTGAGATGTATGCAGAGGGTCACTCATTCTTTACCTATATCAGCGACAATGCAGACTCTCTGTCCAGCTGCTGCCGTCTGCGTAACCAGATTACCGATAACGGATTCTCATATACACTTGGCGCAGGAGGTGTAAGCACAGGTTCCAAGAGTGTGCTCACCATCAATTTGAACCGTTGCGTTCAGTATGCATCACGTATGGGTATTCCTTATCAGAAATATATTGAGGAGGTTGTAGACCTTATGCATAAGGTTCAGACCGCTTATAACGAGAACCTCAAGGAGCTCCAGAACAAGGGCATGCTGCCGCTGTTTGACTCCGGTTACATCAACATTGGCCGTCAGTATCTGACTATCGGTGTAAACGGTCTTGTTGAGTCTGCAGAGTTCCTGGGTATTGAGATCAGTGACAACCCGCGTTATACCGAGTATGTTCAGACCGTTCTTGGTATCATTGAGAAACTCAACAAGCAGTACCGCTCAAAGGGTGTCATGTTCAACTGCGAGATGATCCCGGCTGAGAACGTAGGTGTAAAGAACGCCAAGTGGGATAAGGAGGATGGTTACGTTGTACCACGTGACTGCTACAACAGCTATTTCTACAAGGTTGAGGACACCACTCTGAACGTAATTGACCGATTCCGTCTGCACGGTGTCAAGTATATTGAGCACCTGACAGGAGGATCTGCTCTGCACTGCAATCTTGAGGAGCACCTGTCAAAGGCTCAGTACCGCCAGTTGCTGCGTGTGGCTGCACAGGAGGGTTGCAACTACTTTACGTTCAACATCCCCAACACCATCTGCAACGAATGCGGCACCATTGACAAGCGTTATCTCAAGGAGTGCCCGCACTGCCACTCAACCAATGTTGACTACCTGACACGTATCATCGGTTATATGAAACGTGTGAGCAACTTCTCGGCTGCCCGTCAGGTAGAAGCCGCAAAGCGTTATTACGCTACTATGTAAATGAAAATTGCGTCCTACGACATAGTTTTCCAGGATGTACCGGGAGAGGTTACGCTGTCGCTTAACCTCTCCCAGTGTCCTAATAGCTGTCGTGGATGCCACAGCCCCCAGCTGCAGGAGGATATAGGTTTGTTATTGGATGATGAATTGCTGGATGGCCTGTTGGATCGCTATGGACGCGATGTAACGTGTGTATGTTTCATGGGAGGTGACCGCGAGCCGGGGGAGGTAATGCGGCTTGCCGACCGTGTACATGCCGCGGGACTCAAAACCGCGTGGTATTCAGGTAAGCAACAGCTTCCGGAATGTTTCAGAAAGGAGTCTCTTGATTATGTCAAAGTTGGTCCATACATCGAGAGTAAAGGACCGCTTCCGAATCCAAACACCAACCAACGGATGTACAGGATTGATCAAGGAAACTTGATAGACATTACGGCTAGTTTTAGAAAAAAAGGTGCCAAAGGGGACGGTTCTTTTTTTAATTGACTCGTGATGTCGGTCGTTGCGGTTGTCCGGGCCGCTGTTGGTTCTGCTGGAACTGATGTCCGCGGGATTGTTGTATGTCTTTCAGTATTTGGCTGTTGAACTGTTCTTCGGCATTCTGAACCTTTAGTATCTTGGTTGCGGGGAGTACCTCCTTGAATTTCTGCAGATATTCTTTCTCAAGCTCAGCAATTTTTAGGTTGGTTTCGGCTTGGGCATCGATGGCTTTGAGACTTTGCTCATCGGATGCATCGGGGCCGGCGGCCTCACGCATGAAACGGCGTGTCTCGCGGTTCAGCTCGCGTTTTTTCTGCTGCAGCTCGTTATAGATGGGGAAGAATGCATCGGCCTCCTCTTGCGTGAGTTCTGCACTCTTGGTAAAGAATTCTCTCTGTTGGCGGGCATACTCGACCGGTGAGAACTGCTCGTTGCGGTTGGGCACGGGCTGCTGATTGCGGTTCTGGCGCTGCCACCCCTGTCTGGGCTGATTATTCTGTGGCTGGTTCTGACCATGGACTGATACGGAAGCCAGCATACAGCCTATAAGCAGTACGAAGATCTTTTTCATAACGGTCAGTTTGCGTCAACGAGGGTATAATACATAGTACAGTCATCTATCATGGCTGTCTCAAGGAATGAGTCTATATACTCATCAGAATAGATGGTGGTCTCTTCGGTTTGTGCTACTTGAGCGGCATTGTTGCGTGAGGATATGCCCACAGCTGCCTTGATGCAGAAGAATATGCCGGCAAAAGCGGCTGCGGCATACAGATAAGGTCTGATACGCATCCAAGGAGTCACCGTAATCTTGGTGGAATAGATTGATTCCTGCTCGGGCAGAGCGGCCATAATCTCCTGCGTCAGGTTCTCAAAGTAACCTTCCGGAACAGAGAACGGGCGGCGGGCCTCGAGTTCTTCAATCTTTATGTTTCTTTTCTTTTCCATCCGTTGATTTGACTGGTTAACAGATAAATGGTTTAATCTATGTTGTTGAAAAACTCTTCGATTTTCTTTACGGCTATGTGAAATGAGGCCTTTAGAGCGCCTACGCTGGTTCCAAGTATCTCCGAAATCTCTTCATATTTCATCTCGTTGAAATACTTCATGTTAAAGACCATGCGCTGTTTGTCGGGCAGGGTGGTGATAGCCTCCTGCAATTGTTGCTCGGTCTGGTCTCCGTCAAAGTAGGGATCACTCTCCAGGCGCTCTGCGATACTCAGTTCACCTTCGTCATCAGTCTCAATGGGGACTGTCGCTTTCTGGCGGTTAAGGAAAGTGAGTGTCTCGTTGACGGCAATACGGTAGAGCCATGTGGATATCCTGGAGTAGCCCATGAATGAATCCAGATTGACCCAGGCCTTGATAAATGTGTTTTGGAGAATATCATTGGCATCGTCATGTGACAGTACCATATGACGTATCTGCCAATACAGTTGCTCGCTGAAATTGTTGACTATGGATTCAAAGGCACGACGGCGTGAGATGTCATCTTCATGTAGCATCTCCAGTATCCTGCGTTCATCATATGCCATCATTGCCATAAGTCAGATCGTAACTATAAGGTTTTCTTTTGCCAGGATGGTATTGGGAAAGGTCTTGCAGGCCTCTTCAAGCAGGATATTTTCATCCGGATAGCGGGCAGAGAAATGGCCCAGAACCAGTTTGCCTGCATCGGCCTCTACAGCGGTACGGGCGGCATCGGTCGCGGTGCTGTGGAAGTGCTTTTTGGCTCGGTCTGCATCTTGGTCGGAGTAGGTGCAGTCGTGATACATCAGGTCTGCTCCCTTAATGACCGGAATCATTGAGGGATTGTAAGCGGTGTCACAGCAGTATGCATAACTGCGGCCGGGATCGGCGGGTTTGGTCAGTCGTTCATGGGGAATGACTGTTCCGTCGGCGGTAGTAAAGTCGCCGCCATCTTTGATGCGGTTGTAATCCCATTGGGGTACTCCGTAAAAATCGGCGGCAGCTCGGTCCAGGTGATCGGCTGTGGCTTTTTCACGGAACATGAAACCGGCGCAAGGTACGCGGTGTTTCAACGGGAATGCGGTAACTGTGAGTGAGCGGTCGTCATAGATGACGGCTGTTTGAGCCGGATCGAACCCTTGGAACTCAACCTGGAATTCCAGGTCACGGCAGTAAAAATCTATCTCCTGGCGCAGCATCGGCTCAAGCTCCTGAGGTGCATGGATGAAGAGGGGAGCTGTGCGTCCCAGCAATCCGAACGATGATATCATTCCAAGCAGGCCGAAACAATGGTCGCCGTGGAGATGTGAAATAAAGATATGGTTGATTCTGGCAAAAGCCACATGCGAGCGGCGCAACTGGATCTGAGTGCCTTCACCGCAGTCTACCATAAACAGCTTGCCGCGGATTTCTACAACCTGCGACGAAGTATAGTGTTTGGGGCTGGGAGTTGCGGAGCCGCATCCCAATATGGTGACTTCAAACTTTTCCATATCAGTGTGGTAAAGGTACATAAAAGGACCGCACGCGTGTGCGGTCCTTTTATTAAATAATGATAATCAAGGATTACTTGTTACCACCTTCCAGCTGCTCCTTGAGAGCTGCAAGAGCGTCGATGTCACCGAGAGTGGTTGAAGCGGCCTGGTTCTGGATAACCGGTTCCTCTTTCTCCTTCTTGGCGGTAGCCTTGCGTGCAGCCTTCTTCTCAGCCTTAGCCTCTGCCTTGGCGATATCCTCGAAAATACGGCTGTGTGAAAGGATGATTCTCTTTGAATCCTTGTTGAACTCTATAACCTTGAACTGGAGTGTCTCACCCTGCTGAGCCTGTGAGCCGTCCTCCTTAACAAGATGCTTGGGAGTAGCGAAGCCCTCAACACCCTCTGCGAGTGAGATGACTGCGCCCTTGTCCATCATCTCGGTGATCTTACCCTCGTGGATAGAATCAACGGTGTAGATTGACTCGTAAGCGTCCCAAGGATTCTCCTCAAGCTGCTTGTGGCCAAGGCTGAGACGACGGTTCTCCTTGTCTATTTCAAGAACTACAACATCGATAGGAGCACCGATGGTTGTGAATTCTGACGGATGCTTAACCTTCTTGGTCCAGCTCAGGTCGCTGATGTGGATCAGACCGTCAACACCCTCCTCGATCTCAACAAAGATACCGAAGTTGGTGAAGTTGCGTACGGTAGCGGTGTGCTTTGAACCAACGGGATACTTCTCCTCGATGTTCTCCCACGGATCCTGCTTGAGCTGCTTGATACCGAGAGACATCTTGCGCTCTGCGCGGTCAAGTGTCAGGATGACAGCCTCAACCTCGTCACCAACCTTGATGAAGTCCTGAGCTGAACGCAGGTGCTGGCTCCATGACATCTCTGATACGTGGATAAGACCCTCTACGCCCGGAGCGATCTCGATGAATGCACCGTAATCGGCCATAACGACAACCTTGCCCTTGACAACGTCGCCAACCTTGAGGTTTGCATCGAGTGAATCCCATGGATGCGGAGTGAGCTGCTTGAGACCAAGAGCGATACGCTTCTTCTCATCGTCGAAGTCAAGTATTACGACGTTGATCTTTTGGTCGAGCTCAACAATCTCCTTAGGATCGCTTACGCGGCCCCAGCTGAGGTCTGTGATATGGATAAGACCGTCAACGCCGCCCAGGTCGATGAATACACCGTAAGAGGTGATATTCTTGACGGTACCCTCAAGTACCTGACCCTTCTCGAGCTTGCTGATGATCTCTTTCTTCTGCTGCTCAAGCTCCTCTTCGATAAGAGCTTTGTGTGAAACAACTACGTTGCGGTATTCCTGGTTGATCTTGATAACCTTGAACTCCATGGTCTTGCCAACGAATACATCGTAGTCGCGGATGGGCTTTACATCGATCTGTGAACCGGGCAGGAAGGCCTCGATGCCGAATACGTCGACAATCATACCACCCTTTGTGCGGCACTTGATGTAACCCTTTACAATCTCCT
>JAKSIV010000036.1 GCA_024398635.1 Bacteroidaceae bacterium | reverse complement strand
TTTTTCGTATAAGATGGGTAAGCGATCTGCATCGCGCCGCTACAACCGACGTACCTTTGCTGCCGTCAAGCCCTGGAGGGTTGGAAGGGAGCTGGCCGTGTAGGACTTACCCGGGCACGAAGGTACTGCTTTTATTTGACCTATCAAAAGAAATCACTAAATTTGCGGATTATTAAAAGGAATATGGAAGAACAGGAGGGCAAGAAAATAATAAAGATCAATCTGCTTCAGACGTCGATGACACTCGGCACATACTTGGGTGCATACATCATCCTTGCCTATTTTGTCACCGCGATGACCGTAAAATACTCAGCCCTCTCGCTGCTTGCCCTGCCGCTGATAATCGGCATACCCGTAGTCGCATACTTTCTGATACGCCGTTTCCGCGACAGCACCCAGGCTCCGTTCTTTCCGTTCCCCCTCTCATGGATGCTCTCCATACTGACTTTCCTGTTCGCCACGGTACTCTCATGCATGGTTGCGTATCTGTACCTGCGTTTCATTGACCACGGCGCACTGGCCGCCGGTCTGACGGCACGCATGGAGCTTATGATGCAATCCACCCAGGCCGTGACAGCCGCCATGACCGATCCCGCACAGGTTGAGCAGTACAACAAGACCATGGAGATGATGCAGCAGACAATTGCATGGTTCTGCTCGCTGTCCGCATCGGCCATGACCAAACAGATCATTCAGGCATCGCTCATGTGGGGAAACATCCTCTCGCTTATAATAGGACTGATAACAGCAAAAAGAATAAAATTCAATCAATAATATGGACCTTTCTATCATCGTACCGCTTCTGAATGAGGCCGAATCAATTCCGGAACTCTTTGCGTGGATAGGCCGCGTAATGAAACAGAACAAGTTCAGTTATGAGGTGATTTTTGTCGATGACGGCAGCACCGATGACTCCTGGAAGATTATTGAAGGACTTAAGGCCGATAATCCCGATATCGTAAAAGGCATCAAGTTCCGCCGCAATTACGGCAAGTCCCCCGCCCTTTTCTGCGGATTCGACATGGCTCAGGGCGATATCGTCATCACAATGGATGCCGATCTTCAGGACAGTCCCGAAGAGGTGCCCGAGATGGTACGTATGATACGCGAGGAGGGCTACGATCTGGTATCGGGCTGGAAGAAAAAACGCTATGACGGAAAGCTGAGCAAGAATATCCCCTCCAAGATATACAACTGGACAGCACGCAAGGTTACAGGCATCAAGCTGCACGATATGAACTGCGGTCTCAAGGCCTACCGCCGTGATGTTGTCAAGAACATCGAGGTTTACGGCGAGATGCACCGTTACATCCCGTTCCTGGCCAAGAACGCCGGATTCGGCAAGATTGGCGAGAAAGTGGTTCACCACCAGGCACGCAAGTACGGCAAGACCAAATTCGGTCTGGACCGCTTTGTGAACGGATATCTGGACCTTATGACACTCTGGTTCCTGAACAGGTTCGGCAAGCAGCCCATGCATTTCTTCGGCCTTTGGGGATCGGTTATGTTCGTGCTTTGCTTCATCGCAATTATCGTAATAGCAGTAAACAAGCTGATCTGCCTCTCGAACGGCATTCACGGCAACCTCATCACGGATAATCCCTATTTCTATATCGCTCTGACCGGTATGATCATGGGCACGCTCATGTTCCTGGTCGGTTTCCTTGCAGAACTTGTAAGCCGCAGCTCACAGAACCGCAACGATTACAAGATTGAAAAAGAGATAAAGTAATCCCCGATGACGCTTTTAGATCTGATTCTCCTGTCCGTTGCACTTGCGATGGACTGCTTTACGGTGTCTATCACAAGCGGACTCATCCAGCGCCGTCTCGTGCTGCGTACCATGCTTGTCACCGCACTGATGTTCGGCCTGTTCCAGGCTCTCATGCCAATGATAGGCTGGATAGGTATCAGTTCTTTCAGCGGTGTCCTGGAGCGTTGGGACCACTGGATAGCATTCGGCCTGCTGGCATTCCTGGGCGGCAGGATGATTCTGAGCGGACTTAAGGCCGATGATGAAGAGAAGACGTTTGACCCGTCCAAGTTCTCCACGACCCTTACTATGGCTGTAGCCACCAGCATCGATGCTTTGGCGGTAGGTCTGTCATTCGGAGTTTCAGGCTACGACACGTTTTCCAGCATACTGCTTCCCATAATCATCATCGGCATCGGCTCGTTCCTGTTCTCCGTGGCAGGATTCGTGATCGGCGCATACGCCGGCAAGCGCATCAACTTCCCGGTCGAGATTATCGGAGGTATCATTCTGATTGGCATCGGCGTAAAAATACTGATTGAACATCTCACTGCGTGATATGAAAAAGTGGAAATGGTTTTTTCTGGCTTTTCTGATTGTAGGAACGGTCATCATACTTTCAGAAAGCAAGCAGAGCAAGCCTGAATACCGTAAGGCCCAAGGGCTGGTGTTCGGCACAAGCTACAACGTCACATATCTGTACAACGCAGACCTGAAGCCTGAGATTGAGCACACGCTGGCGCTTGTTGACAGCGCGCTCTCCATGTTCAACCCGGAATCGACGATATCGGCCGTAAACCGATCGGAGAGCATTCAGGTGACCGATACGATGTTCCTTAAGGTGTTCCGCCGCGCAATGGAGATATCGGCCATGACCGATGGTGCTTTCGATATTACCGTAGCCCCGGCCGTCAACGCCTGGGGATTCGGATTCAAGCATGCCGAGAACGTCAGCCAGGCAACCGTTGACAGCCTTAAGGAGATTACGGGATACCTTAAGATTCATGAGCAGGACGGCCTCATTACCAAGGATGATCCGCGCATAATGCTGGACTGCAGCGCAATAGCAAAGGGATTCGGAAGCGATATGGTGGCCCAGATGCTCCGTTCAAAGGGTATCAGCGACTATATGGTTGAGATTGGCGGTGAGATTGTTCTGAGCGGTCACAACCCCAAGGGCAAGGACTGGAACATAGGTATCAGCAAGCCCGTTGACGATTCGCTCTCCATTAACAATGAGCTGCAGACCGTAATTCCCATCACCGATATAGCGATGGCAACATCGGGCAACTACCGCAATTTCTACGTCAAGGACGGACGCAAATACGCCCACACCATTGACCCGCACACCTGCATGCCGGTTAGCCACAGCCTGCTGTCCGCAACCGTGTTTGCACAGGACTGCGCCACCGCCGACGCCCTGGCCACCTCAATGATGGTAATGGGTCTGGACAGCGCCCAGGCACTCTGTGCCCGTCATCCCGAGATCCGAGCCTACCTCATCTTTGAGGGTGCTGATGGCACGATAGGGACAGTCCCCTCTGTGCCATTTTGAACAAACGGCACAAGGGGGACTGTCCCTATCGTGTCATTGAATCAGTAGTTTTCCTTGTGCACCTCAAAGTAGGCCTGCGGATGCTGACAAACCGGGCAAATCTGCGGAGCCTTGGTGTCCACTACGATGTGACCGCAGTTACGGCATTCCCAAACCTTTACTTCCGATTTCTCAAACACCTTTGCGGTCTCTACGTTCTTGAGCAGTGCGCGGTAACGCTCCTCGTGCTGCTTCTCGATAGCGGCAACCATGCGGAAACGTGCTGCCAGTACGGGGAAACCCTCCTGCTCAGCAGTTTTGGCAAAGCCCTCGTACATATCGGTCCACTCATAATTCTCACCATCGGCGGCAGCGCCCAGGTTCTGAGCGGTATCGCCTATGCCCTCCAGCTCCTTGAACCAAAGTTTGGCGTGCTCCTTCTCATTGTTTGCTGTCTCCTCAAATATTGCAGCTATCTGCTCAAAGCCCTCTTTCTTGGCCTTCGATGCAAAATAGGTGTACTTGTTACGTGCCATTGACTCACCGGCAAAAGCTGCTTCCAGATTCTTCTCAGTCTGGGTTCCTGCGTACTTGTTACTCATGTTCGTGATGTTATAAGGTTAATAATCTTCTTATCGGCAAAATTACAAAAAAAGAAAAATCACACAAAGGGGTCTGACCCTATTGTGTTATTGTGGAGAGGATGCTGATGGCGCACTCCACATCGGGTACATCCGATATCAGGAGGCTGCGCTTTGTGCCTTCCTCGCGCAGGCGGCATGTTGTGGGATGTTGTCCTGCATAGGCCAGGATGGCGCCGAACGCCTCGCTTTCATAATAGGGGCTGTCGGGGTTGCTGACAAAGAACAGGCTCATGCGGCCGGCTTTGAGGAATATGCGCTCTATGCCAAGCTCGCGGCCCATACGGCGCAGGGTGACCAGGCGGATAAGCTCCTGAGCCTCTTTTGGAATCTGACCGAAACGGTCCTGCAGACGGTCCTGAAAACGCTTGATGTCCTGTTCGCGCTCCATGCTGTCAAGCTCGCGATACAGAAGGATTCGCTCGCTGCCATCGGGCACGAACTGATCGGGGAAGAACAGGTCTAGGTCAGTCTCAACGGTACATTCATCAACATATCGTGATGCATCAACCGGAGTGGTACCACTACCCTGCTCTGCGGACTGCTCCTTGAACAAATCCTGGAACTCGTCGTTCTTGAGCTCGCGAACAGCCTCCTTGAGAATCTTCTGATAGGTCTCATAGCCCAGATCGGCAATAAATCCGCTCTGCTCGGCTCCCAAAAGATTACCCGCACCACGTATGTCAAGGTCCTGCAGGGCCAGCTGTATGCCGCTGCCCAGCTCGCTGAAACTCTCTATGGCCTGCAGTCGGCGACGGGAATCATCGGGCAGTGCCGAAAGCGGCGGAGCCAGAAGGTAGCAGAACGCCTTGCGGTTGCTTCGGCCCACACGTCCGCGCATCTGGTGCAGATCGCTCAGGCCAAAGTTCTGGGCCTGATTCACGATTATGGTGTTGGCGTTGGGTATGTCTATTCCGTTCTCTATGATTGACGTTGAAACCAGCACATCGTAATCATAGTTGATGAATCCGGTCAATATCTTCTCAAGTTCATCGGGATCCATTTGTCCATGGCCGATGGCCACGCGGGCATCGGGCACCTCACGCTGTACCGTCTGCGCCAAGTCAGGCAGGGACGATATGCGGTTGCTCACGATGAACAGCTGTCCGTTGCGGCTCATCTCATAGTTGACGGCCTCGCGGATGATATCGGCGCTGAATACATGTACCTCGGTCTGAATGGGATAACGGTTGGGAGGCGGAGTCTGTATGACGGAGAGGTCACGTGCTCCCATAAGCGAGAACTGCAGCGTACGCGGTATGGGTGTGGCGGTCATGGTGAGCACGTCCACATTGGCGCGCAGCTGCTTGAGACGCTCCTTTACGGATACTCCGAACTTCTGCTCCTCATCGATTATGAGCAGACCCAGATCCTTGAACTTGACCTGCTTGCCTATCAACTTATGAGTACCGATTATTATGTCTATCTTGCCGGCCTTGAGGTCCTCCAGTATGGCGGTAACCTGAGCGGCACTGCGGGCGCGCGACAGATACTCAACCCTGCATGGGAAGTCCTTAAGACGGTCACGGAATGTCTGATAGTGCTGGAAAGCAAGTATGGTGGTAGGTACCAGAACGGCCACCTGCTTGTTGTCGGCCACGGCCTTGAAGGCGGCACGTATTGCAACCTCGGTCTTGCCGAATCCCACATCGCCGCAAATGAGGCGGTCCATGGGACGGCTGCTCTCCATATCCATCTTGACATCCTGAGTGGCCTTGAGCTGATCAGGGGTATCCTCATACATGAAGCTGGCCTCCAGCTCGTTCTGCAGGTAACTGTCAGGGCTGTAGGCGAATCCCTTCTCCTCAAGACGCTTGGCGTACAGTTTGATAAGGTCACGCGCAATGTCCTTGATCTTGCCCTTGGTACGCTCCTTGAGGTTCTCCCAGGCGCCTGTACCCAGTTTGTTTATATGCGGCTCCTCACCCTCCTTGCCCTTGTACTTGGATACCTTGTGCAGGGCGTGGATGGATACGAATACCACGTCGTCATTCTTATAGATGATCTTGATCTTCTCCTGATAACCGCCTCCCTGAGGTACGCGCACCAGACCGCCGAACTTGCCCACGCCGTGGTCCATATGCACCACGTAATCGCCAATCTGGAACTCCTGCAGCTCCTTGAGCGTAAGTGCCACCTTGCCGTTACGGGCACGCTCGCTGCGAAGGTTGTACTTGTGGTAACGGTCAAATATCTGATGGTCGGTAAAGAAGCAGCACTTGAGCAGTCCGTCAGCGAATCCCTCATGAAGGGTTTTGCCGATGGTGGTGAACTGAATATTCTCGCCGCGCTCGGTGAAGATGTCACGCAGACGTTCTCCCTGCTTGGTGTTATCGGTCAGGATATAAATCTTATAGCCCTGCACAATGTAGTCTGTCAGGGTTTTGGATACAAGCTCAAAGTTCTTGTGAAACAGGGGCTGCGGGGTAGTATCAAAAGTAATCGTGGCCGATGCCACACCGGTAGGTTTGTTGCCGAACTCCACCACCCTGAAGTCTGTAGTCTTGCGCAGGAAATCCTGGGCCGTGAGCAGTGACGGAGTCGGAGCGCTCTCCACATTGGCGTTTGTGGTGGCCTCGGCCATTCTCATGCGGGCGGCAAGGCTCTCGTTATCGGCCACCTCATTGGCAACGGTAGTCATGCGGTCTGCAGTAAGCAGCAAGTCCTTGACAGCCAGCACGGTATCGGCCGGCAGGAAATCCATGAGCGACACCTGCGCACCCTCCACTTTGTCCATATCGGGCACGATGACCACGCTCTCCTTCTTATCGGTCGAAAGCTGTGTATCGACCGAGAACTGGCGTATGCTGTCTATGTCATCGCCAAAGAAATCTATGCGCAGGGGGTACTCCGATGAGAACGAGAACACATCCAGGATGCTGCCTCGCAAAGCGTACTGACCGGGCTCATAGACGTAGTCGACGCGCTCAAAACCAAGGTTGAACAGACGCTCCTGCAACTCCTCGCGGTCCATCGTCTGCCCTACTGACAGCTGAACAGACTTATCTTCAAGGCTTGATTTTGAAACCACCTTCTCGGCAAGTGCATCGGCCGACGTCACAATCACAAGCGTGGGGGCATCGGGCACAATGGTCGTAAGGCGGCTCAGCACCTCGGTGCGCAGTATCTCGCTGGCATCATCCTTCTGGCCGTACTTGGCGGCGCGGCGGTAGGCCGACGGAAAATAGAGGACATCCCCGTCACCCATGGTCTGCACCATGTCGTGGTAGAAATAGGCGGCCTCCTCCTGGTCGTTGAGTATCACAAGAAGACAGGGTTTATCGGCCTTCTGAGCCAGTCCGGAGAAGAGCAGCGGAGCGGATGACGCACGCAAACCCTGCAGAAAAACGTTTCCTCCGCGTTTTCCTGCAAGCTCCTTTATCAGCGCCTTGGTCTGTGCCAAGCCCCCGTAAAGGCCACTCAAATCAGATAATGTCATCTCCAATCTGACCGGTTTTTCAAGATTGCGCAAATGTACATAAAAAAAGCAGTATATTTGCATATTCAAATACTGACCTGATGAAAAAGAGTGACAGCATAGTAATCATCCCCACTTATAACGAGAAGGAGAACATCGAGAACATCATCCGCGCGGTACTTGCGCTGGAGGACAATTTCAGCATACTGGTTATTGATGACGGATCGCCCGACGGTACCGCAGACATAGTCAAGGGCCTGATGAAGAGTGATTTCAAGGACCGTCTCTTCATAGTGGAGCGTTCCGGAAAGCTTGGCCTCGGTACAGCTTACATCACCGGTTTCAAGTGGTGCATCGAGCGCGGCTACGACTACATCTTCGAGATGGATGCCGATTTCTCACACGCCCCGTCCGATCTGCCCCGTCTGCTCAGTGCCTGCCGCGACGACGGCTATGACGTGGCCATCGGCTCCCGTTACGTAAGTGGTGTGAATGTGGTCAACTGGCCCATGGGACGCGTACTGATGTCATACTTCGCATCAAAATACGTGCATATCGTCACCGGCCTGCCCGTACATGATACCACCGCCGGATTCAAATGCTACCGCCGTCAGGTATTGGAAACCATTGAGTTGGACAAGATACATTTCAAGGGATACGCCTTCCAGATCGAGATGAAGTTTACCGCATACAAGTGCGGATTCAAGATAAAGGAGGTGCCTGTGATATTCGTAAACCGCAAGCTCGGCACATCAAAAATGAGCGGCGGCATATTCAGCGAAGCGCTGTTCGGCGTGATACGTCTCAAGATATCAAGCTGGTTCCGCAAGTATCCCCAGAAGCCCGCAGAATAATCAGCACATGAGCACGACACTCATCAAGGACGCTATGGTGGTCAATGAAGGACAGGTGCAGCGCGCATCGGTCCTGATTGAAAATGAAACCATAGCCGGTATCTTCACGGCCGATGAGTGCCCCAAAGCCGACACCGTAATCGATGCCCAAGGGAAATGGCTGCTGCCGGGCGTGATCGATGACCACGTGCATTTCCGTGATCCGGGACTGACCCATAAGGCCGATATGGGGTCCGAGAGCCGCGCAGCTGCGGCAGGCGGAGTGACAACGGTGTTCGACATGCCCAACTGCATACCCCAGACCGTCACAATCGAGGCTCTCGATGACAAATTCAGCCATGCCGCACAGACATGCATAGTCAACCACAGCTTCTATCTTGGCGTCACTCACAGCAACCTGGACCAGATTGAAAGAGTTGACCCCAAGACAGTCTGCGGAGTAAAGCTTTTCATGGGTTCAAGCACCGGCGGCATGCTTCTTGACGACCGCACTTCACTCAAAGAGCTGTTCAGGACCGCCACAGTCCCCATTGCCGTACATTGCGAGGAGACCTCAATCATAAACGCCAACATGGAGCGCTACGCCAATGAGCTTGGCGGCGAGCCTCCCGTGCAGTATCACCCCCTTATACGCAGCGAGGAGGCATGCTACGCCTCAACCTCAAAGGCATTGGAAGTTGCAGCAGGCACAGACGTACACCTTCACATACTGCATCTTACCACAGCCCGTGAGCTTGGCTTGTTCGGCAAAGGCCCGATCCAAGGCAAACAGTTCACCGCCGAGGCATGTCCGGCACATCTCTGGTTTACGGATGCCGATTACACATCAAAAGGCACGCTCATAAAGTGCAATCCCGCCGTCAAGACAGACGCTGACCGCGATGCACTGCGTCGTGCACTTACGGACGGACGCATTGACGTGATCGGAACAGACCACGCGCCGCATCTGCTGTCCGAGAAACAGGGAGGCTGCAAGAGCGCCGCATCGGGTATGCCCGTTCTGCCCTACTCTCTGCCCGCAATGCTTGAACTGACAGACCTGAATATAATATCAACGGCCGATGTGGTACGCCTGATGTGTCACAATCCCGCCACACTGTTCAAGATAAAGGAGCGCGGATACATACGCAAGGGATACAAGGCTGACCTCACTCTGGTTTCACGCACCGACCAGGGCTACAAGGTATCAAATGCCGATGTGCCCAACAAATGCGGCTGGACACCGTTTGAAGGCGAGCAATTCCACTGGAGAGTAGAAAAAACATGGGTCAACGGTCATGCCGTATATGACCAGGGACATATTGACTCATCAATTAAAGGACAACAAGTAACATTCACGAGATGATGAAAGCACTCTATCTTCTGTATCAGATTTTCATTGCTCTGCCCATAATGATAGTTGTAACCATCATTGTGGCGCTTCTTACAATGATAGGTTCAATATTCGATGACCGTTTCTGGGGATACTGGCCCGGAATGATTTGGGGACGCCTTTTCTACTATCTGTTCTTTATTCCGCTCCGTGTTGACGGACTTGAGAACATCAGGAAGGGACAGTCTTACGTTATTGCGCCCAACCATCAGAGCTACTGGGATGCGTTTCTGATCTACGGATTCATAGGCATCAAGTTCAAGTGGATGATGAAAAAGGAACTCAGAAAGATTCCTTTCGTAGGATGGGCCTGCAAGATGTCCGGCTGCATATTTATAGACCGCAGTTCAAGAGGCAGCGGCATAGAGAGCATACGTAAAGCTGAGTCAAAGCTCAAGAACGGCATGTCTGTCGTGATATTCCCCGAGGGAACCCGTTCACAGGACGGAAATATGGGCAAATTCAAACGCGGCGCCTTCCTTATCTCCGAAGAGCTGCACCTGCCCATACTGCCCGTAACCATCAACGGCAACTACGATGTAATGTCACGTCATGCATGGCATGTAACCTGGCATCCCGTACACATGACGGTACATGAGCCTGTATGGCCACGCAGCGACAAAAACACCGATGAGGCCCAGCTAAAGGCCATAATGAGTGAAACCTCTGACGAGGTGTTCAACACGATTAAGAATACTCTGGATAAAGCCGATTAATTGCGGTCGTAACCCACACGATGGGTATAACCGTCAACATAAGACTGAGTCAGGAAGTTTTTAGGAGCGGCATCAAGGATTCTGCGCACCAGTGACGGAATATCATTTGACGGAGCTGCGCTGAGCATCATGAACACTCCCACTGCAGCCGGTTCGTTATAATTCTCGGCCATAAAGGAGCAAATCATCTCCTCACACTCATCAACAACCATACGGAGTGAATCCTGAATGAGTTCCATCCTGCGGGAATCCATTCCCATGCGGGACATGGAGATACGCTTCTGTGACAGATCCTCATAACGGTTGTCAATCTCGATCTTCTTTCTGAGGAAACTGTAGAACAGGTCATTCTGACGGGTACCTGAAACAGTCATCTCTGTAGGAAGCAGCTTGATTGTGGCATGACCCTTCTCGATGTATACGGGAATAATGGGACGATTGTCCTTGCACAGGAAAACAAGACGTGTGGTATCGGCCTTGCCTGTCATCTGGAAACGACCGTGATTTACGGTGCAGGAATCGATTTTTGTAGTGCGGTAAGGAAGGAATTCTATCAGGGACAACTGCCTGCCCTCATATCCCAAGGTCTCGACAACACCGTCTATCTTGTAGCAGTTTGTACATGACACCATGGCAAGCATCAAGCCTGCAACAGTCATGACCAAATTCAAGCGTTGTCTGAGCATGTCTAATCCTTTTTCGACATGCAAAATTACAACACAAGAAAAAACGAAATTACGTTTTATTATTCTTTAATGAAATGTTGCCGATATGCGGCTAAAAGTTGTTAAAAGCTTTAGAATCTATTTAGATTCCATTTCAAACTGATACAAATCTTAATGATTAAGAAACAAATTATCAGTCCTCTTTTCTGGAAATATGGTCCAGGCGGAATGATGAATAGAGCTCAAACAACGCCCCGATCAAGAGCGTGACTATCCAGTTGTTTTTGCGGGTAAATGCTAGCAGGAAAGAACGCATGCCGCCACCCATATCCGTATCGGCCAGCAATCGGTTATGAATGGGGGCCGAAAACATCAGGGCTGCCGTTATCAGAAGGAATATGGCACCCAATATCTGCTGAAAGCGCAAACGTCTTATTATCGGGTCCGCACCGTCATAACGGTCTGCAAACTGCCCGCATGCGAACATCACAGAACCTACCAGATACATGTACTGTGCATACTCCCACCCCGTAATGAATACTGCCGCACCGAACAACAGGATCACACCGCCTACGGTAGTGAATGACTCTATCAGACGTTTCTCCCTATTTTCCATGTTGTCAGCGTTTGTTTTCTATAAACAGATCCTCATCCTCACGGTGCATATTATATCTCTCGCGGGCAATACGGTCTATCACCAGACTGTCATTGTTCAGGTCATTCAGCATAAGTTCGTTCTGGCGCTTCTGCTCGGCGCTCTCACGTAACTGCTCCTGGAGTGCGCGGATCTCACGCTTCTGCACCATACGCTTGATAAGGCTGTTGTCGCTGGCCACGAGTATGACCAGCAGGAACAGTGCTAACACAATCCAGTATTTGTACCTGCCTAAAAATGCCTTGAGTTGCGGTAAGAATCCGTTATCCATAACGGTGCAAAAGTAACTCAAAAAATCGGACTTTCAATTGAGGAGTTGCACGAAAAAATCAGTACCTTTGAAATCTATTGATTTCAGTTATGGAAGATTATATTGTTTCAGCCCGAAAATACCGTCCTGTGACGTTTGACAGCGTGGTAGGCCAGAAAGCGCTTACCACCACGCTCAAAAACGCCATCAGTTCCGGCAAGCTGGCCAACACCTATCTTTTTTGCGGTCCTCGCGGCGTAGGCAAGACCACCTGCGCACGTATTTTCGCCAAGACCATAAACTGCGAACATCGCGGTCCTGACGGCGAGGCATGCGGAGAGTGTGAGTCATGCAAGAGTTTTAACGAGGAGCTCCGCTCATACAACGTGTTCGAGCTTGACGCCGCCAGTAACAATTCGGTAGACGATATCCGTAACCTGACAGAGCAGGTACGCATACCGCCTATGAACGGCAAATACAAAGTCTACATAATCGATGAGGTCCACATGCTCTCGCAGGCCGCTTTCAACGCCTTCCTGAAGACACTTGAGGAGCCACCCAAGTATGCCATTTTCATACTTGCCACTACCGAGAAGTATAAGATCATACCTACCATACTGTCACGCTGCCAGATATACGACTTTGGACGTATCAGCAACAAGGATATAATAGAGCACCTTCAGTCTGTGGCTCAGAAAGAGGGTGTCACAGCCGATACCGAGGCACTTGCCATCATTGCCGAGAAGTCTGACGGCGGAATGCGTGACGCACTCTCCATATTTGACCAAGTGGTAAGCTTTACGGGAGGCCAGGTCACATATCAGAAAACCATTGAGAATCTCAACGTAATAGACTATGACTATTACTTCCGTCTCACTGACATGTTCCTTGAAAAGCGTATCCCCGACTCAATGGTACTGCTCAATGACATCCTTGCAAAGGGATTTGACGGCAGCCACCTCATAAGCGGACTGATGCTTCACCTGCGTAACCTGCTGGTTAGCCGTGACGCATGCACACTGCCCCTGCTTGAAGTGAGTGACGAGATGCGTGAGCGCTACAAGGCACAGGCAGCCAAATGCTCGCCCAAGTTCCTGTACCGCGCTCTCAAGATCTGCAACGACTGTGACCTGAACTACCGCATCAGCAAGAACAAGCGTCTGCTGGTGGAGCTCACGCTCATACAGGCAGCCCAGGCTGATGAAGACGATGACAGTAGTGGGCGCAAGCCCAAGAGATTACACCCCATTTTCAAAACGATAGCTGCCACACAGGCAGCTCCGGCAGCGGCAGCGCCTCAGGCCACCGCCAAGCCGGTCACAGCACAGACTATCCAGGAACCCGCTCCGCAGCCTGTGCGCAAGAATGTCATACCCACACTTAAGGGAGGCAGCATATTCACATCCATCTACGGCAATAAGCCGGCCGGCCGCCCCGACCAGCCACACGGCCGCCAGACAGTTCAGGTAATTGACCAGGAGCAGCATCCGGCCAAGCCGCTCACAATTGATGCATTACAGAACAGCTGGAACGATTTTGCAGCTACCCTGCCCCGTCAGGACACTCCGCTTAAGAACCGTATGATCAACTGCCATCCCGAGGTCAAGTCAGACACCGTATTCACCGTTATGGCAGGCAATGCCATGATGGCCGATGAGATCCGCCAGGCCCAGGACCGCATCCTTAGCTTTATTCGCGAAAGGTTCAGCAATCCCTCCATCAGCATGGAGATTGCCATTGACCAGTCACGCAACGTGGAGCATCTGCTTACACGTGAGGAGCAGTACGAAAAGATGAAAAAAGAAAATCCAGCCCTTGCAGAGCTGGAATCTGTCTTTGGCCTCGAACTTCGCTAAAAATGATACAATTGGGGTCAGACCCCAAGTGTATCATTTTGCCTTTACAAACTCGATGCACTCGCGGACTTTGGTTTCAATGAAATTGAAGTCTCCGTTGGCTATTACGTCCTTAGGAGTAAGCTGAGAGCCAAGACCTACGCAAGCCACGCCGGCTTTGAACCATGCCTCAAGGCTTGCAGGATCAGGTGATACACCACCCGACGGCATGATCTCGGTCCACGGGCACGGTCCCTTGATGGCCTTGACGAATGACGGACCGCCCACCTCGGTACCCGGGAATATCTTGACAATCTCACAGCCAAGCTCTTCGGCCGTATTGATCTCTGTCAGAGTACCGCAACCGGGAATCCATGCAATCTTGCGGCGGTTGCAAATCTTGGCCATATCAGGATTCAGACTGGGTGATACTATGAAACCGGCACCAAGCTGGATATAGAGAGCTGCAGTTGCGGGATCGCTTACGGAGCCCACACCCATGATCATCTCAGGGCACTCTGTGGCGCACCATTTATTGACCTCGGCAAACACCTCATGGGCATAGTCACCGCGGTTGGTAAATTCAAATACACGGGCACCGCCGTTATAACATGCCTTGACAACATTCTTTACAAGCTCTGCGTCCTTGTTATAGAACAGAGGAACTATTCCGGTGCTCACAAAGGTGTTCAACACCTGCAATCTCTTGAATCTGCTCATAGCTCTATGTTTTAGCGGGCAACGCGGCCTGATGCATCGCCGCCCATAAGTTTTTCTACTTCACTTACTGTCACACGGTTGTAGTCGCCATAGATGGTGTGCTTGAGGCATGATGCCGCAACAGCGAAATCAAGTGCCTTCTGGTCATCCTCATACACACGCAGTCCGTAGATAAGACCGCCCATGAATGAGTCACCGCCACCTACTCGGTCAACTATATGTGTGATATCGTATTCTCTTGATTTATAGAGAGTCTTGCCGTCGTAAAGCACACCCTTCCACATATTGTGGTTGGCATTGATTGATCCGCGCAGTGTTGTGATCACCTTCTTGCAGCGCGGGAATCGGGCCATGATCTGCTTTGAAACAGACAGGTATGCATCGGCATCAACCTTACCGCCGGTTACGTCAACTCCTTCGGGCTTGATACCAAGAGCCATCTGTGCATCCTCCTCGTTACCAAGCACAATATCGGTGCAGGCAACCAGGTCAGGCATAACCTCACTGGCCTTTTTGCCCCACTTCCACAGGTTCTTGCGGTAATTGAGGTCACATGATACGGTAATACCCTTCTCATTGCACTTCTTCACGGCCTCAAGGCAAACCTTTGCTGCGCCCTCTGAGATGGCGGGTGTGATACCGGTCCAATGGAACCATCCGGCACCTTCCAGAACCTTGTCCCAGTCTATCATTCCGGGCTCAATCTTTGCGATAGATGAACCGGCACGGTCATAGATAACCTTGCTGCCGCGGCTTACAGCACCTGTCTCAAGGAAATATATACCCAGACGGTCACCGCCCAGAACTACGTCGCTTACATCGACGCCGAACCCGCGCAGTTCACGCAGGCAGGCTGCTGCTATATCGTTATCGGGAACTCTTGTAACAAATGAAACGGGGAGTCCGTAATTGGCAAGCGATACTGCCACATTAGCCTCACCGCCACCGTATGTTGCACTCAGCATGTTGCCCTGTCCGAAGCGCTCATAGCCCGGAGTGGCAAGACGAAGCATAACCTCGCCGAAAGTAACTGTCTTATTCATCTCAAAACGTCAAGTTTTCAGACGACAAAGGTACACAAAGGCTACGAATTATCAATTTTCAATTTTCAATTTTCAATTGACATAGAAGAGAATGCCCGCACGGAAACCTATACCGGTCTTGTCATAGAGCAGTGTGGTGGAGAATGCGTATTGCTCAGTGATGCCGCACTTGAAGTTCAGGCCGCCGCGCAGATAGCCCAGCCAAACGCTCACTGCGGTATCCACATGATCGAACCATACACCCGAGTAACCGATCTGAGGAGTAAGGCGGAAACGTTTAAGCCGGCCCATGATGAAACTGTAGCCCAGCGCCCCCTCGAATGTGACAGTATTGCTTATTCCGATGTGGACTATGGTGCTTTGCTCCAGATTGAAGTTGTTGAAATATGCGCCCCATGAGTTGCCTACGCCCCATCCTTCGGCATTCACCTTACTGTATTCATATACCAGCGTCGTGTATAGCTCGCGTCGGTCAAAGAAGTAGTGCTGACGCGGACTCAAGCCGGCCGTGACATGTGACTGAAGCGTTGCCGCAACATCAAATGACATATAATGGTTCAGGTAGCCCTCCATCTCAAAACGGGCGCTGTATGTACCGTCAGGCACATTCTCTATCAGAAGCGGAGTAACTCCCTGGTATATGTCATCGATAAAGACCTTGACACCTGTAGGATTGGTCTCGAACAACACGGACCCCACGCCGGAAGGTCTGGCTCCGAATACCAGCGGAGAGCCTTCAGGCACAGTGTACTCCACATGCTGGTAGTTGTCATCAATTATCACGGGTTCCTCCCACTGCGCACGGACAATGCCGCACAGGCACAATGCCAGCGCGGTAAAAGCAAATCGCAGGAAGGAACGGTTGTCCATACATTAATTAGATGAATTCTTATCCAAATGGTTTAATTATTAAAAAGTTGGGGAAACCTCACGGCCTCCCCTCACTTTTTGCGAACCACACATCACCGTAGTCCGCTGCGCTTCAGCCCTTTAAGGCTGACATCAAACAAGTAATTTTATAATTGTCAAACATAATGCGAGCCGAGAGGAGAGAAAACTGGTTTTCTTTCCCGAGGCGAAGCTTATGTTCATTGTTTGGAACAAACAATAAACTGCCTCTTATGTAAACATTTACATAAGACAGCATTGACTACAGCCTCGGTGACAGCTTGAATGGGCAGTTCATAGTTTACATCAACCTGAGCTGTCTGGGTGCGCTCGCCAACATGGGCATCAATACGGCTGAGCACAAAATCGACCGCACGATCAACGACCTCAAAAACATTTCCATCATAGAGTTGCTGCGATAGGATGGGCTTTTCCATTAATGTACCATAGAACTGAGCGCATTTGATGGTCGCCTGAGGAAACCATTTCTGTACGTCTTTTGCAAACAGAAGTAAGGCGGAATTTGTAACGCCGTCATTATCAGTAATAAGATGTAGGCTACTCAGTATTGTATGTATATTCTCATCGCTGTATTGTATAGGGAAACGTCTTTTCTCGCGGGCCATTCCTACAAACCAGCGGATTTTCTCCTTATCAAGATCTGAAAGGCTTGCCAGATGATGTATAGCGGCATCAATTGGACCGTTTACTAGCAAGCCTTTGACTGTCAGGTAATGGATAAGGGCGGCAAATACATTATTCCTGAGGTCATCAAACGAGCTGTACAGGACAGGGTTGCGGGTAATGTCTTGCTCTATTTTATGTTTAAAGAGCTCTTCGTTAGTTTCCCTGTCAGGTACATCTTTGATGAAAGCCAGACGATAAGCACCATTGACAGTAGCAGTATCGTATTCACGCTCCGTTGGAGAAATCCCTTGGGTATCTTCATATCCATAACGTTGCCCTATCAGGACCAGATAGATATCAGTGCGTGCCGCAGCATCAAGATACGCCTTCTGTGCAGTAACGTCTTGTGCCGGTAGTTCCTCAAACAGGAACGGCTCAAAATAGCGCGAGAACAGTGCATCTTGTCGGATATATACCAAGGTACCCTATCTGAGGAGGTTTGCGCAGAACGCCATGAAGCTGATGCAGGCAAGCAAGGAGTACAAGGTGGTTATACTGCACGGGTATGAGTCAAACAAGCGCAACAGCATCTGCGAGAGGATTGTGGAGCCGTTTGATTTCTGCTGGTACTTTAACTACCTGTGGGCCTACGACCTGGAGAAGAAGCAGAACATTTTGTTCAGGGTAACGCAGATTAGCGAGGTGGAGATTCTGGATGCCGACTGGACGGAGAATAAGCGCCACAGAAGGCAGTCATTTGACGTATTCGGCTACAACGGCCACCAGACACGGCACGTTAGGCTGAGAATGTCGATGAGGGCCAAGAACGGCAGCTGCAGCTGGCCAAGGCCAAGCGCGAGAAACGCCAGCAGACGGCCGCCATGACAGCGTAAGCGAAAAAACGGGAAAAAGAAGCAAAAAGCAGATACAATATGTTTATACATAAGTACTTATGTATTATATATCTGTATAGAGTATAAGAGAAGTGCATTTCTGCACTTTCTGCATTATCCGCATTATCAAAGTAACGCAGGTGCGGACGTTTTGATTACCATCCATAAGAAGTAAGTAACGGTTAAAAAATAACTTGAACTATTTTATGCCGGTTTGACAAGATAAT
>JAKSIV010000035.1 GCA_024398635.1 Bacteroidaceae bacterium | reverse complement strand
AGATTTCTTTGGTCAAAAAAAAGAGGATGACTACTTTTTAGTCACCCCCTTTCTTATTTGCAGTAGAACCACTTTCTATCAGAAGTAGAAGTTCAGTGTAACGTTGGCACCGATATTACCTGTACCGACGGTAATCTGGTTGCTTGAAGGCGATGTCAGTTCGGTCCATTCTTTCCTGGCTACATCAACAGTTGAGAAACCCTCAAAATCCTGATACTGAGCCTGGTCAAATGAAGCAAGTGCTGTAAAGTTCATCTCACCACCTATAGACAGCTTAGGAATGATGAAATACTCAACACCTACAAATGTTACGATACCGGCATGCATTGTAGCGCCAAGGTTATAATCCTTAAGAAGACGGTTATATGAGAAACCGTTCATTGCAGGAACAGTACCGCCGTTTGACTCTGTAGGAGCCTGGTTGATATCAGTGATAGCATTACCATAGGTATATTCGTCAACCGAATTGTTCATGGCGAACAATAAACCTGCGCCGTATATACCCTGAAGTCTGCTCTTACCTACTCTCTTCTCGAGGCCGGCCATAGCACTCATACCGGCATTATTTGACAGATATGTATCAATAACCTTCTTCTGTGAGAATATATTCAAAGCATGAGCAGCGTCATCGGCAGCATAGGTTTTTCTGTATGTACGCTGATAAATAAGACCGATGTTAATTCTCAATGCTGTCTCGTTGTCAAAGAAATACTTTCCTGAAAGAGACATCAGCGGAGCAATCTTACGGAACGGTGCGGTATTGACGTCACCGCCGGAATATGCCTGACCGCCAAACTCTGCATAGTTGTTGGCAGCAGCGCCATTGAACAACTGACCGATATACTGTGTCATAGGTATGGCGCTGATAGATACAGCATAGTTACCCGTCTTAGGGGTATATTGTACCTCAGTCTCCTGAGATACAGCGGTTGCAGACACTAGGGTCAGAGCCGCCAAGAGTAATAACTTTAACTGTTTCATAATCAATGTTTGTCAGATAATAAAACAATTGTAATCATTACCAATACCAGGTGGTATTAAGGGCACCCTGATTATAAAGAAGTGTCATCATATCATCTAAATCTACAGCAGGATTGCCAATACCCTTCAATCCGGTCTTATCCTGAAGTTCGGGATAAATGACAATATCACCGTAGTTAAGAGGAACGACATCATTGTTAACTGTAACGTTCAAGGTCTTGTTTACAGACGGATAAAGAACTGAGCATGTCTGGCTCTTCCACTGTGTATCAGCTATTATATAGTACCTTCCGACAAAGCTGTTGTCAAGCACAGGAGTGGTTGAAATCTTCAACATAGGCATGAATGTCATATCTTTCCAGTTATCGGGCAGATTAATAGTGAAAGAGAATTCACCATCAGCATTGGTCTTGATTCCGGTCTTGGTATAATCCATATAAGAATCACCGTTATCATCCCATGTGGAAACCTTGCAGGTTATATCCCACTTGTTTTCATTAGCAACGTTCTTAACATCATAGTCTCCTCCATTCTTAACCCACTGCTGAACCAGGATTCTACCGTTAACGGTAACAGACTTTGACATCTTCTCGGTTACAGTAGCATCTGATGTAACATTGAAATCATAGGTCTTGACATCCTTGTTGGTCAAAGCCTTTACGATAGGACCAACGCCATTGCTATACAAAGCATCGGGGATTGATACGATTGCACCGGCAGAATAAACCTTCTTCTCTGCATAGAAAGGAATAACGGATACCCTTACGTTTGTGGCGGCAAGGCTAAGCGGAAGAGTGTATGAGAACTTACCGTTATCATCGACATCAGCAATGAAAATCTGATCACCGGCTGAACCGGCAATATAATCAGCATTGCTGACCTCAATCTTAACCTGCTGTCCCTTAGCAGGAACAAAATTTTCCTCAAAGATCACGCCTTTGGAATCTTTGTAAGCACCTGCATCATACTTTACAGTACCTACAACTGTGCCCTGTGGAAGAGCTTCATTCTTAAGATCGTTAGAGCTGAACTCTGACTGCTCTTGTTTTTCGCAGCCCACCAACATGATGGCAGCCGTAGCAATTAAAAAACACTTTCTCATTTCAAACATTTTAAATAGTTATAAATGAATTAATAAAACCATTTTACGTAGCAGAAATCCTGACGGTGAGGCAGGTCGGCGTTCTTGGGATACATACGGTATGCAACCTTGAACGTGCCGGCAAAATCATTCTTTACCTGACCGTGGAAAGTATAGAGGTTACCCTCGCGCTTGACAAGCTCCAGCGGAACCACCTTCTGCAGCTTCTCTGCACCATCGTTATCATAGCCCATAACGACCATCTCAACGCCGATAGCATCGTCCAGACCCTTCTCGTCAATGACATACTCCATATCATAGCTCTTACCGGTCTCAAACTGACCCTGCATGATGGTATCGGTCTTGCTGCAGCTTACCACCTCGATGGCATCCCAGCGCTGTGCCACAACTTCCTTCCATGCGGCAATCTCCTTTGCCTTGGCAAAGTCATTGGCCTGAAGCATATGTGAGCGCTCGGCCATCTTGCAGTAGAACTTGCTGAAATAGTCGTCAAGCTGACGCTTCATAGTATAATGCGGAGCCATCTGGGCGATTGAGTTCTTCATTGTCAATACCCAACCCTCGGATATACCCTCGGCGTTCTTGTTGTAATAGAGCGGTAGTATCTCATTCTCCAGGATGCTGTAGATTGTAGCGGCATCCAGCTGATCCTGATATTGTTGATTGCTGTAGGTACGCTTATCGGTCAAGGCCCAACCGGCACCCTCGCGGTAGCCCTCGTACCACCAACCGTCAAGCACTGAGAAGTTAACCACACCGTTCATCAAAGCCTTCTCGCCCGATGTGCCCGATGCCTCCAGCGGACGTGTGGGGGTATTCAACCAGATATCAACGCCCGATACAAGACGGCGAGCCAGATGCATGTCATAGTTCTCAAGGAATATGATCTTGCCCAGGAACTCCGGACGGCGGCTGATATCGATGATCTGCTTGATCAGTCCCTGACCTGCACCGTCATGCGGGTGAGCCTTACCGGTAAAGAAGAACTGTACCGGATAGTCGGGGTTGTTCACGATCTTAGCCAGACGGTCCAGATCGGTAAAGAGCAGATGTGCGCGCTTGTATGTTGCAAAACGACGACCGAAACCTATTGTCAGGGCATTGGGGTTGATCTTCTCCATCAGTGACATGATACGTGAAGGATCACCCTGGTTCTTGAGCCAGCTGTCCTTAAACTGCTCACGGATAAAATCTATAAGCTGCTTCTTGAGGTCGTTATGAAGATCCCAAACAACCTTATCGGGCACCTTGTAGATATCCTCCCACAGTTTCTCATTTGACTGGTCGTGGAGGAAATTCTTATCAAAATACTTGGCATAGAGTGCCTGCCACTCCTTAGATGCCCATGTAGGCATATGTACACCGTTGGTCACGTAACCCACGTGACTCTCTTCGGGGAAACAACCCTTCCAGATGCCGGCGAACATCTTCTTTGAAACCTCACCGTGGAGCCAGCTTACGCCGTTAACCTCCTGGCAGGTATTGCATGCGAATGTAGACATGCAGAAACGCTCGCTTGCATCACCGGGATTGGTTCGGCCCATATCCATAAGCTCACCCCAGCTTATGCCAAGCTGCTGGGCGTAACCGCTCATGTACTTGCCGAACAGGCCCTCGTCAAAGTAGTCGTGACCTGCGGGAACCGGAGTGTGCACTGTGTAGAGTGACGATGCGCGAACCACCTCCATTGCCTGGTTGAACGTGAGACCCTGCTTAACGTACTGAGTCAGACGATACAGGTTGCACAGGGCTGCATGACCCTCGTTGCAGTGGTAGATATCCTTCTTGATACCCAAAGCCTCAAGAGTGAGCATACCACCTATACCCAGCAGGATCTCCTGCTTGAGACGGTTCTCCCAATCACCGCCGTAAAGCTGTGATGTGATGGGACGGTCATAATCGCTGTTCATGTCGATATCGGTATCCATCAGATACAGAGGCACGCGGCCTACATTTACTCTCCAGATAGCGGCATAAACGGTATAGTTGATATAAGGAACGGCAATTGTCAAAGGCTGTCCCTGCTTGTCATAGACACGCTCCAGAGGCAGAGTGTTGAAATCCTGCGGCTCGTAGTTGGCTATCTGCTGACCATCCATGGAGAGGGTCTGTGTAAAGTAGCCGTGACGGTACAGGAAACCTACACCGCACATATCCACGTTACTGTCGCTGGCCTCCTTCATGTAGTCGCCGGCCAGAACGCCCAGACCACCTGAGTAGATCTTAAGCACGTGGGTCAGACCGTACTCCATGCAGAAGTATGCAACCGATGGACGGTTCTGATCAGGTTTAGCGTCTATATATTTGCGGAATTTGTCATATATGGCATTCATCTTGTCCAGGAAGATCTGGTCCTTGGACACTTCCTCCAGCTTGTCATATCCCAAGCTCTGGAGCATCATGATAGGATTGTGACGAACCTTTGTCCACAACTCCGGGTCAATTTCCTTGAACAGGGCCTTAGCGTCCTCGTTCCATACCCACCAGATGTTGTGAGCCACCTCGTCAAGTTTCTGCAATGCCTCAGGTACACTGGATTTTACATAAAAATCGCGCCAGTTGGGCTGATTTGAATTGCTTGCTTTAATTTTCATAGTGTGTTTTCTAAAAAAGTACACATTGGGGTCAGACCCCTTTGTGTTATTTGTTGTTGTATATCTTATTCCATGTCTTTTCTACCGCAAAGTCATAGGCCTTCAGGTAGTATTTGATGAAATGCTTCCAGAGTGCCTTCTGGGCAATCTTTCCGGCTTTCTCACGTATCTCATTGCGCTCTTTCTCACTCTTTGACACCCACTTCTCAATCTGCGCGCTGATATCGGCAGCGGCATCGTTCCAATTGCCGTCAGTCCTGTGAACAACCTTTACGCCGTCCTCAAGCTGAGCCTCATGCTTAAGCAGAGTGTTGACCCACAGTCCGAATCCGGCCAGGTCCGATGTAATGGTAGGAACCTTGAATGCCGCACTCTCGAGCGGGGTGTAACCCCATGGCTCATAATATGACGGGAACACAGCCAGGTCTTGGCCGATAAGCAGGTCGTAGTATGTCTTGTTGAATATGCCGTCGTTTCCGTCCAGATAGCACGGAACGAACAGCACCTTGATATTATCCTCAGGTGCGTTGCGGAATCCCATGGCCTGCAAAGTGCAGATCACGCGGTCCTCGCCCATATTGTGCAGCCAATGTGTAGTAATAGGCATTGACAGCGGTGTCTTGGCTGCATCAGTTCCGTTTACGCGGTCCTGCAGGTCACGACGCGGCTCCATCACCCATGCAGGCACGTTTATCAGTGCCAGGATATGGGCATCGGCTGTCTTGTGACCGTCACGCAGAGAGCGCATCGACTCCAGGAACAGGTCAATACCCTTGTTGCGGAACTCGTATCGGCCTCCTGTTGCCAGAATAACGGTTTCATCGCCCCACTCCGTCCCGAACAGCTTGTTTGCGACAGACAGGATGTTACGGCGAG
Organism: Bacteroidaceae bacterium; assembly: GCA_024398635.1. GTDB lineage: Bacteria > Bacteroidota > Bacteroidia > Bacteroidales > Bacteroidaceae > Colenecus. The sequence continues at coordinate 13,935 of JAKSIV010000035.1, read as the reverse complement.
CCTCACAACGTGCAGTATCGAACTTATCGGGAGCAGGCAGGAAACCGTCCTCAAAACCGTTCACTGTCACTACATCAGGGGTACGCTCCAGCAGTTGGGTGCACTCGCGGGCGGTGATGTCGCTCACCGTGGTAAAGCAATCCACCTGGTGTGCAGTCTGTTTCTCAACGGAGTGCTTGGACTCCATATTGAGCTCCCGAGCCATCTGGTCACCGTTGTAGCCTTCAAAGAACTCATACAGCGCCTTGCCGTTACCGCATATGGATCGACCTATAGACGTAGCGTGAGTTGTGAATACAGTTGATATCTGCGGGATAAAGTATTTCAGGAACAGCGCACCCAGACCGGTCATCCACTCGTGAGCGTGATAAATCACTGTGTAGTTGGCACTTATATTGAAGTTATAGAAACTCTTCACGGCCATTGCAGCGGCGAATGAGAACATCGAAGCCTCGTCATAATCGCCGTAAGCATGCATTGAATCAACCTTGAAAAGCTCCCAGGCACGGCTGTAGATATTGTTTTTCATAGTGTAGAGCGTCATGAAATCCACCAGGAACACAATGGGGCGTCCCGGTACATTCCAATAGCCTACCCTGACCTTCAGACCGTCAGTTTCACGTGCATAGTCCTTCCAGATTGCGTAAAGAGATTTGTCCTCTATAAACAGCGGATTTTTTTTGCCCTCCCAAACATCGGGGCCAACATAGATGAGCGTAGCTCCACTCTCCTCCTTGAGTGTCTTGGCCTGGGTGGAGAGAACCGTATAGATACCTCCAATCTTGTTGCAGACCTCCCAGCTCACGGAAAATATAAAATCCGGCTTTCTTTTGGTACTACTCATACTCTCGTAAATAAATAATCCTTATCAGATTTTACAGGACGCAAAGTTACGAATTAATCATATCAAAAAATGCGTAATTCACATTAGTTTTTCTAAATTTGCAACACAAACAAAAATAAAATCCTATGGAAACGAATGAAGCCTTGATTGCAATTTTAAAGAAAAGCCATGCACAAGCTATGGCTGGAGAGACTGTGACCATGAATCAAGTAAAATCCTACATGAAAAACAAAATTGATGAGCTTACAAATCCAGTGGACGCATATTGCGTTACAGAGTCTATCTGAAGTTTCTGAATATACATTCGTTAAGTTTGGCAAACGCCAGTTGAGAAAGTTATCCAATCGGATTAACTCCACAACTCGCTATATCTCTTTCTTTCCGCTGTTGGGAAAACACGAAAAGGTATTATCCAAGCAAACAGGTATTGAGTACCACAGCATTGTGGTTATCAAGGAGATAAAACTATATTACACCATCAATAATGGAATCCTCTTTGTGGAATATATCAAGAACACAAAGATGGATGACAACACAATGCTCGCAAAGATTAATGGTTCTATTTAATGACGCCGGAGCCCAGCATCTCGTCGTCGGGAGCATACCAGACGGCGAACTGGCCGGGGGTGATGCCACGCTGAGGCTCGTCAAAGAGGATGTACAGGGCCGATGAGCGCTGAATGAGCCAGGCGTTCTGCAGAGGCTGGCGGTAGCGGATACGAACGCGGAAACGGCGAACCTCGCCCACCTGCATCTCCAGATCCGGACGTATCCAATGTATTTCATTACGGCCGATGCACAAAACGCTCCGTGACAGGCCGGGATGAGTATGTCCCTCACCCGCATAGACCGTATTGCTCTCAATATCAGTCGCTATCACAAACAGCGAATCATCATGTCCGCCCACGTTGAGACCGTGACGCTGGCCTATGGTAAAGAACTGCGCACCATCGTGCGTGCCAATGATCTTACCCCAGGGATTTGCCTTGAAACGCGTTTTCTTGACGTGTTTACGGCCCGAGCGGTATGTCTCGGTTATGAATTTGATTGAGTCGTAACGATATGGTGTAGCCAGACGCTCCAGAGTCTCATCCGAAAGACCGGCAATCTTGTCAGGATCGTAATTATTGGAACTCAGCGCATCAGTGCACTTGTCCTCACTGATATACCCCGTAACCATATTTGCAGGCTTTCCATCGGCCGTGAGGCTTGAAAGAGTCTCCTGCTGGAACTTGTAGTGAGGATTACCCGCATAAAACTCCTGATAAACCTCCACAATGTTACCCTCCACACTCTTGAGTTTCTGCTTGAGGAACTCCGGCAGATCCACTTTGCCCACAAAGCAGATACCCTGCGAATCCTTCTTGGTGGCCGATGGTAACGCGGCATCGGCGGCAATCTGACGGACTTGGGATTTGAGCAGATGACCTATCGGGAACATTGCCCTTGAAAGCTGCTCCTGATTAAGCTGGCAGAGGAAATAACTTTGGTCCTTACCCGGATCCACGCCCTCAAATATGCGGTACATGGTGCTGCCGTCATCAGCCTTGAACTCCTCCTTGCGGCAGTAGTGACCGGTGGCGACCATATCGGCCCCAAGCTTTAGTGCTGCATCAAGGAACGCGTCGAACTTGATTTCGCGGTTGCAAAGTACATCGGGATTGGGGGTTCGACCCTGTTCATACTCGCTGAACATATAGTCAACCACACGCTTGCGATACTCGACGCTCAGGTCCACAAAATGGAACGGGATGCCAATCTTCTTGGCAACCATTTCGGCCACCAGCCGATCCTCCTCCCACTCGCAGTCACCGTGAAGCGTGCCCTCGGTATCGTGCCAGTTCTGCATAAACATGGCAAAGACGTCATAGCCCTGCTGCTTGAGCAACAAGGCCGCTACGCTGGAGTCTACTCCTCCCGATAACCCTACGCACACTTTCATACTGCAAAAATAAGTAAATATCCATGCTCCACAAAATCCGGCCCGGAGGGCCGCCTTTCGCGTTAGCGAAATAAAAGAAGGTACACGTCTCGTGTGCTCCACAAAAAAAGAGGCCGTCAAGCGACCTCTTTTTTTGTGGAGCACACGAGAACATTTGGCAGGAAACTATAGGAATATATTTTTTGCATAAATTACTGATACTGTTATAATTCCCAAAAAACGTATTCCGAGGAGTTCCGATGAGTTGTGAAATTTTCAGTAAGGATTCAGTAAGGATTGCCAACACCTAAGGTATCTGCGAACTAGAAATTATAATCCCCATTTTGACGGCGGCCACAGGGTTATTAACGTTTATGAAGATTTGGACCTGGTGGTTTATCTGGAGGAGATTGAGCCAGAGGGGGAATAACACAATGAGAACAGACCTCTTTGGAACAGTTTTCTATGGGGCGGCCTTTTTTCAAGTGGCCGCCCCTGTTTATTATCACAAAGAAGTTTGTTTGTAGTAGTACAGGCAGACAACCGGATTTGAGTCCATTGTGCAATCGGGAGCAATCTGATTCCGCATCTCTTCCGGCATCTGCATTAGGAAAGAGGCGCCGATTTCTGACAAAATCACGCCATAATCAGCCCATCGTCCGCCGTCTTCCCATAGCATCTTGTCGCCAGGCAGGAAGTGTGTGCCTAACAACTGGGGTTGGTCGTTTTCCCATTTCCAAGAACTGCAAAATGTTTTGCCTGTCCGTTTGTCATATTTTACATCCACGCCTTTTTCCTTCATGTTGCTCATGTGAAATGTAACCAGATTGTCTGTTTCCAAATAATTCTCCAGGCAATACAATTCCTGTTCCATGAAACTTCCCGGTGTATCATCTTCAAGCACGCTTTGCGCAATTTTCACATTGGTGGTAATATGATAGGCAATCTCTGAAGTATCAGTATTGATATGGTAAATGTTGTCAAAGCCAAACGGTCCAATCAACCCCACTTGTCCGTTACTGAGATGAACAAAGTTCTTGTTAAATAGAATACATTTTCTTGCAGAGCCCGATAATACAAGGGGTTGGTTAATGATTTTACCTTCAGGGTCAGTCTGCAAGACACCACGATAATGATTCTTCATATAATCTGGCGTATAGAACAGGTAATTGCCGTTGGGCAACACGCAGAAATCGCGGTGAATACCTTCCAGCTTGACGCTTTTCAAGAAACTCCCTTGAATGGAATATACGTAAACTGTTTCATCGGCATTGGAGTAAATGCTGATTTCATTATTTGACGGATTCACATCCCAACCGGCCATATTGGAATACTCGCCGTGACCTCTGCCTCGTCTGGATATTTTTGAGATAAATTTTCCATCCTTGCTGAATATGAAAATACTGTATAATCCAGACTTTACGAATATACGGTCATTGACAAAATGCATGTCAGTAACTTCACCTACAAGACAGTCATCGGTTGTCTCCAGAGGGACATAAACAACAGAATCTATATAGTCTGAATAATTGAAATTGTCCTCTGGGCCGTTTATGACCATAGGGCTCTCACTCTTAAAGTCAACAAATATCTCGTTGCTATCAGGCGCAGACTTTTTATCCGAGCATGATACTGCCACAAGTAGCATCATTGCGAGGTTTAATGACAACAGTTTTGTTATCCTTCTCATATAAACAATTGCTTTATAATAAAAACTTCAACAAGATATACTTAACGAGACAAACGTGCCTCCAGTTCCGGGCGCTCTGTTTTCCAGTAATGGTCCTTGGCTTCCTTGAACGATGATTCAAGATGCAGGTCTTCGGCTCTAATGGAACCCTCCTTTATCAAGTTCTCTATGGCTGTATTGGTTTCATTGATTTGATACTGCAGAATATCATAGTACAAGCCGGGGATTCCGCTTTCTTCAAGATCCTTTCTTGATGCCTGTAACACTTGCTTATGGTCCTTCATATCTACGTTTGTCATCATGAAGTCCATAACCTTTATCTTAAGCTCTATCTGATCATTTGTAAGAAGGGAATCCGGGGTGAGCATGTAGGTTTGGGACAAGAGTTTCTGATACTCCTCTTGTGACATGGTTTGTGACTGCTTTGAACTGCAGGCGCTAAAAAGGATGGCCAGAGTAATTGTTGCTATTGATTTCCACATATTGCTATTGATTTGTGTTATTTATTTAATAGGTTACTTGAGGGGCTGGAAGAAATTGTTAGTGGCCAGGCGGTTGTATTCTTCGGCGTCATAACTGATTACTTCGAAAGTGCCGTTTCTACCTTTTGAACCCCATATTGCGATGGCTGCCCGGTCTGTCACCACTCTCGATGCCTTTACAGCTTTCTTTTTAACACCTAACAGCGCTGCAACCTTCTTCTTGGAGTATATGTCTTTATCCCAGTCAAAAGCGGCGTATTTTTCTTTATCCACCTCTACCGGGTTTCCGTCATAAATAATCAACGGAGCATATTCTTCTCTTGACACAGGCGGCTGGACTCCGTACATGAGACGCATACTGGAGCCATCATTTGAGTTAAACAAAACAGAAATACCGTCTTGTGCTGTCATATCAGTTTCTTTGTTTTCTGCCACTTCAGAATTGTTAGTACCAGCATTCTTGGATGCTGACTTGCTTGAAGAGCACGATGTAAACAACGGCAACAGCAGGAGTGAAACGCTACAGAGTATGCGGTACCAACCGCGGGAAAGCCAGATTCTTATCCTTCTTATTTTCATACCATGAATGTTTTTTTCCGAGTCATTAGTTTATTCAAACTCTATACGGTCTACAAAGCGGCGCTTCAGTTCTTTCTTCTGGTCGGCCGATACCTTGCCATTTATTACGAGATGACCAATATCCATACTGTCCATCCAATCTGGTATCTCAACCTTGTCTGTAAAACGCAGCTCCAGCCTGTCGTAATGATTGACAGAACGCAGTTCCTCAGGGACCTTGTCCACACGCAGAACAAGCCAACCAGCCATCTGTTTGAACTTTTTCAAGTTTTCATCAGCTTCTGACTCATTTACGGCCCAGCCCAGTTGGAATGACACGCAGTCATTCTCATCGGCCATATATCCTGCTATGCCACCAGTGAGTTCAAGCGGTATGACTGCAATGACCTGGCCTGTTAAGGTATCAACTTCAATGTATTTGACCGGGGCCGATGCCATCTGTTTGGGCATCTTATCATAATTGTGCGGAACTTTGGCCGGTGTAGGCTTGCCTTCCTTGTCATAAGGCATAAGCTTTAGGAACCAGCCGTCAAGTTCAGTGGGCTTTTCCATTGAACAGGCACCACCACGCAGTCTGTCAGGGGTATTCTTCATTACTATATCCTGCCAGAATGCCTTGTCCGGGTTTCCCTTCGCTGCCTGCACAAACTGCTCAAGTATGGGTTTCAACTCTTTTGCCCACTTGCCTGCACCAAGTTCCTGTAAACGGGCAGTCTTATCTACAATAGACTGCCAATCCTCAACTGTACCGGTAAGTGTTATTGAGGGAAAACCGCAACCGACATACATTATTATGAACTCAAAGAAAGATTTGGTAGTCTCCATCAGGACAATCTCTGATGCCATACGCTCAATTGTGCCGGTGGTGGAGAAATCGGCCGTAATGAGTTTGGCCACATCATTTTTGGTGTTGGAATCAATCTGCTGGGCAAAACCGTCAACAATTGCGGTCCAATCAAAATCAGGATGATAGAGCGGATATCGTGACTGAACAATAAGGTCTATCTTTCCGTCAAAATCCACGAACTTGTCACGGAACTTTTCAGGGTCGGCATTAACGTCATGTGAGAACGCCTGGCTTATGAGCATCCAGATTACATCGGGTGATAATGTTATGGGCCGATGATCAGCAAAGGCCTGAACCATTCCGGTAAAGAACGGAGCGTCAGCCACCATTAACGGTTGATCCCAGAAACTGGCGGCAATGTAGCTGTTGTCCAAGCCATAATATGAGGCTGCGCCTAAACTTTTAAGCCTATCCGCCTGTGAGATCCAGTTAAAATATTCGTTTTTGGGCTTGGGCAGATTCTCGTCAACGACAAAGGTTATGCTGCCCTGTTTCTGTTCCAGAATGCGGGCCTTATCGGCACTGGCTGTTGTGGCTGCGCATAACAGCAACATTGCCAGTATGTATGTTTTTATCCCTTTCATAAGCAATCCTATAAACTTTTTACTTGCTGACAAAAATAGTTCTCATATTTACAACTGTCAAGGATTAGACGTTGCAAAAACGTTGCATTTTGCGACAGTTTGAAACTGTTATGAAGTATTGGTAACTATGGTATATGGTAAAGTATCACATTAATGTTCCGCCAAAGTTTGAAAAAAAAGCAAAGTTTGGCGGAACATTCAAAAAAAACAATTTATCTTTGCAAAAAAGGAAAAAGTATGGATAGAATCATTGGAAGGGATGCCGAACTGGCAAAACTGGCTAGATACGACCAAAGCGGAAAAGCAGAATTCATTGCTCTTTATGGCCGTCGTCGTGTAGGCAAGACATCACTTATACGCTACTACTTTAAGGATAAGTTTGACTTCTTTGCCAGCGGTGTACTGGAAGGAGACAAAGAAGACCAAAAGAACGCCTTCCTTTCTGCCCTAATCAAATATGGTTATGACGGGCCACAGCCAAAGAACTGGAACGAGGCTTTCAATGCGCTGGGTAGCATCATAAAAAAATGCAAGCGCAAAAAACGTTGCGTTGTGTTCATTGATGAAATATCATGTTTTGACTATGAGTACTCCAACTTTGTAAAGGAGTTAGGTATATTCTGGAATGACATAGCCGTATGGTATGACAATATTTTCCTTGTGATATGCGGTTCGGCAACATCATGGATGATACGCAATGTGATTGACAACCGCGGAGGCCTGCACCGCCGGGCGACCCATGAGATGCACCTGCGCCCATTCAGTCTGTACCAGTCAGAGATGTATTTCAAGGCAAGGCACTTTAAGTGGGACCGCATGACTATTCTGCAGTTGTATGCTGCAATGGGAGGCGTTCCCTACTACTTCTCACTACTTGACCCCACAAGGAGCGCGGCCGAGAATATTGACATGCTTTTCTTCTCGACCGATGCCGAATTCAAGAACGAGTTCAGACGTTTGTATAAATCACTGTTCCGGAATCCTGAAAAATATATGGATATAATCAAACTGCTTGCAGTAAGCCGCGAGGGGATGACACGGAAAGAGATCGCAAGCGCTCTGAAAATGAGTTCGGGAGAAGACCTTACCAATATGCTGAAGGATCTTGTATATTGTGACCTTATTAGTTATAACAGTGTTTGTGGTAAAAAGAATTCCGGTATATTCCGCCTGGTGGATTTCTTTACAATATTCTATCTGACATTCTGCAACACAACCGTAACTGACCGTGCCTATTGGCGTCACACATTGAACACTCCAACACAGAACACTTGGTACGGACTGGCATTTGAGAGAATCTGCATGTTCCATATATGGGAAATCATTCAGTCACTTAGGCTGGACACTATGCTTACCAAATACTATTCATGGCGCAACAAGCCCGGTAAGCCAGCAGGTCAGATTGACATGATTATAGAAAGAGCTGACGGAATAACTGACATCTGCGAGATGAAGTATTCACGGTACGAATACACACAGGATGCCGATGAGAGTAAAAAGCTGGAACGCAGGATACAGGCCTTTCAAAGCGAATACAAGGATCACGAATCAATCCGAACTGTATTGGTTACTACCAAGGGGTTGACGCAAGGAGAGCATAGTGACGATTTTGCCAAAGTACTGACTCTTAAAGATTTATTTGTAGAGAACACAGAGGAGTATTAAGCCAAACTTGCTAATTTTTGCCAACTTTGGCGGAACTTACTATATTGATCAATTCAGTATCTTAAACAGAAGGTATTATTCCGATAATTTGTGGATAAAGCTGAAAAATTCAGTAAGGTTTCAGTATTGTTAAAAAACGTAAAATGCCCCACAGATACCTGTAGGGCCGTTTTCCGTGGAGCATACGAGACTCGAACTCGTCACCTCTTGACTGCCAGTCAAACGCTCTAGCCAGATGAGCTAATGCCCCATGTGTGATGATTTCGGCTGCAAAGGTAACTATTAGGATTGAATTATTGCTATCTTCGCAGAAGAAAAATTTGGGCAATGGCAGCACAGCTGGCTGAGAAAATAATACTTGGAATTGACCCGGGCACAAACGTAATGGGCTACGGCGTTATCAAAGTGGAAGATAAGAAAGCCACGATTATAACCATGGGCGTTATCGACATGCGCAAGGAGTCCGATATGTACCTCAAGCTGGGCCACATATTTCAGCGCGTAAACGGCATCATAGAGTCCTATCTGCCCGACGAGATGGCCATTGAGGCCCCGTTCTTTGGCAAAAACGTGCAGTCAATGCTCAAACTTGGACGCGCCCAGGGCGTAGCAATTGCCGCAGCAATTAACCACAGCGTGCCCATCACCGAGTACGCCCCCATGAAGATCAAAATGGCCATAACCGGAACCGGTACCGCCAGCAAGGAGCAGGTAGCAGGCATGCTGCAGCGCATGCTCCATCTGGACGAAAAAGATATGCCCAAGTTCCTGGATGCCACCGATGCCCTTGCCGCCGCCTACTGCCACTATCTGCAGATGGGTCGCCCCGACACCGGCAAGAAAGGCCCCAAGAGCTGGAAAGAGTACATCTCCAGCAATCCCACCAAAGTTTCCAAGCGCAAAAGCACACAGTAGGGACAGTACCTTTGCAGTAACCAAGAGCAAGGTATATACCGAGGAAGACGGCCGCGACCCGTCACGTGTCACGATGTATGAAGGTAAATATGAGGCTTCTCAGGGTGACTTCAACAACGGCATATTCACATTCAGATTCACACCGGGTTCATCATTTGATGTTGAAGTTACAGACGGATATCTGTCATTTATGGGACAGACATATACAAAGAAAAACAACGCCAAGGTCCCTGCTGCAGCCAAGTCCACTGAAAACGAGTTCATCGGCACAGTACAGCCATATATGCCAGTCTTAAACCTTGAGATCAGTTTCGCCGCATGGTACACCTGCACCACACAGCAACATAACAGGATAAGGATTGATGCCATCTACCTTAGTACAGACAGCCTTATGCTTTACACCAGAAGCAGATTCTACACACAGAAAGACGGTCGCAAGCCTTCATATGAAGTAGTAGACATAGGCAAATACAAATTCATCGAGGGCGACTACACCACCGGTAAGGCCACTTTCACAATCAGCACCATAGATTATGATGCTATCATTGACGATGGCCAGATGTCAGTAATGAATATGGTCTTTACCGAGCAGGATATCGAGAAGTTGCCCGAACCTATGGAGACAAAATAGAATAGAGCAACGACACAATAAAAAAGCGATCCCAATCGGGACCGCTTTTTTATTGTTCAACAGAACTTCTTACAGTGAAGAGCTGATCAGGAACACACCGGCCAGAGCTACGATAGCGTAGAGCTCGGGGAATACGGCAAGGATCAGAGTCTTGCTGAATACGTCATGACCCTGAGCGATACCGGCAATACCGTTAGCGCAAACCTGACCCTGACGGATAGCTGAGAACAGACCAACAAGACCCAGAGCCAAACCTCCGCCGAATACTGCAGCAGCCTGGAAAGGATCGATTGAAGGAGTGAGAACACCCGCCATGTTGGCGAAAATGAAGTAACCGGCAAAACCGTACAGACCCTGTGTACCGGGAAGAGCGGTCAGCACAATAAAGTTACCGAACTTGTCAACCTTCTTCAAGGCACCTACAGCTGCGTTACCGGCTATAGTTACGCCGCATGCGCTACCGATGCCTGCCAGGCCGATCATAAGGGCTACGCCCACATAAGCTAATACTAAACTTGACATGATGTTGATTATTTAATTTGTTGATACTTTGCGAAAAGGTTTGTACTCAGTGCCGCCACCCGTGTAACCTGCGTTCTTGAAGAACTCCACGAACGTCAATCGCATGGGGTGAACTATTGCACCCAGAATATTCATGAATATGTTCAAAGCGTGACCTATCACGAATATGAGAACCATCACGATGAATCCTGCTACGGGATTATCGGGTTTCATGCCGATAGCCATGCTGTTGAACACATTTGCCAGAATACCGCCCGACAGGCCCAGAGCGAACAGACGCACGTATGAGAGCACGTCGCCCAGCAGGCCCGTTGCCATGTTATAGGTATCCCATAGTCCCAGTCCGATATTCAGCAGCGGGTTCTTGCCCGGGCTGTTGAAGAGGAATATCAGCACCGCAGCGGCAATCAGGATACCCATAATCACCGGATTGCTGAATTCCAGGCCAGTCAGTACAGTTACACCAATGGTGATAAGCAGCACCAGCCACCCTATCGTACCCCAGGCATACTTGATTCCGCACTGGATACTCAGATTCACAGCCTTGATTGCCATACCAAACAGAATCTGTACCACGCCAATGCACAGCGACACCGTAAACATGGTTGAGTTATCGGTATAGAGGAATTCCTTCATCTTCTGGACGAACGGAATATCAAGGTCATACATATTGAACCCGAAGAACGTACCTGATAACAGGCCGCACAACATGGTGCTCACACCAAACAGTACCACCAGCCACTTTGAGAAGTTGGGGTTGATAAGCTGGAACAGCTTGGTGAATATGGGCAGCGCCACTATCATGAGCAAGCCGTAACCGGTATCACCCAGACAGAGTCCGAAGAAGAGCATAAAAAACGGCGCAAAGAACAGCGTCAGGTCAAGCTCCTGATACGTAGGCAGCATGTAAAGTTTGGTAAGCGGCTCAAACAGTTTAGCGAACTTATTGTTGCTCAATTGGATAGGAATATCATCGTCGGGCTGCGGGTCATCGACGTCAAAGAACACGCCCTTTACGTCAAGCTCCTTACTGATACCGTCGATATCGGCAGCGGGAGCCCAGCCCTCAAGCAGCAGCAGACTGTCGGCAGCAACTTTATCGCCCGAAAGACGTACGCGACCGAAATCCACCCTGTTCTCAAGCTCAACCAGCGCATCATTCAGCACCGGAACTCCCACAGCAGCCAAATGAGCTATCTTAACGGGAATGGCTTCAATGGTAGCTTTTGTATTCTCTATATCTTTCTCTACGGCCGATAATGCCAACGCGGGCAGATTAACCTGCTCTGCGTCTATGTCAGGCACCACATCCGAGTGAGTGACAGTCACAAAATTGACCTTCTGCTTATCACGCAGAATCTCTATCACGCCGTACTTATCGGTCCATTCATCCTTGAATGCACGCAACGGGCAGGTGTAGAATCGGATCTTATATCCGGCCTCTGTCAGGCGCTCCAACGATGCAGGATCAAAATCGCCCCAGGGCTCAAGCTGAGCACGGTCACGGTTGAGAGCCGCCAGAGCCTGCTCCTGGACAACCTTATCGGCCTCCAGAATATCAAACTTCTCCAGCACCTTTTCCGGTGTATCAAAAGAGAAACCTTTTGTTTTGTCATCGGGAATCTCTACTGCAGGCTGGGCAGCCAAAGGCTCCAGAACCTTGAGCGCATTCTTGATGCGGGTAAGCTGATTTAGATCCTCCTGCAGAGCCTCATCCTGTACAGCACCCTGCTGCTTGCGGATTACATGAACCACACCCAGAGAACGCAAATGCTCCAGGAACGGCTCGTACTCCTTACTATAAATCAGGAAGGAGAGTTTTTTCATCTTTGTAATCATGCCTCTGCCTCCTTTTCTTTTTCGGCTTCACGGCGCTCAAGCAGAGACTTAAGGATCTTCTGACTTGATTTGCTGAGGTTCTCCTCATCTTCCATGAATCGTTTAATCTTACGTATGGCATCCTCATAACCCGGAATCTGGACCTTCTCAAACAGGTTCACCTTCTGGGTGGTCTTCTTGCGGGCCTTCTCAAGCAGCGCCAGCTTTGCGGTGGTAAACTCCACCAGGATAGCGTCATGAGCCAGACTCTGAAGTATGTTGATGCCGTCATAATACCATTTGGGCTGACTGAACAGGCTGAACGGAGTCACCTCAAAATCCACCTTGTCAAGCACCGGAATGCGGGTTCCGGCAATCTTGCGCACGGTCAGGTGCACATCGGCCACCTTTATAAGATTGGGGTTGAACTCGTTCCAAAGCGCAAACATGGAGTCATAACGGCTTATGCCCTCCTCCAGCTCACGCTCAAGTCTGACCAGGTCATCCTTGCATTTCTTCACCTCCATACGCAGCGCACTCTCCTTACTCTTGATGATGGGCAGGGTACGCTTTCGCACTTTCAGCTGCTTCTCCAGCTGCTGAAGTGAAGTCTTGTTATATTGGAACTTTATCGCCATTATTTGGGCCAGTATTGTTCAACAAGGGCAGCCTTGATGTTGACCTCATCGGGCTTGAAGTACTTGGCAAACAGGCCCCAGGTAACGTCAAGCATCTCGGTGGTGTCAAGGTTCACGTCAATTGCCAGCAGCATCTCACTGTAATCGTGAGCGAAGTCAAGAGCACGCTGATCATAGTCTGTCAGGTCAAAACCGTTCTCTACCTTAGTCTTTGCGTTCGATGCATCGGCATACAGACGCACGGCTGCGTTCATAACCTGCGGATGGTCGGCGCGAGTCTTTTTACCGTTCACAAGCTGTTTCAGACGTGACAGCGAGCGGAACGGATCGACAATTACCTTACCGATATCACTGTCGCGGCGCAGGAACAGCTGACCCTCGGTTATATAACCGGTGTTATCAGGCACAGCATGTGTGATATCGCCGCCGGACAACGTTGTCACAGCGATAATGGTAATTGAACCGCCGCTTGGGAACTGCACGGCCTTCTCATAGATCTTAGCAAGGTCCGAATACAGAGATCCCGGCATTGAGTCCTTGGAAGGAATCTGGTCCATACGGTTGGACACGATTGCCAATGCATCGGCATATGATGTCATATCAGACAGCAACACAAGCACCTTCTCATCCTTCTGAACGGCAAAGTACTCGGCTGCGGTCAGAGCCATATCAGGCACAAGCAGACGCTCTACGGCAGGGTCCTCGGTAGTGTTCATGAAACCTATAATACGGTCCATGGCACCAGCGTTTGAGAACACATTCTTAAAATAGAGGTAGTCATCATTGGTCATACCCATAC
>JAKSIV010000034.1 GCA_024398635.1 Bacteroidaceae bacterium | reverse complement strand
CCTTGAAGTGGCGGCGCAGGTAGTCCACCGTGGCTTTCTTGCTCATGGGCTGGCAAAAACGCCTTGCGTCACCCGAATCACCCAGACTATATGGCTTACAACTATGCCAGAGGCCGATTCTCAGCAAATGGCCGAAAAAGTGATAAAGTCAGGAAGGGCGAGAAATGCTCTGTCTGCGGAAGCGAATCTCTTGTCTACCAGGAGGGTTGCCTCATCTGCAAGAACTGCGGCTCCTCCCGCTGCGGATAATCCGTATTCTTACATACTGAAAGAAATAAGGCCCTTGTCCGGGGCCTTATTTCATTTTGTGGCAGTAAGTGTAAAACCTGATGATGAACATGGAACACCCACAGGCGGATGCTCCTTACCCACGGTAACCGTCACAGTCTTGATGACGTCAAAAGCATCCAGAACAGATTGCGCTATCCGTCCGGCCACATGTTCCAGAAGAGCCGACCGAATCTGCATCTGTTCCTTTACAATTGCTGCAACAGTGGCATAGTTTATTGTTCCACGAAGATCATCTTTCCGCACGGCCATCGTTGCGTCCGTCTTTATAGTCACATCAACCGTGAACCATCCACCCACGACAGCCTCCTGCGGCTCAGCACCATGATATGCATAGAACCGCAGACCGCTAAGTGAAATACACTGTTCCTTTATTTCCACAATTATGCTTGGATAGGTTTGTATTTGGGAACCAACAGCTTCATCACCGTCCAGCCTATAAGATAAGCCACGGCGCAGATGCAGAACACAATCATGTATCCAGCCTCCTTGCCTTCAAATCCCAGGAAAGTGAATGCCGATCCCAGAGCTGCACTTTTGGTAAACAGCATACCTGCTCCCTTGTTGATCATGAATGATGCAAGGCCACCCATTGTGGTGCCCACACCGGTAATTGTTCCGATAGTCGATTTGGGGAACATGTCACCGATTGTTGAATAGAGGTTTGCTGACCATGCCTGATGTCCGGCACCGGCAAGACCGATGATGATTGCAGGGAACCATGCGCTGTACTTGCCAAGAGGCTGTGCAAAAAGCGCCAGCAGCGGGAAGAAAGCAAATATCAGCATTGCCTTCATTCGGCCTGAATAGGGTTCCATACCCTTCTTCTCGACAAAGAGCTTGGGCAGATAGCCGCCGCCTATACTCACCACGGTAACAATCAGATAAAGCACGAATATAAGCATGATGGCCTCTTTGGAGTCTGAACGGTAGCCGTACTGGTCACTGAAGTATGCGGGTGCCCAGAACAGGAAAAACCACCACACACCGTCGGTAAAGAACTTACCGCATATGAATGCCCATGTCTGACGGAAGCTGAAGCACTTGAAGAAAGGTATTGACTCCTCCTCTTTCTGAGGCTCAGCCGCCTTGGCAGCAGCCAGTTCGGCAGCATCATCCTGATGTATATATTCAAGCTCTGCCTGATTCACGTATTTTGACTTCTCAGGCTTCTGATACAGGAAGAACCAGAAGAACATCCATACAAAGCCCAGAGCACCGATGATGATGAACGCCATCTCCCAACCCCATCTTGCAGCCAGAGGCGGAATGCATGCCGGAGCTGCAAGAGCACCGACCGATGCACCTGCGTTGAATATAGAGGTAGCAAATGCACGGTCCTTTTTGGGGAAATACTCGGCCGTAACCTTAATGGCAGCGGGGAAGTTTCCGGATTCACCCAGAGCCAATACCGCACGGCAGAATATGAACATATACACTGACACTGTCGAAATAATCAGCATTATATCGGCCGAATTACGGGCGGCTTCCATGGAATCCACACCTGCCCACTTCAACGAGGCCCATCCGCAGGCTGCATGCATGCAGGCGCCTAATGACCATATGAATATAGCCCACAGATAACCCTTGCGGGTACCCAGCCAGTCAATGAACTTGCCGCTGAACAGACAGGCTACGGCATAGAAAATCGAGAAGAAACCTGTTATTGAACCGTACTGGCTGTCAGTCCAGTGGAAATCGGCTGAAATAAAATCCTTCCACGTGAGCGAAAGTACCTGACGGTCCAGATAATTGACTGTTGTGGCCACGAACAGCAGGCCACACAAAACCCAACGGAAATTTGTCATCCGCTGAGCCGATGTTGTTTTAGCAGTTGTCATAATATGTCTTAGGTTAGTTATTCAGTGTAATAAACGCGTTTTACGCGGATGGATACCGTGGAAATAATCTCGTAAGGAATAGTTCCCAGAATATCGGAGAGGATATGTACCGGCAGGTTGGGACCGAAAATCTCAACGCTGTCACCCTCCTGACAGTCAATATCGGTAACGTCAATCATGCATACATCCATGCAGATATTACCTACATAGTATGCCTTCTGGCCATTCACTATACAATAAGCCTTGCCGTTACCCAGATGACGGTCCAGTCCGTCGGCATATCCTATAGGAATGGCGGCTATGCGTGAATGTCTGGTGATCTTACCCTTACGGCTGTAGCCTACGGTCTCACCCTTCTCCAACTCACGGATCTGGAGTATGGTGGTCTTGAGCGTACAAACCGTCTCTAGCGGCTGGTTGTCGATAGGATTGATACCGTAAAGGCCCAAGCCCAGACGCACCATATCATAATGGACCTCCGGAAAACGCTCTATAGCCGCCGAGTTGCATATATGGCGTAGTATGTGATGCTTGAAAGCAGCCTGCAATATATCGGCTGCCTTATTGAAACGTTCTATCTGCAGTTTGGTGAAATCATCAAAGTCAGGACTGTCGCTGCCGACAAAATGTGAGAAGATGGAACACGGAATTACAGCGGTCTGTTTTTGCAGACGATGTACCAATTCGGGAATGTCATCAGGGGCAAATCCCAACCTGTGCATACCGGTATCAATCTTGATATGTATCGGGAAATTGGTTACGCCATTGTGTTCCGCAGCACGGATTATCATGTCCAGAAGATGGAAACTGTAAACCTCCGGCTCCAACTTGTAATCAAAAAGAGTGTTGAACGACGTACGCTCCGGATTCATAACCATAATACTGGTTGTTATACCGGCCTTGCGCAGTTCGGCACCCTCATCGGCCACAGCCACGGCCAGATAATCCACCAGACGGTCCTGCAAAGTCTTGGCCACCTCGATGGCTCCTGATCCGTAAGCCGATGCCTTGACCATACATACTATGCCGGTATCAATCCTAAGCATACCGCGATAACGGTCCAGGTTATCAGCAAGAGCCTGCAGATTTACCTCCAGAATGGTCTCATGAACCTTAAGTTCCAGACGCTCGGCAATCCTGTCGAACTCATATATGCGGGCACCCTTGATAAGGATAAGCTCATTATGGAAACTCTTCATGACCTCTGATTTCAGGAAGTCATCGGTAGTTTCAAAGAAATATTTCTCAGGTACGTCAAACCGTTTCTTCTCTGAAGAGATATCCTCACCTATACCTATCAGTTTGGTTATGCCACGGCTCTCGACAAGCTGTGCCACCCTTCGGTACAGCTCATGCACTGACCAGCCCGACTGAAGGATATCCGAAAGGATAAGGGTACGGCTACGCGACTTGTCATCATGACGACGCGCCATAAAATCCAACGCTATACCTAATGACGAGATATCGGAGTTATAGCTGTCGTTTATCACTATGCATCCCTGTTTGCCGTCCTTAACCTCCAGGCGCATTGCCAGCGGTTCAAGCAGAGCCATACGCTCGGTAATTTTCTCAGGCGGAACCATGAGATAGATACACACGGCCAGGCAGTGGAGTGCATCCTCAATTGCAGCATCGTCTATAAACGGTATGGTAAACTTGTTCTCAAGACCGATATAACGGTAAGTAATCTCAGTTGAAGACTCTCCTTTTACAACCGATGAGATAAAAAGCGGCTTGTCCTGGTTCTTGCGTGACCAGGCTATTTCACGGGCAGTTATTATGGACTTGTTGACACAACCCTGTATCAGGTCATTGTCTCCGTTGTATATCACCACATCGCAGTCCTGGAACAGGCGCAGCTTCTCAATGCACTTGTCCTGAAGTGACTGGAAATTTTCCTGATGCGCCAATCCTATGTTGGAGAGAATACCGATGGTAGGCTTGATGATCTTCCAGAGTTGGCGCATCTCATCCTTTTTGGAGATACCTGCCTCAAAAATGCCTATTTCAGACTGCTTGTTCAACAGCCACACTGAAAGGGGGACTCCTATCTGCGAATTGTAGCTTTTGGGCGAACGGGTCACGGCATAATCAGGCTCGAGCAACTGGTACAGCCATTCCTTGATCATTGTCTTTCCGTTGCTGCCAGTCACGCCTATCACGGGAATATCAAAGTTTTTCCTATGAGCGGCAGCCAATGTCTGCAGTGCGGCCAGAGCATCCCTTACAAGAAGGAAATTCGTCTCCTGATAATTCTCCATATTATCCGGGAGATAACTCACAACAAAATTCCTCACGCCACGCTTGTACAGGTCACGGATATAGTTATGACCGTCATTGCGTTTGGTTTTCAAAGCAAAAAAAAGGGTCTCGGCGGGGAAGCAGAGTGAACGGCTGTCAGTAAGCAGCCATGATATCCTGGCCGGACAGAAACCATGCCTTTCGGCCCCTGTCATCAAGACAATATCATCGATGGAATATGTCATTTTTATCAGTAGATTTCCGGTTTGTCAAAGATAGCGAATATTTGCGTCACCATATTAAAAAAAAGCAATATGTAATGAAAAAGGAACTATATTCGCACTATTTAGGTAAATTTGCCGTTTGAACAACAAAAGAAGAGAGGATGCAGAAAGCCGAAGCGGAACAGCCGACACAAAACCTGCTGAAAACTATCAATTCCCCCGATGACCTCAAAAAGCTCAGTCAGGAACAGTTGCCTCAGGTGTGCAGTGAGTTGAGACAGATGATTATAGATGAGCTCTCTCACAACCCCGGCCACTTTGGTTCCAGTCTCGGAACGGTTGAATTGACTGTTGCTCTTCACTATGTATTCAATACCCCCGATGACCGCATTGTCTGGGACGTAGGACATCAGGCCTACGGTCATAAAATCCTGACAGGACGTCGCGACCGGTTCTGCACAAACCGCAAGATGGGCGGTCTCAGGCCATTCCCCTCGCCTGACGAGAGTCCTTATGACACCTTCACCGCCGGCCATGCTTCAAACTCCATATCGGCCGCACTCGGTATGGCTGTCGCCGATAAACGCAACGGCAACGCATCCCGTCGTGTCGTAGCCGTGATAGGAGACGGCGCCATGAGCGGAGGCCTGGCTTTTGAGGGTATCAACAACGCTTCAATCACTGACAACGATCTGCTCATAATCCTGAATGACAACGATATGAGCATCTCCCAGAGTGTAGGCGGCATGCGCAGCTATCTCACACAGCTGCACACCTCACGCTCCTATAACAAGTTCCGTTATTACGTATCGAGGGTACTTGACAAACTGGGACTCATGACCGAGCAGCGCCGTCGCGACATCATACGCCGCAACAACCGCATCAAAATAAAGCTTGCCCATCAGAACAACATGTTCGAGGGTATGGACATACGCTATTTCGGACCGATAGACGGACATAACGTCCAGAATCTGGTGCGTGTCCTGTCCAATATCAGGAACATGCACGGTCCAAAACTGCTGCATATCAAGACCATCAAGGGCAAAGGCTACGAGCCGGCCGAGAAGGATTCAGCCATATGGCATGCTCCGGGACTGTTCGACAAGGTTACCGGTGAGCGTATAGTTCGCAATGGTGACGGCCAGCCGCCGCTATTCCAGGATGTATTCGGCGAGACCCTGCTGGAACTCATGAAAGAGAACTCCAGGATCATAGGAATAACCCCTGCAATGCCAATAGGCTGCAGCATGGACATCCCCATGAAGGTATATCCCGACCGCTGTTTCGACGTAGGTATAGCCGAAGGCCACGCCGTGACATTCTCCGGAGGATTGGCCAAGGAGGGTATGATGCCTTTCTGCAACATATACTCGTCATTCATGCAACGCGCCTATGACAACCTGATTCATGACGTAGCCATCCAGAAACTGAACGTGGTTCTATGTCTGGACCGTGCAGGCCTGGTCGGTGAGGATGGTCCCACCCACCACGGAGCATTTGACCTGGCTTTCCTGAGGCCGATACCCAACCTGACGATAGCCTCACCGTATAACGAAATCGAACTGCGCAACCTGATGTACACAGCACAGTTGCCTGACCAGGGTCCCTTCATTATACGTTATCCCCGCGGTCGCGGAATACTCCCCGATTGGCGCAAGCCCCTTGAGCCTGTCGTCATCGGCACAGGACGCAAGATCAAGGACGGCAACGACGTAGCGGTACTGTCCATAGGCCCCATAGGCAACCTTGCGGAGCAGGCTATTACGACCTGGGAAAAGGAGAGCGGAAAGAGTGCCGCTCTGTATGATATGCGTTTCCTCAAACCGATTGATACCGGCATCCTTCAGGAGGTCGGCAAGAAATACAGCCGGATCATAACCATCGAGAACGGCACAGTGACCGGAGGACTGGGCACAGCTGTGATGGAATATATGACAGACAACGGCTTCACTCCTATTATAAGGCGTCTGGGACTGCCCGACCGTTTCATCGAGCACGGCTCCACGCCTCAGCTTCTGCATCTCTGTCACATTGATGAAGATGCAGTCATCGGCACGCTCAACGAGCTGACTTTGGCAACTCAAAAAACAGAAGAATGAAAATTGTTATCGCAGGTGCAGGAAATGTAGGAATCCACCTGGCCAAACTTCTGGCCGGTGAGAATCAGGATATTGTCCTCATTGACGAAAGCGAGGATAAACTGAGCCGTCTCGACTCCAGTTTTGACCTGCTTACCATACAGGAGTCTCCGGTATCCATCAACGGACTAAAGGAGGCTGGAGCCGGTAATGCGGACCTCTTTGTCGCCGTAACCACCGATGAGAGCCGCAACCTCATATCGGCTCAGCTGGCACATGACCTGGGAGCCAAGAAAACCGTGGCACGAATAAACAACTACGAGTATCTTCAGCCCAAAAACAAGGAGTTCTTTACCCGTATCGGAGTCGATTCACTCATCTACCCCGAATTGCTGGCCGCCAAGGATATTGTGGACGGCATGAAATTGAGCTGGATACGCCAGTGGTGGGAATTTGCCGGAGGCGCACTGGTCATGATGGGTATCAAGCTGCGTGACAACGCCCAGATTCTTGACAAACCGCTGGCCGAACTCGGAAAGGAACTGCCATATCACATCGTAGCCATCCTACGTGAAGGAGAGACCATCATACCTAGCGGATCCGACACCATGCAGGCCGGTGACCTGGTCTACTTCATGACAATGAAGAAACATATTCCGCATATCCGCCGTATCGCCGGTAAGGAGGAGTTGCCCGATGTCCGTGATGTCATCATTATGGGCGGAAGCCGTATTGCCGTACGCACAGCCCAGCTTATGCCGGATTACATGAACCTCAAGATCATTGAGAGTGACCTGGCCAAATGCAACGCACTTACCGAGAAGGTTGATGACAAGGTGATGATAATAAACGGCGACGGACGTGACCCCAGCCTGCTCATGAGTGAAGGTATACAGCATACCGAAGCCTTCGTAGCACTGACCGACAACTCCGAGACCAACATACTGGCCTGCCTGGCAGCCAAGCGCTTCGGAGTGACCAAAACGATAGCCGAAGTCGAGAATATCGACTACATAAATATGGCCGAAAAGCTGGATATCGGTACCGTCATCAACAAGAAGAAGATTGCCGCCAGCCACATCTACCAGATGATGCTTGACGCTGACGTGACAAATGTCAAGTGCCTTACATTTGCCAATGCCGATGTAGCCGAATTCAACGTCAAAGAGGGTGCCAAGATAACCCGCAACCCCGTCAAGGATATATCCCTGCCGAGAGGTGTTACCATTGGCGGACTCATACGTAACAAGGAAGCCCTCATCGTAACCGGCAACACCCAAATCCTGCCGGAAGACCACGTCGTGGTATTCTGTCTTGAGGGAATGATAAAAACAATAGAGAAGTACTTCAATTGATACATATCAAGATCATACACCGCATACTGGGAGTCCTGCTTCTGATTGAATCGGGAATACTCCTGCTCTGCGCATTCCTTCCCATCTTCTACGGGGAGGATGACCTTTTCGGATTCATCATGGGATCGCTCATAAGCGCCTGCTGCGGCATGACCTTCATGATGATAGGCAAGAGTGCACGCAAACGGGAAGGATCGATGACACGTCGCGACGGTTATATCGTAGTTGCCGTGAGTTGGGTTCTATTCTCAATTTTCGGCTCCATGCCCTATTTTGTCAGCGGATACATACCCAACTTCACCGATGCGTTCTTTGAGACCATGTCGGGATTCACCACTACAGGTGCCACAATAATCGACGACGTGGAAACAATGCCTCACGGACTGCTTTTCTGGCGAAGCCTCTCACAGTGGATAGGAGGTTTGGGAATAGTATTCTTCACGGTGGCCGTATTGCCCATTTTCGGCGTAGGTGAGGTTCAGCTTTTCGCAGCCGAAGCCATCGGACCTACCCGTTACAAACTGCATCCCCGCATAAGCATCAGCGGCCGATGGATCATCACGGTCTATCTGCTCATAACCCTTCTGTGCGCCGTTGCCCTGAGACTCTGCGGCATGGGTATCTTTGACAGTGTAAACCATGCCCTCACCACCGCCGCTACCGGAGGATTCTCTACAAAGAACACAAGCATTGCATACTTCAATTCACACTCGATAGAGTATGTGATTACGTTCTTCATGTTCCTTTCAGGCATCAACTACGGACTCCTGTTCTTTGTGGCTTTCAAAGGTCAGGTACGCAAACTGCTGGAAGATACGCAGTTCAAATGGTACGTGATGTTCCTGATGCTGTTCACCGCAATAGTAGGCATCGGTCTGTTTGTATCAACCTCATATGACGCAGCGGCATCGATTCGCAACGCGCTGTTCCATGTGACAGCAATCATAACCACCACCGGATTTACATCAACCGACTACACCCTCTGGCCTCCGTTCATATGGATGATTCTGGGTCTGTGTTTCTACTTCGGTGCCTGCGCCGGATCCACGACAGGCGGTATGAAATCCATACGAATAGCCATCCTTATCAAATCCATGCGCAATGAGTTCAACCGCATACTGCATCCCAACGCAGTTCTGCCGGTACGCATTAACGGAAAAGTCATACCATCGTCAACCCGTCAGAGCGTGCTCACGTTCAGCATATTCTTCTTTGCACTGGTGTTTATAGGCTGGTTCTTCTATCTGGCCATAGGAATTGATATTGCCGAAGCTTACGGCATATCACTTTCATGCCTGAGCAATATCGGTCTCACCATCGGTGATCACGGATGCAATATTCCGTGGAGTGACATGCCGGTAATAGGCAAATGGTTCTCAACACTCCTGATGCTGGTCGGCCGACTTGAGGTCTTCAGTGTCCTGCTTATTCTCACTCCCGGTTTCTGGAAGCATAACTAAGAACTCCCGGACATCATTCCTCATACGCTCATACAGTTCACACTCCCTGTAGTGTGTATTCTTGCGTATTGCTTCCGGCAGACTCATCTGGCTGTGCTGATATGCGCTGATTTCATTACGGTACTGCTGATTATGCACCGCAAAACGACGGATCTCATTCTCCCTTTCCTGACGTAATGTGGCACAGACGGGTGTCAGCAGTTTCAGGATCACATTCTCCACAAGGTGATGCCCCTGCAGGAACAGATAGGTGTTATCCTCCCTGACCCCCATGGCCGTCAGTTCCTTGCGCAGTTCGGTCACTTCCGGAATTGCCTCCGGATAATGGTTTTCCATCCAACGCACCCTGTGGTTCACCCTCTCGGTTACACTCGCCAGGGTTACCTGCGGATGGTACACATCGACGGACTTGAGTCGAATATCAAGGCTCAGGTCCTGCATACTGAAATTATTGTGAAGCTTCTTGCGATAGAACCATACGTTCCAGACGAATAACGGGTATACGGCTTTGGAGTACAGCTCCATAAAGGCATTGAAATCTATCAGGCGGTGGTCATTGAGCGTACACTGCACGCATATCTGATGCAGGCTGCCTGCCCAGCACTGATAATTCTCAATAGCGTATGTGTAAGTCTGTATGACATAAGGGCTGGAAATAATCTCCCTCGATGTCTGGGTAGTACCCTGAAGCAGCCAGTCATAATCGCTATCCACACATGCAATAAGGCCTTTTCCCAAACCCTTGTGCTCTATACATGAACGCAGGGCCGATTTCTTGCCCTTGGTCAGTCCACCCCGATTGGGAAGCATTATCTGGAAATAGTGCTCCTCTGTCTCGAACTCGTCAAGCAGAAGCCTCCAGAAAGAGACATCGTCATAACTCTCCACGAAGGCCACGATACGCCCTCTGCGCTTACTTGGCAGAAGTTTGTCGGCAGCCTCGAAATAACGCGAGTTAATATTGTCAGTGAGTCTCTTCATCGCACGATGAAATCACTTTACGGTGATATCCTCAACATCATATACAGCATCCATCCAACCATCCATGATCAGTGCCGGCGAATGGGTTGTCATTATTATCTGGACATTAGGATTAAGAGAGCGTACACGCTGGATAAGCTGCTGTTGCCACTCTATATGAAGGGATATCTCCGGCTCATCCATAAGCAGTACGCCCGGAGTCTGATCCTGAACCAGCGTAGTAAGCATTATTACCAACAGCTGTTTCTCACCCGAAGAAAGGCTGTAAGGCAAAAGAGTCGAGCCAAACTGGTCAAACAGGATCTCATTGCTGGTACGGACAATCTTCTTGCCTGTATCGGCAAAAAGTTCATCCATATAATCCATGAACTTTATTCTGGGAGCCGATATCTCCTGAGCCTCCCTTACGTTTTCCGGATTGCCCGAAGTAAGAAGCTGTATGGTTCGGTTGCCGATGTTCACCTGATAGTCAAGGTAACGGCGCTGCAGCTTGTAGAGCTGCCAGTCCAGCTCCGACACGACACTTTTGTCAGACATTTTCTCCAACAGGTTGCTGTGCATGAGCGGACGGTCTATGCTGCGTATCACGTCATACTTGATCTTGGATGACCCTTCAGGGAAATAGTCTATCTGAACCTCAAGGGTCTCATCCTGGCTTTCGCCCGACAGATAGTCCAGACGTGCTACGGTCTTGTTCAGAATGGTACTCTTGCCTGTGCCGTTCACACCGCTCAGGATGTTTACGTCAGGACGCAGTTCCCATACTATGTGCTTTCTGCCCCAAAGGGAGTTGATCTCAATCCGGCTTATGCCGTCAGCATACCCGCTTTCCATAATTGTAGGCTTTATGTTTGCCGTAAAAATAATAAAAAAAGAAGAGTTACCCGTAGGTACCCCTTCTCTTTTTTTGGCAACGCGTGATTCACATCAAACGACACCCAATGTTATTTATAAAAAGGACTATCACTATTTAGTGGCTACCACTCAACAGACAATGCTGTTTTCGTGATTGCGCTACAAAGATATTCTTTATTTTTTACTTTGGATATTTTTGAGGGGTATTTAAGTGAATTTTGCAGATAATAACACTTTCCGAGGCCGTTTTCCACGGAAAGCCCGCATAATTATTCACTAATATTCAGTCCGTCAAGAAGTTCCAAATACGTAGGAACAGCCTGCTCTAACTCTGCCAGAATAATATACTCGTCGGCAGTGTGTGAACGGGATGACTCTCCTGGACCAAGCTTGAACGACGGACAGTCAAGAATGGCCTGGTCAGACAGTGTTGGAGAACCATACAGCGTCATGCCCATTCCGACGGCCTTACGTATGACAGGATGATTCCTGTCAATCCTTGAGGAGTTAAGATTGAAGGAACGCGCCTTCACATCGCACCACTCGGGAAGCTGTTCACTTATCATGCCGAACACCTCCTGATTGGAATAGAGTTCATTGGTACGGACATCGGCCGTAAAGGTGCAGACATCAGGAATGACATTATGCTGTGTTCCCGCGTTGATCATCGTTATGGTCATCTTGACAGGGCCAAGCAGATCCGATACTCTGTCAAACCTGAATGTACGGAGTTTTTCTATCAGCTCCGTTGCCCGGTAGAGAGCATTAATCCCTTCGTTGCGTGCCGCATGACCTGCTTTACCGTGAACGGTAAAGTCCAGCACCATAAGTCCCTTTTCGGCTACTGCCGGCTGCATACCGGTAGGCTCGCCTATCAGGGCCACATCGATATGAGGAAGTTCATTAACCGCCAGTTTCATTCCGCCCTGACCGTTCACCTCTTCCTCGACCGTAGCAAGAAAAAGAATATTATAGGGTTGCTCCCTGCTGTCAAGTTTATAGAACGTGTAGAGCAGAGAGACCAGTCCGGAACCGTCATCGTTGCTGCCCAGGCCATAAAGCCTTCCGTCCTCTTCAGTTGGAGCGAACGGGTCCCTGGTCCAGCCGGATACCGGCTTTACCGTATCCATATGGCTGTTCAGAAGCAGCGTGGGTTTGGTTGCATCATATGAACGTCCGTACAGGAGCAAATTAAGCCCTATCTCCCTTGGGGTATAACCGTGACGTACAATATCGGCCTTTATCAAAGCCGATGCGTCCTGCTCCGAACGGGTCACCGACGGAGTGGAAACAAGCTGTTTGAGCAGCGCAAGCATGTCACTGAATGACTGTTCCATACTGCAAAGTTAACTTCTTTCTTGGAAAGTGCCTTTTTCACGGGCCGAAAGTTCCCTAATCATGCCTATTGCAAACGGCAGAGCCAGGGCAAACGTGAGCACATCGGCAGTAGCCATCGTGGCCTCAAGCCCCTGTAGGCCCCAGATTGCAGGCAGGATAAAGAGTGTGGGATAAAATGCGAATCCGTGTCGGCTCATAGCCAGCATAGTGGCCTTTCCGGTACGGCGTATGTTCTGCAGCAGCATGTTTGTGGGAGTGGTAAGACCCACAAGCGGGAACGCCACGCACTGCCAGCGCAGAACGGTAGTTCCTATCCGTATAAGTTCCGGATCCTCATCCCTGAAGAAAGATATTATCTGCGGAGCGAATATCCATCCCAGAGTGGACGTCACCAGCAGTATTACCACACACATACCTATGGTGAACAGATACGATTCCCGTACGCGGCCATACCGTTTGGCACCCCAGTTGAATCCGCAAACCGGCTGGAATCCCTGGCCCACACCCAGTATAACAGCCATTGCGGTCTGCATGACACGCGCCACGACGGTGAATGCTGCAATTGTCGATGCCTCCTGTCCGTCGAGCGCATAGATGGCGGCAGCCCAGTTCATGCAGATGGCCGAAATGCTGGAAAGCGACTGACGCATCAGTGACGGCAGGCCTCCCGCACCTATCTCACGCAGACGGTCCAAGGTAGGCGCAAAGTTGCGCAGACGGATATGTACATTACCCTCAAAGAATGTGGCCCACAGCAGCAGGCACCAGGATATGAACTGGCTTATGAGAGTTGCCAGCGAAGCGCCCTGAACACCCATTTCCAGACGGTTTATCAGCAACCAGTCAAAGAATATGTTCAGTACCGCACCGGCGGCTATGCCTATCATGGCCAGCATGGCATTGCCCTGCAGACGCAGCTGGTTGTTTAGAGTCATCTGTGACACCAGGAACGGAGTGGCTATCAGAATCCACTTAAGGTAGGCGTTGGAATACGGAACCACATCGGGGGTTGCACCAAGCAGCTTTGAGAGCGGAGTCATGAAACAGAGTCCCAGCGCCATGAACAGCAGGCCTATCAGGAATGCCGACAGGAATCCCGTTGCGGCCATCTTGCCTGCACCCTCGGTGTCACGGGCGCCAAGGGCACGTGACATGTAGTTGCCCGAACCGTGTCCAAAGAAGAAACCGGTTGCCTGTATGAGTGACTGATATGCGAAAGCCACACCTACACCTGCCGTGGCAACGGTGCTGATGTGGCCTACAAACCATGAATCTACTATGTTGTAGATTGCCGATATGCACATACTGATTATAGTGGGTACAGCCAGGCTGAGCACCAGACGCGGAACAGGTGTCTCCGTCATGCGTCTGTAACGGGCCTCACTCCTCAGTATGTCACTCTTTGTCGTTTGCAACCTCTTTTATCTCTGAATAACCGGAGACAAAATTAGTCAATATTTAAGGAATAATCTCCAAGAGATTACTTGTAATACTGCATGCTTTCAAGAGTCCATGACATCACGGCGGTACTGTGTCCGTCCACCTGTGAGCCTGCATAGTCCAGGAATACCTTGAGAGACTTGTCAAACAGGTCAGGAGTCTCAATGGAGTCACGCAGCAGAAGGATGCACATCACGCAGTATGCGGCACTTTCCATAAGACGGCGACCGCAGAAATCGGTCAGTTCCGTCTCCTTGAGCTCCATCACATGAGCAGTCATGGCATCCAGTTTCTCTACCATTGCGCTGATGGCAGCCTTGATTTCTGAATCAGGCAGTGTAGCCAGCATATCCTTCACGTACTGTGAGTATACGCCGCTTGTTACATAACGCAGGGCGGCAACCACCTGAAGCTGTGTGGTACCCTCATAGATCGAGGTGATACGGGCATCGCGGTACAGACGCTCGCAGGCATAGTCACGCATAAAGCCTGAACCTCCGTGTATCTGTATGCTGTCATATGTGTTCTGGTTGGCAAACTCACTTGTCATACCCTTTGATATGGGAGTGAGGGCATCGGCCAGACGGCTGTAACGCTTGCTCTCCTGACGCTCCTCAGGTGTAAGTGTGCGTACCTTAGCGATTGCATCCAGTGACTTGTATATATCCACGTAACGTGATGTCTCGTAAAGAAGTGAGCGTGAAGCCTCAATCTTGGCCTTCATCACGGCCAGCATCTGATATACTGCCGGGAAGTTGTCAATGTTACGGCCAAACTGACGGCGCTCTGCAGCATAAGCCACAGCCTCACGCCATGCGGCATCCTGAATGCCCACGCTCTGTGTGGCTATACCCAGGCGGGCACCGTTCATAAGGGCCATCACATACTTGATAAGTCCCAGACGGCGGTCACCGCAGAGTTCTGCCTTGGCGCCCGTGAACACCAGCTCGCATGTGGGTGATCCGTGAATACCCATCTTATCCTCAATGCGGCGTACGTTTACGCCGCCGTTACGCTTGTCATAGATAAAGAGTGACAGGCCGCGGCCATCGGTAGTTCCCTCTTCGCTGCGGGCCAGTACCAGATGGATGTCGCTGTCACCGTTGGTGATGAAGCGCTTCACACCGTTAAGGCGCCAGCAGCCGTTCTCCGGATCTTCTGTTGCCTTGAGCATTACGCTCTGCAGGTCACTGCCAGCATCGGGCTCGGTCAGGTCCATTGACATGGTGGCACCATTGCTGGCCATCTTGAGGTATTTCTCTTTCTGCTCGGGGCTGCCAAACTCGTTGATGGTATCGGCGCATGACTGCAAGCCCCATACGTTCTGGAACGATGCATCGGCTCTGGAAATCATCTCACAGACGGCGCTGAATACGGTCACAGGCATATTCAGACCGCCGTACTGACGGGGCAGTCCGAATCCGGACAGACCGGCCTGGTGCATCACCTTGAGGTTCTGCGCAGTACCCTGAGAGTACTGTACGCGGCCGCCGCTGCAGTGTGAGCCTTCACGGTCAACGCTCTCGGCGTTGGGAGCGATTACCTCATCACATACACTTCCGGTCAGTTCCAGCACGCGGTCATAGTTGTCCATGGCATCGGCCAGGTCCTTGGGGGCATAGTCATACTTGCCGGCCTCGACATAGAAGTTCTCCTTAAGCTCCACTATGCGCTCCATGAGCGGAGAGTGCATGCGGGCACTGAGTTCAGGGGTATCCTTATAGTTGTTCATTTTGAAATCTCCTTTAAGTTACGGATCAGTTTGGGAATCACATCCTCCACGCGGCCGGTCACAACGTAATCGGCAATGGCGTTGATGGGAGCATCGGGATCCTGGTTGATTGACATGATGAGGCTGCTCTCACGCATACCTGCTATATGCTGGATCTGGCCCGATATACCGCAGGCAATATAAAGCTTAGGGCGTACGGTGATACCTGTCTGACCTATCTGGCGGTCATGATCCACAAAACCGGCATCCACTGCGGCGCGGCTGGCACCTAACTCGGCGTGCAGCACATCGGCCAGTTTGAAAAGCATCTCAAATCCCTCGCGGCTGCCCATTCCGTAACCGCCGGCCACTACTATGCTGGCGCTGTCTAAATGGTGTGATGGTTTCTGCATGTGGCGCTCTATC
The DNA here is from genome assembly GCA_024398635.1 of Bacteroidaceae bacterium. Classification (GTDB taxonomy): domain Bacteria; phylum Bacteroidota; class Bacteroidia; order Bacteroidales; family Bacteroidaceae; genus Colenecus. The sequence goes on along the minus strand of JAKSIV010000034.1, from coordinate 4,510 downwards.
ACGGTCACTGCCAGGTCGGCCTGGCTGACGTAATCGGCCACCTTATGCTTAACAATCTCACCCTTATAGTCTGCCTTGAGTATCTCATTCTTCATCACACCCTGACGTACGGTTGCCATCTGGGGACGGTGGTCGGGGTTGACGATGGTGGCAATGATGTTGCCGCCGAATGCGGGACGGATCTGATAGAGCAGGTTCTCATATACCTTACCGGTCTTCTTGTCCTCATACTCACCTATCTCAAGGTTGGTGCAGTCAGCAGTAAGTCCGCTACCTAAGGCCGATGAAACACGCGGGCCCAGGTCACGGCCTATCACGGTTGCGCCCATGAGTGCAATCTGCGGCTGCTCTTCCTGGAACAGTTTTACCAGGATTGCTGAATGGGGTGCTGTAGTATAGGGAGCAAGGCTCTTGTCATCAAATACGTGCAGTACATCCACTCCGTAGGGGAGTATCTGCTTATCTATGCTGTCCAGACCGCTGCCTATGGCAATGGCCTCAAGCTTTACGCCCAACTGATTGGCAAGTGAACGGCCCTTGGTGAGCAGTTCCTGACTGACGGGAGCCACCTGGACTCCTTCCAGTTCGCAATATACGAATATGCTGTTCATGGCTTATCCTATTATATGGTTTGTGGCCAGTTCCTCAATCAGAGCGGCTATCTCCTTTTCATCGGCACCATAGCGCTTGCTCTCCTTGGTCTGGAATACAATGTTCTCAATCTTCTTTACCTTGGTGGGTGAACCTGACAGTCCGCACTTGGCGGGATCGGCGTTTACATCGGCCACGGTCCAAGCGGGAACGTCATAGTTCTTGCGGCCCATCAGAAGGCGTGCGTTACGCGGGCGGCAGGGGGCGGCGCTTCCGTTCACGGTGAGCAGGCAGGGCAGCGGAGCCTTTACGGTCTCCACACCGCCGGTAATCACGCGCTTTACGGTTACGCTCTTGCTGTCCATGTCAAGGATCTCCTCAACGTATGTTATCTGGTTCAGACCCAGTTTCTCGGCCACCTGAGGGCCTACCTGGGCGGTGTCACCGTCAATTGCCTGACGGCCACCTATTATGATATCGAACTTGCCTATCTTGCGTATTGCTGTTGACAGGGCGTATGATGTTGCCAGGGTATCGGCTCCGGCAAACAGGCGGTCGGTCAGAAGATAACCGCCGTCGGCACCGCGATATACACCCTCCATCACTATCTCTTTTGCTCTCACAGGACCCATTGTGAGCATTGTCACTGTGCTGCCGGGAAAACGGTCCTTGATGGCAAGGGCCTGTTCCAGTGCGTTGAGGTCCTCCGGGTTGAACACTGCCGGAAGTGCGGCACGGTTGATTGTGCCGTCGGCATTCATGGCGTCCTTACCCACCTGACGGGTATCGGGCACCTGCTTTGCCAAAACTATTATATTGAACTTATCCATAGAGGCTGCAAAGATACGGATTAAGCGCCCCTTAACCTTTTGGGGAATCTGGCAAAACGGGGCGTTTTGCACAGTCATTCTCATTTTGTAAACTCCGCCGGACATGCGGTTTGGGGAGACAACGCTCCCCAAACCGCATGTCCGGCTCCTGCAAAGAGAAAGATTTGCTGACGATTTTGTAAATAGGTTTATTCTACGCTGGGTAGGAGGCCTTCTTTTTTGCAGTCCTCGAGGGATTGTAGGATTCCTTCGCGCCAGGAACTGGTTCCAATCATATCATCTATGAACCAGTTATCCCGTTCATAGGTCAGGACCAGTTTGTCCTTTGAGTCATGACCGCAGTTGTGGATATTGATTGAGACATCGGCTTTTTTCTCATTGAGCATTTCAACGCTGAGAACCTGAAAGGACAGGTCATTACTCCAGTCCTGGCCACCGATCCAGTAATCAATATCATGTACTATTGGCTCTTTAATCTGGTTTTCAATACTACCGATCTGTTTGTGGAGATGATAAAAGTCTTTAGAGAAATACTTCGAGTCAAAAACGTTTCTCGACGGCGGATAAACAGACTTAAGGTACTCTGAAAATACGTGATTGTAAATATCATTTACACGCTTCTCTACGTCTTTGGACAACGTACTCAAGTCTGTTGGTGACCAGAATTCCACCCATCTCTGCTCTTCCTCGGGGAGTTGCTGCATATCGGCCTTGTATTCGGGAATGGGGATGTACCAGGGAGTGGATTCGTAAAAGTCCTGCAGCTCTTTTGTGTTGAAAATATAGCCTCTGTAGGCAAAGGGAAGGTTCTTCAGGATCCGACGCTGGTCCGGGGTAAACCGGTCATAATAGGTCTCCTCTTTCCGGACAGTACCTTTGAAGATTATTTGTTCGTATTGTGCCTTGTAAAGATTAACAAAAGATTCCGGGTTGTAAGAATCTCTACCATCCTCTTTTTTTATGTGCCATGACCAGGGGCCCCAGATAAAGTCACGGGTGATATACAGTTCACCGTCAGGATGGAAATTCTCCTTGCGGAATCTGATGCGTCCCTGCTGCATGTGAAAGAAAAGACTGTCCGGCTCTACCTGATAGGGAGTTGTTCCGATGAGTTTTTTCCCGACACCCAGAATCTCCCATTCATCCAGACTCTTAAAGAACGTTGGGGAGATATGGAACGATGTATGCTCACCCATATCCACGTAAAGCGTAAAGTCATCAATCTGGTGGTTGGCCCAGCGGTTAGCCGCAGTCAGGATATAGAAGAACTCTTTAGTGTATCCGTTACGTGCATCCGCCATGTCAAAGTCATAAGTATGCTGTATTATATTCAGACCCGGACGGAACCTGGCATTGAAATGATATACATATAACGGATGGTCAACAGGCCCTTCATCAGCATCAGAATTCGCCCATAAACCCTCATCCTTAATCTTTCCGTCAACATAATACTGCGTATCTATTAATTTTCCGTTTTCATAGTGTCGGGAAACATGTGCCACCTCAAAATCAAGAGGCTCACCGTTCATCACCACCTTGAAATTACGCATAAACGGATGTTCCGGGAAAATCTTTATAGACTCTTCATTGATAGGAATACTCGGCTCCTCCGCCTCAAATCCCACCAGGACCTCCTTCTCACCAACCGGATTAAAGAATTCATAATATACGGTAACCTCAATCCTGTCATCCACACGGTTCAGCGTGAGCACCTCTTTCTGAACGCGGATATCGGTCTCGACAATAGGAATCAAATGGTTACCCTCTGCATAGAAAGCGCCGTCATTGGCGTACGCTACGGCTACAGAAATAAGGCAAACAATAAAGGAAAGGACTTTTCTCATCACAGGTAATTAATAGGGTTGTTCCGCGAATATACTAAAATATCGCTAAAACTTACTCCTCAAGCACGGACTTCTGGTTCTGGCGCTCCAGGTTGTGGAAATCGGAGCCGGTCTTGACTTTGGCGATGGTGGCTATTACGGCGTTGTAGAGCTCGCTGCCCTCACGTTAATCGCCCGGGCAGGCAAAAGCTATGATCAAAAAAGGGAACTTAAAAATTAAGCTAAAATATTTGGCTGGTTTAGCTAATTTAATTAGCTTTGCAGCGAAAACGTTTAATTACTATTTGCCATATGCGACGATTAACAGCAAAGGAAAAGGTTATTATGGAGCTTTATTGGACTCATGGTCCCATGTTTGTAAGGGAGTTACAGGAGCTGTACCCTGATCCCAAACCAAGTTTCAGCACACTATCCACTCAGGTGCGCACGCTGCAGGCCGATGGATTCATCGGTCATGAGGCTTTTGGGAGCAACTTCCGTTATTATGCGACAGTAAGCAAGGAGGAGTACAGCGCCTCCGGACTAAGCGGACTTGTTGAAGAGTTTTTCAGCAGTTCATACAAGAACGTGGTCATGACATTTCTTAAGGATGAGAAACTCTCTGTCGATGAGCTTAAGGATATTATCAATCAGATTGAAACCGGCAAATAACTATGGAGGCATTCTTTATCTATATACTTAAGGTGGCCGTACTGACAGCCGCCTTTGGAATCCTCTATCACTATCTGCTCAAGAAAGAGACATTCCACCGCTTTAACCGCATAACTTTGGCCGTATCACTTCTGCTGGCATACATACTCCCTTTCTTTGTGATATCCGTAAGCAAGCCCGGCGGAAAGATAACACCTGATGAGTATGAGCAATATCAGAACACAAAGGGATACGAGTGGTTCAGCGGCCCTACGCAGCCTTCACAGAATGATTACGGCACCACCAATGTACAGAATCCTGAAAACCGTGTTGAGACTGCCGTATCAGATGAGTTGAATATTCAGGCTGTTGAATATAAGGAAGATAACAACACAAACTGGTTCCTGCTCATTCTGGGAATAATATATACCGCCGGCTTCATCTTTATTCTGGTAACACGAATCGAATCGGTAATCCAGGTAAGGAAAATCATCAGCAAGGGACGGAGCATTGAAAAGAACAGCAAGTGGAACATCGTCGTGTCAGATCCAGATATCCAACCGTTCAACTGGATGAATGATATAGTATTGCCCGATAACCCGACAGTTCTGAACG
>JAKSIV010000033.1 GCA_024398635.1 Bacteroidaceae bacterium | reverse complement strand
AGGTAGGTCACGATACCTATCACCACACCATGTTCGAAATGCTGGGCAACTGGTCTTTCGGTGACTATTTCAAGAAAGAGGCCATCAGTTGGGCATGGGAGTATCTGGTAGATGTTCTCAAGCTCGACCCAAAAAACCTCTACGCCACTGTCTTTGAGGGCAGCAAGGAGGAGGGTCTGGAACGCGACAACGAGGCCGCTGCCATCTGGGAGCAGTTCCTCCCCAAGGATCATATCCTGAACGGTAACAAGCACGACAATTTCTGGGAGATGGGCGATACCGGTCCCTGCGGCCCCTGCAGTGAGATCCACATGGATTCACGCTCCGATGAGGAGAAGGCCAAGGTTCCCGGCCGTGACCTTGTAAACAAGGATCACCCCCAGGTAATAGAGATATGGAACCTGGTGTTCATGCAGTTCAACCGCAAGGCTGACCACTCACTTGAGCCCCTGCCTGCCAAGGTAATTGACACCGGTATGGGTTTTGAGCGTCTGGTACGCACCCTGCAGGGCAAACAGTCCAACTATGACACCGATGTTTTCCAGCCCATCATCAAGCAGATAGGCGCCCTGACCGGAAAGCAGTACGGAAAGGATGAGAAGGTCGATATTGCAATGCGTGTCGTTGCCGACCATATCCGCACCATAGCATTCTCAATCACCGACGGCCAGCTGCCTTCAAACGCCAAGGCCGGCTACGTTATCCGCCGCATCCTGCGCCGTGCAGTACGTTACGCCTACACATTCCTCGGCCAGAAGGAGGCATTCCTCTACAAGCTGCTGCCAGTGCTGATTGACAACATGGGTGACGCTTATCCTGAACTCGGCCAGCAGAAGACACTCATCGAGAAGGTTATCATCGAGGAGGAGGAGTCATTCCTGCGCACACTCGACACCGGCATCAAACTGCTTGACAAGGTTATGGCCGATGCCAAAGCCGCAAAGACAACCGTTATCAGCGGTGTGAACGCATTCACCCTCTATGACACATACGGATTCCCGCTTGACCTTACCGAGCTCATCCTGCGTGAAAACGGCATGACCGTAAACATTGATGAGTTCAATGAGGAGATGGGCAAGCAGAAGGCCCGCGCCCGCAATGCTGCCGCAGTCGAGAACGGTGACTGGGTCGTACTCCAGGAGGGCGAGACCGAGTTTGTAGGTTATGACTTTACCGAGTATGAGACTTCAATCCTGCGTTACCGCGAGGTCAAGCAGAAGAGCGGCGTAATCTATCAGCTGGTTCTTGACAAGACCCCGTTCTATGCCGAGATGGGTGGTCAGGTAGGTGACACCGGCGTTATTGTAAGCGAATTCGAGACTATCGAGATAATTGACACCAAGAAGGAGAACGGTCTGCCCGTTCATATCTGCAAGAAACTGCCCGAACACCCCGAGGCTCCCATGATGGCTTGCGTGGATACAGACAAGCGTCATGCCTGCGAGGCAAACCACACCGCAACCCACCTGGTTGACGAGGCTTTGCGAGAGGTACTGGGTACACATGTGGAGCAGAAGGGCTCACTGGTATCACCCGAAGGCCTGCGTTTTGACTTCTCACACTTCCAGAAGGTGACCGATGAGGAGTTGCGTCAAGTTGAGCGTCTGGTCAACGAGAAGATCCGTCAGGACCTGCCGCTGCAGGAGCATCGTGACCTTCCCATTGAAGAAGCCAAGAAACTTGGTGCCATTGCACTCTTTGGCGAGAAATACGGTGACAAGGTACGTGTTGTGCAGTTCGGCAACTCAATTGAGTTCTGCGGCGGTGTACACGCCTCATCAACCGGTCGCATCGGTATGTTCAAGATTCTTTCCGAGAGTTCAATCGCAGCCGGCGTACGCCGTATAGAGGCTATCACCGGTGAGGCCGTAGAGAATATGGTCGCCTCACTTCAGGATACCATCGGCTCACTCAAGACCCTGCTGCCCGGCGCATCACTTGAGGCATCGGTCAAGAAGACACTTGAGGAGAACGCCGCTCTCAAGAAACAGCTTGAGGAGTTCCAGAAGGAGAAAGCCGGTCAGCTCAAGGGCAACCTGATTTCTCAGGCAAAGGATGTAAACGGTGTAAAGGTTATCAGCGCCGTCATTTCGGCATCGGCCGCAATGGCAAAGGATCTGGTGTTCGGCATACGTGGTCAACTGGCCGCAAACACCATCGTAATCATAGGCAGCGAGGAAGCAGGCAAGTCCATGCTTACCGTCAGTGTAAGCGATGACCTGACATCACGCTTCAACGCCGGCCAGATGGTACGCGAGGCTGCCAAGCTGATCCAGGGCGGAGGTGGCGGTCAGCCCCACTTCGCAACCGCCGGTGGCAAGAACCCCGACGGCCTGCAGGCCGCTGTGGATGCGATGATTAAGTCAATTGAGAATTGAGAATTGAAAACCTTGCCCATCGCAAGGTTTTCCTTTTTTTTAGTCAGCAGGCCAATTGACCAGATAGACCGTTTGGGTGGCGCGGGTGAGAGCGGTATAGAGCCAGCGGTAGTAGTCTTCATCACGACCATCCTCGGGGACAAAACCCTGATCTATGAAGATGTTTTTCCATTGGCCGCCCTGCGCCTTGTGGCAGGTCACGGCATATGCGTATTTGATCTGAAGCGCATTGAAGTACCTGTTCTCACGGAGGTTTTCCATCCTCTTCTTTTTGGACGGGATATCGGCATAATCCTCCATCACGCCGTTAAAGAGTCTGTCACTCTCCTCACGTGTAAGTGATGGAGACTCGCTGTGAAGCGTGTCAAGAAGGAGCGTAACCTCCATCTCAAGATCATCATAGTCAGGGAATGAAAGTATGGCATCCTCAAAGCGGAACCCGTACAGTTCACGTTCACGTCTTACACGCCGTATTACCACTATGTCTCCGTTTGCAATGAACGACGGGATATCGGCATACGAGTCAGCCTCACCTTCGGCCACCATATGCCCGGTCCAGTAATAATTATTCTTGACAATCATCACGCTGTCACCGCGGCACAACTCATCCTCACGATCCAGTATCGTGCTGCGGATTCCGTTGTTGTAAATGTTGGCCCGCTTATTGGAACGGCACAATACCATGGTCTCATCTATGCCGTCGCGACTGTAACATCCGCTCAGCGTCTCTATCAGTTCGGCGCCAGATATCTTTACCACATCCCTGAATCCCTCCAGCTTAAAGCGGAATCCGCCGGCCGCACCTGTTCCCCGGGCATATTCCCTTAATGAAGTAGCATTGTACAATATGCCGGATTCCTGCATCTGGCGCATTACGTTCTCAAGGCAGAATTCCGATACCGTAAGGCCGTACGCAGACAACATCTGGGCCGATAAGCCCGGACTTTCATGCTCTCCCACCGGTGGCAGCTGTGCCTGGTCGCCCAACATAAGCAACCTGCAATCCTCTCCCGAATAGACGTATGTTATCAGGTCATCAAGCAACCGTCCGGTTCCGAACGTCGATCCGGACAGGCCTTCGTTTGAGATCATCGAAGCCTCATCAACCAGAAAGACCGTATGTTCATGCATATTCCGGTCCAACTGGAAACTGCCCATGTCCACGATTGATTTCTGACGGTAAATCTTTTTGTGTATGGTACAGGCCGAAAAACCGGATGTGTTTGAGAACACCTTTGCAGCCCTCCCGGTAGGAGCCATCAGCACCACCCTTCTTCTGTGCCTGACAAGGGCGCGCACCAGTGCGCTTATGATTGCCGTCTTTCCCGTTCCGGCATAACCTTTCATCAGGAAAATCTGACGTGGGGCCGGCTCATTCACGAATATGGCCAGCCTGTTCATCGCCACCGATTGCTCGGCAGTGGGTTCAAAAGGGAATTGTGCGGCAATATCCTGAAAAAGAGGGTCAATCATTACTCCGAAAAGCAAAAAAATGTTGTTTTATGGATAAATACGGATAATTGTTCTATTTTTGCGATGCGAAAATAAATAAAAACATCCGATATGAAAAAAGTCGTCAACATTCTTCTTGCAATCTGCATTGTAGCACTCATCTACATTGTATACGGCAGCATTATGAATCCTATCAAATTCACGAATGAAAAGAAGATTCGTGACAAGGCCGTTATTGAAAGACTGATGGACATAAAGGCCGCTCAGACTGAGTACAACTATCAGCATAGCGGTTATTGCGACAACTTTGATACGCTTGCCGTATTCATCAAGACCGGTAAGCTTCCCATCACCAAGAAGATAGGTGAATTGACCGATGACCAGCTGGAGAACAACTGGACAGAGAACAAGGTTCTGGCACTCTATGCAAAGGCACAGACAACCGAGCAAGAGGCAGCAACACTGAAGGGCCGCAGAGCTGCCCAGAAACAGTATGAGGCTGACACTCTCTGGCAGAGAGCAGAAAAGGAAGGCTTCATAAAGATCAATGAAGACGGTACCAAGGAGTTCCTCTTTAGCCGTGAGACTGAGTTTGTAAGTCTTTACGACTCTCTCTATCATGGCAGAATCAACCCCGATTCACTGCGCTATGTTCCTTTCAGCAACGGTAAGGAATTTGAGCTCTCAACATCATCTGACACCTCAAAGGCTGGCGTAATCACATATTCATTTGAGGCTAAGACCCTGTTCGTTAACTACCTTGGAGCTGAGAGCGAGGGTGGCGGTCTTGACAAGCAGGAGATAATCAACCTCCTCGAGGATTGCGATGACCGTGGCCGTTATCGCGGCATGAAGGTTGATAACAACTCCGGTAACTGGGAATAATACATTGCGCGTAATAAGCGGAATATACAAACACAGAAGGTGGGACGTGCCGAGAACATTCAGTGCACGTCCCACCACTGATTTTGCCAAAGAGAGTCTTTTCAATATCCTGGCAAACCGGATTGACCTGGAGGGCGCAACTGCACTTGACCTTTTCTCCGGTACAGGCAGCATCAGCATTGAGCTCGTATCAAGAGGATGTTCCCATGTGGTAAGCGTAGAGAAGGATCCCGCCCACCATGCATTCATCCGCAAAGTGATGGATACCGTAAAAACCGACAAATGTCTTCCCGTAAAGGGTGACGTATTCAAATACATTGCCGGCTGCAGCACACAATTCGATTTCATATTCGCCGATCCACCCTATCAGCTGGAAAATCTGGGCGATATTCCTGACCTTGTATTTGAAGCAAATATCCTTGCCCCCGATGGCATATTCGTATTAGAACACGGAAGCAAGAATGACTTTAAGGATCATCCTCGCTTCACCGATATGAAAGTGTACGGATCCGTACATTTTTCATTTTTCAAATAGCTTAGCTCCCTCCGGTCGCGTCCTTCGGACTATTGAAGGATTACATCCCCCTACCACCCCTAGGCATACCACCGCCGGGACCGCCGAATCCGCCGCCTCTACCCATCATGGCACGGTTCTCCTGACGCATCTCCTGACGTGCAGCACGTGTGCCGAACACATTCACACGGAGTATGAAGTGAACCATGATATAACTGTGGATATTGTTGTTCTTGGTATCGGTACGGCCTGTAGTTGATACCGAACGTGTCACATTGGTCTCGTCATTCAGAATATCGTAATACTGTATCTGGATGGTACCTGCATTACCCTTAAGGAAACTGAATGATGCATTGGCATTCCAGATAAGGTCATTACGGTTATATGATCCGCTGTAACCTCGGCGGCTCTGCATAGTAATATCGGTACCCAGATTCAGGTTTCTCCACGGCAGACGGGCATTGGCACGTCCTCCGTAGCTGAACGTATAGGTATCCATATTCTGGTTCTGACGCTGGTTGTTCTCGGAATGATTATATGTAAAACGACCGTTCGCAGTCACCTCAAGCCACTGGTTACGGTAGGTTACCGATGCGTTCTCACCTGCAGATATCGTATTTGTAGAACTCAGCACTGCGGTGCCGCCTGTACCTGCACCCGGATTGTACTGACCTATGCTACCTGTACGCATGTAGCTCTCCTGGTGACGGTATGAACCGTTCGCGCTGGCATTGTAACGCCATTTGGTATTGGGTATGGTCTGATTGTACGTCAGATTGGTAGATGCGCTCCAGTTGGTCCAGAATCCTTCCATATTGATAGGTTGTGTCACCGAAACACCTGTACTCGGGTCATAATCCGTCTTTTGGGTTACGTTCCTGAGTGAGTTTTCAAGTGATACACGCAGGTTTATGGTCTTCTGGGTCTCCGTAATGTAATTCTGGTAATTGGCCTCGGCAGTATTACGCAAAGTGGGCAGAAGTCCGGGATTACCCTTGCGGATATTCAACGGGTTACTGTCATCGGTAATATCCATCATATCCTCCATACTGGGCTGACTGGTGTTGGTACGGAATGTAACCTGTATGCTCTTCTGACGGTCAAACCTGTAACGGTAATTGAGTGAAGGACTCCAGTTATATACCACGCGTGACGTGTCACCTATAATCTTGCCCATATACTGGAAGTTGTCCATACCGGTATATTGCGGCATAAAGTTGACGCCGATATTAAAGTTCGAGTTGTTCAGATTATAACGGAACTGCAGAGTAAGGGTATGGTTACGTGACACATTGGTTGCCGAACGGCTCAACCTGTCATTGCGGTAAGGCTTCAGGTCATCAGGAAGGCCCCACGTCTCATACCAATCCTCAAACTCATCGCCCCACAGAACGTATGTCTCCCTGTTCTGGTTACGGTTGTTCACCTGTATCTGATAACTGAGCTGAAGGTTGCCACGGCCCGAGTCTATCGGCTCACTCCACATTATACGTCCCGACCAGCTGCTGTTATCCGTAGGACTGACATTGTAACGGTTCATTACCGAGTCACGACGGTGGTCCTGATAGTATCTCTGGTCCGAGAAAGAATAGCTGTCATTGGTACCCTTGGTGCTGCTGAACGTAAAGCGGACAGTGAAGTTACGGCCCAGGTCGTTGAATCTCTTATTGAACTGGAACTCACCGCTCACCTGATTATTGCCGGTCTTGCTGTAACTGTAACTCTTCTGTGAGTTTACACCTATGGAGTCCATCATCCCGACATCAAGATAGCGGTACTCATCAAGGATATTTACCATGTCCGTAGCTATATAGGGATCGGTATTGAAGGTCACCTGATCGCTGTTGGAGTTACTGTGGTTACGGCTTATCTGGAAACTGGGACGGAATATGATATTCAATGAAGAATCAGGCATCCACTCCATGCGGAACTCACCGTTCACGCTGCCGTTTCCGCTACTGCTGTTGGAGCGGTTGTTACGGAACGAAGCAGACTGATACTGGGTCGTGAAAGTCTCAGACTCAGATTCGCTCAACGAACGGGAATCAGATCCGTTATACCTGACATTACCGCCTATCACCAAGGGGAACTCATTACGGCGTCTCGGATAAGGCTCACCTATATTCTTGGAGAAATTGACGCCCAACTGATGATTGTAGCTCACACCGTTGCCACGGCCCGAGTTCTGCGTATTTGCATTGACTGAGAATTGCGTATTGGCCTGGAAACGGTTCAATGTATAACGGCCCGAATAAAGGTACTTGACCCATTCGCCGTAATCATTCTTACCCACAGGCTTACCTATGGCACCGTCTATATTGTTGAGCCAGCCGTTACGCATGTTGGGCTTTATCTCAAGATCCATAACCGTCTCCTCCTCTCCGTCATCAATTCCGGTTATACGGGCCAGGTCACTCTGACGCTGATATGTCTTGATTCGGCGAATAATGTTTACGGGAAGGTTCTTGGTCGCCATCTGCTGGTCATTACCGAAATACTCCTGACCGTCCACGAGAATACGCGATACGGTACGGCCGTTAACGGTTATACCTCCGTTCTCATCCACCTCTACGCCCGGCAGACGTTTGATAAGCTCCTCCAGAACAGATCCCTCAGGTACGCGGAATGCGCTCACGTTGAACATCAGCGTATCATCAACCACCTGCGTAGGAGGCAGGGCTTCTTCAATGACAGCCTCAGTAAGCATTATGCTTTTTTCATACAACTTGAACACGCCAAGCGCACGTTCACGGTCCTCTTTTACCGTCTTGAAACTGAACTCCTGAGTGGAATAGCCCATGAACGAATAGCGCAGCAGGAACTCGCCCACCGGCACTTTCTTGATATTGAACCATCCCTCATTGTCGGTTACGGTTCCGTAAATGAATGTAGTATCGGGTAACTCAAACAACTGAACGGTTACTTGAGGCATGTTTTCGGTAGTGGAGCCGTCAATGATATGAGCATTGACAGAAACCTTGCCGTCCAGCTTTGATTTCTCCTTATCTTTCTGTGCAGCACATAACGAAGGTATGAGCAGTGAGAATATGGTTAGTAACAGAAACGATCTCTTCATAGATGCCGAAGTGTATTTTTTTGACTCAACTGGGTTTAAATGGTTTAATCACAGTATGCACTCTCTGCTTCATTTATGTTATTTTTGCATTCAATGGAACAGGAAACGTTTTCCACTCTACTTGGACGTGCTTTGGACAGAGTTGCATCCGAGCACGGACAGCATTATCCTGAAGGTGGGGCCAAAGCATGGGGTATGGTTGGCGCATCGTACCTGGGTTTTGCTCTATACGGCCTAACTTCGGTACAGCTGCGCAGCATACAGTACCGGACCCGCCAGGATTTCGGACCGGTTATACTTGACTGCAAGTGGTATGACCGTCTCAAGGCCGAATGTCTCGACAACCGGGAGTCAGCCGACGTCCTGATTCCCGGCCCGGATGAAAAGCAGTGCAGATGCTCCGTTACGGAGCAACTGTTTCTTGAAATGCTGGATTTCTGTCGCGAAGGTTAAAAACCTCCGAATTCTTGACAATTGCAAATCTTTACAATATCTTTGGTTTGTACTAACTGTCGCTATTGCTTATGAAGAAGTTGTTTTCAGTGCTGATGACCGCGTTTTTTGTCGTCACAGCCCAAGCCCAATTCATCACATTCCCCAGTTTTGGCAAGAATCTCAAGATGTGCAGCGATCCCGTATTGGGTCTTGAAGGCCTTCATGTAGGCGATGAAGGTTACGTGACTTTTGAAGTAACCAATGAGGGCGACAGCATGTATGTCGGGCCTATCTTTCTGAGAATAGTTGAGCGCGAATCCAGCGCACAGGTGCTGGCAGCCAAGAAACTCAAGATCAAACCCGGCCAGACCTATTCCATAACGACAGTTTTCTCTACTGAGCGTCTCAACCCGTTTGCCAGATATTTTGTGGGTTTTGAATACAACGAGAACGGCCATACCATACCCATGGGGTTCACCGAGGCCAAACCGCTGGAGAGTTTCATGCTTATGCCGGCAATAATCAACAACCCCGAAAAGAAGGCTCCCGTCAAGGCAAAGATCAAGCTGGTAAAGAAATCCGCAAAATAATTTTGGGGATTTTTGGATAATATCATAAAAAGGAATACCTTTGCGCCGGTTTTGAAAGCCGCAAGGCCCGGAACCGTCAGCGGGGTGTAGCTCAGCCCGGTTTAGAGTACGCGTCTGGGGGGCGTGTGGTCGCTGGTTCGAATCCAGTCACCCCGACTGAGAAGAGTGAATCCGAGAAATCGGGTTCACTTTTTTAATTGCTTTTAGTATCTTCGCAATTTAAGAACAATATCTCCGTTATGAATAATGCCACATATTTCATATGTGCAACAGTGTTGCTTCTGATGTTCGTGCTGTACTACCTGGACAGATGGAACAAAACGCACAACACAAACAACCGCACCGGTTCAGGTAACAGCACAGGTGATGCTGATCCAACCGTCCCACAAGGGGAGTGCTGCGGCAAGCACGTGGTATGTGAAAAGCAGAAACTGGCCGAGGCCAGGATGCGTAGCGCCCAGTACTTTGACGATGAGGAGCTGGACAGGTTCCGGGGACGCAAGCCGGACGGATATACCGACCGGGAAATTGAGGAGTTCCGCTACGTGATGTACACAATGCAGCAAGATGAGGTCAGGGAGTGGATGGAGTGTCTTCAGGCCAGAGATATAGAACTTCCCGACCAACTCAAAGAGGAGTGTTACTCCATGATGAACGGGATATAAGATGAAACTGACAAGAACAGCCTTTTACGTTTTGCTGTTACCGCTGACAATGCTGGTAGCAGGCTGTTCCACGTCCCGCAACACTGCCGCATCCCGTTCCTATCAGGCTCTGGTAACCCGTTACAATGTCTTCTTTAACGGAAACGAAGCCTACAAGAAAGGATATGATGCACAGGAGAGGGCAAAAGAAGACAATCTCCTGGAGATACTGGACCTGTATCCTATCAGCGACGAGAAGGTCCGTGGCACCGGTAAGTCCAATTTTGACCTTGCCATAGAGAAATCACAGAAAGCCATAAAACTGCACTCCATAACAGAGAAACCCAAGAAAAAGAAAGGTACTCCCAGTGAATCAGACAAAGCCTTCCAGAACAAGAACGAATACAACCCGTTCTTATGGCATGCGTGGTTCCTGATGGCCGATGCCCAACGCCAGAAAGGCGATTTCATTGAGGCGGCAAGCACATACTCATACATATCCAAACTCTATTCTGATGAGCCCGAGATCGTTGCCGAGGCACAGTACAAGATGGCACAATGCTACTCCGAACTGGGTTGGAACTATGAGGCCGAAGAGCTGTTCCAACGTTCAGGACAGACCAAGACCAATCTGGGACGCCGTCAGGACTATCAAGCAAGGTATGCATCTCACCTGCTGGGCCAGGAACGTTATGAAGAGGGCATTCCGTTGCTGGAAGAGGCAATAAACCGTAAGGGAGTCAGCAAGACACAGCGTATACGTGAAAGATATCTGCTTGCACAACTGTACAAGACGACTGACCGTAATGATGACGCCTATCGCATGTTCGGCAAAGTGATACGCATGAGTCCGCCTCATGAGATTGAATTTCATGCACGCATACAACAGACTGAGACCATGGCTCAGAACGGCAGCGTAAGCAAGATCATGCGCAAGCTCAAACGCATGGAACGCGACCCCAACAACAAGGAGAGCCTGGATCAGATTTACTATGCGATGGGTAACATCCATATGATGCGAGGCGATACCGCAACCGCTCTCAGACTTTATAACGAGGGACTTGACAAGAGCGAGAAGGCATCACCCGAGAAAGGCATACTCCTGCTTACCATGGCCAACCTTTATTGGGACAGGAAGGACTACCCCAACGCCTCCCGATGCTACTCACAGGCTGTGGGCATGATTGATTCCAAACACAAGGAATATCAGACGGTGAAACTGCGTTCCGAGGTACTTGAAGATCTGGTAAGATGTACCGGGACAATAAAGCTTCAGGATAGTCTGCAATGGCTGTCAACCCTGCCTGAGGAGAGGCTGTACACCATTATTGACAAGGTAATAGAGGACCTGGAGGAGCAGGAGCGTCTTGAAGAGGAACGCCGCAAACAGGAGGAAAAAGAGGCCGCACGCAAGGGAGCCGCATCAGAAATGTCAATCACTGACAACGCCGCTTCATCGGGAGGATGGTATTTTTATAACACCAAGGTAGTGGAGCGCGGAAAGAAGGAGTTTGTCAAGCAATGGGGCGACCGCAAGCTTGAAGACAACTGGCGAAGATCCAACAAGACCACACTCGCACCAATCGAACCCAGCATATCCACAGATTTTGCGGCTTTAGGGGATCTGGTTACTGACACACTCATGGATGTCATAGTAGACTCCCTGAATGCCGTCCCGCAGGAGACCGATCCGCATAAACGCGACTATTACATACAGCAGATCCCGTATTCCGACGAGGATAAGCTCAAATCAGACGAACTCATTTCGGAGGCACTCCTGCAACAAGGCATAATCTACAAAGACCGCCTGACCGAATACCCTGATGCTGAGACGTCGCTGACACGTATTGTCACTGACTATCCTCAAGCCCAAGAGGCCGATGTAGCCATGTACAATCTGTACCTGATGTACTCGCTTTGGGGTAAAAGCGCCGAGGCTGACAGCTGCCGTGCCCGGATGGAAAGGCTGTATCCCGAAAGCGACTACACAATCATGATCTGTGATCCGGACTACATAGACAATGCCCGCTACGGAAAACACCGTGAGGATTCGATCTATGTCGTCACATATGCCGCGTTCCGTCAAGGTGACCTTCAAACAGTAAGAGCCAACTGTGAAGTATCGGCCACCAAATATCCCAAAGGACAGCACCGTGCCAAATTCATGTTCCTGGACGCAGCACTTGACCTGCAGAGCGGCAATACCGACACCTTCCTGGATAAGCTCAAGGAGATAGTTACCAAATATCCCCAAAACGAAATAAGCGAGTTGGCAGGACTCATTGCCCAGGGCATACAGAATGGCAAGATACTCCAGTCCACATCATTCGGTTCAATCTGGGACCGCCGCAACGGAACAGCCGAAAGCGACTCTGCAGAAACTGAAATCCCACAGTTCAGCGAGGAACGTTATGAGCCTTTCATATTTGTACTGGCCTATCCCGAGGGAGAATTGGACCAGAACCAACTGCTGTTTGAGGTGGCGCGTTACAACTTCACCAACTACATGATGCGAAACTTTGACATAAGTTTTGCAACTGAACAGGGAATAGGTATGATGATAGTCGGAGAATTTCTTAACTTTGACGAGGCTTACGTCTACCAGCGCAACCTTTATGACGATGCCGATATGGCCAGCAAGTTAAGCGGCATAAAGGCTGTCGTCATTACACCCGGTAATCTGGAGATTCTTTTCAGACACTACCGTTTCAACGACTATCAGGAGTTCTATGAAGAGTATTTCCTGAATATACCGGAGTTTGACATAGACGGCGCCACACTGTTTGAAGAATACACTGACGATG
Organism: Bacteroidaceae bacterium; assembly: GCA_024398635.1. Taxonomy (GTDB): domain Bacteria; phylum Bacteroidota; class Bacteroidia; order Bacteroidales; family Bacteroidaceae; genus Colenecus. Next base: position 8,248 of record JAKSIV010000033.1, on the reverse strand, counting down.
GAGAAGACGGAGAATAAGAACGGTACTCTGCTTTGGGTCGATGATGAGATTGACCTGCTTAGGGCGCATATCATGTTCCTTGAGAACAAGGGATATGAGGTGGATACCGTAACCAACGGTCACGATGCCCTGGATATGTGCCGCGAGCGCCAGTATGACCTGGTACTCCTGGACGAGCACATGGTGGGCATGAGCGGCCTGGAGACTCTGTCACACATCAAGGAGATTGACCCCAACATACCCGTTGTCATGGTCACCAAAAGTGAGGAGGAGAATATCATGGACCAGGCCATCGGCTCCAAGATTGCCGATTACCTGATCAAGCCCGTCCACCCCAACCAGATACTTCTGTCACTTAAGAAGAATATCCATAAACGTGATATCGTCACCGCCGAGACCGACCGCAACTATCAGCAGAATTTCGGGCGGCTGAGCATGCAGATAAATGACTCCCTCACCGCCGATGACTGGATAGAAGTCTATCGGCAGCTGGTCTATTGGGAACTGGAACTCAAAGAGGCCGACAGTTCCATGCACGATATGCTCAAGATGCAGAAGACCGAGGCCAATGCAACTTTTGCCAAGTTCATCAAACGCAACTATATGAACTGGATGGCAGACCGCCAGAAGAGCCCTACCATGAGCCCGGACCTGTTCAAGAAGTATGTATTTCCCGCATTGGACAGCGGTGAGAAACCGTTCCTGATAGTAATGGACAATTTCCGTTACGACCAGTGGCGCATACTGAGCCAGGAGCTTGCCGAGCTTTTTACTTTTGACGAGCAGCTCTACTACAGCATTTTGCCTACCGCAACGCAATATTCACGCAATGCCATATTCTCCGGTCTCATGCCGGAACAGATAAACAGGATGTTCCCGGAACTGTGGGTTGATGAGGACTCCGAGGAGGGCAAGAACGTAAACGAATCACCTCTCATAAAGACACAGATAGACCGTTACCGCCGTAAGGACACCTTCTCATATAACAAAGTGAATGACTCCGCATCGGCCGAGAAACTTATGAGTCAGTTCAACACTCTGCTTCAGAATGACCTGAACGTAGTGGTGGTAAACTTCATTGACATACTCTCCCACTCCAAGACTGACTCCCGTATGATGCGTGAGCTGGCCAATGACGAAGCCGCCTACCGCAGTCTCATACTCTCATGGTTCCGCCACTCATCGGTGCGCGAGCTGTTCCGCTCCATGGCAGCTACAGGCCGCAAGGTGATGATCACCACTGACCACGGCAGCATCATGGTAAATCATGCCATCAAGATAGCAGGTGACCGCACCACCAACACCAATCTGCGCTACAAACTGGGCAAGAATCTGGGATTCAATCCCAAGGATGTTTATGAGATAACAGATCCCGTCAAAGCCCACCTGCCCTCACCCAATGTGAGCACATCATACATATTCTGTACCGAGGCAGACTACTTTGTATATCAGAATAATTTCAACAACTACGCATCGTTCTACAAGGAGACCTTCCAGCATGGAGGCATATCGCTTGAGGAGATGATAATACCATTCATAACCCTTAATCCAAAAAAGAAATGACCATCACCATACAGGACCTTGACCATATTGAGGAGGCCGCACGTGAATTCATAAAAAACATGGGCGACGACACCGTATTCGCCTTCTACGGGAAGATGGGAGCCGGAAAGACCACATTCATCAAGGCACTGTGCAAACTGCTTGGCGTGGAGGATGAAGTCAACTCACCCACCTTTGCCATCATAAACGAATACCGTTCAGAGACTACCGCCGAGCTTATCTATCATTTTGATTTTTACCGGATCAAGAAACTCGAAGAGGTCTATGACCTGGGTTATGAAGACTATTTCTACAGCGGTGCCCTTTGCTTCATAGAGTGGCCCGAGCTTGTCGAGGAGCTGCTCCCGCTTGACGCAAAAAAAGTAACCATCACCGAAAACAGTGATGGCTCACGTACAATTACTCTGTAAGACAGATTATTCCCCTAAGGAGTCGACGTATTCGGCCTCAGCCTGTACAATGAGTATGATCTCATCGGCCGGGAACGACCCTATCTTGTCGTGCTTGGCCTCCTTGATGATATACTCAACCAGAGCATCGTTGTCAATGTCTATGCAGCCGTCAGCATCGGGCTCCTGATCCAGCACACCACTTGTGGTGAAATAGTCGTTGATGACATCCAATATATAATAGAGAGTATCATCGGAGTATTTCTCCTTCAAATCCTGCGGAAGCGCATTCTTGATGTATTCGACAGTCTTCTGATCGTCGATATCATCCTCAAGGAACTCATCCTGTGCCATAATCAGAGCAGAGCGTTTAGTTTATCCTGATAGACGTTCTTCATAGCCAGACCTACAACGCGGTCTACCTCCTTACCGTCCTTAAGGAACACTACAGTGGGAACGTTCATGATTCCGAACTGCTCCGTAAGATCATCATTCTCCTCGATGTCACACTTTCCGATAACGGCCTTGCCGTCATACTCAGCGGCCAACTCTTCGATGATGGGTCCCAGACGTTTGCAAGGTCCGCACCATGTGGCCCAGAAATCAATCAGCACGGGCTGACCCTGCTGCTTGAGCTCGTCAAAATTCTGACTGGTGATTTCCAATTCCATAATTTGTTGTTATTGATTAAATGAATAATTGATTGATTCCTTACTTTTAATGTAATCCATAAGATCCTGAGTCACCGTAATCTTTCGTGTGGCCGATGACAGAGAAACCTTGTTATCCGGCGATGACAGGTCAGTCAGCACGAACTTTAGCGTGGTCTTGCCTTCGGTCCCCGTAAGTGTATCCAGATCGCTTACAAACTCCTTGTCAAGTTCCGAAACAGGCATTGTCAGCGTAATGGAGCTGATTGCGGTATCCTTTACATCCTGAAGCAGCTCTATGGAGTTTATCACAAAGTCTATCCTCTCGGGATTATACTTGAATGGCTGGCACTTGGCCTTGATGAAAAGATAATTGCCCTCCTTCATCATATTTGCCCACTTGAGCCATGGTTCACCAAAGAGTGCTATCTCTGACGAGCCGGTAAAGTCCTCGATACGGGTAAATCCGCATGGCTTGCCTGTCTTGGTACGGGTCTCACGGACACCCGTAACCACGCCACCCATTATCAGGTCCTTGTTGAGAAGTGCCGTACGGTCTTCAAGCTGAGTCACACTTACGTTGCATACATTCTCCAGTATAACCCTGTACTCGTCAAGAGGATGAGCCGACAGATATATTCCAACTAGCTCCTTTTCCTGATTGAGACGTTCCAGCAAAGGCCACTCCGGTGCTTCGGGAATGGAAGGTGTAGCTATCAGGTCTGTATGTCCCATATCACCGAACAGCGAGAACTGTGACTCCATACGGTCTGTCTGGTACTTGGTTCCGTAACGTACCAGTACATCGGCAAACACCTCGTTCTTGCCGCAAGGCTGAACAAACTGCTCACGTTTTATCTCCGGGAAACAGTCAAATGCACCAGCCATTGCCAGATTCTCAATGTTCTTGCGGTTGCAGGCACTCAGGTTGACACGCTGCACAAAATCGAATATGCTCTTGTACGGTCCGTTTGCCTTTCGCTCGCTTACAATGGCCGATACAGCATTCTCGCCCACACCCTTGACCGATGCCATGCCGAACCGGATATCGCCTTTGGCATTCACACCAAAACGGGGGACGCTCTCGTTTACATCCGGGCCAAGCACGTTTATACCCATAGCCTTGCACTCGTCCATCAGCTTGGTAACCTCAGTTATATCGGCAGCACGACTCAGTACGGCAGCCATATACTGTGAGGGATAATTGGCCTTCAGGTAAGCGGTCTGGTATGCCACCCATGAGTAACATGTAGCATGCGATTTGTTGAAGGCGTATGATGCGAACTTCTCCCAGTCGGCCCAGATTTTCTCAAGTTTCTGTTCATCATGACCGTTGGCCTTACCGCCCTCAATGAACTTAGGTTTAAGGTGATCCAGCTTGTCCTTGAGTTTCTTACCCATAGCCTTACGCAGGGTATCACTCTCACCGCGTGTGAAACCGGCCAGCAGACGTGACAGTAGCATGACCTGCTCCTGATAGACCGCAATTCCGTATGTATCCTTCAGGTACTTTTCCATTATCGGGATATCATACTCAATAGGCTTTCGGCCCTGCTTACGGTCAATAAAGTCAGGGATGTAATCCATAGGACCCGGACGATAGAGGGCATTCATTGCTATCAGGTCCTCGAATACAGTAGGCTGCAGCTCGCGCAGGTATTTCTGCATTCCGGGCGATTCAAACTGGAATGTTCCGATGGTACGGCCCTCACAGTAAAGCTGGAAAGTCTTCTTGTCATCAATGGGAATCTTGTCAATGTCCACATCAATGCCCAGGCTGTTCTTTATGTTCTCCACAGCCTCCTTGATGATGGACAGGGTCTTGAGGCCCAGAAAGTCCATCTTGATCAGACCCGTATCCTCAATTACGCTACCCTCATACTGCGTTACCAGCAGACGTTCACCGGTCTCCTTATCAGTAGCGATCGATACCGGAACCCAGTCAGTTATATCGTCACGACAGATGATGGTTCCACAGGCATGAACACCGGTACCGCGCACATTGCCTTCGAGCATCTTGGCATACTTGATAGTATTACGCAAGCGCTCATCCTCTGAAGCGGCAGCCTGCTGTATCTCAGGCACGCACTCAAGTACATTCTTAAGGTTTATTTTGCGGCTACTGCCGTCAGGCGCATCAGGCAGACGGTCAGGAATGGCCTTACACAGGTTGTTGGATATATCCAAAGGTACTTCCAGCACACGGGCCACATCCTTTATGGCCATCTTGGTCTGCATGGAACCGTAGGTAATGATATGCGCGACCTTCTCTTCGCCGTACTTGTCGGTCACCCATTGCAGCACGCGTCCGCGGCCGTCATCATCAAAGTCAACGTCTATATCAGGCAACGAGATACGGTCCGGATTCAGGAAACGCTCAAACAGCAGGTCATACTTGATAGGGTCAATCTGCGTGATACCCAGGCAATAGGCCACTGCCGATCCGGCCGCCGATCCACGACCCGGTCCTACAGATACACCAAGCTCATTGCGGGCAGCATTAATAAAGTCCTGTACAATAAGGAAGTAACCCGGAAAACCCATGGTTTTCATGATATGCAGCTCAAACTTAAGCTGCTCCATAATGTTATCCGGTATGGGATCGCCATAACGTACCTTTGCGCCCTTGAAAGTAAGTTCGGCCAGATAATCAGCCTCAAGTTTTATGCGGTACAGTTTGTCATAACCTCCAAGCTTCTTGATTTTCTTGTCGGCGTCCTCCTTTGACATCACCGTCTCACCATGCTCGTTGCAGGTAAACTCGCGGAACAGGTCCTCCTCGGTAAGACGCTGCCGGTACTCCTCTTCTGTCCCGAACTCCTTTGGTATGGCAAAGTTTGGCATAATGGGAGCATGGTTGATGGAATACTCCTCAACCTTATCCAGTATCTCAACTGTATTGGCCAGTGACTCCTGCTCGTCTTCAAAGAGATGGTTCATCTCCTCAGTAGTCTTGAACCACTCCTGCTTGGAATAGCGCATCAGGTTGGGGTCATCGGGAGTACGTCCTGTGGAAAGGCATATCAGAAGCTCGTGCGCATCGGCATTATCCTCATCCAGGAAATGGACATCGTTGGTACATATGGTCTTGATACCGAATTTGGCCGACATCTCCTTGAGATGGGCGTTCACGTTCATCTGGAGCGGATAAGCCTCGTGGTTGGCATTTGGTACGGTAGCTTTATGACGCTGCAGTTCCAGGTAATAGTCATCACCGAACAGGTTATGGAACCACTGAACCACCCTCTCAGCCTCTTCAATCCTGCCGGCGGTAATCAGTTTGGGAACCTCACCGCCCAGACACGCCGAGCAGCATATTATACCCTCATGATATTTTTCCAGATCATATTTGTCAGTACGCGGATGCGAGTAGAAACCGTCAGTCCAGGCACGTGACACTATCTTGATGAGATTGTGATAACCCTTCTCGTTTTTGGCCAGCAGTATCAGATGGTAGTTGGCGCCATCCAGTTCCTTGCTCTCGCGCTGTTCCTTATGGCGCGGTGCCACATAGACCTCACAGCCTATTATCGGCTTGAAATGCTTACCCTCCTCCTTTAGTTTGTCATTGACTTTGTCGCAGTAGTTCTTGAACTCCTTTATACCCATCATGTTGCCGTGGTCAGTCACGGCAACGCCGCGCATGCCGTCTGCTATAGCCTTGTCAACCAGCTTCTTGATGTTGGTCTGGCCATCAAGCAGAGAGTACTGCGTATGGACATGAAGATGAACGAATTCCTGCATTCTGATATTGAACTGAAAAAGTTTTTAAAGTTACCCTGATTTGGATTCTTTTGCCAAAACGGGCAGGTCAAAGTTTTCAACAAAATACACTGCAATAAGTATGCCGTATTATCCGCAAAATCTCTATCTTTGTAAAGTAAAAAGAATGCAATGGCCGAAAACAACGGAAAACATACAACGATAAATCCCGAAGGAAAGACCACTCTGACTATAGTGGCAATCCTCTTCTTCGTCATAAATCTGCCGCTGTTCCTCATTCCTCCCATCTGCGGATGGTGGTCATATGTGGCACTCGGCATAACACTTCAGTTTGTATGGTTCTTCCTGAACTTTTTCAGGAATCCTGTCAGATGTTTTCCCAGCGATGACAGGGAGAAAGTGGTTGTATCACCTGCCGACGGCACCGTCGTTGCCATAGAGGAGGTTGATGAAACCGATTATTTCAATGACCGCCGGATAGTTGTGTCAATTTTCATGAGCATATTCAGCGCGCACGCCAACTGGTTCCCGGTAAACGGAACGGTGACGAAAGTTGAGCATCAGGACGGAAATTTCCATGCAGCTTTCAAACCCAAGGCAAGCACCGAGAACGAGCGTTCATTAGTGGTCATCAAGACTCCCGACGGCAAGGAGATCATGCTCCGTCAGATAGCCGGTGCTCTTGCCCGCAGAGTCGTAACATACTGTAAGCCCGGTGATGAAAGCCGCATAGACAGTCATATGGGATTCATCAAATTCGGTTCAAGAGTTGATGTGTTCCTGCCGATTGACTCACTGGTCTGTGTCAAAGTAAACCAGAAGGTTACGGCCGATATCAGTATCCTGGCCAAACTATCGTAAAAGAAAATGGCAAACCGCATTACAAGACATATCCCCAATACCATCACATGCTGCAACCTCCTTTCCGGATGTCTGGCTGTGATGGCTGCCTTTCATGCCGATGCATGGCGAACCCTGCTCTGGGTCGTAGCCGGCGCCCTGTTTGATTTCTGCGACGGTCTTTCGGCACGTCTCATCAAGGCATATTCACCATTAGGAAAGGAACTTGACTCCCTGGCAGACCTTGTCACATTCGGATTGGCTCCGGCCATGCTGTGCCTCATGACGCTGCGCCAGTTCTGCTATCCTACAGACTTCATTGCCAATGCCTATCCCTACATAGGTCTGGTACTGGTGGTTTTTGCAGCCCTACGCCTGGCCAAGTTCAACACCGATGAGCGTCAGACATCATCTTTTCTGGGTCTGGCAGTACCTGCCAATGCCCTCTTCTGGTGCGGCCTTTTCCAGATGGATCTCAATACGGTTCCCGCAGCCCCCTGGATTATTGGTGCACTTGTAATAATCTTTGCCGGACTGATGGTCAGTGAGATCCCCATGTTCTCGCTTAAGTTCAAGAACCTTAAATGGGCCGACAACAAGATACGTTTCATATTCCTCATAGTGTCAATCGTTATCCTGATCCTGTTGCATGAAAGAGGCCTTGCCGCAATCATCGGCTGGTACATTATCCTGTCAATTCTGACAAAAGGTCAGCATTGATTAACAAGGCAAACTTTTTGCCGTCATAACTGAAAACGGATTCTGATGATTACAATCGCACTCATAATACTCTTCATCCTGCTGTTCGCACTGCTTGCCGTGCTCACATTCGCACGTGACCTGCTGGCCACATTCCTGAATGCAGTTGTAGGCATATTCCGCAAGGGTGACCGCATGCAGAAAAACACCGAAGGCCGCCAAACCATACGCAAGCGCGACCGCAAGAAAAATAAAATCTACTCCGACTCCGACGGCGAGTACGTTGACTTTGAGGAGGTAAAGAAATAAAGAAGGGAGCTCTCGAGGCTCCCTTTCTGTTTTATTTGTGCACCAACGTGCCGATAGGCTCACCGGCTATCACCT
>JAKSIV010000032.1 GCA_024398635.1 Bacteroidaceae bacterium | reverse complement strand
GAACGCTCTACACATCGAAAGAGGAGCGTGACATCGCCTACCTCATCGAGACCGACGACTGGCTGACGTCAAATGGGTGACGCATTGATAAAGTCAGGAAAAAGGACGGTTCTATTTGTGTCATAAGAGCACAGATAGAACCGTCCCTTTTGTGCCCTTTTGAATTATTCCAGGTACTGCATGATGCGGCCGCTTATCTGGAGGAGGGAGATCTCGCAGACCTTGGTGTCGTACTGAACCTGGAGCAGGCTCTCCTCGGCGTCCAGGAGTGACTTCTGGGCCTCACGCATCTCAATACCGGACAGGTTACCCAGCAGATAGCGCTCCTGGGCAATATCCATTGTCTCCTGCGCAGCCTTGAGGTTCTGCTCCTGCAGCTCCAGCAGCATCAGGTTGTTCTGATAAGCCTGCCAGAAATCATCCAGGTTGGCGCGCAACTGGAGCTCCAGCTGCTCTACGGTGATATCGGCATTCATCTCGTCCAGCAGGGCGTTACGCTCCTGTGTACGCTGCTTGCCGTTAATGAGAGTCATACCTATGGTTGCACCAAAACTGGGACCCCAGTTGAGTCGGTCAGTATAGGTGCTGTTTCCGTAGTAGTTCTGGGTAATGCCGTATGATGCGTTCAGACGCAGGTAGGGGTAGTTGCGTGACTGCACTGATTTGCGGTCCATACGTGCAACGGTGCGGTTGCTCTCGGCCCGCAGCAACGATGCGTTGACCTTCATCATATCATCATAGAGAGACTGATAGTCAAGCCCTGTGAGCAGGTTGATGGCGGTATCGGCCGTTACATGTACAGACCTCAGGTCCTGGTTGGACATAAGGCGGTTGATGCGTATGTTGGCCGATCCCAGTGCCTCGTGCTGTTTAAGTGTTTTGGCGCTGTCGGCATTGAAATAGACCTGTGCCTGCTGCATATCCAGACGTGAATTGCCACCCATATCGTAACGCTCGCTCGTAATGCGCAGACGCTCACGTGAGAGCGCGGTGGCATACTCCAGATTCTTAAGGTGCAGGGTCTGCTTGACCAGATTATAGTATTCTGTGGTCAGGCTGGCTATATAATCCTCAATAGATATGCGTGTCTGGATAGTACCCTGATTGTGCAACTCCTGCATGCGGTCACGCGTAGCCTGAATGCTGAAACCCTCAAAAACGGTCCATTCGGCACGCACCTGAGCGTTAAGAGTCTGGTCCAGCACGTTACGGTTTGAAACGTTGGATGCATCGGCGGCAAGAGTGGCGTCATTGCTTGAAATCGAACCGGAGTAGCTGCCCTGAATGCTTACGGTAGGCATACCGCCCGCATAGGACCATGAGTCGTTGTTGGCCGCTTTCTCCTCAGAAATGTTTACAAGCCTTATCTGATAACTCTCACGGATACCCGTCTCCAGGCAATCCTTGAGTGTCATTATCTGAGCCGATGAACCCAGACTGACGGCCCATGCGGCCAATATCAATGTAATTCTATGTAGTTTCATTCCTTTTTCTTCTGTGTTTTACGGTCAGTTGAAATGTAACTGTAGATGGCAGGTACAATATACATCGTAAAGAATGTGGATATGAGCATTCCTCCAACTACGGCTGTACCCATGGCAACACGTCCGGCGCTGCCTTCGCCGTGTGCGAACATAAGCGGCAGCAGACCCAGCATGGTAGATGTACTGGTCATCAGGATAGGACGCAGACGCTGTATGGATGCATCGCGTATGGCAATGAACTTGTCAATGCCGTTATCCTGTTTCTGGTTGGCAAACTCCACAATCAGAATACCGTTCTTGGCCACAAGTCCTATCAGCATTATAATACCTATCTCACTGAAAATGTTCATGGTCTGACCTCCCGCACGGATGAATACCAATGCACCGAACACAGCCAGAGGCACCGTAATCATCACGATGAGCGGATCCTTGAAACTCTCAAACTGTGCGGCAAGAATCAGGTAGATAAGCAGCAGAGCCAGTCCGAACGCAAACAGCAGGCTGTTTGAGCTCTCGCGGAAATCCTTTGACTCACCGGTAAGTGCGGTGCGGAATGTGTCATCAAGAGTCTCCTTGGCAATCTTGTCCATCTCGTCAAGTGCCTGTCCAAGAGTATAGCCTTTACCAAGTCCGGCCGATATGGTGGCCGATACGAATCGGTTGTAACGGTACAGACGCGGGGGAGCGATATCCTCCTTAAGATCGACAAGGTTCTCCATCTGGATCATGTCGCCGCTTCCGCTGCGCATGTAGATGGACTTGAGCGCCTGCGTGGTGTTACGCTGCTGACGGTTAATCTCACCTATGATGTCATACTGCTTTCCGTTCATGTAGAGATAACCCATACGCTGGCCGCTCAGTCCCCACTGCAGGGTCTGGGCAATATCGCGTGTGCTTACGCCCAAAAGGTTGGCTTTCTCGCGGTTGATCGATATGCGTACCTCGGGCTTGGAGAACTTGAGGTCGGCATCGGCCATCTGGAAGGCGGGGTTGTCATTCACCTTGGCCAGGAACTTGGGCAGCACATCCTGCAGTTTCTCAATGTTGGTGGCCTGCAGCACGTAACGTACAGGCATGCCGCCTCGGCCTCCTGAGAATGAAGACTGCTGCTGCACGAATGAGCGGGCATCGTTCTCGCGGCGTACGGCGGCGCTCAGCTTCTCAAACACCTCCATCTGCGAGTAACTGCGCTCGTTTATGTCCTTAAGTGTAATCTGTATGTTACCGCCTCCGCTCGATACTCGGGCGGTCACGAACTTTGCATCGGGCATAATTGAATCAACCACGTCGTTTATGCGCTCGGTATAGTCACGCATGTACTCGTAGGTTACGCCCTCGGGACCCTGTGTGCGTACCGTTACCTGTGAGCGGTCCTCCATAGGAGCCATCTCGGACGGGGTCTTGGTCCACATCCATACGGCTGCGCCAAGTGCAATCGCCATCGTGATAAGTGTTATCCAGCGGTTACGCAGCACAAACTCCAGACTCTTGCTGTAGTAATGGTTGAGTCCCTCAAAGAAGGGCTCTGACCAGGCGTAGAAACGGTTTTTCTTTTCGCGGCGTACCAGAATCTTGGTGGAGAGCATCGGAGTGAAAGTCAATGCAGCAAAGGTTGAGATGACCACTGCACCGGCAATCACGAATGCAAACTCACGGAACAGCCTACCTGTCTGGCCCTGCATGAACACGATAGGTACGAATACGCAGAGCAGTGTGATTGAGGTCGATATGATGGCAAACAGAATCTCGCGCGAGCCGTCGATACCGGCCTGCAGCGGAGTCATGCCTTTCTCTATTCGGTTATAGATGTTCTCGGTCATGACTATGGCGTCATCGACCACAAGTCCTACCGACAGTACCACCGCAAGCATTGAGAGCACGTTGATGCTGAATCCCAGTATGTACATCACAAAGAACGAACCTACGATTGAAACCGGGATTACAAGGCAGGGGATAAGGGTTACACGCCAGTCGCGAAGGAACAGGAAAATAATCAGGATAACCAGTGCGAATGCCTCGTAAAGGGTTGTCTTTACCTCATTGATACTGGCACGGATGAATCGGGTGTTGTCAAAACCGTACTCGTAACCTACATCCTCGGGCAGGTCCTTCTCCATCAGTTTCATGCGGTCATAGACGGCATTGGCGATGTTGATGTGGTTGGCACCCGGCTGCGGGGTAACTGCCACACCCACCATCGGGATGCCGTTCATCTTCATGTAACTCTTTATGTCGCGGGGGCTCAACTCGGCTTGACCAACATCACTGAAACGGATAACCTTGGTGCCGTCATGCTTGATTACCAGATTGTTGAACTCCTCGGTGGTGTGCATCTGGCCCAAGGTACGTATCTCAAGCTCTGTGGTGTTACCCTCGATAGTACCTGAGGGCAGCTCCACGTTCTCACGGTCCAGGGCGTTCTTTACGTCCATGGGGGTGATGCCGTAACCCGACATCTTGACGGGGTCCAGCCACAGGCGCATGCAGTAACGCTTTTCACCCCATATCATCACGGAGCTTACGTCCTGAATGGTCTGCAGTTGCTCTTTTACCACAAGGTCTGCAAGTTCACTGAGTTCCAGCAGGGAGCGCTTATCGGAGTGCAAGGCAACCATAAGGATAGGCATTGCGTCGGCATCGGCCTTGGATACTGTGGGGGGATCGCAGTCACGGGGCAGCATACGCTGTGCACGCGATACCTTGTCACGCACGTCGTTTGCGGCGGTCTCAAGGTCGACTGAGAGCTCAAACTCTACGGTGATGCGGCTGCTGCCGTACTGGCTTACCGATGAGAGCGAGCGGATACCGGGGATACCGTTGATCTGCTGCTCCAGCGGCTCGGTAATCTGATTCTCAATGACCTCGGCATTGGCTCCGGGGTAGGAGGCCGATACCGATATGATAGGGTTATCGACTGAAGGGTATTCGCGTACGCCAAGACTGGTGTAACCTACGATACCGAACAGTATTATTATGAGCACCAGTACCGTTGAGAGTACCGGGCGTCGGATACTAAGTTCTGAAATGTTCATCTTGCGGCAGGATTATTTCAGTTCAACCCTCATTCCTGTACGCAGCTGCATGGTTCCGCTGGTAATTACGGTGTCACCTACGTTGAGACCGCTCAGCACCTGTACCATCGCATCGGTACGCAGACCCTTGGTGATCTCCTGCGGAATGGCCTGACCCTTCCTGTACAGGAACACCTTGTCAATACCCATCTCGGAGATTATGGCCTCGCTCGGTACAGCAAGCGCATTCTCAAATGTGCGGGTATTCAGGGTTACGCTTACGTAACGGCCCGGGACAAGCTTGCCTCCCTTGTTGTCATAAATGGCACGTACCAGATAGGTGCGGGTACCCTGATCGACTTTTGAGTTGGTGGCATAGACCTGTGCGGGGTAAACCTCATCGCTACCCTCTACGGTAAATGTCAGTTTCGCTCCGTTCTGAAGCACTCCGGCGTAACGCTCCGGTATGGCAAACTCAACCTTGAGTTTCTCTGTATTTGTAAGTGTGGCCACGTTGGTGTTGGGTGATGCATATGCACCCACACTGACCTGACGCAGTCCGATGATTCCGTCAAACGGTGCCTTGAGCTCGGTCTGGTCCAGCTTGGCGCGGCATTCCTCAATGTCGGCCTGCAGCTTGTTGAAGTTGGCCTCGGCCTCCTGGTATGCCTCCTTACTTACGGCCTCTTTCTCATAGAGCGCTTTCTGGCGGGCCAGACGGTCCTCGGTTGACTGATACTGGGCCTCAAGTTTCTTGAGCTGAGCCTGTAGGGGAGCATCGTTTATCTTGGCCAGAACCTGACCTTTCTTTACTTTGCTGCCCTCCTCAAAGAAAATATCGGTAATCTTACCCGATGTCTCGAATGACAGGTTAACCTCCTCGTTGGGGATAAGGCTGCCGCTTATGTTGATGCCGTCCACAAGCTCTGTGGGCTGCATTATCACGTAGCGAACCAGTAAGGTTTGGCCGCCGCGACCCAGAGCTGCTGCCGGTCCTCCCATTGCTGCTGGCAAGGGTCCTGCAGGGATGTCACTGTTTTTCTTGGGTTTGAAACTGATAAAGCCCCACACAGCAAGGCCTATCACGATTAAAGCAATAAGCACATATTTGGTTGTCTTATTCATGTTGAATTGAATAGTTTCTGATAATCTGCAAATATACTATTTTTGAAAATGATACAAAAGGGGTCAGACCCCAATTGTATCATTTTGACTATCTTTGCATGAACCATCCAATAATAGTCCTATGAGAAAAACCGTTGTCGTTTCACTATTGTCAGTGATTATCTTCTCAGTTTGCTCATGTTCAAACAAAAAATCCGGCGCCACAAATCAGGATATGGTAACCATCGATATCCCTCTGCAAGCCGATGAATCAACCCAATTGCCCCGTGTATCGGAACTGTTCCAGGTAACTGACGTAGTGCTGTCGACGTCAAGCATCGAAAGTCTGGTCGGCAGTATATATGACATAAAACATTGCGGCGACACTCTTTTCATCTTATCTGGCGACGCCCTATTATTGTTCAAGACCGATGGCCGATTCATAACCAAAATAGACCATCAGGGCCGCGGCCACGGTGAATACGTTGATTTGGTTGGGTTTGAAATAGATCAAAAGAACAATAACATACTCATTTTTGACCGTTTCGGCGTGCTGCGCTACACGATGGATGGCAAGTTTATCGATAAAGCTCCAATCAAAGGAATGCCCATAGAGTTTGCTCTCCTTCCAAGCGGTGATTACGTGTTTTATGGCCCAATGCTCATTGATGATTTACAAGGACTATGGCTAACCGATTCAAAAGGCAATTACAAACGTCATCTCCTTACACTCTGCACATCAGATAGAACTCATTGGAGAAAGCATACGCAAGATGAAGGCGGACAAGGAAAGAAGATAAAAATCGGAATAAAAATGACCCCGCCGGCCAAGACTTTATGGGGTCAAAATAAAAAAGTTTTCGGGGGTCAACTCAACTTCGTCTCAAGGGGTCGCACGAGAGCGAATTTTCCAAATGCTATTTTCAGTTGCCAAACATCTTTTATGCAGTTAATGTTGCTATTCTTTGCTGTCATCAACCATAAGAACGAGTCGTTCATCCAAAGATTTCGTGCAGTTCCTTGTTTGAAAGTTTGCCAATCCAATTCTCGCCTGTTGATACTGTGAGGTCAGCAAGATGCTTCTTTTCTTGTATCATGGCATCAATGCGCTCCTCGAAGGTGTTTTGCGTAATAAAGCGATGCACCTGTACGTTCTTGTGCTGACCTATACGATATGCTCGGTCGGTTGCCTGTGCTTCTACAGCAGGGTTCCACCAGAGGTCGTAATGTATGACATGGGTTGCTGCCGTGAGGTTAAGACCTGTACCAGCAGCCTTCAACGAAAGAATGAAGATACGGTCGTTGCGATTGTTCTGGAAACGGTCAACCATCTCCTGACGCTGCTTCAATGAGCATCCGCCATGATAGAATATCGGTTCTTCATCAAGGGTGGTACGGATGAAGTGCTGGAGCAAATCACCCATCTCGCGGAACTGCGTGAAGATAAGTACCTTCTCGTCGGCATCAATGATACTGCGAAGCATATCGAGCAACATTACGGTCTTTCCCGATAGCGTTGCATCCATACGGTTGTCCTTGAGATACTGCGTCGGGTGATTACAAATCTGCTTCAAGGCAAGCATCATCTGCAGGATAAGCCCCTGACGCTTGAAAAGAGTCTGGCTGTCTTCGCCCTCTATGCTCTCTATGATAGCCATGCACTTGTTGACGGTCTCTTGGTATAGTGCTGCCTGATAAGGTGTGAGCAATGCCAACTCGTTGCGCTCTATCTTATCAGGCAGATCGCTGATGATACTCTTGTCCGTCTTCAGTCGTCGCATCATAAACGGAGCAGTAACCTTGCGGAAACGTTCTGCTACATGACTATCTCCATACTTCTGTATCGGCTTCGCGTATGAATCAGAAAAGTCCTTTGCCGAACCAAGATAGCCCTTGTTCGTAAAGTCAATGATACTCCAGAACTCCGACAGACGGTTCTCTACAGGTGTACCACTCATGGCTATGTGACAATCGGCAGGTATGCTGTGTATTGCCTTGCTCTGAGCCGTATCGCTGTTCTTGATATTCTGCGCTTCGTCTATTACAAGCACTTGCCATTTCTGCTTCTTCAGCTTGTCGGCATCCGAACGCACCACGCCGTATGTCGAGAGGATGATGTCTGCATCCTTGCAATCATCGTCCTTCAGGTCACGTGCCGTTCCGTGATATACGCCAGTGGTCATTTGAGGGACAAAACGCTTCACCTCCGACTGCCAGTTGTGCAGCAAACCTGTTGGCACAACTACAAGTGCTTTCTTCTTGTCCATTGCCCCCTCTTCTTTCATTTTTGCCAGAAGGGTAATAACCTGCAAGGTCTTACCAAGACCCATGTCATCGGCAATGATACTGCCGAAGCCTATCTTCATATTGCGATACATCCAAGAATAGCCTCGCTCCTGATATGGTCGCAACTGTGCGTTAATACCTTCTGGCAATGGTATCATGCTCTGTGAGGTAAACTGACGAATGAGTTCGCGCACTTCGTCTGTAAGTTCTACTGGTGCGCCATTGTATTCGCCACTCAACGCCGCTTGCAACAGTTCGCCTGGCTTAATCTTTGGTGGAGCATTCAACACTTTTTGTAGTTTCGCCATTCCTGCCTCGTCGATATAAACATACTGTTCCTTGAAACGGAGCAGACCACTAGCATGACCGAGCAATCTGTCAAACTCTTCGGTTGACAGGAATACATTGCCCACAGCGACCTGCCAGTTGAAGTCAAGCAGGTCGCTCATTGACAGGAACCCATTTGAATCCTTTCCCTTTGATTTCAGTTTTAGGGATATTTGCGGGCGGATAAGTGTCTGCAAAGTCTTTGGCATGATGACGTTCACTCCAAGTAGCCTCATGGTAGGAATCACCTGCAGCAGGAATGCAGGGAAAGTTCGCATCGTGAACTCGATGCTTCGCTTGCCCTTATCGTTGATATAAGCGTCAAGTTGGTCAACAATGTCGCAGAGGATGGCAAGCTGACGCAGGATTTCCATTCTGCTTGATGCGTATGCCTTCTTTGTCATCACTTCTGCCAACGGATGATCATCTGCCTTCACATCCACGACAAAGCCTTCTTCCGTCTCGTCAATCAGGAATGTCACCTGATGCTTGTTCTGCATGAAGTAGCGGTCAAGCCACGAACGTATGCCGCCAGGGGTGTTCGTCTCTCCGATACCATTGAAACGCGAACACTCTGCTTTGAAGAACAAATCATAAAACGGCTCATCCTTACTCTCATGCGATAGCATAGGAACGAGTGACGTTATCATCTTGCAGACAAGTTCCTTACTCTGTCCCAATCTGCCAACAATGCTTCGGGTAGCTTCGTCAATCATGGCAGGTTGCCATACAATATGGTATTCCTTCTCCTCCTTTGCCTTGGCACGTCCACGTCCTTTGCTTAACACAAGGTCATAGTATATCTGTGGAACAATACAACCATGCGCTATCAGCTGAAGCGCACAGATGAGCACGCTGCGAAGGGCTACGATGGAATCATCATAGTTGCTCGGGCACTTCCTTCAGTTGCATCTGTTCCATAGTGGCAAATACCGCACTCGTATTCTCCACCTCCATCATCTCTGTGGAGTCGGCAGCCGTTATGCCACGCTTCTCCAGTTCTGCCATCAGGTCAACGCCATGCAGCGCGAATACAAGGAACGGATTATTGTCAATCTCCATGCTCGTCTTGTAGATGACGGCAGCCAGATGCTTGCAAGGCACAGTCCAGTCAGGACATGAACAGCTCATCTTCAAGTCTTTCCATTGCTTAGGGAACAATGGCATACCCGCCTCTGCTGCCATCTTTGCCAACGATTCATCCAGCTGACGGTTGAAGAGCTTGCTCAGCACGACAGGCTGTTCCTGTATCAGGTTGATGAGTTTGTCAACATCCTTCGACGAGAACTCGGGCAGTTTGATGGTCTCGCTATAGGGAGTGCGATGACTTCCCTTCACCTTTGCACTAATGACGTTGCCCGAGAAGTTTATCTCCTGCACCATACCATTACGAGCGTATGAAGCACCACGAGGCAATCGGTTGCTGTAATCAATGTTTTTTAGTGCGCCAAGCCATTGCTCGCCCCACCATGTCTTTCCGTATTTTGTTGCCATATTTCAAGTTCTTATCTATCTCAGCAACGCTTACTAAAATTGATTTTGCTATAGTCGAATCGCATTGTTTGGCGTGAAGTCATGGCTTAAGGCAGCCGATGGGCACAATACATATGCCGTCAGGACGGCGATAAGCATACCGACCTACAGCGGTTAATACCATCTTGAATGACGCATTACCTGATTTGTCAATGTCTATCCTATTCTCCAATTTGTTCAGCGAAGCCACTGCTTCATTTATCAACGCCTCGCCGCCTAATTTTATCTCCACCAAACCATATTTCCCGTTTCTTAAATGAATGACGGCATCGCATTCCAAACCGGTTTTATCCCGATAATGATAAACCCTACCTCCTATCGCTTCCGCATAGACGCGCAAGTCGCGCACGCAAAGCGTTTCAAAGAGCAAGCCCAATGTGTTGATGTCATCCAGCAAGTCTTCCGGACTTACACCCAAAGCTGCAGTTGCTATGCTTGGATCCACAAAATACCGTGTGTCCGAAGTCCGCAATGCAGTTTTACTGCGCAAATTGGGATTCCATGCAGCCATATCTTCAATAACAAATATCTTGCGCAGCGCATTCAGATAGGATTGCACCGTATCTTCCGTCAATGTGTCCGTATCATTCACCCTCACATCGGCTAGCAGTGTACCCAATGTGGCTTGCGTTCCTTGATGGCGGGCGTATGAACGCATGATACGTCTTGCCCTTTCTTCATTGCGCGTCACGCCGTCCACACGGGAGATGTCAGACCTCACAACCGCTTCGAAGTACTCCTGTACGGGAACCAATTGGGCGTTTGATGTGCGTTTTTTCAGTGTTTGAGGCCAACCGCCACGACAGATAAGATGTGCTATTAGGGGCAAATCCAGACTGTTGGTCCCTAGCAGAGGCTCTTGGTCATTTCCGAACATCTGTTGCAGACTGACGGATCCGTTAGAATCACCCGACTCCCAAAGGGTCATGGGACGCATAGTCAGCCACGCAAAACGTCCGGTGCCGGTGTGAGAGATCTTGTCCGTTTGCGGAGGGACGGCGGAACCAGTGAGAATAAACTGCCCATCCTCTGCCCGTTGATCTACAGCGAAACGGACAGCATCCCAAATCTCGGGAATCAATTGCCATTCGTCTATCAGGCGGGGAGTGGCACCAGTCAATATTTTGTCCATATTGGTTTGTGCCAAATACAATGTATCTTGTTTGGTGGCCGGGTCGGCTACGTACAATATACTGCCTGCACATTGAGTGGCAGTGGTTGTCTTGCCGCAATATTTTGGTCCTTCCACCAGCACGGCACCCATTGCATCCAACTTTTCCTGCAGCAATTCATCGACAATTCGAGGATGATATTCGTTCATGTTTGTTGCACTTTTTCAGTAGTGTGTAAAGATACTACTTTGTTTTTTATATATGCAATAAAATTAACGAGATAATTTTTATGTTTGGCGATTTGGACGGTTTTTATTTGGCGATTTGGACGGTTTTTATTTGGCGATTTGGACGGCTTGCCAGGAACCTGTCCGTATGCGCGGATTGAAAACACCTATGGTAATAGGAATCTGATGTGCCAGCAAATAGGAGCCATCTACGATTTGAAAGCGCAGGATGGTGCAATTTCATTTCCGGCATCAAGGGAGCCTTCTGCGAAAAGCTGAGACGAATGCAGGATTCCGTCGCGGCAGAGCCTGTCGCAGTTGTCGGCATCCTCAAAGCCGGCCATTATCTGGTATATCCTCTGGCGGAGCATCTCCGTCTGGCTGTGTATCACCATCGGCTTCCAGCGGGGATCCTTGATAAATCGACCGTCACTTTCTTGCCCGCCACGGGCTCGAGTTCAAACAATGTCGGCAAAGTTTGGTAATCTGCGGAAGAAGGTATAATTTTGCTGATGAAATAAAGGAAAAAATGTTTTCTGTTTCTGTACTACACAGTATAACATTTAATCCTCTGATTACCAAATAATTATTAGGATTCCTTTGCTCCTTTTGTGAATAATTCAGGTTAAATTCCAATAATTTTTCTGATACCGAGAGCTTTTTTCGCTTCGCTGGATAGCAACGTGAAGATGGCTGACTTTGTGACTGAAAAATACTTGTCTCAATCCTCTGCTTCGGCAGACGGGTGTCCCCAGAATATTGCACTCACCGAAAACAAATGGTTTGTTATGCGTGCAACCTATAGTCGGGAACAGAAAGCACAGCAACTACTGCAAGAGGTTGGCGTAGAATGTTATATTCCAATGCATTTGGAAAGGAGCGAAAATGGAGAACGATACGTACCGGTGGTTCACAACCTGATTTTTGTGCATACCTCTCGTAAATTTATGCGTGATATTAAGCTCAGGATGGAATATATGTGTCCGTTGCGCTATATGATAGACCGGAGCACTGGTTTGCCTATGGTTGTACGCGACAAGGAGATGGAAGATTTTATGAGGGTCACAGCAGAAATGGGTAGTGATATTGTTTATTTGGACAATCCTTCAATAGTGGTCACTAAAGGCACTCCTATTGAGATTGTCTGTGGTCCGTTCAGGGGTGTACAGGGCAGGTTGCTCCGTATCCGTCGGGATCGTAAGGTGGTTCTGCAGCTGGCTGGCGTAGTGGCCATCGCTATAAGCGGCATTCCGATGGAATACTGCAAAGTATTACAATAACACAAAAATGAAACAGGAAATATTACGAAAGATTCATGACAGAAGTCTGGTGGCCGGAGTTGTGGGACTGGGGTATGTAGGTCTTCCTCTCGCCGTTGAAAAAGCTAAGGCTGGCTTTAAGACCATCGGATTTGACCTTCAGAAGCAGAAAGTGGATTCCGTCAATGTCGGAGAAAACTACATAGGTGACGTAGTGGACAGCGACCTTAAGCAACTCGTTGCAGAAGGACGTCTTTTAGCCACTACGGATTTCAGTTTCATAAAGGACGTTGACTTCGTCGCCATCTGCGTTCCCACACCGCTTGACGCACACCAGCAGCCGGATATCAGTTACGTTCGTTCCAGTGCCGAAGCCATCGCACAGTACCTCCACAAAGGGATGATGGTGGTTTTAGAGAGCACCACCTACCCCGGCACCACGGAAGAACTCATCAAGCCTATCCTTGAACGGTCCGGCCTCAAATGCGGAGAAGATTTCTACCTCGGATTCTCTCCGGAAAGAGTTGATCCGGGCAACCTGATATACAAGACCAAGAA
Organism: Bacteroidaceae bacterium; assembly: GCA_024398635.1. GTDB lineage: Bacteria > Bacteroidota > Bacteroidia > Bacteroidales > Bacteroidaceae > Colenecus. The sequence continues at coordinate 9,851 of JAKSIV010000032.1, read as the reverse complement.
TACGCCCAAGGTGGTGGGAGCCATAGGGGAAGATGCCCGGGAATGTATCAGCGCCGTCTACGAGGCGGTTCTGAACGGGGAGGTCTTCCGCGCCAGCAGTCCCGCCGTGGCCGAGATGACCAAAATCCTGGAGAACACATACCGCAACATCAACATCGGTCTGGTGAATGAACTGGCAATGCTCTGCCACAAGATGGGTATTAACCTCTGGGAAGTCATCGATGCTGCAAGCACCAAGCCCTTCGGATTCAAGGCATTCTATCCGGGGCCGGGACTCGGAGGACACTGCATCCCCCTCGACCCGTACTACCTGAGCTGGAAGGCAAGGGAATACGGATTTCACACCTCGATGATAGAGTCGTCGATGATGATAAACGACCGGATGCCGGAGTACTGCGTCGGAAGGGCGGAAGGCATCATCAACAGACGCTTCCGCAAGGCGCTTCACGGCGCAAAAGTGATTCTGAGCGGCATAGCATACAAGCAGGATATAGATGACTGCCGAGAATCTCCGGCAATAAGGGTCTATGAGCACCTCATAAAAGAGGGGGCCGAAGTCACCTGCTATGACCCTTACGTGAAGAGCTTCAAGTCGAAGGGAGGCGTTGTGGAGGTCAGACAGAGCATCACCGCTCAGGAAATAGAGGCCGCCGACATCGTGATGGTGACCACGGCCCATACAAAAGTTGACTATGAACTAATCGCCGGACACGCGAAGGTCGTCTTCGACACGAAGAACGTGATGAAGGGTATTGCTGACCGGCATAACATAGAAGTCCTGTAGATGGAGGAAAAATACTTCAAACACCCGTCAAGCTACGTGGATGACGGCGCGCAGATAGGCGAGGGTACGAAAATATGGCATTTCTGCCACATCCAGAGTACGGCCCGCATCGGCCGTAACTGCTCGCTCGGGCAGAACGTCAACGTGGCCGGCATTGTGGGCAACGGCTGCCGTATTCAGAACAATGTCTCCATCTACGAAGGGGTGGAACTCGAGGACAATGTCTTCTGCGGTCCGTCCTGTGTCTTCACGAACGTCACCGTCCCCCGCGCGGCATATCCGGTTCACGGGGAATACAAGAAGACTCTCATCCGTGAGGGAGCATCCCTCGGGGCCAACTGCACTATAGTGTGCGGACATACAGTAGGCCGCTTCGCAATGATTGCGGCAGGTGCCGTGGTTACGAAAGACGTCCCCGATTACGCTTTGATGGCAGGAGTTCCCGCTATGCAGACAGGATGGGTGGACGAAAAAGGAGATATAGTACGGGATTGCCCATCAGAATAGAGATGAATGGAACTCTGAAAAAAGCAATTCTTTCCCTCATCGTGATTATTTCAGCGGGCAGTCATTGTGTCTCTGCTCAGAATGTAGATGTATTCGTAGGAGCAGACCTCAATTACAGACGGCTGTTCTTCAATGACCAGCTTTATGACTTGTTGATATATGTCAATCCCGGGGTGAAAGCAGATCTCGGGGGAAACTGGCAGATTGCCGCTCAGGCGCTTATCCCCGTGGTGAATCAGTACGGAGATTTCTATAACAGAGTCCGCCCTGGAGTTTGCACCGTCTCAAAGGAGATTCTCCTCCAAAGCGGCGCGCTGAAATTCAGTGCTGGCCTTTTCTCCGCAGGGAGATACGGAATCGATGCCAGATGGCTCTACCCTGTCAACGAATGGTTTGCCGTGGAATCGCAACTCGGCTTCACGGGATATCACACATTGGAGCAGAAGTGGAGATTCAGCAGAATGGACAGGCTGACAGGGAATGTCAGGGCAAGATTTTTTATCAAAAAAGCCTCTTCTGAAATCCGAATCTCGGCGGGAAGGTATATTTATGAAGACTACGGAGGACAGGCCGAATTCTATTCTCATTTCAACAATACATCTGTAGGATTGTTCGCCCAATATAGCAACAAAGCCGGATGCAGCGCAGGAGCAAAGATTGTGTTTATGATTCCATTTCAGAAAGGTCTCAAGGCAGGTAAATTCACCTTCCGTCCTGCATCTAACTTCAGGCTCACTTACGATGTGATGGCAGACAACCACGGATTGAAGAACTACTCTATCGACCCTGAAGAGAACGAAAGGACAGGAAGTTTCAGGACTTTGACCTTCCCCGGAAGCATAAAATAATGAAGAAGCTTCTTCTTGTCATATCCATATTGACCGTTGCCGCAGTCCAAGCGCAGGCGCAACAATACACCGGTCTGGAAGGATTACTGCATTGCCCTTCAGCCGATATGTACGCAAAAGGGTCAGGAAGAATCAGCCTTGCATCGCTGAACGAAAACTCTGTCCCCAAACACTATGCAACGGACATCACGGCTTATTCATTGGCATACAACCCCTTTGATTGGGCCGAAATATCTTTCACGGGATTTGTCCGCAAAATCGGAGGCATAGTATATCAGGACAGGATGGCTTCCGTAAAGTTCAGACCTCTCAAGGAAGGCGGATGGTGGCCGTCAATTGTGCTCGGGAGCAACGATCCCCTATCAACAGTCAGTACAACAGCTGACACTGACGGCAACAACTCTATGTGTAACTTCTATATAGCTATTTCAAAGCACTTTGCTGTATCTGCCGGCTCAATTGGAGTTCACACTTCCTACCGTAAATTCAGAAAAAATGCCAACGCAATCTGGAACGGTGTTGTAGGAGGCCTTACTTTCTCTCCGGTCTTTTATCCGGATGCCAGAATAACGGCAGAATATGATGGCGCCGGAATCAACATCGGAGCGGATGTGAAATTCTTTAATCATATCAGTCTGCAGGCGATATGCTATGGAATGCGCTACTTCAACTGCGGACTCTGTTTTGAATTCAATCTATAACATATGATGAAAATGAAACTTATAATGTCGGTTTTACCGATACTTATGTTCACTTGCATTTCCTGCACAATTCATGACCCGAGTTTCGAGAGCGTGGAGCGTCCCAAAATCAACGTGGAGAACTCCGTCATTACTGGTCTAGTGACTGATTTTCAAGGAAATATCCTTGCAAATGCTGTCATTGCAATCAACGGGCAGGAGATTTGCACGGATGCAAACGGGATTTACCGATATGAGATTACCTCAAAGGGTGAATACGAATTGAGTGCTTCTTATCCTGACAAAATCACTAAGACGGCGACAGTATCTGTTCCGAGTGTGGAAGTCACCCGGACATTCATCCAGAATTTCGTACTTCCGGAGTATAGGACGATAATCATCCAGACGGGTGAAACTATGGAACAAACCGAAACTATTCCGGACAATGAGCCTGAGGGAACGATGACAGTGACTGCAAGTGTCACCATCGAGGAAACCCACCTTCCGGAAGATGCCTATCTGATGCTTACCCCAGTCTATTCAAAGCAGGAAGGAGAGGATCTTGCAAAGGCCTGGACAAAGGCAGCCTCTGTTAAAGTCGAGAACAAAATGCTTGTCGGGGCTGTCATCACCTGTTCCGATCCTTCGATTACGGAGCTGGCGACAGAGGCAAAGATGAAATTTGACGTGGAAAAGGAAGTTCAGTCTCTTACCAAGCTTATGATGTTCGACCTCAAAACAGAAGAATGGGTTGAGATTCCTTATGAGTCGCACGATTACGAGATTGTATTTGATATCAAGCAGTTGACCACATATGGGGTTTTCGGAGACGTGAACGTGTCGGTCGAAGAGACTTCCAAGCCGATAACTGATTTCAAACCTCAGTCATATTGGGACAATTATTACGGAAAGGATGTCCTGCATATCGGTGAAGTCACATATACGACGAAGATTGGTCTTATCCTGGACAGGAAACAGGGGGTTGACCAGTTGCGTGCCCTTCTGCTTGAAAAACTCGCGCAGGACTATGGTCTTGGCAATGAACAGGATGTGACCGCGACCTACAATGTGAATACGGACCTCCCCGTAGGTACAGCTCTGGAAATCACAGGCTCGCAGAATTACCTGTCAGTTATTTATGAGATGAATGGCAAGTCAGTTCACGCCGATGTTTGCGGTACTTCCGCAGTATCGGGCAAATCCTATAACCGAGTCCATACGGGCGGTGGAAATTATACCAACTATTAAAAAGAGCTTGATATGAAAAGGATATATACGATTATCGCATTGGCTGTCTGCGCTTTATCATTTACGCCCTGCCTTGGGGCTCAGGAGTGTCCGAATAATGATGAACAATGCCGGAATAAAGAAGAAAAAGGCTTTTTCATCGGGATTGAAGGCGGAGCGGCAACAGGCGTTTCAACTTTCAAATCTGACAAACCTTCTTTGCAGATGAATCTCAGCGGCGGGTACAGATTCAACAAATGGTTCTCAGTGGAGCTCGGTCTCGGCGGCGGCCGATTCGGCATAATCCCGCAAAGCTGCTGCGGCGCCCATCCGGGCATCAACAACGAGCGCAACTCATACTGGAGGTCATTTGTTGACGATGAATGGCACTATTATGCCGACAAGGCAAATGACGGCTGGTGGTATGCCGATATGAACGGAACCACCTCTTATTTCAAGGGAGCCCTTCAGGCCAACTTCGATCTGCTTGCGTTCCTCAAAGATTTTACAGACATAAGCTTTCTGGACAAAGAACATATCGACAGGTTCGGTCTGGAACTCTCCCCGAGGGTAGGACTGATGTCCACAAGAACCGAACTGTCCGGAATAAGTTCGTTGACAGGAAATGAACTCAGCCTCAGGAATGCCGCCCAGGCGCATTTGCTCTATGGGGGAGAGGCGACGGTATCCTACAAATTCGACAACGGCATCAAGCTGGGCGTTTTTGCGGCATTGGATATGCTTGCAGGCAAGCATTTCGACAATATACCGGTACACGTGCATAAAGAGAATCTTATCTGGGATGCCGGTATAAAGCTTGTTTACGCCTTTGGCAGGAAACATAAGAAGAGCGCTCCTGCTGCACCGGCGGTCGCTGTCCCTGTTGCAGAACCTGCTCCGACTGCACCGGCGGTCGCTGTCCCTGTTGCAGAACCTGCTCCGGAACCGGCTCCTGCCCCGGAGGTCGCCCCTGTTAAAACACCCGTTCAGGAAGCAGCTCCGGCTCCCGCTCCTGAAGTACCTGCTTTCGCCCCTGTATATTTTGACAACAACAGCACGGCCGTTTCCGATACGCAGAAAGAAAGCATTTTGGAGGTAGTCCGGTATATGAAGCAAAATCCTGATGTGAGAATCCTTGTTTCAGGGCACGCATCTAATGTCGGCACTGCAGATTATAACCTGACTCTGTCAGAAAAGAGGTGCAATACAGTGAAACAGCTCATTGAATCTGACGGCATCGGAGAGGGGAGAATCGAAATCGAGCCTTGTGGAATCGATTACGGCACTCCGAGCGCCGAAAGAGCGCGTCGCGTTGACATTGTTGTCATAGAAGTAAGATAACAGAATGGAATTCAGAAATCTGAAAAAGCAGTACGAAATTCTCGGCCCGCAATTGGATGCCGCAATGAATAGCGTTGCTGCCGGTTCCCGATATATTATGGGCCCGGAGGTCGGGCAACTCGAAGAGGCACTCGCGCAATATGTGGGAGCAAAACACTGCATCAGCTGCGCAAACGGCACGGATGCCCTTCAGTTGGCGCTGATGACCTGGGGTGTGGGCCCCGGTGATGCGGTGTTTGTCCCCGATTTCACCTTCTTCAGCAGCGCGGAGGTTGTGGCCGCCGTGGGCGCGACTCCGGTGTTTGTGGACGTCAGGCCCGAGACTTTCAACATCGACCCGGAAGACCTTGAACGGGCTGTCCGCGAGACTCTTGCTGGGGGTAGACTCACACCGAAAGTTGTAATTGGGGTGGATTTGTTCGGCCTGCCGGCTTCTTGGCCGGAGATCACGGACATCGCCAGGAAATACGACCTGAAGACCCTCGAAGATGGTGCGCAGGGCTTCGGAGGCAGCATTGGAGGGCGCAGGGCCTGCAGTTTCGGCGACATCTCCACCACCTCATTTTTCCCGGCGAAGCCGCTTGGCTGCTACGGGGATGGAGGTGCGGTATTCACCGACAACGACGAATGGGCGGAACTTCTGCGCTCCTACAGGGTCCACGGCAAGGGCAGTTGCAAATACGACAACGTCCGGATAGGGATGAACTCACGATTAGACACCATTCAGGCCGCAATCCTGCAGGTGAAGCTCAAGGCCTTCCGGGATTATGAACTCGATGACGTGAATGCCGCGGCGTCCCTTTACGGCGACCTGCTTGACGGCATTCCGGGAGTAGTGACTCCGGTGGTTCCCGAAGCCTGCCGCTCAAGCTGGGCGCAGTACACCATAAGGCTTGCCGATCGGGCTACCCGCGACGGCTTGCAGGCAGCGCTCAAGGCTCACGGAATCCCCTCTATGGTCTATTATCCCACCCCGATGAGTGCACAGACCGTCTTTGCAGGAATGCCCCGCAGAGAGTGTCCGGCTGCGGCAAAACTGTGCGACACGGTGCTCTCGCTTCCTATTTCACCATACATCACCCCTGAAGAACAGCGGGATGTGGCCGATGCAATAAAAGAATATGTCGGGTAGAAAGAAACCGCTGTTCCGCTATCAGTGGGAACCGCTGGACTTGGAGAACTACACCGAGGCCGGTGTGGAGAAAGGGGCCAGGATGGAAGGCGTCACCAACCCCGACGTGCTCGCTGGCTGGAAGCTGATGCAGACTCACACCTTGGAGGAGGCCTTCGAGTGGCTGGACGTGCACCAGTACGACTATCAGACCAGGACATACGACATAGACACGGTCAAACCCTCCGTTGTGGCGGCGCTGAAGCCTTACCGTCCGGAATTTATCTTCAACAGGCGTTCTCTCAACGAGATTCCGTATATCGATAATTTCCTCGCCAGCAGTAACGAGGCCCTGGTTCAGGAAGGATATCTTTTCTGTCACGCCACCACTTCCCGGATGAAGGAACGTATCATCCACGAACGCTTCGGGCCTGTTCTTGGACCGCCGATATGTGTACTGCACTATTTCTGGCACCGATTCTGCCCCAAGATGCCTATTCTCAAAAGGGTGTATTATCTTTTCACCCGAAGAACAAGACGCTCCTTCAACAGGGTGGAGATTCTCGGCAGATTCGTGCGCGCCGGTTTCTGCATCGCCGACGAGGAATTCCTGCACGGAGAATTCTTCGTGCTCGGACGCAAGGTCCGGGAACCCATCAAGGACGAACCGCCTCAGTGCAAACCGATAATCAAGCTGCGCAGGGTAGGGAAGAACGGCGCTCTTATTGGCGTTTACAAGTTCCGCACTATGTACTCCTACAGCGAATATCTCCAGGAATATATGTACGAGCACGGCGGCCTTCAGGAAGGCGGCAAGTTCAGGGAAGACTGTCGCATCAACTTTTGGGGGAGAATATTGAGGAAAACCTTCCTTGACGAACTTCCGATGGTAATCAACCTGCTTAAGGGCCAGGTCAAGCTCGTGGGGGTACGCCCGCTCAGCCGCCAGTACTTCAGTCTATATACTCCTGAGATGCAGGCCCTGCATATCAAGGTGAAACCGGGCCTCATCCCTCCGTTCTACTACGAAAAACAAACGCCTGCCTCGATAGAGGATGTGCAACAAAGCGAACGCCGCTACATAGAGTCATACCTGGCGCACCCTTTCCGCACCGACTGGCGCTACTTCTGGGGCTCAATTTTCAATATCATTTTCCACCATAAGAAATCGAACTGATGAAAGATATGGAAGAGCAGCAGTGGACCACCGTCATCCGCCCCAAGGACAAGCTTCTGAGCGTTGATTTCGCCGAGCTCTGGCGCTACCGTGACCTCACTTCGCTTTTTGTCAAACGCAACATCATCACCCAATACAAACAGACCATCCTAGGGCCGCTCTGGTATATCGTCCAGCCGGCGCTGACCGTGGTGATGTATATGGTGGTCTTCGGGGGCATCGCCGGCATAGGCACCGACGGAGTGCCGCAGCCGCTCTTCTATCTGGCCGGCACCGCGATGTGGCAATACTTCGCCGACTGCCTCACCAAGACCTCCAACACCTTCGTGGACAATGCCGGCATCTTCGGCAAGGTCTATTTCCCGAGGCTGGTGATGCCTGTGGCCAATGTCATAAGCAACCTGCTGCGTTTCGGCATACAACTGGGATTCTTTGCCATTGTATATGTTTTGTACGCCATTTTCAGCACTGACTGCGCGGCCGTTCTGAACTGGTACGCCCTGCTCTTCCCGCTGCTTGTAGTGATGATGGCGGGCCTTGCGCTGGGCTTCGGCATCATTGTTTCCAGTATGACCACCAAATACCGCGACCTCCAGATACTCTTCTCGTTTATCGTCAGTCTCTGGATGTATGCCACCCCTATAGTCTATCCTCTCAGCCTTGTCAAGGGAAAGGTCATCGCCGGCTTCGACATCAATCTGCTGATGCACCTCAACCCCGTCACCCCGGTCATCGAGACCTTCAAGTACGGCTTCTTGAGCGCCGGCGAATTCATCGGCTGGGGCTGGCTCGCCTACAGCTTTGTATTTATGGTACTGCTGCTCGGCCTCGGCATCGTAGTCTTCAACAAAGTCCAGAAGAGCTTTATGGATACGGTGTAGAATAACAATAGTGTTGCGCTTAAGCAACAAAATCTATCAAAAAGTGTTGCGCTTAAGCAACATATTTTCTATATTCGCGGACTAAATGAAAGCTTATGAACGAATTGTTTCTGAAACATAACAGGCTGATAGGCAATACTCCGATGAAGATTGTCAGAGGGCAGATGCAGGCAATCAATTGGGATTCCAGGTTGATTTGCATCCAAGGCGCCAAGGGTGTGGGGAAATCAACTCTTCTCAAGCAGTTCGTGAAATTGAACTATAAGACAGGAGACAGGAGTGTGCTGTATTGCTCGGCTGATTCCGTCTATTTTTCATCGCATTCCATTCTTGAACTGGCCGACAAGTTCTGCATCAACGGGGGTGAAAGGCTTATCATTGACGAGATTCATAAGTATCCTCAGTGGAGCAAGGAGATAAAGGAGATATACGACCTGTATCCTGAACTCAAAGTCGTCATAAGCGGGTCTTCGCTGTTGCAACTGCTGGAGGGTGATGCCGATTTGTCGCGCCGGTATGTCAAGCATACGATGAAGGGACTGTCGCTATGCGAGTTCTTGCGATTCTACAAGGGGATAGAATTGCCGGTGTGGCCTCTGGAGGAAATTCTTGAAGATGCTCCCGCAATCTGTGCCACGGTCAATGCCGTTTGCAAGCCGGTGAAGCATTTCAAGGAGTATCTGCAGTTCGGCTATTATCCTTTCTTTATGGAAAGTCGTGCGGATTACTATACGAAGTTGGAGCAGGTGGTGAATTTTATTGTGGATACGGAGCTTCCGCAAATCTGTGGGGTTGATGTGGCTAATCTGCGGAAAATCAAGGCTCTGATATCCATTATCTGCAATACCGTACCTTTTGAGCTTGATGCCAGGAAACTTGCCGGGGCGATAGAAGTGTCGAGGGATACGGTCATCGAGTATCTGCAGGATCTGGATAAGGCGGACCTGTTTAACCTGATTTATTCAGAGAAGAAAAACATCGGCAAGTTGACCAAGCCGGACAAGATTTATATGGAGAACCCGAATCTGCTGTATGCCCTTGCCCCTGCGAGTGTAGAAATAGGTACGGCCCGGGAAACGTTTGCCGTCAGCAGTCTGATGCGTGGGCACGATGTGGAATACGGGAAGGAGCACGGGGATTTCAAGGTGGACTCGAAGTATGTGTTCGAGGTTGGCGGGGCTGGCAAGGACTTCCGTCAGATAGCTGGAATCAAGGATTCCTATGTCTTTGCCGACGATATGGAGTATCCCGATGGGGCAAAACTTCCGCTCTGGCTGTTGGGATTTCTGTCGTAG
>JAKSIV010000031.1 GCA_024398635.1 Bacteroidaceae bacterium | reverse complement strand
ATACATAATAAGTCAATACAGAATCGACATAGTCTTTGTTATTCAATTGAGTGTATTCAATTTCGTAAGAAGGAATCATGCATCCACTTTCATCAACGATCGAATAAATCGATCTAACAATTTTATTATTTCTATATTCTTCTTCATTTACAGAAATAATAGAACCAACGGAATCTCTTACAATGATAATCTGCTTCGTAGTAATCTGAGCATTTCCAATCAAACAACCAGATAACAATGACAATAAGCACAATAAATGTTTCATATTTGTTATATAACAATCAGTTGACCATCAAGATTAATGCAACCACATTTTCCATCTTTCATTACTGTAGCATAACCGTTATGGAAATCACTTGCATAATCCCAATACATAAATTTTTGAGCGTTAATAATCGGTGCTGTTAATAACAAGCCCAAAGTCATCAATCCACGCCATACATATTTTTCAATAAAACCTGCAAACACTATTTTCATAATTAACTGTTGATAAGGACAAAAAAACTAAGGATGAACGCAAGTTATGCAAATATTGGAAAAAAGTCATTGATCACGGGCCAAAAATTATACTCTAACGCGGATTTGTACGTTATTAAAAAAGCATGCTCTTAAAAAAATATACACTTGCAGCCATTCTGTTGTGCCTGGCAATCACCAGCCAGGCACGTCGTGTGTATATCCATGGTCGAGTGACCGATGAATCCGGACAGCCTGTGGAGTTGGCTACGGTCAATGAGGAACTCACGCTGCACTCGGCCATGACCAACCTTAAGGGAGAGTATTCATTCACCGTAAACACCCGGACCGATACCCTTAACCTGGTATTCCGCATGGTGGGGCATGAGACGCGCCGCCGCACACTTATCAATCCGGCCGATACCGTGCAGCTGGACATAATGCTGCCCACATCAAACTACACGCTCCAGAACGTTGACGTAACCGCTACCCGCCGTCGCAATGACGGAATGCAGGACATAAGCGCCGAGGGGCTGCGTTTTACGGCCGATGCCAACGGCGGCTCCGTAGAGTCCATCATTGCCACGCAGGCCGGAGTGAGCACCCATAACGAACTTAGCAGCCAGTACAATGTGCGCGGCGGCAACTTTGATGAGAACAGCGTCTATGTGAACGGTACCGAGATACTGCGTCCGCTGCTGGTACGTGCCGGACAGCAGGAGGGACTTAGTTTTATCAACCCGGATATGGTGGAGTCCATCAGTTTCTCCACGGGCGGGTTCAGCGTGGAATACGGTGATAAGATGTCATCGGTCCTGGATATAAACTACCGCCGTCCGCAGGGATTTGAATCCACCCTGATGGCCAGCCTGCTGGGTGCAAGCGCCTATGTGGGAGCCGGAAATGACAAGTTCAGTTTCTCGGGCAGCGTCCGGTACAAGACCACCCGCTATCTGCTGGGCACGCTGGACACTCACGGAGAGTATGACCCGTCGTTCCTGGATTATCAGACATACATGAGCTGGACCCCCAACACAAAATGGGAGATAGGTCTGATAGGCAATGCTGCCGTAAACAGGTATAACTTCACGCCTACTGACCGCACCACCACATTCGGTACGGCAAAGGACCCCAAGACGTTCAAGGTCTATTATGAGGGTTGGGAAAGTGACCGTTTCAACACCTTGTTCGGGGCGCTGGACATAAAGCGCAAGGAGCAGAACTCCGTTTACCGTCTTAACGTGGCTGCATTCTCAAGTCATGAGAGCGAGTCTTTTGATATCCTGAGCCAGTACTGGCTGGACGAGAGCGGAGCAGACAACTCTCTGGCGGTAGGTTCTTTTATGCAGCATGCCCGCAACCGCCTCAAGTCAACCGTATATACGGCATCACTCAAGGGTACCCGTAAGACCGATATGGCCGGAACCATAGGCTGGGGTCTGGAATACCGCCATGAGGAGGTGCAGGACCGTATGCGTGAATGGGAGATGCGTGACTCGGCAGGCTACACCCTGCCCTACACCCAGACGGGTCCCATGGAGATGATCTATTCGCTCAAGTCTGATCACGGGGTATCCAACAACAAGGCAGCCGCATACATTCAGGACACATACAGGTTCAACACCGGTGTGGGACTCTTTACCCTGAATGCCGGACTGCGCGCATCATGGTGGAGCTGGAACAATGAGGTTACGGTAAGTCCGCGTCTGACGGTTGGATTCATCCCGGTGTTCAATGAGGATTTCCTGTTCCGTCTGTCTACGGGAGTATATTATCAGACACCGTTCTACAAGGAGATAAAGGATACGGTAAATACCGGTGGCATATATCAAGTCAACCTGAACAGGGATATAAAGGCTCAACGATCCATGCAGGTAGTACTGGGTGCGGACTATGATTTCCGGGTGTATGACCGTCCGTTCAAGTTCACTACCGAGGTCTATTACAAGAAGCTGGACCGCCTGATTCCGTACAATCTGGATAATGTAAGGATAGCTTACTACGGGGAGAACTGCGCTCACGGTTACGCCGCAGGTATTGACATGAAGTTGTACGGCGAGTTTGTACCGGGCACCGCATCATGGATAACATTCTCACTCATGAGAACACGCGAGAATATAGGTGGCAAGTGGCTGCCCCGCCCCACAGACCAACTCTACAACCTGTCACTTTACTTCACTGACTATTTCCCGCGCAAGGAAAACTGGAAGATGTCACTGCGCTGCTCACTGGCCGACGGTCTGCCATTCGGCCCCACCCACAGCGGCCGTGAGAAGCAGGTTTTCCGTGCCCCCGCATACAAGCGTGTGGACATCGGCCTTTCATATAAGGTCTTTGATTACAGCAAGCATCCACACGTTTACGGCAAGTCAGGATTTTTCAAGGATATCTGGATGGGCGTGGACGCCCTCAACCTGCTGGGCATAAACAACGTCAACTCCTACTACTGGATTACCGACATCACAAACGCCCAGTACGCCGTTCCCAACTACCTGACCGGCCGCCAGCTCAACTTCCGCATCATCGCCAACATCGGAAAATAGCACACAGTAGGGACAGTCCCCTTTGTGTGCTTTGAGCGAAACACAAAGGGGACTGTCCCTACTGTGTGCTTTTCGATTTTTATTTGTAAATTGCGAACCTAAACCATTTTAATTTTTAAAACCATGTCACGTATACCAAGAAAATGCAGTTGCTCCGGTGTGTATCACGTTATGCTAAGAGGTAACAACAAGCAAGTGATTTTTGAAAATGAGAACGATTATCTCAAGTTTCAGCAACTTTTATATCAGAAATGCCATCCAGTGGATATGGATGGGGATCCGATGCCCCCGTCCTGTGTTATTTATGCATATTGTCTTATGCCGAATCACGTACATCTGCTTATACAGGAAAAGGATGAGTATGTATCGGACGTAATAAAAAGTATCGGCACATCATATGCGCAGTATTACAATTTAAAGTATGGACATTCCGGTCATCTGTTTCAAGGTCGATTCAGAAGTGAACCTGTTGACGATTGGGATTATTTTTTGATCCTGCTCAGGTATATACATCAGAATCCTGTTGCCGGTGGATTGGTCTGGAAGGTTGGGGATTACGAATGGAGTAGTTGGCGTGAATTTGATAATCCCACCGTATGTCCAATGCCGCTATGTTCGGTACAATCGGTCCTTTCAAGAATATCTTTAGACGCGTTGACCGAATTAGTTAATGAACCATTGTCCAGAAAGAAGTCAATACTTGATTACAATAATGAAACATCTATCAGATTGAATGATGAAATGATTCGTGCCTTTATCAGTGACGACTGTGGAGTGCGTAATCCAAAGGATATTCAATCATATACAAAAACCGAGCGTAAGGCAATATTGAAGAAAATCCGTGAGTTTGGAGGAAGTATCAGACAGATATCCCGAATAACAGGTATAAGCGAAAATATTGTGAGAAAAGCTTGAAAAGCACACAAAGGGGACTGTCCCTACTGTGTGCTTTTTGCTATTCCAGATTCCAAACGGAGGGGTTATAGGTGGATTCCACCTTTTTCTCGATGTCGTCCGGAAGAGTGTGAAAGAAGTCTAGGCCGGTGCGGGATTCAACTTCATCGACAGTCATTGCGTAAGTCGAAAGGGGTTTGTGACCGGCTTTGTTTTCCATTATGAAGCCGATGGATTCGTACCCGTTTGGTGTCAGGATAAGCATAATTTTATAGAATGCATCGGGAACTGTTACCTGGTTTGTGCCGATTTTTCCGTACTTGTTGTCCGTTACTATCGGACCACAGGTTACGTAGATGCTGCCGTATATGTTGGCGTATTCGCGAACCAGTTCTTCAAGAGCCTTCCAGTCACCGCTGTTAAGGTTGTGGTTCTGGGGGCAGATGTTGGTAAAGTAGAAGCTCTCACGCATCATCTGTTCGGTCAGTTTCATATCGGCTGCGGATGCCATATGGCCACGGTCCCAGCCGGAGTTGCGGTAGTCATCATCATCGGCCTGACGTCCGTTGAAATTGGGATCGGTCCTGAAATGGTTGGATCGTGGATTTGTACCGTCAACCTCCTCATCGGTCAATTCATACGCCACCCATTCGGGAATGAGCATCTTCTCATTGAGCACCACCTCATAACCTTCATAGACCAAATGTTGCTTGTAAGAGGCATCGGAATAAATTGGTATTTCCAGTTTGGTAGTGTTTTGATTGACAGAAGAAGGTGTCTTGCACCACCAGAGTATAAGGCATACACCTATCAACACAAATATCTTTAGCAGTCCTTTCTTCATGCTGCAAAGATAGAAAAAAGCACACAGTAGGGACTGTCCCCTTTGTGTGGAAAAAAGCACACAGTAGGGACTGTCCCCTTTGTGTGCTTTTTTAAGATTGTTTTCGTTTTTTCTATTAGGTATATTTTTTATCTTTGCGTACTTATTGAATCAGACATCAAACAAGTACTAACAATAATTACAAAACAATTATGAAACCTACACACATTGAGCATCTCGGCATAGCCGTTACCTCATTGGAGGAGACCATGCCTTTCTTTGAGTTTTTGACAGGCAGTAAGTGCTACAGCATTGAGGAGGTTGCCGACCAGAAGGTCAAGACAGCATTCTTCAAAGTTGGTCAGACCAAGATCGAGCTTTTGGAGCCCACATGCCCCGAGTCAACCATTGCCAAGTTCATTGAGAAGAACGGTGGCAAGGGCGGTATCCATCACGTAGCTTTCAATGTTGAGAATGTGGCCGATGCACTCAAGGAGGCCGAGGCCGCCGGTATCCGTCTGATTGACGTAGAGCCCCGCAAGGGAGCCGAGAACCTTATGATAGGATTCCTGCATCCCAAGAACACCTGCGGTGTGCTGACAGAACTTTGCGAACAACCCAAATAAACACATATATTAGAAATGGAAAACAACAAGTTACAGAAGCTTGTAGACAAACGCGCCCAGGCAATGGCCGGTGGCGGCGAAGCAGCAATTGAGAAGCATCACGCAAAAGGCAGCTTTACTGCCCGCGAGCGCATAAACATGCTTCTTGACGAAGGATCATTCGAGGAGGTCGATATGTTCCTGACACACCGTTGCACAGACTTCGGTATGGAGAAAAAGGTATTCCTCGGCGACGGTGTTGCCGTAGGTTCAGGTACAATCGATGGCCGCTTGGTATTCGTATTCGCACAGGATGCAACAGTGATAGGCGGTTCTCTGTCCGAGACTATGGCACAGAAGATATGCAAGGTCATGGATATGGCAATGAAGATGGGTGCCCCCATCATCGGTCTGAACGATTCAGGCGGTGCCCGTATCCAGGAGGGTGCATGCGCACTGGCCGGTTACGCTGAGATATTTGAGCGCAACATCCTGGCATCGGGCGTAGTTCCCCAGATTTCAGTCATCTTTGGCCCCTGCGCCGGTGGTGCCGTTTACAGCCCTGCCCTGACTGACTTCATCATGATGACCGAGCAGAACTCATATATGTTCATTACCGGTCCTAAGGTAGTTAAGAGCGTTACCGGTGAGGACGTAACCGTTGAGCAGCTGGGCGGTGCCCGCGTTCACGCCACCAAGAGCGGTGTGACACACTTTGTTGCCGCTACCGAGGATGAGGCCATGCAGCAGATTCGCCGTCTTATCAGTTTCATTCCCCAGAACAACATGGAGGAGGCTCCCGTAAAGCCTTGCACCGATGATCCCGCACGTCTGGAGGATGCCCTGAACTCTATGGTTCCCGATGATCCCAACAAACCTTATGATATGAAGGACATCATCTACTCAATAGTTGATGACGGTGACTTCATGGAGGTTCACAAGGATTTCGCCAAGAACGTTATCTGCGGTTTTGCCCGCTTTAACGGCCGCTCAACCGGTATCATAGCCAATCAGCCCAACTGGCTGGCAGGTGTGCTGGACTGCGACGCCTCACGTAAGGCTGCCCGCTTTGTACGTTTCTGCGACGCATTCAACATCCAGATCCTCACTCTGGTTGACGTTCCGGGATTCCTGTGCGGAACAGGTCAGGAATACGCAGGCATCATCGACCACGGCGCAAAGCTCATGTTCGCTTACGGTGAAGCTACCGTTCCAAAGGTGACCGTAACAGTACGCAAGTCTTACGGCGGCAGCCACATCGTTATGAGCTGCAAGCAGTTGCGCGGCGACCTTTGCTACGCATGGCCCAATGCCGAGATTGCAGTCATGGGTGCCAGCGGTGCAGTAGGTGTTCTTGAGGCCAAGGCTCTCAAGGCCATTGAGGATCCCGAAGAGAAGAAGAAGTTCATTGCCGAGAAGGAGGCCGAGTACAAGGACAAGTTCGCTTCACCTTATCAGGCTGCCAACCGCGGTTATATTGATGATGTCATTGAGCCGCGCTTCACCCGTGCACGCGTTGTCCGCGCATTCGAGCAGCTGCAGACCAAGCGTCTGACCAACCCGCTCAAGAAGCACAGCAACATTCCACTCTAAAGACTACCGGCTATGACTACATTGACAGTAAATGGATTCACATGGCTGGTCACGGGAGTGGGATTCGGCATGGTCATTGTCCTGCTCATCGTGCTCATCTTCATCCTTATGGGACTTGGTGCAATTGTAAGCCGCATCAGCGCCCCCAAGGCCCCGAAGGCCGCTGCCAAGGCTGCACCCGCAGTTCAGGCATCTGCCGCATCGGCCCAGGGCAAGGAGTCCGATGAAATGCCGGTTGCAGCCATTGCCATGGCTCTGCACCTTTATTTCAACGGAGTTCATGATGAAGAACCCACACAGATCACCATCAAAAATGTGGAGCGCAGCTATTCCCCATGGAATTCAAAGCTCTACGGTATGAACAACCTGCATCGTTAAATTATCAAGTAAGTAATGAAAGAATTCAAATTCACAATAGACGGCAAGCAGTACACTGCCGCCGTCAATGAACTTGAGGACAACTTTGCCGAAGTTACAATTGACGGCAAGTCCTACAAGGTCGAAATAGAGAAAGAAGAAGCTCCCGCAGCAGCAGTCCGCCGCCCTGCAGCAGCCGCTCCCGCAGCAGCCGCACAGCCCGGTGGTCTGATGACCGTCAAGTCACCGCTGCCCGGTTCAATCATGAAGGTTCTGGTAGCAGCCGGCAAGGCTGTAAAGAAGGGCGACGTCCTTCTGACCATGGAATCAATGAAGATGGAGAACAACGTCTGCGCCGAAGCCGATGGTACCGTAAAGGCAGTCTTCGTTGAGCCCGGCAAGAACGTCATGCAGGACGACAAGCTTCTTGAGATTGAAACCGTAGCAGTTGCCGCCGCTCCCGCAGCAGCACCCGCGCCCAAGGCTGCTCCAGCCGCAGCACCGGCTCCAAAGGCAGCAGCCAAGGCTGAAGTTCCGGCCGGTGGCATCAAGGTAGTAAGCCCGCTGCCCGGTTCAGTGATCAAGGTCATGGTTTCTGAAGGCCAGGACGTGAAGAAGGGCGACACCCTGCTTACTCTTGAAAGCATGAAGATGGAGAACGCCATCAAGGCAGAACAGGACGGAAAGGTAACAAAGATCGTCGTAGCCGCAGGACAGTCAGTCATGCAGGAGGACGTTCTCATGGTTCTCGGATAATCAGATAATACAGCATGGAAGATATTATCAGATTTTTTGGAAGCATGGGCTTCATGAACATGACCTGGCAGCAGGGACTGATGATTGTTCTCAGTTTCTTCCTGCTCTACCTGGCCATCAAGAAGCAGTATGAACCGCTGCTGCTCCTTCCCATAGCTTTCGGTATGCTCCTGACGAACCTGCCGCAGGCCGGCATGTTCCACAACGACCTTTGGGTAGCTTTCCTTGATGCGAACAGCCCCGCCTACCACAGCTACGGCACCATAATGAAGGAAGGCGGCCTGCTTGACATTCTCTACATAGGCGTCAAGGCCGGTATCTACCCGTGCCTTATCTTCATGGGCGTAGGCGCCATGACGGACTTCGGTCCCCTGATTGCCAACCCCAAGAGCCTTCTGCTGGGCGCTGCCGCACAGCTTGGTATCTTCATTACCTTCCTCTGCGCCAACGCAATGGGATTCACACCTGCCGAGGCCGGTTCAATAGGTATCATCGGCGGTGCTGACGGCCCCACATCGATCTTCCTGACATCGAAACTGGCCCCACATCTGCTTGGCCCCATTGCCATTGCAGCATATTCCTACATGGCACTTGTTCCGGTTATCCAGCCGCCTATCATGAAGGCCCTGACCACAAAGAAGGAACGCGCCATCAAGATGAGCCAGCTCCGTCCTGTCAGCAAGACCGAGAAGATCATCTTCCCGATTGCCATCACAGCCATCGTTTCACTCATTCTGCCCGATGCAGCACCTCTGATTGGCTGCCTCATGCTGGGTAACCTTGCAAAGGAATGCGGTGTTGTTGACCGTCTGAGCAAGACCATGCAGAACGAGCTCATGAACATTGTAGTGATATTCCTTGGACTTACCGTCGGTGCAACTGCAACCGCAGACACATTCCTGAACTGGTCAACCTTGAAGATCCTTGCCATGGGTATCGTGGCATTCAGTCTTGGTACCGCAGGCGGCGTTCTGCTGGCAAAGCTCATGAACGTGTTCTCAAAGGAAAAGATCAACCCGCTGATTGGCTCTGCAGGCGTATCGGCCGTTCCTATGGCTGCCCGCGTATCACAGCAAGTCGGTCAGGAGGAGAACCCCAGCAACTTCCTGCTCATGCATGCTATGGGCCCGAACGTTGCAGGTGTGATAGGTTCTGCAGTAGCTGCAGGAATCCTACTTACCATGCTAGGGTGACAAAGGGGACGGTTCTTTTTGGCACCTTATGATAAAAAAGCGTCTGGAAATCCAGACGCTTTTTTGTTGATTAGGGAGCTTATCTCAAAAGGTGCCAAAAAGAACCGTCCCCTTTGTCACCCTCTGCTACGGGATAACGACTGTAGGTTTGAAAGTCTTAGCCTCCTCCGGAGTGACTTGAGCGTAAGCGATTATGATTACGGTATCGCCGATGGAGACCAGGCGGGCTGCTGCGCCGTTCAGGCATATGCACTTTGAGCCACGCTCTCCGCGAATCACGTATGTTACCAGACGGGCACCGTTGGTCACATCAACCACATGGACCTGCTCGCCGTCAATAATGCCGGCTGCATCCATCCAGTTGCCGTCAATAGTAATGCTGCCAATGTAGTTGATATTGGCATCGGTCACCTTGACACGGTGAAGTTTGGATTTAAGTACTGTCAGTAGCATTATTCCTTATATTTAATGTTGTCTATAAGTCTTACCTTGCCGCAGTGAACGGTAACACAACCCACGATGTAATCGGTAGCGTCCCAGTTGTCAACCGGCTGCAGAGTACGGCCGTCAACTATCTCGTAATACTCAACCTCAAGGCCCTCATGTGAATTGATGGTGTCAATCACATACTTGCGGGTCGATGCCAGAGTATGATGACGGGCGTAGTAACGGCTCTCAAAGAGAGTGCGTGAAATATTGGCGGCAAGCTTACGTTCAGCCTTGCTAAGCAACATATTGCGTGAGCTCAGAGCCATGCCGTCCTCCTCACGTATAATGGGGCAACCCACAATCTCAATCTTGAGACCAAGCTGGCGAACCATCTCACGGATAATGGCAAGCTGCTGGAAATCCTTCTCACCGAAGTATGCACGGTCAGGCTCGACAGCATAGAAAAGTTTACTTGCAATCTGAGCCACACCGTTAAAATGACCGGGACGATTCGGGCCCTCCATCACCTTGTCAAGCGGAGTAAAATCAAAAGTGCGGGTATCGGGTTCGGGATACATCTCCTCTACCGTAGGAGCAAATACGTATTGCGCGCCTACCTTTTCAAGCAGTTGGCAATCGGCCTCCATGGTACGGGGATAGTTCTTGAGGTCATTCTTATCGTTGAACTGTGTAGGATTTACAAAATCGCTCACAACCGTTATGTCATTCTCTGCTACAGAGCGGCGAACAAGTGATGCATGCCCTTCATGCAAAGCGCCCATCGTAGGAACCAGACCGATTGTCTTTCCGGCTTCGCGGTCAGATTTGAGGGCTTCCTTAAGTTCTTTTACCGTTGTTATAACCTTAATCATAATACAATTGAAAAAGTCCGCAAAATAAATGAATATTTATGGTATTTCAAAAGTTTACGCCATTCTGCTTGCCAAATTGAGGATTTTTTTTAGTATCTTTGCCTACTAATTGAAACTTTACTCTCTATGAGCGAAAAGAAAATCCTTATCATTGCTGATCAGATTTCTCCCTTTGTGGCTCCGTCTGCAATGGCGGATTATTGCCGGCAGTTGCCTCAGAGCATCCAGGAATTAGGTAACGATATCCGTACCTTCATGCCCAAATGGGGAAACATAAACGAACGTCGTAACCAGCTGCACGAGGTTATCCGTCTGTCAGGAATGAACCTTATCATTGACGATACGGATCATCCGCTCATAATCAAGGTAGCTTCACTACAATCCGCCCGCATCCAGGTCTACTTCATAGACAACGAGGATTATTTCCAGAACCGTCTTCAGGTTACCGATAAAGACGGCGTGGAATATGAGGACAATGACGAGCGCACCATTTTCTTTGCCCGCGGCGTACTTGAGACCGTAAAGAAACTCCGTTGGAATCCCGATATCATACACTGTCACGGATGGCTGTCAGCCCTGATTCCGCTCTATATCAAGACCGCCTACCGTGAAGAGCCCGCATTCCGCGAGTCAAAGGTTGTCTATTCTCTGTACGACAAGGCTTTCAAGAACAATTTTGGTGAAAAATATCCCGAGATAATCCCCAACAAGGATATGCAGCCCGGCGATGTCGGTACTTTCGACACCCCGATCAACTACAATTCAGTAATGAAGAAAGCCATTGAGTTCTCTGATGGAATCATCTGCAACTCATCGGCTGTTGACGCCTCTCTCCCCGCCTACGCCAAAACCAAAGGCATACCTGTTTTGGAAGGTGATGCAACCACAATGGGCGCTGAGGCCATAAATGATTTTTACAACAAGATCTGATTTACAATACCGATATGAAATTCAAGACGACAGTTTGCGGTCTTCTCGCAGGTCTGTTTCTGATATCGTGCGATGCCGACACATCCGGTCTGGGCGGTACACTGACCCCGGAGGGTGATGTAATAACCGTTTCCAATGACTCCTGTTTCGCTACGTCACGTACCATTAAGGCTGCTGATTCACTTATTATAATGACATCACAGTGCAACCTGGGCCGTTTTACCGAAGAAGGTAGCGGAGCCAGACTTGATGCCAGCTACATGACACAGGTCAACTGCATGGAGAACCTGACATTCGCCGATTCTGTCTACGGCATAGGTGACCATGTCTTTCCGCAGTGGTTCATAGATAAAGTAGGTGACCAGAAACCGTATTACGCAGAACTGAGGCTCTACTATTCAAGCTATTTCGGTGACCCTGCCAATCCTGTCAAAATTGAGGTTTTCCCTCTGGACAGCATGCTTGACCCGGAGACACGTTATTATCCCGACACAGATCCGTCACTTTTCTGCAACACACAGGCACAGCCTTTGGCAAGCGTCACGGTATCGGCCAGAAACATGCAGGATTCAGACTCACTGCGCAGCCTGGACGGTTATGCCCCCAACCTGACCGTTCCCCTGCCCGACTCCATAGCCAAATTCATACTTGAATCATACTTCGATCCTGACAGAAAACATTATCTGTCTGATGCCAAATCCTTCATGGATAACGTCTGCAAAGGTTTCTATATCCGTTGTTCACAGGGTGACGGTACACTGTTCTACATTGACCGCACAATACTCTGCGTAAACTTCAAATACATAGGATTTGATGACGACAACGAGCCCAAGTTCGAGTCAAGAGTCGCCGAATTCCAGGGAAACAGCGAGGTACTTCAGCTCAACTGCATCAAGTGGACCGGATTGGACAACCAATTGGAAGACAACAGCTGCACATGGATACGCAGTCCGTTTGGTATCCTTACCGAGATTACCCTTCCGATTGATGAGATGAGGGATGACAAATATGTCCTCAACGCAGCTCAGTTGCATCTGTCAACCGCCGTAACCCCATCAAGCAAGTACAAACCGTCCGTTCCCACGACACTGCTTCTGATACGCAAGGATAAGATGCAGGAGTTCTTTGCAAAGAACAATACTGCAGACAAGACAGAATCATTCGTAGCATCATACTCGACAAAGTTCGGCACATACTCATTCGAGAATATCGCCGCCATGGTTGAAAAGATCTACAGCGACCGTGCAGACTGGCTCAATGAAAACGGAGGAGACATTGCAGCCTACCAGCAGGCTCGCCCGGATTGGAACAAGCTGGTACTGATTCCGGTAAGTGTAAGCACCGATTCACGCAACTCGGCCATAAGCTACAGCGTGGATATCAAGATGCACCAGGTCAAGCTACTGGGAGGCGATACTCCTATCAAGATCAAGACCATCCGCACCAGATTCTGACCCAATAGGGACAGTCCCTATTGGGTCATTTCTTCTCGGCAGCAGCCTTCAGACGAGCAACCTGCTTCTCCAAAGCCTGAATCTTCTTATCCTGATTACTGATTGTGGTCTGGAAGGCATTCAGCTCCTCGGTATCGATATCCTGAGGCAGAGCCCAGTTGACTCTCTGCAGGAAATCACCCAGAATGTTCATGTAGTTGGTGAACGCATCATAAGGCGACTCATAGATTCCGCGATCCATTGACACTGCGTTGTTCTTGGTGGTCATGAATCGGAAGTTGTTACTTGCCTGCAGATAATCCCAGTCCTGAAGCAGATGACGGTCCTTACTCAGGATAACGCGCTCTCCTATTGAATAGAGCTTGTTGAAAGCCTCACGCTGCATAACGTTACCGAGCCAGCAGCTTATGTCACGCTCCTCGTCATTCCATGACATGGGATAAGGAACCTCAATGGCCGATACTGACTTGTGGGTCTTGATAACCTCGGATGGAGTCTGGAATCCGATACCACGCTCCTTGGCAGTAGCCGGCAGGTTGCTGATGAAATCAAGGATGTTCGAGCTGAGCGGCTGATAGATGCCGAGTGCGCACAACTCCATGAATATGTTGAATACACCGTCCTCCTCGGGGCTCTCGGCAATCCAGTCCATGTACTTATCGGCCATGAGCGGATATGCCTCCCACGATGAATTTGAGAATCTGAGGCTGATGTCATCAGACAGCTTGTAATCACGCATCAGCACCTTGAGATTGGGATTGATTGCGCAGTGATACAGGTAGTGCGGGCTCTTCCATCCAAGGATATGCTTTGCACCCTCGGTCAATACGCCCTTGAATCCCATATCGGCAACCAATCCGCCTATCTCATCGTCATAGATAAGGCTTGAATTGCGGAAAATCTTGGGCTTCTGGCCAAACAGCTGGTTGATTTTGTCTACCTGACGCTTTACCTCCTCGCGGAATGACTGCTCGCCGTTGGGCGCCAGCGAAGCTAGACCATGAGAGTAAGGCTCTGCTATGAATTCGCAGCATCCGGTCTCGCTCAGTTCCTGCAACAGGTCTATCACCTGCGGAGCATAACGCTCCAACTGCTCCAGACCCACTCCTGAAAGGGAAAGAGCCACCTTGAAAGCGCCGTCACTCTTACGGGCCATGTCGATCAGGGTCCTGAGAGCCGGGATATATGAATTCTCGGCTATATTAGTGATGCTCGTTTCATTGGCATAGTCATCATAATAATAATGATCTGTGCCGATATCAAAGAAACGATACCGCTTGAGATGGATTATCTGATGAATCTCAAAATACAGACATACATTTTTCATATATAGCTATTTTATTATCCTTCAATTATTTAATTCCAAGCAACTTCTTATACCGTGCCAATATGCGCTCTCCTACCTTATCCCAGGTAATGGCATCGACCTCCTTCTTTCCCTCAACCTTGAGGTACTCATACAGCGCCGGGTAGTTGCAGATGGAGTAGATTGCATCGGCCATTGCATGGATATCCCAGTAATCGACCTTGATGCACTTGTCCAAAATCTCGGCACAGCCCGACTGCTTGGATATGATGGTCGGGACCTCACACTGCATAGCTTCAAGGGGTGAGATACCGAAAGGCTCCGATACCGAAGGCATGATATATACATCACTTGCCTTGAGACATTCGTAAACCTGCTGGCCTTTCATGAATCCGGGGAAATGAAAACGGTCAGCGATACCGCGCTCGGCCGCCATCGTAATCATTGCGTTCATCATGTCACCGCTTCCGGCCATGCAGAAACGTATGTCATGGGTACGCTTTAGAACCAGTGCTGCAGCCTCGACAAAGTACTCGGGGCCCTTCTGCATGGTTATTCGGCCCAGGAAAGTAACCACTTTATCATGCGGTTTCTTTTGCGGCACGATGTCCTGTATCTCCTGCGGCAGAGGCTCGACGGCGTTATGCATGGTCGATACCTTGCGCGGATCCTGATGGTACTTGTTGATGACCGTCTGACGGGTCAGCTCACTCACGCACATGATATGGTCGGCATAGTCCATACCGTTCTTCTCAATGGCATAGACGGTGGGGTTCACATTGCCGCGGCTACGGTCAAAATCAGTGGCGTGGACATGTATCACAAGCGGTTTGCCGCTCACCTGTTTGGCATGTATGCCGGCAGGATATGTGAGCCAGTCATGTGAGTGGATTATATCGAACTCCTCGGTGCGGGCCACAACGCCGGCCACAATCGAGTAGTTGTTTATCTCCTCGTGAAGGTTATCGGGATATCGGCCCGAAAACTCTATGCAACCCAGGTCATTGGTATAGAGGTTATTGAAATCAGCGTAGATATGGTCGCGGAAATGATAGTAATCATCCGAATTCATCCACGGATAACGCTCCTGGAGCACACCTCTGTCTGGATCGCGCCACACCACAGGGACGGTGTTCATGCCCACAATCTTCATGAAGCTCTGATCCTCATCGCCCCACGGTTTGGGCAGGCAGAACGTGATGTCCACATTCCCCTGGTTGGCCAGTCCTCTTGTCAATCCGAAGCTGGCTGTTCCCAATCCCCCAAGGATATGGGGCGGGAACTCCCAGCCGAACATCAGTACACGCATATCGGTTTATTCAAATTCATTAATCATCTTGATAGCCCTCAGTATCTCCGCAACATTCATTGCAAACGATACAGCTCCCCTGCCCTTGAAAGGCGGGTTGCCGTCAAACAGCTCCGGCAGAGAGCCGATGCAATGTGACGACATCTCATCCTCATAGCCTATCATCTGGCGTTCCACGAATGACAGACCGCTCATCTTGAACACCTTAAGGTATGCCTCAAAGTAGAATCCGGCAAGCCAGGGCCATGCAGTACCCTGATGGTAAGCATAGTCACGCTCACGCTGCGGGCCCACATAGTTGGGATTGTAGCCCATGCTCTTGGGGCTGAGCGAACGCAAGCCCTTTGGCGTGAGCAGCTCCTTGGTCACTATATCCACAACAGCTTTCTGCTGCTTGAGATCCAGCGGCGAATAATCCAGAGCCACAGCGAATATCTGATTTGGACGAACGCTCCAGTCAGGAGCATCCTTATCCACAAAGTCATACAGATATCCGTACTGATTCAGGAAGGTCTTTACGAATGCCTTACCCGTACTGGCAGCCAGAGTCTCAAGACGTTTTGAATAATCGGGCTTGCCAAACTCCTTTGTCAGGTCTGCCACAAACATCAGGGCGTTATACCACAGGGCATTAACCTCAACCACATATCCCGTACGCGGAATCACTGGCACACCGTTTGCCGTGGAGTTCATCCATGTGGCGGCCTTTTCCTTTCCGTTTATGTGAACCAGTCCGTTACTGTGCAGGAAGAAGTTGTAATGGCGGTTGTGGCGCAGGAAATCCATAATCTCGGTCAACAGCTTGCCATACTTGTTCCAGGCCTGTTCACGCGATGTAGCCTTGGCATACTGCTGAATGGCCCATACCGCCCAAAGCAACACGTCAGGCTGCTCTATCTCATATATATGAAGTTTACTCGGCACACCCTTTATGAAATCATGGATAGCCTCCTGAGCCGTATACATGACACTCTCGAATTCACCTATCTCCTTAAGTGACAGCGTCAGTCCGGGAAGTGACACGAACATATCACGTGCGCGGCATTTGAACCACGGATAACCGGCCAGGATATAATGGTGTCCGCCAGCCTTGTTATGGAACTGATGGGCGGCATTCTTGAGACAGTGATAGAAGTTGTCACGCGGCGTACGCTCATTGGCCTCGACCGTAAACGTGCGCTTGAGTCCCTTTGTCTTTACTTCCGATAAGCCCGCCGAGAAGACTATGCTCTCACCCTTCTTAATGGGCATCTCAAAGTAACCGGGCACATACAGGTCCTCGTTGAACTCGTATCCGCGCTCCAGCTCCTTGGAGTACTCGAACTTACGGTACCAGTCAGGACGGAAGACAAACTCATTACCCTTGCTGAACTGCATATACAGCTCGGGATAACCCGGATACATTGAAGTTGCTATACCGTTCTCCACCTCACGGTACTCACGGCTGGCATTGCTGTTCTCATGAGTGAACTGACGCACGCTGCGGAATGCCAGGAACGGCTGGAAACGCAGAGTGGTCTCGGAATGTGCATCCAGAAGCGTATAACGTATAAGTATGCGGTTTTCATTGTGCTCAAAGAGTTTCTCCTTTTTGAGCAGCACGCCACCCACGCGGTATATGGTTGTAGGAACCTTGTCACAGTTGAACTCACGTATGTATTTATGACCTTTGGGACTGAAGTTGTATCCCCAATACTGGTGCAGTCCCAGATTGAATTCAGCACCGTGCTGAATGACCGTTTCATCAAGCGAGGAGATAAGCACGTGGTTCTCATCGTCCAGTTCGGGCAGAGGCACAACCAGCAGTCCATGGTACTTGCGTGTGTTGCAATCCACTATTGTCGTGCAATGGTAAGCACCTGATCGGTTGGTACGCAGGATTTCCCTTGGGAGCGTCTCTTCCAGATTGGTCATCAAGGTCTTTTCAAAACGCAGATAGCTCATTGATTATGTATAAATACTTATTTTTTATCCGATAATTCTGCAAATAAATGCAAAATATCCGTTCTTTATTAAAATTAGTAAACACAAATATAAACACAAAAAGTATTAATTGATAACTTTGCGCGACAAAAAAGCAGAATGCTTAGAAATTAGACGAAATATGAACAGGATCGTATCCAAACAACAGTTTTCAGAGAATGTATTCAAGTTCGAAGTCGAGGCTCCGCTCATTGCAAAGTCACGCAGGGCAGGTCACTTCGTAATCATCCGTATTGGAGAGAAAGGTGAGCGTATACCGCTTACAATCGCTGATTCCGATGTCAAGCGCGGCACCATCACCCTGGTCGTACAGCGCATCGGCCTTTCAACCAACCGTCTCTGCAAACTGGAGGCTGGCGATATGATCACTGACGTGGTAGGTCCTCTGGGCCAGGCCACCCATATTGAAAAATTCGGTACAGTCCTGTGCGCCGGCGGTGGCGTAGGAACTGCCCCCATGCTCCCCATCATCAAGGCTTTGAAAGAGGCCGGCAACAAGGTTATCGCAGTTCTTGCAGGCCGCACCAAGGAACTCATCATCCTTGAGGACGAGGTTCGCAAGTATGCCGATGAGACCATCATCATGACCGATGACGGATCATACGGAAACAAGGGCGTGGTAACCGTAGGTATGGAAGAGGTAATCAACCGTGAGAAGGTAGACAAGTGCTTTGCCATCGGCCCCGCCATCATGATGAAGTTCTGCTGCCTCCTGACACAGAAATACAACATCTCAACTGACGTATCACTCAACACCATCATGGTGGATGGTACCGGTATGTGCGGTGCCTGCCGTGTAAGCGTTGGAGGCAAGACCAAGTTCGTCTGCGTAGACGGTCCTGAGTTTGACGGCCACGAAGTTGACTGGGACGGCATGATGAAGCGTATGGGCGCCTTCAAGGAGACCGAGCGCGAGGAGATGAAGAAACTTGAGGAGTCAGTTGCAGCTGCCGCTCCTGCCGCCAAGGAGGAGTGCAGCTGTAGTGGCGCCAAAGCCAAAGCCAACGCCAACGTTGATCCCATCGAGGTTCTGACCGACCGCAACGCCCAGTGGAGAGCTGACCTGCGTGCTACCATGAAACCCAAGGACCGTACCGCAATTGAGCGCTGCGTGATGAACGAGCTGGCACCTGACTACCGTCGTCACAGCCGCAAGGAGGAGGTTAACCAGGGTCTTACCGAGGAGCAGGCTTTGCTCGAGGCCAAGCGTTGCCTTGACTGCGCAAATCCCTCTTGCATGGAGGGCTGCCCCGTAAATATCGAGATACCTTCATTCATCAAGAATATTGAGCGCGGCAACTATCTGGCCGCTGCCAAAGTGCTCAAGCACACCAGCGCCCTGCCCGCTGTCTGCGGCCGTGTATGCCCGCAGGAGAAGCAGTGCGAGAGCAAGTGTATCCATCTCAAGATGGGTAAGAAGCCGGTTGCCATCGGTTATCTGGAACGCTTTGCTGCTGATTACGAGCGTGAGAGCGGCAACATCTCAGTACCTGAGGTTGCAGCACCCAACGGCAAGAAGATTGCCGTCATCGGTTCAGGTCCTTCAGGCCTCTCATTCGCAGGCGATATGGCCAAGTTCGGTTATGACGTAACCGTATTCGAGGCTCTGCACGAGATTGGCGGTGTGCTCAAGTACGGTATCCCTGAGTTCCGTCTGCCCAACAAGATCGTTGACGTTGAGATTGAGAACCTGCAGAAGATGGGTGTCAAGTTCGTTAAGGACTGCATCGTAGGCAAGACCATCAAGGTAAGCGAGCTTGAGGCTGAAGGCTACAAGGGCATATTCGTAGGCTCAGGTGCCGGTCTGCCCAACTTCATGAACATTGAGGGTGAGAACCTTATCAACATAATGTCATCAAACGAGTACCTGACCCGTGTCAACCTGATGGATGCCGCCAGCCAGGAGTCCGATACCCCCGTAACCTTCGGTAAGAAGATGATGATAGTTGGTGGCGGTAATACCGCTATGGACTCTGTCCGCACCGCCCTGCGTCTTGGTGCCGAGCGCGCCATGATTGTTTACCGTCGTTCTGAGGAGGAGATGCCTGCACGTCTTGAGGAGGTCAAGCACGCCAAGGAAGAGGGTGTCGAGTTCATGACACTGCACAACCCCATCCGCTATATCGGCGATGAGAACGGCCGCGTAAAACAGGCTGTACTTGAGAAGATGGAGCTTGGTGAGCCCGATGCAAGCGGCCGCCGCAGCCCGGTTCCCACCGGCGAGACCATCACCATCGATGTAGATATGGTAATCGTAGCAGTAGGTGTATCCCCCAACCCCATCGTTCCCAAGTCAATCGAGGGTCTGGAACTGGGCCGCAAGAACACCATCGCCGTAAACGACAACATGCAGTCATCCATCCCCACAATCTTTGCAGGTGGTGACATCGTACGCGGAGGCGCCACAGTAATCCTGGCCATGGGTGACGGACGCAAGGCTGCCGCTTCCATGCACGCAGAATTATCAAAGTGAAAAATTGAAAATTGAAAATAAAAAACGCTCGGAGTTCCGAGCGTTTTTTATTTGAGGAAAGCAAAGAAGACTGCAATTACCAGAAAGATGAAGGAGACCAGGTGGTTCCAATGAAGGGACTGGGTCTTGAAGCAGAAGGCCAGGATGAGCGAGAAAACGATGAGCGATATGCACTCCTGGATTACCTTGAGCTGAACCAGGTTGAAGGGACCGCCGGTTATATCGGACCCAATGCGGTTGGCCGGAATCATGACGCAATACTCAAAGAACGCCACGCCCCACGACGCCAGAATAACCACGAACAGGGGCCAGTCAGTACTGATTTTCATCTCCTGAAGCTTCAGGTTACCGTACCACGCAAATGTCATCAGAACATTTGAGACTATTAGCAGAAGTATTGTCCAAAGACCTTTCATATAAACTTCATTTTCTGTTTCGGCGGCAAAAGTAGCAAATAATTACATATCTTTGTCAGTATGAAACGCATAAGACTTACCATATTATCGCTACTTATATGCCTGGGAGTTTCGGCACAGACACTCCAACAGGGACGCAACTATTTTCTGGAGGGCGACTATGAGAAAGCCAAGCCCATCATGCTCAAATACCTCAAGCAAAAACCCGATGCAGCAGACCGCAACTACTGGTACGGAGTGTGCTGCATGGAGACCGGTGAACGCGAAAAAGCCATACCCTATCTTGAAAAAGCCGCAGCAAAGAAGATATTCAAGGCATACCGCGTACTGGGTGAGTATTATATGAGCAAAGAGGACTATCAGCCCGCCATATCCAACTTTGAGCAATTCGTAAACGGCATATCGACCGATAAGGAACTCCACGACCCCGTACTTGAGGAGCGCATCACTACAATGACCGACAGTCTGAAAGTACTGTTCCGCATGCTGCGCAACACCAGCCGCATATGCTTCATTGACAGTTTCCAGATCAGCAAGGACGAACTTTTCAGCACCTACATAGTAGGAGAATCCACCGGCTCGTTCTACCCTTCGTCCGAATTATTTGATGACGACAGCGAGGGAGAGGTCTTCCTGCCGGAGACGGGCCAGAATATTCTTTACAGCCGCATGACATCACAAGGACTGTTCCGTCTGTTCTCCAAATTCAAGAGTTTTGACAGATGGACCGATGAGACCCCCATCAACGGACTCGACACAGACGGTGACCTGCGCTATCCGTTCCTGATGAATGACGGAGTGACCATCTATTACGCCGCATCCGGCAGCGAGTCACTGGGAGGGCTTGACATATTCGTATCACGCTACAGCACCACTACAGGCAAGTACCTCAAGCCCGAGAACATAGGAATGCCTTTCAACTCCGAGAACAACGACTACCTCTACGTGATTGATGAAGCCAATAACCTGGGTTGGTTCGCAACAGACCGCCGTCAGCCCGAAGGAATGGTTTGCGTATACGTCTTCATACCGTCCGAGCGATACCAGAAATTCAATTATGAGGACGGCGACACACTGGCAATA
Source organism: Bacteroidaceae bacterium (assembly GCA_024398635.1). GTDB lineage: Bacteria > Bacteroidota > Bacteroidia > Bacteroidales > Bacteroidaceae > Colenecus. The sequence continues at coordinate 2,665 of JAKSIV010000031.1, read as the reverse complement.
CATCGCGCAGCACGCCTTACATCCATAAATGACACCCAGTCAGACCTGAATGCAGTCCGCGCAGCACGCCAGCGTCTCACACTGCTACGTTATGAACTGACCGAGAAAGCCCAGCAAGGCTCTTTCACATATGTAATCGATGATGTCACCACCTATCATGACCTGGATGATTTCAAGAGCCCGGATGCAGCCCAACTCTATCAGCGCTGGACCCAACTGAAGCACCAGTATGATACTGACCTGGCCAAGCTCAACAAACAGCGTGACGATTACACCAACGCCTCACGTCAGGAAAAGGAGCGTATGTCCAAGCAGTTGCTTGAGTATGAGGAGAAGGTCCTCAAGACCGAGCAGCAGGTTATCAAGATGGAAAATGACATCCGTACCACCGAGATCAAATATCTTAACCGATAAGCCCTATGAGCACCTACTTTGCACCATCCGAACTTATCATTAACGATGACGGCTCATGCTTCCACCTGCATCTCAAGCCGGAGCAGCTGGCCGATAAGGTCATACTTGTGGGAGACCCCGGTCGCGTGGACACCATTGCCAAGCTGTTGGACAGTGTGGAGTGCACCGTAGGCAACCGTGAGTTCCGCACAGCCACGGGTTTATACAAAGGCAAGAGAATCACCGTCCAGTCCACAGGAATAGGCTGCGACAATATCGACATAGTCATGAACGAACTGGACACCCTTGCCAATATTGACTATGCCACCCGCACGGAGAAGCCCGTACACCGCACACTTGATATCGTTCGCATAGGCACATGCGGTGGTCTGCAGCCATATACCCCGCTCGGCACATATCTGTGCTCGGTCAAGAGTATCGGCTTTGACGGCCTTCTCAACTTCTATGCCGGACGTGATGAGGTCTGCGACCTGGATTTTGAGCGTGCATTCGTAGCCCATATGGAGTGGTCAACCAAGAAAGGTGCGCCATATGTGGCAAACGCCAATCCCGAACTGCTCAAACGCATCATGGCCGATGATGACAAGATGGTTCCGGGTGTAACCATAGCCTGCAACGGATTCTACGGACCGCAGGGACGCGTGCTTCGCGCCCAGCTCTCAGATCCCAACCAGAACGCCAAGGTGGAGAGCTTTGAATACAAAGGCATGCGCATAACCAACTTCGAGATGGAGAGCTCGGCAGTAGCCGGACTGGCTGCCATCCTGGGACATCGCGCCATGACAGTCTGCATGGTTATAGCCAACCGTTATGCCAAAGAGATGAACACCGATTACAAGCCTTTGATGAAAGAGCTTATAATCCGCATCCTTGACCGCATCTGATTAAAAGTGACAGAACTTAACGATACAATCTGTGCTGTAGCCACCCGTGCCGGAGGAGCGTTGGGCGTGGTTCGTGTATCGGGCCCCGATGCCGTACGTCTTACCGACAGCATATTCCGTTCTGCATCCGGACACCCGCTTGCAAGCGCCAACCCCTACTCCTTAAGCTACGGACAGATAATAGATGCCGATGGCACTCCGCTTGACAATGTACTGGTAAGCGTCTTCCGTGCGCCCCACTCCTTTACCGGACAGGACAGCACCGAAATTTCGTGCCACGGATCCCAGTTTATACTTCAGAAAGTCTGCCGGCTGCTCATTGATAAGGGATGCCGACAGGCCGAGCCCGGCGAATATACCCAGCGTGCATTCCTGTGCGGCAAGATGGACCTGAGCCAGGCCGAGGCAGTGGCCGACCTCATTGCATCCACATCGGCCGCATCACACCGTCTGGCCATGAACCAGATGAAAGGCGGATTCAGCCGTGAGCTGCGCAATCTGCGTGACCAGCTGCTGCAGTTTACTTCACTCATTGAGCTGGAACTTGATTTCAGCGAGGAGGATGTGGAGTTTGCAGACCGCTCACAGCTTGAACAGCTGGCTGCACAAATCGATCAGATAATAACCCGCCTGGCCGACTCGTTCAGCACAGGCGATGCCATACGCAACGGCGTTCCGGTTGCCATCATCGGCCAGACCAACACCGGCAAGAGCACCCTTCTCAACCAGCTGCTGCATGATGACCGCGCGCTTGTGAGCGATATCCAGGGTACCACCCGTGACAGCATCGAGGATACCACCACCATAGGCGGCGTGCTTTTCCGCGTTATCGATACCGCCGGCATCCGCCAGACCACCGATACCGTCGAGACGATGGGTATTGAGCGCTCATACCGCAAGGCCCGCGAGGCCAGCATCATACTCTGGATGACCGATGAGGCTCATCCGGCAGATGCCGAAACTGAAAGCAAGATTTGCGAATTGTCCGATGGCAAGCACCTTATTCGCGTCCACAACAAATGTGATGATGCCGCCGCCCTGCCCGCTCCCACGGATACCGAGGTTTGGATATCGGCCAAATACGGATATGGACTGCAGCAATTAAGCGACCTTCTGGTCAAAGCCGCCGCTATCCCGGAAATCAGTGAGCAGGATGTGATTGTTACCAACATGCGCCACTACGAATCATTAGTCAAGGCGCAGGAGTGCATACGCCGCGTCCGTCAGGGCCTGCAGGACTGCATTTCGGGCGATTTCCTAAGCCAGGATATCCGCCAGTGCATCCATCACCTCTCGACGATAACCGGCGACATCACCACCGATGACGTACTGGGTAACATATTCAGCCACTTCTGCATCGGCAAATA
>JAKSIV010000030.1 GCA_024398635.1 Bacteroidaceae bacterium | reverse complement strand
AGGCTTATTTTCAACGGGTTACAAAGATTGGGAAATTAAGCTGTCAAAGTCAGGACCAGACAGATGTTCATATCTTCAGGCAATTCATGCCCGGATTGCCCTTTCAGCCTGTCGTTATGTAACTTTACATACCGCATCGTCCTCTTAGTCCAATACCTCTATGAATACAAAATAGTAAATTTATATTGTTTTAATATGTCAAAAAAAATTGAGGTAAATCTTAGGGATAAAAAAACTCCGGCCTTGCGGTCGGAGTTCTTTTTTGATTTGAGATTGAGGTTTATGCCTCAGCGGGTGCCTCCTCGGCAGGAGCTGCCTCTTCTGCAGGTGCTGCTTCCTCAGCGGGAGCCTCGGTAGCATCGGCTGCTGCCTCCTCGGCTGCTGCTTCTGCTGCGGCTGCCTCAGCAGCTGCCTTGGCCTCGGCCTTCTTGGTAGCTACCTTCTCGGCAATTGCCTCGTTAACCTTCTTCTCTGCTTCCAGTTTAGCCTTGCTCTGCTCGTGCTTAGCCTGCTCATCCTTAACGGTGATAGCCTTCAGTGCGCTCTCCTTTGCCTGCTTCCAAGCATCGAACTTAGCCTGAGCTGCGGCCTCATCGAATGCGCCCTTCTTAACGCCACCCTGGAGGTGCTTCATCAGATAAACACCCTCGCGTGACAGGATGTTACGTGCGGTATCGGTGGGCTGTGCGCCTACGTTAACCCAATACAGGGCTCTTTCGAAATTCAAATCTACTGTAGCGGGATTGGTGTTAGGATTGTAAGTACCAATCTTCTCAATAAACTTTCCATCACGTGGAGCTCTGGAGTCTGCAATTACGATTGAATAGAAGGCGTAACCTTTGTGGCCTCTTCTCTGCAATCTGATTTTTGCTGCCATAAGTTGTTGTTTTTATTGAATTTATAAATGATTTGAATAGCCGTTATCCCGTAACGGCGGCGCAAAGGTAGTAAAAATACTTATTCAATCACTATCCCGCCTGTAATTATTTATTTTAAAGTTTGATATCAATACTCTTGAGGTCCTTGTCGAGTGATGAGCCTCCGTAGAGGATCTGATAGCGACCCGGACGGAACTTGAGACCGTCGGTTGCCTCGTCATAGAAACTGAAGGCCTCCTTGTTGAGCTCGATCTTCACTGTCTCTGTCTTGCCGGCAGGGATATTCACGCGTGCGAAACCTGCAAGAGACTTGATGGGAGCATCGGCATCGTCAAGAGCCTTGACATAGACCTGAATGACCTCATCACCGTCAATATTACCGGTATTGGTAACGGGAACGGTGATTGTCATGTTCTGAGCCTTTCCTGATTTCTTGGCCTTGCCGTAGCTGAATGTGGTGTAGCTCAGTCCGTATCCGAATGCATACAGAGGCTCACCCTTGAAGTAACGGTAGGTGCGGTTCTGCATTGAGTAGTCCTGGAAATCGGGGAGCTGGTCTGTTGATGCGTAGAAGGTAACCGGCAGACGGCCTGCAGGGTTGTAGTTGCCGAACAGGACATCACCTACGGCCTCACCGCAAGCCTGACCGCCGTACCATGCCTGGATCAGGGCGTCATACTTGCCCTCCACATTACCGAATCCGATGGCGCTGCCTGATACGTTGACCAGAACGATGGGCTTGCCGGTAGCATCCAGCTCGGCCAGCAGATGCTGCTGAATCTCGGGGAGCTCAATCTCTGAACGGTCATGACCTTCACCCTCAATATCTGATGAGATACCGCTTACCATGATGATTACATCGGCCGGAGCGATTTTCTTTACAACGCTTGCAAAGTCAACCGGACCGCGGCTGTAGATATCGAATGAGAATGATGCTGAACGGGCTTCGGGCTGTACCAGGTCGATGTAGATCTCATAGGTCTTGCCCTCTTCAACATGGAATACGGTTGAAGGTGTGCCGCCACGGCCGCCAAAACCGCCGCCGAATCCGCCGAAACCGCCACGGCCACCGCCCTGACCGGCGTTCTTGGCAATGGTGTCACCGTCTACGATGAAGTTATAACGTGAGCTTCCGCGTACGCTATAGACCATATCGCCGGTATAATCGGCTGTAAAGCTGCCTGTATATTTGGCAGAGAATCCTGTCATGTTCACGCCGTCGGCCCAGGGGCAATCCTCATGTGCAAGGGCGGGTGATGTGGTGTTCAGGCTCAGTGGCTCGTCATAATCAACCTTGGCTGCAACGGCACCGGTCCAGTCAAGGGTATTGTAATACTCGGCATGCAGACCCTTGCCGCCGTTGATCTCGGCTACATAGTGCTTTGTGATATAGGGAACATTCAGGTCGCAACCCTTCTCATAGATGATCTTGGCATTCGGGGCGGCCTCACGGATTCCGTCCAGGATGGTCTTGGTGTTGGCTACTGACGGATAACCGTTGTAGTTACCCAGGATAACGCGTGCATCGTCGGCGTTGGGGCCTACCACTGCTATTGTCATGTCCTTCTTCAAGGGCAGCAGGCTGTTCTGGTTCTTGAGCAGAACGATGGCCTCATGTGCAGCCTTGCTTGCCAGAGCGGTATGGGCGGGGCTGCTCAGGTCATCGAGTCCAAGATTTGCCCAAGGCAGCATCTCGGCGGGATCAAACATACCCAGCTCAAAGCGGGCCTTGAGGATACGGCGTACGTTTACATCGATATCGGCCTCGGTGATGAGTCCCTGCTCAATGGCCTGAGAGAGTGAACGGTAGCTGGTACCGCACTCGATATCGGCACCTGAAAGGACGGCGTCGGCCGATGCGCTGGCGGCATCCTTGTGAGTACCGTGCTGACGGGCGTTGAAGAAGTCACCTATGGCACCGCAGTCAGTTACTACAAGGCCCTGGTAACCCCATTTGTTGCGCAGGATATCCTGCAGCAGACGGTCGCTGGCGCAGCAGGGATCACCCTCATAACGGTGATATGCGCACATAACCTCCTGTACGTTACCGTCCTGTACCAGACTCTTGAATGCCGGCAGGTAGGTCTCCCACAGGTCACGGCCTGATACGCTCACGTCAAACTGGTGACGCAGAGGCTCGGGGCCGCTGTGAACTGCATAGTGCTTGGCGCATGAGTGCAGTTTGAGGTATTTGGAGTCATTACCCTGCATACCCAAAACAGTCTGGGTTCCCATTACGGAATTCAGGTAAGGATCCTCACCGGGAGTCTCCTGACCGCGTCCCCAACGGGGATCACGGAAGATGTTTACATTGGGGCACCAGAATGAGAGTCCGTTATGCCAGATACTTCCGTTAGGCTGGGTTACACCCATCTGATGATGGTCTGTGGTGTTCCAAACGGCGCGGGCCTCATCGGATACGGCGCTGTATATCTCATACTGCTGGGCTGCATCGAAAGTGGCACCCAGGGCAATTACCTGCGGGAATACGGTCACGTCATCATAGCAGATACCGTGGCAGGCCTCGTTCCACCAGTTATAGGCGGGGATGTCAAGACGGTCAACAGAGATGGAGCCGTTCATCATAAGGCCTATCTTCTCCTGCGGAGTGAGCAGTGAGAGCAGATTGTCTGTTCTCTTGTCAAATGAGAGACTGGGATCCTGGAACGGATACTCGTAATTTTGGGCGGCAGTCGGAATGATTGCGACGGCCATCATGCACAGAAATGCGAATCTTTTCATATGGTCAGTTATTTGTTTGGTTGCAAATTCTCATTGGGAAGCCAAATTTACGGATTGATTTTGAAATCACAAAGCACACAATGGGGTCTGACCCTTTTGTGTGTTTTTTCCAAATAAAAATGTGGAAATAATGCATTTGGGAATGCGGAAATGTCTTACATTTGTAAGATTAAAACGGACCGAAGACGATATGGGTGCGGACATAAGACATAAAGGGGTAATAGACTCCATTGACGGTCAAAAAGTTACCGTGCGCATATTGCAGACATCGGCCTGTTCGGGCTGTCAGGCAAGCAGGATTTGCCGTGCAGCCGAATCGAAAGAGAAACTGGTTGAAGTGGATATGACTGGTGCGGAGAGCCTGTCGGTAGGACAGACGGTAACGGTGATGGCGGGAGAGCGTATGGGCATGACAGCCGTGCTGCTTGCTTTCGGGCTTCCGTTACTGCTTTTACTGGCAGCGCTTATAACGGCTCTGAGGGTCTCGGGCAGCGAGAAGATTGCGGCCATAGCATCGGTGGCGGTGCTGGTACCTTATTACATCGTGCTGTTTCTCTGTCGGGGGAGAATTAAAAAGGACTTTGGATTCAGAATAATTGTTTAGATAAGATATGTCGTTTATTTTGACAGCTATCCTTGTGTTGGGATTGACGGGATTGGTGTTGGGCCTGGTGCTCTATGTCGTGTCAAGGAAATTCAAGGTTGAGGTTGACCCCAGAGTGGGGCAGATTGCAGAGCTGTTACCAGGCGCCAACTGCGGAGGCTGCGGTTTCCCCGGTTGTGCCGCATTTGCGGAGGCCTGTGTAAAGAGCGAGTCCATGGACGGACTCAAGTGCTCGGCATGTAAGAGTGAGGTAATGCAACAGATCGCTGCCATAACAGGTCATGCGGTTGAGGTTGGAGTTGAGAAGGTGGCAGTAGTGCGTTGCGCGGGATCATGCGCCAACCGTCCCAGTCTGCGTGTTTATGACGGAGCACCCAGTTGTGCTGCAGCTGCGCTCATGAACGGCGGAGCTACCGGCTGTTTCTTTGGCTGTCTGGGTTGCGGCGACTGCGTTAAGGCATGTAAGTTCGAGGCCATCAAGATGGATCCGGAGACAGGCCTTCCGGTTGTGGATCAGGACAAGTGTACCGCTTGCGGTGCCTGCGTCAAGGCTTGCCCGCGCATGATCATAGAGTTGCGTAACAAGAACAAACTGGACCGCCGTGTTTATGTAAGTTGCGTAAACAAGGATAAAGGTCCCGTTGCCAAGAAGGCTTGCGAGGTTGGTTGCATAGGTTGCGGCAAGTGCGTCAAGGCATGTCCGTTTGAGGCTATTACGCTTGAGAACAATCTGGCATACATTGACTTTGAGAAGTGTCGTCTGTGCCGTAAGTGCGTGGACGAGTGTCCGCAGCATACAATCCTGGCGGTAAACTTCCCGCCCAAGAAGGAGGCTGCTCCGGCAGAGCCTGAGGTACAGGAACCGCAGGTTGAAGCACCGGTACAGGCTCCCGAAACATCAGTAGAACAAAAAACAGCAGAGTAATATGAATACTTTCAAGATAGGAGGTGTCCACCCCGAGCCCAACAAACTCACTGCTGACCGCAAGATCGAGACGCTGGCTCTGCCTACGCAGGCGGTGTTCCCGTTGTCTCAGCATATCGGTGCTCCTGCAGTGCCCTGCGTGCAGAAGGGTGACACGGTGCGTGTAGGTACACGCATTGCCGAGCCAGGCGGCTTTATGTCGGCATCGATACACTCATCGGTATCGGGCCAGGTGGCCAAGATAGACAGCGTGATTGATGCCAGCGGCCTGCGCAAGCCCGCCATATTCATTGATGTTGAGGGCGATGAGTGGGAGCCATCAATAGACCGCTCGGATAAGCTGGTGCTTCAGTGCAACAGGTCACGTGATGAGATAATAGAGTGCATCAAGAATGCCGGAATCGTGGGCATGGGCGGCGCCTGCTTCCCCACACACGTCAAGCTGTGCCCTCCCAAGGAGTGCACCATTGATACCCTCATCATCAACGCAGTTGAGTGTGAGCCGTATCTTACAGCCGACCATCGCCTGATGCTGGAGCACCCGGATGAAATTATAATAGGTATAAAGATTATCCTTAAAGTACTGGGTATTGACCGTGCCGTAATAGGCGTTGAGTCAAACAAGCCCGATGCAATATCGCTCCTGCAGTCCAAGACATCCATGGTAAGCGGCATTGAGGTCATGCCCCTTAAGATGAAATATCCGCAGGGCGGTGAAAAACAGCTCATCGAGGCCGTGACCGGACGTCAGGTTCCGCCTCCTCCCGCACTGCCCGCCAACGTAGGCTGCGTGGTTCAGAATGTAGGAACCGTATTCGCAATCTATGAGGCAGTGATGAAGAACAAGCCTCTGTTTGAGCGTATTGTTACCGTTACCGGTAAGGGGCTCAAGAATCCCTGCAACCTCAAGGTTCGTATGGGTACTCCCGTCAGCCAGCTTATCGAGTACGCAGGCGGTATGCCGGAGGGTACCGGAAAACTTATCTCCGGCGGTCCGATGATGGGACGTCCGTTGCTGGATGAGACTGCTCCGGTGGTAAAGGGTACATCAGGTGTGCTGATGATTCCTGAGGCCGATGCCATCCGTCGCGAGGAGCGTAACTGCATACGTTGCGCCAAGTGCGTACAGGCCTGTCCGATGGGTCTGGAACCCTATCTGCTTGCAACCGCATCTGAACGGAGTGACTGGGAGTGCGCCGAAGAGAATTGGATTATGAGTTGCATTGAGTGCGGCTGCTGTCAGAGTACATGTCCGTCACGCCGTCCGCTGCTTGACTGGGTACGTCTGGCCAAGAACAGGGTGGGTGGAATAATCCGCGCCCGTAACGCTAAGAAATAAGGTATTATGGCACAGAAACTATATATCACGACATCACCGCACATTCATTGCGGTGACACTATAGAGAGGAATATGCGCACCGTGATCTGGGCGCTTGCTCCCGCATTCATAGCATCAGTCATATATTTTGGACTGGGTGCAGTGATTGTGACGGCCACATCGGTGGCATCGTGTCTTTTCTTTGAGTGGTTCATAACAAGAGTATTCCTTAAGAGACCTTCCACTCTGGCTGACGGATCGGCTGTAATAACCGGTATCCTGCTGGCGTTCAACCTGCCGTCAAACATTCCGTTGTATATGATCGTCATGGGTGCTCTCGTGGCTATCGGAATAGGAAAGATGGTATTCGGCGGACTGGGTAACAATCCGTTCAACCCGGCATTGGTTGGCCGCGTATTCCTGCTGATATCATTCCCGGCCAAGATGACATCATGGCCCGTACCTCATCAGATGGTGGCTTATACCGATGCCGTTACAGGCGCCACACCGCTTAACCTGATCGGTCAGATTGCAGGAGGAAACTCGGCTGCCATGGACCAGCTGCCCAGCCTCAAGGACCTGTTCCTTGGCAATATAGGCGGTTGTATAGGTGAGGTGAGTGCCTTGGCTCTGCTCATAGGCCTTCTAATACTGCTCTGGCGTAAGGTTATCACATGGCATATTCCTGTAACTATCCTGGCAACGGTAGCTGTTCTGACAGGTATCATGTGGATGATCAATCCCGTGCTTTACGTCAATCCGCTGTATCATCTGTGTGCCGGCGGCCTTATGCTGGGTGCCATATTCATGGCTACTGATTATGTGACATCGCCTATGACTGCAACCGGTATGGTATGGTATGGAATCGGCATAGGATTCCTGACAGTGGTTATCCGTTATTTCGGATCTTATCCTGAGGGCATGTCATTCGCTATCCTGATCATGAACGCGGTTACTCCGCTCATTAACAACTGGTGCAAACCTAAACGTTTCGGGGAGGCTGTAAAATGAAGAAACTGCAATCAAATATAACCAATATGGCTCTGGTGCTTACCCTGATAGCCGTTGTGGCTGCGGGTTTGCTGGCATGGGTCAACAATGTGACCAGCGGTCCTATCAAAGAGATAAATGACCAGGCCATTGAGAATGGAATCAAGAGTGTGATACTGGGTGACCGCAACATCGAATTTACGGTCGATGATCCCGTGGAGCGTGAAGGTTTCATTTTCCACAGTGTGAATGACAAGAAAGGCAACCTGATAGGTACAGCCGTTGAATCGACCGATAAGAACGGATTCGGCGGTGCCCTTAAGGTGATGGTGGGCTTTGATCCCGAGGGCGTTATCCTGGGTTATACCGTGCTGGAGCACAGTGAGACTCCCGGACTTGGCGCTCAGGCCGACGGCTGGTTCCGTCAGAAAAGCGGTGAGGTCAAGGAGCAGCCTGCTGTCGTGAATGTGCTTCTGGGCGCTCCCGGCAAGCCCGGTAATCACAATATCATAGGTATGAACCCGGGTGATGATATGATGATTGTAAGTAAGGACGGAGGCGCTGTGGATGCCATTACCGCTTCGACCATTACATCAAAAGCTTTCCTTCGTGCAGTGAATGCAGCTTATAAGGCTGCTTTCGGATATACTGCAGCCGATGCGGTCAGCGGTGCTTCATCACAGAACTAAAAAAGGGCAAGATTATGAATTACTTCAAGACAATAATAAACGGAATAGTCAAGGAGAATCCTACGTTTGTTCTCCTGTTGGGTATGTGCCCCACGCTGGCCACAACCACATCGGCCATAAACGGAATGGGCATGGGACTTGCAACCATGTTCGTCCTTATTTGTTCCAACACATTCATTTCACTGCTCAAGAACCTGATTCCGGACGGTGTCAGAATTCCATGCTACATTGTGGTGATAGCGTCATTCGTGACTGTACTGCAAATGCTCATGCAGGCATACGTGCCGGATCTGTACAAGACGTTGGGAATTTTCATTCCTCTCATTGTCGTGAACTGTATCATTCTGGGCCGCGCCGAGGCTTTCGCTGCAAAGAACAACGTGCTTGCATCGGTCTGTGACGGAATAGGCATAGGCATAGGTTTCACGCTGGCGCTAACCCTGCTGGGAATTGTACGTGAATTCCTTGGCAACGGCGCATTCTTCGGCTACCAGATCCTGCCGTCGTCAATGAACATGCTGGTCTTTGTCCTGGCTCCGGGCGCATTCATAACGCTTGGCCTGCTCATTGCCATTGTAAACTCAATCAAGAACCGTAAAGCCTGAACATTATGGAGTACTTTCTGATATTCATTTCAGCCATATTCGTAAACAATGTCGTGCTTTCCCAGTTCCTGGGCATCTGTCCGTTCCTGGGCGTTTCAAAGAAGATCAGCACTGCTGCAGGTATGGGCATAGCTGTCGCTTTTGTACTTACCGTCTCAGTCATTGTGACTTATGCGTTGCAGAAATGGGTGCTCAATCCGTTAGGACTGGGCTATCTGCAGACCATCCTGTTCATACTGGTGATTGCCGGACTGGTCCAGATGCTTGAAACCGTTCTCAAGAAGGTCTCTCCTTCACTGTATCAGGCACTGGGCATATTCCTTCCTCTCATTACCACAAACTGCTGCATTCTGGGCGTGTCAATCCTTGTGGCAAACGGGACATACAATGCCCAGGGTCTTGAGCCTTCACTTCTGTCCGGTGTACTCTATGCTTTTGCTACGGCCTTGGGCTTTGCTCTGGCTCTGATAATCTTTGCCGGAATACGAGAGCAGCTGGCAAGAGTAAGAATACCCAAGAACATGCAGGGAATGGCCATTGCACTGCTGACAGCAGGACTTCTGGCTCTTGCATTCATGGGATTCAGCGGCGTGGACCATGGCATTGCACAGGCTCTTGGACGTTGATCGTATAATAACCAATATACTGACTTATGAAGAATGGTTTGATATTGCCCATGTTGGCATTGGCATTGGCGGCCTGCTCGCAGACACCCGATGGAGAAGTTTGGCAGAATGGCAAGTATTCGGCTGGAGGGCTGAATCTTGAGGAACCGATAGAGGCTGCCGTTCAGATACGCGGACACAAAATAACATCAATCAGTGTAACGGATGGAGGCAGAACGTATGCCCAGTACAAATCGGCCTATAAGACTGTAGCTGACCGTATCATAGAGGCACAGAGTACCGATGTCGATGGTGTGTCGGGCGCCACATATTCTTCAAATGCAGTAAAGGAGGCTGTTAATAATGCTCTTGACCAGGCTCTTGGCAGACAGCCCGCAGCGCAGCCCGGCAATGCTCTCGCTTTTACCCCCGGTACATATACCGGAACCGGAAGGGGATACGGCAGCATGGTTCAGGCAAGCGTGACTTTCTCGGACAGCTCGGTTACCGGTGTAACGGTAACGGAACATCATGAGACAGCGCATATCGGTGACATTGCGCTTATTCCAATGTCTTTGCCGCATGAAATTGTAAAGGCCAACGGAACCGGCGTTGACGGTGTCTCCGGTGCAACTTTTTCAAGTTATGCCATCAAGGCGGCTGTCAATGACGCTGCAAGACAGGCGGGTGTTTCAAACCTTTCGGCATTCATGACCAACAGGGTGGATTATCCTGTTCCTGAACCATGGGAGGGTGAATGGGATGTGGTTATCATAGGTGCCGGCGGTGCGGGTCTCTGTGCAGGTGCACAGGCTGCTCAGGATGGCAATACCGTACTGGTTATTGAAAAGAACGCAGAAATGGGCGGCAACACTCTCGTATCGGGTGGCATATATCAGGCAACCGACCATAACCTTGTATGGGACATGAACAAGCCTGCATCGGTCAGGGCTGTCGGCTTTGACGGCAAAGTTCATGACAGGGAACACGCAGCCATAGGTTGTGTGAATGAATTGAAGACTATTCTTGGCTGGAGCGAAGAACCTTTCGATGAGGAGTACTACAAGACCAATGAGTTCGTTGCCGGCGATATTGTGGAACTGTCCAAGCATGGTGTACACCAGGAATTCCTGCCGACCTTGAAGGAACTGAAAAAGGAGATTTCCGCATACCTCGATTATGCGGAACCAAAACTGGCAGACGGCGTTCCGGAAGACCGTCTGATATTGTTCTCGACAACCAATCTGCATATTTTCCAGACTTATGTCGGCGGTCTGCGTCAGAGTGCTGAAAAGGACGAATGGGCTTACGGTGACTTTGAACTTATCAGACAGCTTGTCGAGGAAGGCGAAAAACTCAAGCCCTGGCTCATGGACATGGGGGTAGTCTTTAACGAAAGACAGACCTCCTTGCCAGGTGGCATGTGGTATCGCGGCAACACCATGACCGGATGGACAGGCCATCTGAACGGCTCTAAAATCGGTTTTGTACCGGGCAATTACGGTTCGTATATAATGGCTCCCTACTCGGTTATCATGAATGGCGACCTTCATAATGCTGTAATGCTCAGAACAAGTGCCGAGGAACTGATATTTGAAAACGGCCGTGTCTGCGGCGTGAAAGCTACAAGAACCGATGGAACCAAGGTTACAGCCCGTGCAAGGAAAGGTGTCGTTGTAGCAACCGGCGGTTATGCCGCAAATATCCAGAAAGTGCTCAGGACCAACAAGTACTGGTCACGCCAGTATCTGTCACCGACCATAGGCACTACAAACCGTTCGTCTATGCGCGGTGACGGCATTGAAATGGCACAGGCCGTGGGCGCTGCAACGGTTGGAATGGGATATACCCAGCTGATGCCGATATCGTATGTGGCTGACGGCTCGATTGCGTTCGGAGGTCTGGAAAGTGCCGTATTCATAAGCCCTGCCAGTGGAAAGCGTTACATTGACGAATGTCTTGAAAGAGATGTGCTTTCGCTGGCTGCATTCCGCAACGGCATTGACATGGGTAATGTCCGCGGCGCATACCTGTCCATATACCACGGATTAGGTGCGGACTATGCCGCTATGGGCGCTTTTCCCGGCGATACCCCTGGAAAGGAGTGGGGACGCAAGGGCTCGCAACTGGCCGGGCTGTTTGAGGAAATCGGATTGGATGCCGATGCCGGAAAGATCAGGCAGACCATAATTGATTACGATATGGCAATAATGGACGGACGTGAGCCTGATGATGTCGGCAAGCGTTTTCCAGGCCTTATAGGTAATGTTACACGTAACGCAGACGGCAGCTATGACAAAGGCAGTTATGATTTTGACGGTGCTGACATAAGGGTGCGTCTGCTGGCACCTTCAACCCACCACACCATGGGCGGTCTGAAGATTGACCTTGACCGCCGTGTCCTTGATGAGAACGGCAAGCCCATTCCCGGACTGTATGCTGCCGGCGAGGTTACAGGTGGATTCTTCGGAGGCAACCGTCTTGGCGGCAACGCTCTGACAGAGGTAATGGCATCGGGCCGTATAGCCGCACGTGGAGTTCAGAAAGACAACAAATGATATGATAGCGTTTCCCAATGCGAAAATAAACATCGGACTCAATGTCGTGGCGAAGCGTGAAGACGGGTACCACGACATTGAAACCGTGTTCTATCCGGTGCTCCTGCAGGATGCGCTGGAGATAACGCTTATGCGCCCGCTTAATCCGGCCCAGCTTATCAAACGTCTGGAGGCCGGTCTCCTGGTTCAGCCCGATGATGCATTCGTGCCGTACCGTCTGCTGCTCAAGAAGGAGGATATCCCTTGCTGCTCACTCGAGATGACGGGTAACGAGTTTCCGTTCAAGGCGGCCGATAATCTGGTAGTCAAGGCTTACCTGCTGCTGCAGCAGGATTTTGACCTGCCGTCAATAGACATCAAGCTGCACAAGCATATACCTTCGGGTGCCGGCCTGGGCGGTGGTTCATCGGACGGCGCGTTCATGATCTCGCTGCTTAACCGTCGTTTCAACCTCAGGATGCGCGAGAACATGATGGAGCGTTATGCCGCACGTCTGGGATCGGACTGCGCGTTCTTTATAAGCAACACTCCGTCACTTGCCACGGGTAGGGGAGAGATCCTCAATCCTATCACCCTTTCGCTTAAGGGTTACACTATCCTGCTGGTTAAGCCCGATGTATCGGTCAGCACGGCCGAGGCATACGCATCGCTTACTCCCAAACAGCCTGAAATTCCGCTTGCCGAGGCGATCAAACGTCCTGTAGCGGAGTGGAAGGATTGTGTGTTCAATGATTTTGAGACCACGGTTTTTGCCAAATATCCATTATTGGCCGATATCAAGCAAAAGCTCTACTCAATGGGAGCTGTCTACGCCTCAATGTCCGGCTCCGGCTCCACCATCTACGGCCTGTTCCGCGAGCCCTTGGACAATCCCGCCGAACAGTTCCCCGATATGTTTACCTGCCAGCGTGAGATGGCCTGAATTAAAAAGAGATGAAACGCTACCTGTTATTGCCGCTGTTTTTGTTCTGTTATGCCGCATTGGCCTTTTCACAATCGGCAAATGCCGTTTATCTCAAGGACGGACGCAGGGTAGTAGGGTATGTGATGGCTTTGGATTCTGTCGGTGACGTCAGGATTCAGACCCCCGAGGGTGAGATGGTTGCTTTCCCTATGGCCGATGTGAATGAGATCAACTGGTCATTCGAAATCAAACCGACAGGTGTCGGGGCCATATACAGATATGCGGACAAGTTCCGCTGGAAGTATAATGACATGGAATTGACGGACCGTCATTATGAACTGTATTTTGACGATGACCTTTATCATACGTATGTAGGAGGCAGCAATCAGTTCAATATAGGCGGAGCTTGCTGGCTGTATAGTTTCACATGTGCGGTAATAGCAGTCCTGATGATCGATCCCAAGGCCGATAAGCAGGACAGTTCGGTTTATATTTACGGTGCGGGAGCCAATGTCCTGGCCTGTCTGGGCGGAATCTTTACGGGTATCGGTAAGGGGCGTCTCAATTGGGTGGAAAGGACGTTCAATGAGCAGAATGCCGCCAGCAATGAGGTCTCATACTCTTCAAAGTCCAGGAATTCCTTCAAACTGAATCCTTCAATCCTGATGTCGGCCCAGCATGATCTGGCTCTCGGCGCTACATTGAGCCTGTCATTCTAGACTTGTTGAAAACAGGGGGATAAGATGCCCCCTTTTTTATGTTTGGAGCGGAGTCAATCCGCTATTTTTGTATCTGCAAAGAAACGAATATGGCAGATTCCAGGACAAGACAGCGTAGCGGTCGCGCAGGTACCGATGGTATAGTGCTCAACCACCTTCAGCCCCAGGCTCTTGAGCTTGAGGAGGCAGTGATCGGTGCCCTGATGATTGAGCAGGATGCGTTCCCGAAGGTGAGCGATATCCTCAAGAAGGAGTCATTCTATGACCACCGTCATCAGGTCATTTACGAGGCTGTGGCCAACCTGTCGCTCAATCAGCGTCCTATTGACATTCTTACCGTGACCGAGCAGCTCAAGAGCAACGGTACGATCGAGGAGGCCGGAGGTCCGCTTTACGTAACCCAACTGGCGGGTAAGGTGACTTCATCGGCTCACATCGAGTATCACGCACGTATCATTGCCCAGAAGGCTATGGCCCGTGAGCTGATAACCTTCACCAGTGAGATTCAGACATCGGCTTTTGATGATACTACCGATATCTCCGAGCTGCTGGGTGAGGCTGAGAACAAACTGTTCCAGATTGCGCACCGTAACGTCAAGAAAGATTTTGCTTCGATTGATGTGGTACTGCAGGAGTCTGTCAACCGTATTCGCACTGCTGCATCACGTGCTGAGGGTATGAGTGGCCTGGCCAGCGGATTCCGTGACCTGGATAATATTACGTCCGGTTGGCAGAAATCGGATCTGATTATCCTGGCTGCCCGTCCGGCTATGGGTAAGACTGCGTTTGCGCTTTCCATGGCCAAGAATATCGCTGTAAACAACCAGCAGGCTGTTGCACTTTTCTCACTTGAAATGAGTAATGTGCAGCTGGTTAACCGCTTGATTTCAAGCGTTTGCGAGATTCCTGGCAACAAACTGCGTGACGGTCGTCTGGCACCGTATGAGTGGCAGGTGCTTGACAGCAAGATCAATGCCCTGCAGACAGCTCCCATTTATCTGGATGACACTCCGTCACTCTCAATTACGGAGTTCCGCACCAAGGCCATCCGTCTTAAACAGGAGCATGATGTGAAACTTATCATCATTGACTATCTGCAGCTGATGAATGCCAGTGGAATACGTTTCGGTAATCGTCAGGAGGAGATAAGCACTATCTCGCGTAACCTCAAGGGTATTGCAAAGGAGCTTGATATCCCTATCATCGCTCTGTCGCAGCTTAACCGTGGCGTCGAGGGCCGTGAGGGTTACGAAGGTAAGCGTCCTCAGTTGGCCGATCTGCGTGAATCGGGTGCAATCGAGCAGGATGCCGATATCGTGTGCTTCATTCACCGTCCGGAGTATTACAAGATCTATGAGGACAACAACCACAATGACCTGCACGGCATAGCCGAGATCATTATCGCCAAGCACCGTAACGGCGGTGTGGGCGATGTGCGTCTGTCGTTCCGCAGTGACCTTGCGCTGTTTGACAACATCGGCACGGGCGAACCTGCTCCGGGAGGTCGTAAAGGCAGTGTCAAACGCTCCAGGATGAATGACGAGCCGCTCCCGCCGGATGATCCGCTGGGTGGCGCTCCGGACTCCGGTGACATCCCGTATTGAGCCGTAAAATGAGTCAGCAGATTTGCAGCAATCTGCTGACTTTTTTATACCTTTGCGGTTTGAAAAAGAGATAGGTATATATGAACGTTTCTTATAAGTGGCTCAAGGAGTATGTCGATTTTGATCTGACCCCTGATGAGGTGGTTGCAGCCCTTACATCGGTAGGTCTCGAAGTCGATGGAGTAGAGGAGGTTCAGTCCGTCAAGGGCGGACTCAAGGATATAGTTGTAGGTGAGGTTCTTACCTGCGTGGAGCACCCCAATTCAGACCATCTGCATGTTATTACTGTCAATCAGGGCGGCGGTGACCCCGTGCAGATTGTTTGCGGCGCACCCAACGTGGCTGCCGGCCGGAAGGTTGTGGTCGCTACCATCGGCGCCAAGATTTATGAGGGTGACGAGTGCTTTACCATCAAGCCTTCAAAGCTGCGTGGCGTTGAGTCATTCGGAATGCTCTGCTCTGAGAAGGAGCTGGGCCTTGGCAATGACCACTCAGGCATTATGGTCCTCCCGGCCGATGCCGTTCCCGGTACTCCTGCTGCCGAGTATTTCCACTTGGAGTCAGATTATGTGATTGAGGTGGATATCACTCCTAACCACAGTGACGCATGCTCACACTGGGGCGTGGCCCGCGATTTCTACGCTTGGCTGCTCCAGAACGGTTATAAGTCAACTCTGCACCGTCCTGACTGCGACGGTTTCAAGGTTGACAATCATGACCTGCAGATAGACATCGACGTTCAGAATACCGAGGCTTGCCCGCGTTATGCAGGCGTAAGCATCAAGGGCGTGACCGTAAAGGAGAGTCCCGATTGGCTCAAGAACAAGCTCTCTGCCATCGGCCTTCATCCCATCAACAATATCGTAGATATCACAAACTTCATACTTTTTGCATACGGACAGCCGCTGCACAGCTTTGATGCCGACAAGATCAAGGGTGGCAAGGTGGTTGTCAAGACCATGCCTGAGGGCACTCCGTTCGTGACTTTGGACGGTGTGGAGCGCAAGCTCTCCGAGCGTGACCTGATGATTTGCAACACTCAGGAGCCCATGTGTATGGGTGGCGTGTTCGGCGGTCTGGATTCAGGTATATCGGACGGCACCAAAAACGTGTTCCTGGAGAGCGCCTATTTCCATCCTACATGGATTCGCAAGAGCGCACGCCGTCATCAGCTGAGCACCGATGCATCGTTCCGCTTTGAGCGTGGCATCGATCCCAACGGCACGCTTTATGCACTTAAGCAGGCTGCAATGTTCGTCAAGGAGCTGGCCGGCGGTACAATCTCAATGGAGATCAAGGATGTGAATCCCGTACCTGCCCAGGATTTCAAGGTTGACTTCAACTTTGAGTATGCAGACAGCCTGATAGGCAAGAAACTGGACCGCGAGGTTATGAAGAGCATCGTCGAGAACCTGGGTATCAAGGTTGACGCTTTCAACGCCGACGGCATGAAGCTCTCAGTTCCTCCTTTCCGCGTGGATGTTCAGCGCCCGTGCGACGTGGTTGAGGAGATTCTCCGCATTTACGGATACAACAACGTGGAATTCGGTAAGTCAGTCCAGTCAAGCCTGACCGTCCAGGGTGAGGTGGACCGCTCGCATAAGCTGCAGGATCTGGTATCGGAACAGCTGGTGGGTCAGGGATTCAACGAGATACTGAACAACTCGCTTACCCGTGCCGCCTATTATGACGGTATGGACTGCTGTCCGTCAGATAAGCTGGTACGTCTTATGAATCCGCTCAGTGCTGATCTTAACGTGCTGCGTGAATCACTTCTGTTTGGCGGTCTTGAGAGCCTCTCTCACAATATCCGCCGTCAGAGTGCTGATCTGAGATTCTTTGAGTTCGGCAAGTGCTACTGGTTTGATGCCGCCAAGCGCGAGCAGCTGCGTCAGCCGGCAGAGGATGGTAAGGAGCAGAATCCTCTGCGCGCATACAGCGAGGGATATCGTCTTGGTATATGGCTTTCGGGTAACCGTGTATCGGGCTCATGGGCCCATGCCGATGAGGAGAGCTCGGTATTTGAGCTTAAGTCACACGTTCAGAACGTATTCAAGCGTGTGGGCCTGGCTCTCAACGCAATTCAGATTGAGGAATTTGAAAATTCTATATTCAGCACCGGTCTGCGCTACAAACTGCGTTCAGGCAAGATAGTTGCAGAACTTGGCGTGGTAAGCCGTGCAATGCTCAAGCTCACTGACCTGGAGCAGCCGGTCTATTTTGCCGAGATCAACTGGGACGAGCTTCTCAAAGCAACCCGCAAGGTTAAGGTGGGTTACGTTGAACTGCCCAAGTATCCGGCCGTTCGCCGTGACCTGGCTCTGCTCATTGACAAGAGCGTCAAGTTTGCAGATATTGAGCGTCTGGCTTATCAGACCGAGAGCAAGCTGCTCAAGGAGGTTACTCTGTTTGATGTCTATGAGGGTAAGAACCTGCCTGCCGGCAAGAAGAGCTACGCCGTAAGCTTCCTGCTGCAGGATGAGTCACAGACCCTTAACGATGTCCAGATTGACAAGGTGATGAACAAGCTTATCCAGGCCGTTCAGACAAAGCTGGATGCACAATTGAGATAATAAACAAATAAAAACATACACTATGGGAAGAGCATTTGAATTCAGAAAGGCCCGTAAGCTGAAACGCTGGGGCAACATGGCCAAGACATTTACCCGCATCGGCAAACAGATTGCCATTGCTGTCAAGGCTGGCGGTCCGGATCCGGACAACAACTCTACACTGCGTGCCATCATAGCAACCGCTAAGCACGAGAATATGCCCAAGGATAACATCGAGCGCGCTATCAAGAACGCAATGGGCAAGGATCAGAAGGATTACAAGGAGATGAACTATGAGGGTTACGGTCCTCACGGAATAGCCATCTACGTTGAAACCCTGACTGATAATACAACCCGTACCGTTGCCAACGTACGTTCAGTGTTCACAAAGTTTGGCGGTACACTGGGTACCAGCGGCAGCCTGGACTTCATGTTCAGCCACAAGTGCCAGTTCACTATCGCCAAGAAGGACGGCGTCGATATGGATGACCTGATCCTTGATCTTATCGACCTTGGCATTGAGGAGGAGTACGATATTGACGAGGAGGAGAACGAGGTTACACTCTATGGCGATCCCAAGTCATACGCCGCCATCCAGAAGTGGTTTGAGGAGAACGGATTCGAGGTTAAGGCCGCCGAGTTCACCCGCATCCCCAATGACCTGAAGGATGTTACCCCCGAGCAGCGTGAGACCATCGACAAGATTGTTGAGCGTCTTGATGAGGATGATGACGTTCAGAACGTCTACACCAACATGAAGCCTCTGGACGAGGAATAATCTTCTTAAATCTAAAATGATACAATTGGGGTCAGACCCCAATTGTATCATTTTTGCTTAAAACAGTATGAAAAAGGTCCTTATTTGTTTGTGTCTGCTGATTGCATGTTCTTTCAGCAAGTGTGCGCAGCCGGATGATGTCCAGAAGCGCGTCGAGGAGATTTACAGTAATGTCCGTGACGTGTATTTGAAACATTATGAAGACGGGAAGAGTTTATGGAAAGTCAATCTTGACTCTCTCTATTATTCCGAGGAGTTGTATAGGCTTGACAATCAGATAGGTGATCTGGAGGAAGAGTTAGGCGGGCCGTTAATTCATGACTGTGATTTCTGGATCCACGCTCAGGATTTTACATCGGACCTGGCGTTCCGCGTGCTCAGGGTTAAGATGGACGGCAACAAGAAGGCTTATGTGACCATCAATATTCACTGCTTTGGAGATGATGAAGAGGAGGTCCTGACGATGGTTTACGAGCGTGACAACTGGTTTATCGATGATAAGTTTGACGGCACTTTGAAAAAGCAGATACGTCAGGAATTAAAGGAATACGGAAAGAAATAATATGAAAACATTTGATGCCAAACAGGTAAAGGACCAGGTGGTTCAGTGGATCAGGGACTGGTTCGAGGTTAACGGAAAAGGTTGTAATGCCGTAATAGGCATTTCAGGCGGTAAGGACAGCAGTACTGTAGCCGCACTTTGCGTTGAGGCGCTGGGTCGTGACCGGGTAATAGGCGTGACTATGCCCAACGGCGTGCAGAAGGATATATCGGACAGTATGAAACTTATAAATCATCTGGGAATACGTCATTACAACATAAACATAGCCGATACATACAATGCGCTGATGAACACCATCGGCACGGAGTTTAAGCCCGATGGCACTGAGATAAGCCGTCAGACCATCATCAATATGCCGCCGCGCCTGCGCATGACAACGCTTTATGCCATATCGCAGTCCATGAACGGACGCGTGGCCAACACTTGCAACCTGTCCGAGGACTGGGTGGGCTACTCAACCCGTTACGGTGATGCAGCCGGCGATTTTGCACCTCTTGGCGGTCTGACCGTGGCCGAGGTCAAGGCTATCGGCCGTGAACTGGGTCTGCCTATGGACTTGGTTGACAAGACTCCGTCAGACGGACTGAGCGGCAAGAGCGATGAGGATAATCTGGGCTTTACATATGCCGTTTTAGACCGATACATCCGTACCGGCGTCTGCGACGATGCGGCAACAAAGGCATCGATTGATGACAAGCATGCAAAGAATCTCTTTAAGTTGCTGCCGATTCCGCATTTTGAGTATAAAAATTGAATATCGTATTGTAAAAATATGTAATTTCGCGGCGATTTTTAAAAACACATACAATCATGAACGAAATGGTAGGCGAATTCGCTGGTCTTATCTGGCGCGCTTTGGAGGGTAAGAATGCCCTTTCACAGAAGGAAATTAAAAAGGCAACTAAGTTGAAGGATAAAGAGTTTTATCTTGGACTCGGATGGTTACTCCGTGAAGACAAAATCAACGTTACCGAAGGTGAGGAGGAGAACTATTACGCTCTGAAGTAATTTTTCCTCTTGTGTATTAAATCAATGAGCCGGGCTTCACAGCTCGGCTCATTGATTTTTAACCCTAAACTTATGAAAATCTTATATTGCGCTATTATTTTGCGATGCGGTTGTTGATGTAGTCCATTGATATGCTGTTGATGGCTACGTCGTTCTGCTCGGTTACCAGGATCTCGCTGAAGATCTCGTAGTAGTTATCCTTGATGTTCTCGATCTTGGCGGTCTTCTTGTCGTCGCTGTCGTCAGTGCGGCATACGGTCTCGATCTCTGTGAGCATCTGCTGATACATGGGGATGAACTGGAGGGCGTCTGCCTGGCTGAGTTCTGCAACTACGTCGGCTACTGTAGCCTGATTGTCATTAACACTCTGAGCGTTTGCGTTGATTCCGAAGAACAGTGCTGCAACTGCAGCGAAGAAAATCTTTTTCATAATTCTTATTTTTTTTGTTTTTACTTATTCGTTTTGTTTGTTGTTTGTGAACTTGCTTTCTTGCGTTGTTCGTAGTTAAGAGTCAAAAAGTGGGAGAAGGTTAAGTGAGAAGTTAATTATTTATCCTTCGTTAACATAATGTTTAACAAATGGCCCATTCTGAAAACATAGTTAACATAAAGAAAATCAGCGACAAATATAATTTATCGCTGATTTTTCGTTTTAACCCTAACTTGTTATATTGTGAACTTTGTGGTTTTTCTTGGCGGAGCCCTTTTTGCAAGCCTTCATAATTAATAGTCATATAATAAGGTAAAGTTAAGTCTCTGATTGATTATCTTTGCGTACTGATATTACATAACCAAAATAAGATATGGAAAGAACATGGCGTTGGTTTGGCAAGAAAGACAAGATTACTCTTGCCATGCTCAAGCAGATAGGTGTTGAGGGCATCGTGACGGCCCTGCACGACGTACCCCTGGGTCAGGTTTGGACACGCGAGAAAATCCGCGACCTGCGTGAGTACATTGAGAGTTACGGAATGCGCTGGAGCGTGGTTGAGAGCCTGCCGGTGGTTGAGACCATCAAGTACGGCGGACCGGACCGCGACCATCAGATTGAGGTTTACAAGGAGTCTCTGCGCAACCTGTCGGCCGAGGGTATCCACTGCATCTGCTACAACTTCATGCCGGTTCTGGACTGGGCCCGCACGGACCTGTTCCATATCAACCCCAACGGATCTACCAACCTCTACTTCAACTACGCCGAGTTCGCATACTTTGACATCTATATCCTTAAGCGCGAGGGCGCACGTGAGGAGTGGGCAAAGTTCAAGTTCCCCGCAGGAGTAGGCGAGGGCCGCAGCGTTCTGGCCGAGGCCGATGAGCTGGCCAAGACCATGACCCCCGAGGGTGAGCACAAGCTGGTTGAGACCATCATCATCAAGACCCAGGGATTCGTAAGCGGTAACTTCAGCGAAAACGATGAGGCTCCCATCCAGAAGTTCCGTGATTTCCTTAACCTTTACAAGGGCATTGACAAGGCACAACTGCGTGCCAACATGAAATACTTCCTGGAGGCTATCATGCCTACCTGCGAGGAGTATAACATGAACATGTGTGTTCATCCTGATGATCCCCCCATCGAGGTTCTGGGATTGCCGCGTATAGTCCGCACCGAGGAGGATATCCAGTGGTTCTTAGATGCAGTTCCCAACAAGCACAACGGCCTGACATTCTGCGCCGGTTCATTATCGGCCGGAGCATATAACAACGTTGTGGAGATGGCTAAAAAGTTTGCATCACGCACACACTTTGTTCACCTGCGTTCATGCCACATATTCCCCAACGGTGATTTTACCGAGGCTTCACATCTGGGCGGCCGTGCGGACCTTATTGAGCTGTGCCGCATCTTTGAGAAGACCAACCCGGCACTGCCTATGCGCGTGGATCACGGTATGACCTTTACCGATGAGCCCGGCGGCATCATGGATGAGTCAAGCCACGGACACAACGCGGGTTACACCCTGCTGGGACGTATGTTCGCAATGGGTCAGGTGCAGGGCATCCTTGCAACCGTTGACCGCGAGCTTGGAATTGAATACAAACAACCCGGTTTTTTTGACTAAGATGAGACTTACAGAAATAAAAAGCGGCAAGTTCAATGCCGCAGAGTGGGAAAAGAAAGGTTATCTGCTCCCCAAGTTTGATATAGAGGCTGTTCGCCGCAAGACACACGATGAACCCACATGGGTACATTTTGGTGGCGGCAACATATTCCGCGCCTTCCCGGCAGCAATCATCAATGACGCCCTGAACACCGGCAAGTATGACCGCGGTGTCATCATGGCCGAGACATTTGACTATGAGATCATAGACAAGGCCTACGCTCCGTATGACAACCTCTCACTTCTGGTCAGCCTGCAGTCAACAGGTACCATCGAGAAGAAGGTCATAGCATCAGTAACCGAGGCCCTCAAGGCCGATCCGCAGTTCTCTGACTGGAATCGCCTGGTAGAGATATTCAAGGCCAAGTCACTCCAGATGATTTCATTTACCATCACAGAGAAGGGTTACACATTCAATGAGGCTGACCTGGCACGCGGACTCAAACCTATGTTCGCAATGGGTAAGGTTTGTGCCCTGCTTTTAGAGCGCTTCAACGCAGGCAAGCTGCCTTTGACCGTCCAGAGCATGGACAACTGCTCACACAACGGTGACAAGGTCAAGGCCGGCGTGATGGCTTATGCCGAGCGTTGGGTGGCCGACAAACTGGTGCCTGCCGATTTCCTGGCATACCTCAAGGATGAGAGCAAGATTACATTCCCTTGGTCGATGATTGACAAGATCACTCCGCGTCCGCATGAGAAGGTCAAGGAACTGCTGGCTAAGGACGGCTTTGAGGATAACAACTATATTGAGACCGAGAAGCATACCTTTACCGCCCCCTTCGTAAATGCTGAGGAGGTACAGTATCTGGTTATAGAGGATAACTACACAAACGGACGTCCTCCGTTGGATCTGGGCGGTGCCCTGTATACTACACGTGAGACCGTTGATAAGGTTGAGACCATGAAGGTTACAACCTGCCTCAACCCCCTGCATACAGCAATGGCAATTTACGGCTGCATGCTGGGTTACACACTTATCAGTGCCGAGATGGCCGATGAAGACATCCGCCCGTTCATCCAGAAGATGGGGTACATGGAGGCAATGCCGGTTGTTACAGATCCGGGAATCCTGAACCCGTACGAGTTCATCGGCGCCGTAATCAAACGCCGTCTGCCCAACCCGTTCATGCCCGATGCACCGCAGCGTATTGCCTGCGATACCAGTCAGAAAATTCCAATCCGCTTTGGCGAGACCATCAAGAAGTATATAGCCCGCGGTCTTGATAAGGATAATCTGGTGCTTATTCCGCTGGCACTTGCCGGCTGGGCACGTTATCTAAAAGGCATCAAGGATGACGGTACTCCGTTCGAGCCGTCACCGGATCCGCTGCTCGCCGAGATGCAGGCTATCGTAGCACCGCTGGAGGTTGGCAAACCTGATCAGGACTACTCCTGCCTCAAGAAACTCTACAGCCGCAAGGACATATTCGCAGTTGACCTTTACGAGGCTGGGTTGGGTGAGCGCATCGAGGGTATGGTCAAGGAGCTTTACGCCGGACCCGGCGCTGTGCGCAAAACTCTCCACAAGTACGTCCAAGCTAGGTGACAAAGGGGACGGTTCTTTTTATGTAAGTTTGCAGTATGAAACATTCAATAATCCTTTTGACTGTATTGTTTGCAGTGTTTGCATTCTTCTGTACTGGTGTCGCCAAATCCCAGAACTCAAGTGCCAAGGTCAAAAAACCGATATTCGTAGAGCCTTTGAGTGATTCTACGCTTTTTGACCTTATGGCAATGGATTTATATGACAGTATATCTTATGATCTGAGAATGGCCGACGAAATGGATAAGTGCAATATCCTGGCAAGTCATGCAAAAGGCCCGGATGGAAGTGAATATACTGTCAAGGAACAGTTAGGAGGTTTCTGGAACGAGAAATATGTGGTATACCGCAAGGGTTACGGATATAGCGATACCCTGTATGCATGGAGGGTGATGCTGCTTGAGAAAAATGAAATAATGCTGAATACAGAGGCCGATACATTGAAGATATTCGGCCGTGACTATGGCCAGAGTGTGACCGTTTCAGGTCCGGACGGCAAGGTTATTGGCCAGAAGGAGATACGCAACGGTGTTACGGAACTTATAATACCACTGGGCCTTGAATATCTTGATTTGGACATCAAGCGAAATGAGTATGAGCACTATCTGATAAAGTGCCCCGTTAGATGAGTTTTTTTCACTAATTTTGCGGGGTAAAAACACCCCCTATGGAGAACATCCGCAACTTTTGCATAATAGCACATATTGATCACGGTAAGTCA
>JAKSIV010000003.1 GCA_024398635.1 Bacteroidaceae bacterium | reverse complement strand
TAACTAAAGCTTTTCTAATACAAATATATTGATAATATCAATAACAAACATTGAAACATTGAATAAGAATCAATAAATAATTTTAATGCAAGCACCTATTTTTGCTATAACAGGACATCAGTCATCCGACTGTTTCGCCTGGATAGATGTTTAACAATTTAAAACTACAATGGTTATGGCAACAAAATTCTTCCTCTGCACAACGTGCGGAAATGTCGTATTCAAATTGGTCAACAGTGGCGTTGACGTTCACTGTTGCGGTAAACCGATGAAGGAGCTGCTTCCTTTCACAAGCGAGTTGGGGATGGAAAAGCATCTCCCCGTAATAGAATGTGAATTCAACGGTCCTATCAAGGTCAAGGTAGGCTCGATGCCGCACCCGATGACCCCGGAACATCACATTTCGTTCATCTATCTGGAAACTGAGCATGGAGGGCAGATAAAATACCTGATGCCTGATGAAGCCCCGGAAGCGGTCTTTGAAAACAGTCAGGACAAAGCCGTTGCTGCCTATGAATATTGCAATGTCCACGGCCTATGGAAAACAGATATGCCGGAGCTCTGCTCCAAAAAGCCGGATGGCGAATAAGTTATCAAATAAACGCATTACTATGAAACGAGTTATGAGCATATTAATCACATCGCTTCTCTGCCTCGCTCCATGTTCATGCAAGGCACAGGAAGTTGACAACTCTACCGTCAAGTCACTCGACCTGGAACGCTATCTCGGTTCCTGGTACGAAATCGCACGATTCGACCACAGATTCGAACGCGGACTCACCAACGCGAAAGCGTACTATTCGCTCAACACTGACGGGACTATATCCGTTACAAACTGCGGCATGAGGAACGGAAAGCAGAAAACATCCATAGGAAAGGCGAAGCTCACTGATAAAGCCGACCTCCTGCGGGTATCATTCTTCGGGCCTTTCTACTCCGACTACAGGGTAATGATGCTGAGCAAGGACTACAGCTATGCACTCGTCGGTTCAAAGAGCTCAAAATACCTCTGGATACTGTCCAGAACACCGGAGATACCGGAAAACACGCTGCAGATAATCCTGGATGTGGCATCCGGAAGAGGCTATGACACCGACAAACTGATCTGGGTTGAGCAGTTCACAGATTGACAATATCAGCGGGGAGGGCGTTTTGCTCTCCCCTATTTGAATGCTTCACTCTCAGCTTTAAAGAGAGCCTTGGAGTCTTTTTGGGTGATTGATCGGGAAGGTGCCATAGTCTGCGACAGTGAACATCATCCAGCGTCCGTCAGGGGAAGCCTTGGGATGGCAAGCGGAAGCGTTGTGCTCAATAGCATTCCACACCGTATCAACCTGTGTGCCCATTTCGCCCGTATTGGCATCGAAAGAAACCCTCACGAGATGATAGAGGAGATTCTCAATATCCTCAGGTATGGACAGAGTGTCCGCTACACAATAGAAGACCGATTCTCCGTCGGCAGAGAAACAAGGGAAGGTCTCCAGTCTGTCCTCGCGAGCCGTGTGAGGAAGGTTGATCATTCTGTTATTGTCGAAGTCAGCGACCGTAAGATCCGAAGCGGTATCATACACTTCGGTACGCTTTCCGTACATTCCGTGGAGTCCAGGAATGATGATATTGGTAGAGAAAACTCCGAAACGGCCGGAAGGGTGAAGTTCGCCATAAACTGTGCCGGAGAGCATTCCGGGAGCATTGAGAGTCAGCTTACGCAGCCCGCGTAGCCCTTAGTGTCGTGTCTGAAGATTGTGATGTCCTTGAGCTTGGTGGACGGGCGCATGTTCGTCTGTCCGCTCTCCGGCCTCTTGTAAATGTTGAAGCAGCAGTGGAGCGTTCTTCCTGAGTAGTCCTGCATGCCGAGGTCTTCTGAGTATACAAGGTCGAACTCAAACAGGGACGAGCTATTGTCAAGCTGGCTGATTAGAAGGATGAAAGCAATGTAGTCGCCGTCCGTTACACACTTCCTATAGAATGCACGTGCGAGGTTCATACGCTCACCGAATGGAGGATTACCGATGAAGAGGCGATCTTTGCGATAAGGAAGGTCAAACTTGAGGAAATCCTGCTTGACAACCTTGGTACGCTCATCGCTCTCACACTCCGGCGCAATGTCATAGGCCATAGACGGTGCGTAGTCTGGATGGCACAGGAATGCTCCGCCACCAACGCTCGGCTCAATGACCTCTGTAATGGAATCCGGACCAAGGACCTCATAAGCCTTGTTCCAGCAATGGTTGGCAATACCCACAGGGGTATAATACTTGTCGTTTGTGATCTTCATTCAATATTTGAATTAATTGTTAAACAATTTCGACAAGACTGAAAATGGCAATGGCAGAAAAAAGCCCACGTCAACAGACGCAGGCAGAGCAGAAAAAGGTAAAATTAGCGTTCAAACGAACGTTAGTCCTTTGGCATTATATTTATAACATGTTTTATATCAAGTCTTTGACCTAAAGAATCCAGTGCTTTAAGAGCATCGACAAGGTTCGATAATTTATCTACGTGGTCTACTAAAGATTGGCTGAGTTCAAACACAAAACGCAATCGAGGAGGAGAATTTGAGCCGGGCGGCTTTGCCGATTGTTTATGAAGCGAAGATACTGATTTTTTAGAAATTGGATTTTTAAATTCGCGTAGCCAAATAATTTTCATTCAATTTGACGATTTCAGTTGAAAATTACTATTTACACCTTTATCCGCTTAACGGCCACGGCAATATCTGAAAATTCATTACCTTTGTCAAATGCTTTCTATTATATCAACAAACAAATGAATAAACAATCACAAATCGAATCATACAGGCCTCCCGAAATCAAGATTATGGAGCTGAAAGCCCATTCTATTATTTGTATAAGTCCCGGTCAGGGCAATGACAGCCTTTATGAGCAGGATCTTGGCGATGGAGGATTTTCTCAGCCCAACTATTGGGAATAAGATAAACACTTGACGATGAAAAAGATATTTTTTGCAACAATTTTGCTCTCTGTGGCATTCCTTGCGGCATCTTGTCAGAAGGAGAACAACCTGAATGAATTGTCATACGGGCCCATAACCATAAACGCAGTGACGGAAGGGATAGACAATCCCGGCACCAAGGCGAGCACGGCATATAAGTATGATGTCCTTTGGGGAACGGGTGACCAAATTATTGTCAAAGGTCAGGGCGGAAGTGACACCTTTACTCTTACCTCTGGAGCGAAAACGACAATGGGGATCTTTAAGCAGGATAATTCCGTGGCTCTTTCCGGCGAAGTCGAGGGTTTCTATCCGGTGTCAATCGTCAGCGGAACATCGCTATTATGGCCATCGGAGCAAGATAACTTACAAGTGCCTCCGATGTACTGCAAGAAGAGCATTACCGGCAAGACTGAGGATTTCTGTTTCAGGAGCCTTGGCGCAATGCTGCAGATAGTCCTGACTACTACCGATTCCGATATAACACTATCAAGCATAAGGATTTCCGATGCCACCAAGCCGCTCAGCGGTGCCTTTACGGTAAGCGGCGGTAAGGCTGCTATGACCGGTTCCGGCAAAAGTGCCATCGTTCTGAATACAGGAGAAACCAAGATTGGCAATGCCGCAAAATATTTCAACATAGCGGTTCCTGCCGGAAAATATGACAACATCAAGCTTACATTCTTTACGAATAACGGCAAGGGGGTAGCGATGTATTCCACTACTATGCCTGAGATTCAGCATAATACCGTAGCAAAGATTTCGCTGTGTGCCAAGAATTTCAGTCCTGTTCCGACCGGATTAGCGTTGGATGAGACTGCTGTCAGCCTGCCTGTCGGCGGACATCGCAAACTTGTGCCCCAGTTCACTCCGGCCGATACCTACAACAAGAAAGTTATCTGGACCAGTTCTGATCCGGCAGTCGCCACGGTCGGCGCCAGCGGCATGGTGAAAGCCATCGCTACCGGAAGCACGACCATAAGCGCTCAGCTTGAAGACGAAGTCTTTTCGGCAAGCTGCGAGGTTACGGTAACCACCCCTGCAGATGTCCCTGCCGATGCCCTCAGCGGTCTGTTCAGCGTCAGTGACAACAAGGTCGTGCGGTTTGCAAAGAGCAATCTGTGCAAAAAATCGGATGATTCTTTCATATTTTTTGAAAATCAGTACGATATGGCGGTAACAAATCAGACTGAGTTCATTACCTGGGGTCAACTTTCGGGTTGGATGGGCACTTCCGGCAATCAAATTTGGCAGGTACTCTCCGGCGATGAATGGAAATATCTGTTCGGAGATAACAATATCAGGAAAGGATTGTACGCAAAGCACGTGACGGTAGTTGGCGTTGAAGACTGCCTGATAATCTATCCGGACGGATACACGGGAACCAAGGTTACCGATGATAACAGGACGACGCTGTATAATGATTCCGCCACCTGGGCTCAGGCTCAGAATGCCGGAGTGGTATGTCTTACTCCAGTCAAAGCAGATTCTTATGTGGATTATTGGGTAGCGTCGGATCAGGTTCTTAGAGTATATTACATTGACAATGACTTGAATATTTGGGGTGCTTATGGTCCTGATACACGAACAGATGCCGCCCGCCCCGTCACGGAAGTTAAATGATAACCACAGGCCCGACAGTCAAACAAATATCGTTTATACCGCTTCGAAAGGATTGACGACGGAGGCAAACAGGATTTTTACAACAGCAGCAGTTGTCGTTTACACAAACAGCCTTGCATCCAGCCCAGTCGATTTGCTGAACACTTGATTGGGTGAGAGGAAACCGTGTCTCTTCCTCGGTCTTTCGTTCAGTTTGCGCTCAACTTCTTCGAGAAACCCCTGCGTGATGTTCGTGAAGTCCGAGCCCTTGGGGATATACTGGCGAATGAGTCTGTTGGTGTTCTCATTGGCTCCACGTTCCCAGGAATGGTAAGGCCTTGCGAAGAAGAATCCTACATCTGTAGCTCTGGAAACTCTCTCGTGTTCAGCGAACTGCAAACCGTTGTCAGCAGTGATGGTCTTCACGAGGTCATACTGCTTGAGACATTCGAGGATGCCGATTATCTTGTCGGCAGCTTCTGCAGCAGTTGGGTTCTGGAGTTTACGGAGCCACACTTTTCCAGTCTTTCTGTCGTTCAGCGTGAGGATATGCTGGGAACGCGCTGCCCCGACAATCGTATCAACCTCGTAATCGCCCACGCGATTCTTCCTGTCAACGATTTTCGGCCTTTCAGAGATGTCAATCCTGTTGGGGATTGTGCCCCTTCTCCATAAGAATCATCTCATCCACCTTCTTTCTGACATCTTCCTTGAATCTGCGTGGCAGATGGCGGCAACGCCATCGGTGGGCGGCCCTTTCCTGTGCTATCCTCGGCTTGTAACATCTGTATCTGCTATAGCCGTTTCTTTGAATCTCCCTCGTGATGGTTGACGGGTGGACGTGAAGATATTCGGCAATCTCCTTCTTTGAACATCCGGCCTCCAGTTTTGCAGCGATCTGATACCGCTGCCACTCTTTTAAATGCGTCATTTTTGAACCTGTTTTGCGGGCAGACCGCCCCGGTGTAAAGATTTATACTCAATATAAACCTTTATCTCACAGATTCTTCCTCAAAAATTGCGTTTAAAAGTTGAATCCGGCCGTTCAAGTTCATGAAATAAAACTGTTTTTAGACAAGAATCCGTATTTTTGTCATATTAAACATCATTTGATAGGAAGATGGCACTTGAAATAAAAGAAAGTATAAATATTCAAGATAATAAGCTCACAAACGGTTTGATACCTGTATTTCATATAATGGAAAAGGTCGAATCATCGAATGAGGAAGAGGTTGTCTTTGATTGCTCTTCTGTTAAGTTCTCTTCTCCGGTATTCGCTATTTCAATGTTGTTATACTTACGTTCATGTTCAAAACGTTATAGAATAACAAATCTTTCAGCTTATCTTAAGACTATTATGTTTGACGATGTGCTGACGCCAGATGCAATGAGTAAAGAAGACTTTGAGAGCATTCTAGGGAACTATGAGAAGAAAACATTTATTCCAATTGTTAGTTTTCCCGCTTCAGAACAACTGGCTAAGAACAAAGATGCCATATTGTCTGCTGTTGAAGAAATACTGTGCCGCCAGGTGAATATTCCAGGAAATATTGTTTCTGGCCTAAAGTATATACTCGGCGAGATGGTTGATAATATTACTGAACATTCTGATTCTGAACGTGGTTTCATTTTTGCACAAGCTTATCCGGGAAAGCGTTTCCTGGACATTTGTATCGCTGATGAAGGGATAACATTAAGAGGAAGTTACCTCAAGGCGGGTATTGAAATTGAGGATGATTTGGAAGCAATGAAAGCTGCAAATAAATGCATTTCTTCCAAGAATTTACCTGATGCAGAGAACAGAGGCTATGGAATTAAAACGACTAAGAATATGCTTTCTGTCGGATTGGGAGGACAATATATGATTATGTCAGGTAATGCTATTGGCTTAAAAAGTCAGACAGTAGATGGAATCATCCAACTTCCACGTGGCATTAGATGGAATGGAACGGTTATTGCTTTGAGAATTCCATATCAGGAGAAAAATAGCTTCAAAGTTTGTGATTATTTGGAATAAAGTACATACCTTTGTACAAATTGGATAATTGTCTATGAATAGGATTTATATATCATCTGTGTTGTCGGCAGACCTTAAATCAAGGTCTACTGTCAGCATGTTCTATGACTACATTATTCAGAATTCATATTTAGACTCTATCATTGACTTCTCTGGAGTTAATTTTGCGACAAGAAGTTTCGTTGATGAGTTTTACAATGTATTCATTAAAACTCATCGTGCTAGGATTGAGAACATTCCGGCTGATATTCAACTGATGTTTGATACCGTTGGGATGACCCAGAATAAAGAGAAACAAAGCAGTGAACAGAATAACATCAAGTCTTTCTCTTCTGTTGATGCCTTATGTTCTTACGTGTCATCGCTTGCGTTCTAGTTTCGTGTTAGAAATAACTTACACATTGAAGGAGCAATAGACTATAGTTGCTCCTTTTTGTTACCTGTACAAGCATGTGCAATGATATAAGTATGTTCCTCAAACTATTATATGGCCATTCGCTATTTCATCAGGAATAGATACTTTCACCCTAATGGATAATTGGAGGAAATTAGACATTTTTTTATAACTTTGAACCGTTGTCAATGCACGCATGCTTATGAGTAATCAAGAACAATTGTCAATCGATAATAAATTCTCAGAAATAGGTTTTGAGAATGATGATGCAAGGGTTGAATTCTTAAATAGAAATACTTTTTCGTATCCTTACATGGCTCAAGTAGATCCTAATGTAAAATATCACATAGGAAAAATGGATGGTAAAGGCTCCCGTCCGTTAACTCCAGAAGAAATGAGAGAATATGGCTTGATAGGAATACCCATTCCACTCCCTGAAGGAGAAACCGTAGAATCCTATCTGCTTAAGCAACCCGGTGTTCATAAAGATGATGCAGGTAATATCATATATCCTAACGGCAGAAAACAGACGCCAGAAGATATAAAACAGATAGAACGGTTTACACACATATCAATTAAAGATTCCCTATTGAAATATCAGCAACAGAATAAATTGTGGTCGCAAAGGTTGGTCCCGTCTTGTTCTTTTTTGTAAGTTTGTGACTGAAACAAAGAGATTATGAGTCATGACATTCTTCAACCAATTCCACAAGGAGGCTACGGAGCGTACGATGAGGAAAATCGCAAAATCCAAGGAATCGCCGATGAACTCAAGAGACTTTGCCGAATACATGAAGAAGAATTTGGAGACAGCCAAACAAATGGAGGCTGCCTCGAAATAGAGCAACGTGAATGACACATACGTTTCAGACAATACCATCTTCAAAGTCAACAACCTCTTTAATAGCGGGAGCATAGTCAAACTATTGGAAAAGATATTGCTCCACGATATTATCTTCCCTAACACTTCTTATAAGTTTTACGCTTTCACGGGATATGATGGACGTAGCATTATGCCTGTTCTACAACAAGATAGAATTAGTGATGCCCATCCTGCCAATCAAGAGATGATTGACACTTATATGACTGCACTGGGATTCAGCAAGCAATCTACTACAGGCAAATATGCAAACGGATCGTTCATTGTATGGGATATAGTTCCACGCAATGTCTTAGTCGATGAAGATGGTGACCTTTACGTGGTTGATGCCGAGATAAAAGTCATTTAAAAGTGAGTTGAGATTGATATAACCGCATACGGGCAGTTTCCCTATCCTATGACATCTGATTCAACCTGATTCATTAGCTGTCTGGCTATCCGGTCACAGCCCGATGCATAATTCATAATCTTATCTTGCTGATAATGAGCATTCTATAAACTTTCTTGGCATCTTTAACGAGGATGAATACTAATAGGGTACAGAAAGATAAATTGATAAAAAAGGAGGAGATTAAGGTGGCTTCAGAACTGGCCGCCAGAGCATATTTCGATTATATCTACACAACCATCTTCTTCCCTGGCCTTAAGGAGCGGCAAAGGGGGGTTGGCTCGATTCCTGGCCATTAACAGGAAAGGAAATTTTAAGGGCTCACATATGTTGACCGCACGTTTGGACGGCCGGATGGTGGCTGAGGCGGCACTTGAGCCACCAGGCTACAAGCAGCCATCGGTACTCAAGTTCATTCTGAGCGGTTACCTGAAGATGTATTTTCTTTCCAATTGGAAGCACCTGCATGCTTTCCTGGCAAAGGATGAGGAGGCCAGTACCCCGTGTCATGATTATCAGAAGAACAATCCTGATGTATGGTACCTGAGTATGATTGAGGTTGATCCGCCATTTCATGGTCAAGGCATAGGTACTCAGTTCATGTCTTATCTGGAGGATTACGTACGCCAGCACGGAGGCAAGACTATGGTGCTGTTCACCAACAATCGGGAGAACCTGAGTTTCTACACAAAACGCGGCTACGAGCTGTTCCATGAGTATGAAATTACCCATAACGGTCAAACCATGGGCAACTGGAGTCTCAAGAAATCATTGTAAGCCTCAAGTTTTTTATACTAAATCCACGTGGACGTATGAAAGAGAAACTCAAACGATTCCTTTCCGATTCTCGCACGTTGTTCTGGGTGTGGATGATAACAGCGGTGACGGGCATGACCCGTTACGAAGACGAGTATTAAACATTACCGATAAAAACAAAAGAGACCGGCAGTTATTGTCGGCCTCTTCTTTTTTTACCTCATCCAAGGCTTTTACCTTTTCAGAGTATCATACTCTTTACGCGCTTCGTCCAGAAGTTTCTTGAATGAATCATCAGAGTTCAGGTGGGCAAGCGCTGCCGCAGCCATGATACGTGCGGCTATGATATCGGTAGCCCAGTGCTGACCGCTGATTATACCGCTTTCACCTATACGGAATCCAAGAGAGAGAATCTCATTGGCATGGTCAGGAGCTATTTCGGTAAGCACCAACCCTATACCCCATCCTATCTCTGATTCTGCCGATGGATACGATGAAATGACCCTGTCATCATTTCCTGCAAACGGTATTTCTCCAAGCTGTACGTACGGACGTTTGCGGAATGGTGATGCAGCTGCCAGATTTGACGCGTTTGCCTGCAGAGCATTGCGGGATTCTGTCAGCAATGCCGCAATCTTTGGAGTGGATTTGGAGCTCATCTTCAAACCTAAAGGTTCAGAGAATGAAGATAAGAGAGACTCCAGACTGCAGTCAGCATCAGCCTTGGCCTGCTCACCACGCCCGGTTGAACGTTTACCCTTAGCCTCCATGTATTGAGCCACATCGCCGTAGTATCGGCAACTGGCTGTATCGACCGGCTGTGAAAGGATACGGCGGCCATCAGGCAAGGCATTGACTGCTTCAGGCTTACGTCCCGACTTTTCATAATACTCTGCACGTGCGGCCTCCATATCGGCCCTGAAATCAGATGTGGAGTGCATTGCGGCAACTATGGCCGATGCACACATGTATCCTGCTGTCACATCACTCTGATAATGCGCAGACACAATGATACGACTTTCGCCATACTCAAAACCGCGACGTAATATGGTATCCTGATACTCCGGAACCATCTCGGCAAGAACCAAGGCTGTTGCCATGCCACGGGTGGTATGACCCGACGGATAAGAGCCGCTGGTACGCAGGCTTTCCAGACGGTCTGCCCGGCCTGTGGGAATCTCGTTGAAACGTATTACCGGACGGATGCGCATATACTTCTCCTTGGGATTCTTTGAAGTCTGCTCGGCAGTATGATAACTGCGTGACATCAGATTGTAGATGGCGGGGGTCTCCGAACGGCTTATGGTAAAACCCAAAGCCTCCGAATATATCCTGGCCATCTCGGTTGTACTTGACTGTGACTCGATGCTGGCTCTCTCGCCACGCTCTGTCGGGCGTACCGTCTTTCCCCACTGCCACTGTACAAAATCATCAATATATTCTACGTCACATGTATCGGGAGGTGCCGGCAGGAATATACCGCCATCCGGCTGATTCTCCCTCTCGACATACAGATTGACCGTGTAGCCTCTCTGCGGAAACTGAGAGAAACTCCATTGAAAGGAAAACAGCATCAAAAGTGATGCGAGTAACAAACGTGACGTTTTTTTCATATCTGATGACTGAACAGTAATAATGGATATTCAAATTGCTTTGGGATCGGAGCCGTATTTGTTGGTGCCCTCGGTTCCCGGCAGCGAGCACCATATGACGGTAAGTACAAGCGGTATGAGTATAATGACAAACAATAAAGACATTATACCTGCGGTTCCCGCCATTATATGGCCGGGAGTAGCTATGGCAACAGCACTGCTCATCCTGAACATGCTGACAACAAACATAGTCAAACCAAGCACGAACGGAATAAGAGAGAGAAGCACAAGGGTTCCCTTACGCTCCGTATCATGAAGCCTGCGTACTATCAGGGATATTGTAGGAATAAGCAGGATCACTACCGTAACGGCAAACAGCACAATTACTATCTTATGGATTAAAAACAGCGATGAAATGTTCATATTACAATTAGTTTAAAGGTGAAACAAAACCGGTATTACACTTTATCCCAGCGAGAAACACATCGCCACAATGATGCCTGCCACATAACGCATGATAAATATCACAAGCGCGTCAAAAAGGATAAAAAACCAGAATTCCGATCTCGATGCACGACCCTGGAATTGAAGCAATTTTTCCAGCCTGATACAATAGCCTGGCCGAATGAAACTTTTTTTGTTTGCATGACTTTTGAGTTTAATTGGTTTTGCTGCAAAAGTATGCCGTAACCGCGGTCTGCCGAATTATGTTGCGCAACATTATCGTCACATTTCTGCTCCGGGAACAGTAGCTCCACCCATGGCTGGGAGAGTTTTTCCTTTACGCGTATCTTACGCATACGCAGGCTGTCCTTTGATATGGATATGCAATCAGCAATTATCTCCTGACTGAAACCGACTGCAATAAGGGCACAGTATATAAGGTCTGATTCCGAAAAGGCAGGCCACCTGTCTGATGACCTGCCTTTTTCTCTGTTTACCGATGGAATCAGTCGTTCAGCTTGGCAGCGATGAACTCGCGGTTCAAGCGTGCAATATTGCTGATGCTGATGCACTTGGGGCACTCGGCCTCGCAGGCACGGGTGTTGGTGCAGTTACCGAAACCAAGCTCGTCCATTTTGGAGAGCATAGCCTTGGCGCGGCGCTCAGCCTCTACCTGACCCTGCGGGAGCAGAGCAAGCTGGCTGACCTTGGCACTTACAAACAGCATAGCTGAACCGTTTTTGCAGGCTGCAACGCAGGCACCGCAACCGATGCATGATGCTGCATCCATGGCCAGATCAGCCTTCTCCTTTGAGATAGGAATTGCGTTGGCATCGGGCACACCACCGGTGTTGATTGATACGTAACCGCCGGCCTGCATGATCTTGTCATAAGCCCTGCGGTCTACCATAAGGTCACGGATTACAGGGAAGCCTGCTGAACGCCACGGCTCAACGGTGATGGTCTCACCATCCTTGAAACGGCGCATGTAGAGCTGGCAGGTGGTAGCACCTGTAGCAGGTCCGTGCGGATGTCCGTTTATGTAGAGTGAGCACATACCGCAGATACCCTCGCGGCAGTCGTGGTCAAATACCACGGGTTCCTCACCGGCATTGATGAGCTGCTCGTTCAGAATGTCAAGCATCTCAAGGAATGAGGTATCGGTGGGGATATCCTTCATTTCATACACCTTGAACTGTCCTTTCTCCTTAGGACCTCTCTGGCGCCATATTTTCAGTTTGAAGCTTATATTCTTTTCCATAGTGATGCTTAATTTAATCAGTTCTTGTAATTACGGGTCTGAACCTTGATATACTCGTAGTTGAGAGGCTCCTTGAGCAGCTCAGGTGCCTTACCCTCACCCTGATAGTTCCAGCATGCTACGTATGAGAACTTGTCATCATGACGCAGAGCCTCACCCTCGGGTGTCTGATGCTCCTCGCGGAAGTGACCGCCGCATGACTCCTCACGGTTAAGACCGTCATAAGCCATCAGCTTGCCAATCTCGATAAAGTCAAGCAGACGCAGGGCTTTCTCAAGCTCAACATTAAGTGTCTGGGCATCACCCGGAACACGCAGGTCTGACCAGAAGGTCTTCTCTACCTCGTCCAGTTTCTTGAGAGCGGTCTCAAGAGACTCCTTGGTACGTCCCATACCTACATACTCCCACATGATGTGGCCAAGCTCCTTATGGATAGAATCAACGGAACGCTTTCCGTTAATGCTCATTATCTTGGCAATCTTCTCCTTGACGGCCTTCTCGGCAGCATCGAACTCAGGCAGGTCTGTGCTGAAGCGCGGAACCTGGATCTGATCGGCCAGATAGTTCTGGATGGTGTAGGGAAGTACAAAGTAACCGTCGGCAAGACCCTGCATAAGAGCAGAAGCACCAAGACGGTTAGCTCCGTGGTCTGAGAAGTTGCACTCACCGATTGCAAACAGACCGGGGATAGAGGTCTGCAGCTCGTAGTCAACCCAGATACCACCCATTGTGTAGTGGATGGCGGGGAATATCATCATAGGATTCTCATACGGATTGACATCGGTAATCTCCTCGTACATGTCAAACAGGTTACCGTACTTATCAGCTACGGCCTGCTTGCCAAGACGCTGGATAGCATACTTGAAGTCCAGGAATACGGCAAGACCGGTGTTGTTTACACCGTAGCCCTTGTCGCAACGCTCCTTGGCTGCACGTGATGCAACGTCACGGGGAACCAGGTTACCGAATGCGGGATAGCGGCGCTCCAGATAGAAGTCGCGGTCCTCATCGGGTATATCGTTAGGATTGAGTTCGCCGGCCTGAAGTTTCTTGGCATCCTCAAGCTTCTTGGGAACCCAGATACGTCCGTCGTTACGCAGAGACTCTGACATCAGTGTAAGCTTGGACTGCTTGTCACCGTGTACGGGAATACAGGTGGGGTGAATCTGAGCGAAAGCGGGGTTGGCGAACCATGCACCCTTACGGTAGCACTGCATGGCGGCCGAACCGTTACTGCCCATGGCGTTGGTTGACAGGAAATAGGTGTTTCCGTAACCGCCGGTGCCGATAACAACGGCGTGGGCTGAGCAACGCTTGATCTCACCTGTTACCAGGTCACGGTAGATGATACCGCGTGCACGCTCCTTACCCTCCTCATCCTTGATCATAACAAGATCAAGCATCTCGCAACGGGTAAACAGCTCAACGTTACCCTGATGTACCTGATAGCTCAGAGCTGAGTAGGCACCCAGAAGCAACTGCTGACCGGTTTGACCGCGGGCGTAGAATGTACGCGATACCTGAGCACCACCGAATGAACGGTTGGCCAGAGTGCCACCGTACTCACGGGCAAAAGGAACACCCTGTGCTACGCACTGGTCTATGATGTTGTTTGATACCTCTGCCAGACGGTAAACGTTGGCCTCACGTGAACGGTAGTCACCGCCCTTGATGGTATCGTAGAAAAGACGATATACAGAGTCACCGTCGTTCTGGTAGTTCTTTGCGGCGTTGATACCACCCTGTGCTGCGATTGAGTGAGCACGACGGGGTGAATCCTGGATGCAGAAGCACTTTACCTTGAAACCAAGGTCGCCGAGTGTGGCGGCAGCTGATGCACCAGCCAGACCTGAACCTACAACTATGATGTCAAGCTTACGCTTGTTAGCGGGGTTGACGAGTTTCTGATGAGCCTTATAGTTGGACCATTTTTCTGCCAACGGGCCTTCGGGAATTTTTGAATCTATCTTAATAGTAGCCATAATCGTGTGCGTTTACAGTTTAACAAAGGCTCTTGAAGAAGAACATTGCAATGACAGCTACGAAGCCCAGAATAACCAGGGTTACGTAGATGTTGCCAATAACCTGCCAACGCCTGAACCAGATCTTGCCGTTCCAGCCAAGTGTCTGTAGAGCGCTCCAGAAACCGTGTGACAGGTGGAACCAGAGAGCGGCCAGCCATACGATGTAAGCCAGGACATAGTACCACTGTGAGAAAGTGTACTGGATAAGGAAAGCACCATCGGTAGGACCATTCTGTCCGGCAATGAAGTTTGTGCCGTGAATGATCTCCTGAAGCTGCATCTTTGACCAGAAGTTGAAAAGATGCAGACCAAGGCCGATAGCGACGATGGCACCCAGAACCAGCATGTTCTGTGAAGCCCACTCTACTGACTTAGGCCTTTTGGTAACAGCATATCTCTGACTGCCGCGTGCCTTCATATTCTGGATTGTCAGCCAAATTGCATAGACAAAATGGACAACAACCAGAAAGGCCAATCCTACGGTACCTACCAGTGCATACCAGTTTGCTCCCAGGAACTCGCACACGGCATTGTAGGCATCGCCCGAAATCAGGGCAACGCAGTTCATTGCCATGTGGAATGTCAGGAACAGGATCAAAGCGCCACCGGTAACGCTCATCACCACCTTACGTCCGATTGAAGAATCAGTTAACCACATAAAAGCTTAGTTTTTTGATTATGAATGTTTTAGTTTGTGCGCGTGTCAAAAATAGACTGCAAATATACTCATTAATGTGTATTTATCCTATAAGTATACGCACATTATTCCCCGTTGCCGTGATTTGACAATCTTTGCTTATCTTTACAGCTCGTTAAACATATTCATGCAATGAACAGACTTAAACTAACCTTATTTACATGCTTGTCTATGCTGGGCTTTTCGTCATGCAGCTGCAACAACTGGACCGATATGAATCCCGATGAATTTGAAAAGGCATACATTGCAGCCGGTACCGTAACCATTGATGTCCGTACAGCCGATGAATACGCCGAGGGACACCTCTACCACGCCATCAATATTGACTGGCAAAAAGACGGTTTCATGGATGAAATCAACAATTTGTTCAGCAAATCCATGACATTGGCCATATACTGCCGCAGCGGCAAACGCAGTGCTGCTGCAGCTCAGGCTCTCTCGGATGCCGGTTATAAGGT
Organism: Bacteroidaceae bacterium; assembly: GCA_024398635.1. GTDB lineage: Bacteria > Bacteroidota > Bacteroidia > Bacteroidales > Bacteroidaceae > Colenecus. The sequence goes on along the minus strand of JAKSIV010000003.1, from coordinate 117,258 downwards.
CATTAACCTGACAGGCGGTTACACCGCATGGGTCGAAGCGGGAAAGATATTCAACAAATATCAGGTGGAATGCATTCCCGCCGGCGGAGGATCTGACCCCCTGGTAATAACTCTCATCAAGCACGGATCACTGGAATTTGCATACAAGGGAATGTCCGTTCAGGTTGATCCGGTAAGCGGTTACGGCAAGAATACCGACTACGCTAAAGAGTTCCCCAAAGCCGATGCCATACTCATAACCCACGAGCATGGAGACCATCTGGACAAGAATGCAATCGCTGCGCTTTCATCGGAAAAAACAGAGATTTTGCTCAATGCCAAATCACAGCAACAGATAGGTTTTGGCAGGGTATTGTCAAACGGTGATCATTTCACACTTTCTCCTGTCGGAATTATCGTCGAGGCAGTTCCCGCCTATAACACAACCCCGGGTCGTGAGCAGTTCCATCCCAAAGGCAACGGAAACGGATATCTTGTTCATTTCTGGGGAACATTGAGTGCCTATGTTGCAGGTGACACCGAGGATGTACCCGAAATGAAGGATATCCCCAAGATGCGTCAAAACATGAGGATAAGTGTTGCTTTCCTACCTGTAAACCAACCCTACACCATGACAGTTGACCAATGCGTGAATGCAGCCAAAATGGTCAATCCCGAGGTACTCATACCTTACCACTTCAGCCAGACCGACCTCAGCGGACTGGCCGAACAGCTTCCCGGCATTGATGTCAGGATCAGAGATATGCAATAACCAAATATTCTTTCAATAATGAAAAACTACAAGAGACTTTGCGCTACGTTTGTCATAGCGATGTTTGCAGGCATAAGTTTTGCCCAGACAGAGAAAGATACCGTCTATGTGTTCCTTGAGAATATGCCTGATGCAGGTATCTATCTGCCGCCACCACCCGATATGACCAGTACAACCTATGCCGATGACTTTGCCCAGTGGCAGTGGGGCAAGACCGTACGTCCTACCGACCGCGGACAGCAGGCCAATGATGATTCCCAATGGGGAATAAAAGGCATGATAAGAGTCAACTCGGATATACTGGGCTTTGAGATAAGCAAAGAAAAGACTCCTGCCATATATAAGTTGCTGTACAACGTACTTTGGACAGAAAACCTGAGCACCCATAACGCAAAACGCAAATATATGCGCACCCGCCCGTTTGCACAGTACAACGAGCATACCTGGGGACGCTTTGACAATGAGCGCGAGCTCCGTTTCAACGGATCATACCCGTCGGGACATACATCACTTGGCTGGTCAACCGCACTGGTTCTTGCCGAGATGGTCCCCGAACTGCAGGATACACTGCTGCGTTCCGGATACCAGTATGGCGAGAGCCGCGTCATAGTCGGTGCGCACTACCAGAGTGACGTTGATGCCGGCTTTCTTTGCGGAACCACCGCTGTGGCTGTCATGCATGCAAGCGAATTCTTCCAGAAAGACCTTGAAGCAGCCCGTAAGGAGTATTGCAAGATCAAAGGCATAAAGAATGTAAGCCAGACCGAGGGATTCCCCGATGGAACCAAAGTTTTTGACGGTCCCATTACCGAGGAGAGCCATCGTTTCTACGGCGATGTCATCAAGTACTATGAGACCTTGCCCGAAAGGGAAACCGAGCGCGGTGAGCAGGCCAAAGCCGATGCCGACAACAGTGTTGACGCAATGATGAAGACATTCAGCACACCCGCATTCGAGATAAGCCGCGAATCCAATCCCGCCATTGCAGCCCTGCTGGATTACACAAGGGATAATCTTATCAAAACCGCCGGTGAATTGGGCAGTACCACATTCCGCGAACGTCCCTATGTAAGACTCAACCCCAGAAGGAACAAAACCCTGATCAGCCAAGATGAGGATACCTTAAAAGCAACCACCAGTTATCCTTCAACACATTCGGAAATTGGCTGGGGCATGGCACTCCTGCTGGTTGAAATAGGACCCCGTGCCGCTGCCAACGACATCCTGGCCCGTGGATTCGAGTATGGACGCAGTCGCGTAATTGCCGGTTACAACTATCCCAGTGATGTACAGACCGGCCGCCTGTGGGCATCGGCCACACTAGCTCACCTTCATACCGACGCAACCTTCAAAAGGCTTCTTCAGGAGGCCAAGGATGAGTTGAATCCCAAACCCGCAAAAAAGAGAAAAAAGTAATAACCGTCAATAGTCGTTTTCATGAGTCACAAATTAACGCTGTGTGCCGTTTCGGCATTTTTCCTTTTTGCTGTTGACCTTAATGCTAAGGGTCACCAACCCCGCAAATGAAGTGGAAAACGTAAGGCAATCCCTTGATACGGATGAAATTCATTATGACCTGAACGGAACAATCCGTTCCGATAACGGTACCGGAATCAATATCATACGCAAAACTGACGGAGGCGCCATCAAAGTCATATACAGATAAAGCCATACAGCCAATCTGAAAACAGCGGTGAAAAGATGATTTTCACCGCTGTTTTTTATACCGTTAACCCCATGATGTAATCATTCATGTAGTAGCCGTTACCGATAGGAAAATCACCTTGTCGCAGGATAGTCAAGCCCAGTTTTTTGTAGAATCCGACCGCAGGATTATTGCGGTTCACGTTGAGTTCAATCCTTGCTTTTGCAGTTGATTTGTTGTCTCTTACATGCTGCTTGGCTGTTTCAAGGAGCTTATATCCCAGACCTGTACCTTGCGCCGACGGCATTACGTATATCTTCTCCAAATGCCAGACCTCAGTGCCATCAGGATCCATAGAGTCTTTACGGACCGAAACATATCCCAAAGCATCATCTCCGTTCCAGGCAATATAATACGTGTGTCCTTGAGCAACCTGTTTTGCCAGATTGGGCAGGGAATACATCCATTCCATCATATATTCCATCTGCTCCGCTGACAGTATTGTCTTATACGTCTCACGAAACACCACCTCTGCCATCTCATGGATGATTTTAAAGTCTGTGTTGCCAGCGCGCTTTATCTCAGTATCCATCTACTTGTTGTTTTGTGCAAATGTACTACAAATGTACCAAGAAGATAATAGGAGGGGTTCTCTTTCCGATTGCAGGAGCTGAGTATCCGGCTTAAGGACCATCAGTGCAGGGGCGTTAAACGTAGGGCCTTGGAGAATCCCGTTAAAAACGGCGCTTCGTTTAACCGTTAGGCCCCGTAGGGGACTAAAAGGGAGGCGTTCGCCGTTTAGGGTCCGGAGAGGTCCGGAGTAGCCCCGGAACGTTGTGTCCCAAAGCCGGACACCCAGCGTACTTCCCGTATAAAGAGAACCACTCCTATTATCTTCCATTCCAAGAATTTGCAGTAACTTTGGAGTTTGTATGGATTTCAAGTATGATGTGATTGTTATCGGTGCGGGCCATGCAGGTTGCGAGGCTGCCGCTGCCGCTGCACAGATGGGTTCCAAGACCTGTCTGATAACCATGGACATGAACAAGATTGCGCAAATGAGCTGCAATCCTGCCGTTGGAGGCATAGCTAAAGGACAGATTGTCAGAGAGATAGATGCTCTTGGCGGCCACATGGGATCAGTCACTGACAGCACAGCCATACAGTTCCGGATACTTAACCGCTCCAAAGGCCCGGCCATGTGGAGCCCACGTGCCCAGTGCGACCGTGCCAAATTCATATGGGCATGGCGTAATGTCCTGGAAAACCAACCCAACCTGAACATCTGGCAGGACACCGTTGCCGAACTACTGGTAAAAGACGGCCAAGTTATTGGTTTAAAGACACTTGAAGGTGCCGAATTCAGTTGTAAGTGTGTCATCCTGACCGCCGGAACATTCCTGAATGGCCTGATGCATATAGGCCGCGTGACCATGCCCGGCGGACGTATATCGGAACCTGCATCATACCTTCTGACAGAATCCATTACAAGACACGGCATCCGTACCGGCCGAATGAAAACCGGAACGCCCGTCCGCATAGACCGCCGCAGCGTACACTTTGAGGAGATGGAGCGTCAGGACGGCGAGAATGATTTTCATCGTTTCTCATTCATGGGTTCAGAGCGCCATCTCAAACAGATGTGCTGCTGGACAACATACACCAACGAGCGCGTACATGAAGTTCTCAAGTCCGGTCTTGCCGATTCTCCGCTGTTCAACGGACAGATCAAGAGTATCGGACCGCGTTACTGCCCAAGCATTGAGACCAAACTTGTCACATTCCCCGACCGCGACCAGCATCAGCTTTTCCTGGAACCCGAGGGTGAAGATACAAACGAGATGTATCTGAACGGATTCTCGTCATCCATGCCCATGGATGTCCAGATACGCGCACTCAAAGAGATACCGGCATTCCGCGACCTGGTCATTTACCGTCCGGGCTATGCCATAGAATATGACTATTTCGACCCCACCCAACTAAAACATACGCTGGAGTCAAAGGTCGTTTCGGGACTCTTTATGGCCGGACAGGTTAATGGTACAACAGGATATGAGGAGGCCGGAGGACAGGGTATACTGGCCGGTATCAATGCGCATATAACCTGTCACGGAGGTGATGCGTTCACTCTTGCACGTGACGAGGCATATATAGGAGTCCTGGTTGATGACCTCATAACCAAAGGTGTTGACGAGCCTTACCGCATGTTTACATCCAGGGCCGAGTACCGCATACTGCTGCGCCAGGATGATGCCGATTTGCGACTGACCGAGCGCGCATACAAGATAGGCCTTGCCACAAAAGAGCGCTATGACCTGATGTGCTCCAAACGCAATGAGATAAACCGCATAGTTGATTTTGCAAAAGGATTCTCTGTCAAACCTGCACTTATAAACGAAGCCTTAGAGCAGTTAGGCACAACTCCGCTACGCGAGGGATGCAAGCTGGCCGATCTGATTGAAAGGCCGCAGTTGACACTTGAAAATCTTTCGCAACATATCAAGACCCTTAAGGCCGAACTCGACAAAACCGAACCCGCCCGTAAGGATGAAATCATAGAAGCCGCCGAGATCCTGATGAAATACAGCGGATATATCAGCCGCGAGCGCCTTATTGCAGATAAGATGAAACGCCTGGAGGACATTCGCATCAAGGAACGCTTTGACTACAATTCCTTGCAGTCTCTCTCAACGGAATGCCGCCAGAAACTCATCAAACATGACCCCGAAACATTGGCCGAGGCAAGCCGCATACCGGGCGTTTCGCCCAGCGACATCAACGTTCTGCTGGTACTTCTGAACCGATAAAAACAAAAATGTTCCACGTGAAACAATTTAATGGATATGAGCAAAAAGACACTTATCAGCCACCTGCGCAACATTCCGGACTACCCAATGGAGGGCGTACAATTCAAGGATGTTACATCCTGGTTCATGAACCCCGATGACTTTACAGAGATTGTTGATTCCCTCTATGAAATGTATAAAGACAAAGGCATTACCAAAGTCTGCGGAGTGGAATCAAGAGGCTTCATCATTGGTGCTGCATTGGCATACAGACTTGGAGCAGGCTTTATCCTCATACGCAAACCAGGAAAACTTCCCTATGAGAAAGTAAGCCTTGAATACAAGAAAGAGTATGGATTTGACCGTATCGAAATGCACAAGGACTCCATTACAACTGATGACGTAGTCCTGATACATGATGATCTGCTGGCTACAGGCGGAACTTTGCTGGCAGCTTGTGATCTGGTAAAGACTTTCAAGCCAAAGAAGGTGTTGGTAAACTGCATTATAGAACTTACCAACTTCCACGCAAAAGAGAAATTCCCACAGAATTGCCCGGTGGACAGCTTTATTGCAATTGACGAATTTGACGGAGTACAGTAATTGAAAGGCAGGGAGGCATACGAAAACAGACTTAAGCTGATTGTTCAGAATCTGCCCGAAAGACCCGGGTGTTACCAGTATCTGGACGAGCAGGGCACCGTCATATACGTAGGCAAGGCCAAAAATCTGAAAAACAGGGTCTCGTCCTATTTCATCAAGGACAATCAGACTGACAAGACCCGCATGTTGGTAAGCAAAATCTCAGACCTCAAGTATATTGTGGTAGAGACGGAGTGGGATGCTTTTCTGCTTGAAAACAACCTGATCAAACGATATAAACCGCGCTACAACATACTACTCAAAGACGATAAGACCTATCCCTCGATCTGCATAACCAAGGAAGAGTATCCTCGGGTTTTCAAAACCCGCAAGATAATCCGCAACGGATCCGAATATTATGGTCCTTTCAGCCATATGGGTACTCTGAACGGTCTTTTGGAGATAATATCCCACGCATACAAGATACGCAGTTGCCGATTGCCGCTTACAACCCAGGGCATAAAGGAAGGCAAATACAAGGAGTGCCTGGAATATCACATCAAGAACTGTCCTGCGCCATGTACGGGAAACATAAGCAAGGAGGATTACTCCGAACAGATAAAAGAGATTCGAGAGATACTCAAAGGACATAGCCAGGAACTGACACGCAGCATGATGCAGGAGATGAAGAAACTCTCCGGGCAACTCAGGTTTGAAGAGGCACAAGCCATCAAACAACGCTACGACACCATAATGGAGTTCCGTGAAAAGAGCCGTGTAGTGGACACCGGGCTGGACAACGTGGATGTCTATAACATAGACAACGATGAAGATGTGGTATTTGTAAATTATCTGCATGTTGCTGACGGATGCATTAACCAGGCTTTTACATTTGAATATAAGCGCAAGATGGATGAATCTCTTGATGAAATGCTACTGTTGGCAATAGTCGAGATGCGAAACCGATATCACAGTACTGCACGTGAGATCATAGTTCCGTTCATGCCTGATACGGAGTACGCAGGCGTAACATGGACGGTACCGCAAAAAGGGGAGAAGAAAAAACTGCTGGACCTGTCGGCCCTGAATGTAAAGCAATACCGCGCAGACAGGCTTAAACAGACCGACAAGCTGAATCCCGAACAGAAACACGTGCGCCTTATGAAAGAGTTGGGCACACTGCTTCAACTCCCCAAAACACCGATGAGAATTGAGTGTTTTGACAATTCACACATATCCGGGACAGATGCCGTTGCAGCATGTATAGTATATGAGAACGGCAAACCGTCCAAAAAAGACTACCGACTTTACAACATAAAGAGCGGAGCAGGCGGGGACGATTACGGATCAATGTACGAGGTTTTGATGCGCCGCTGGATGCGGGCTGTCGAGGAGAATAATCCTCTACCGGATCTGGTAATAGTGGATGGTGGTAAAGGGCAGATGTCTATTGCTAAGGAAGTTATTGACAATCTGCACATTAGCATAAATATAGCCGGACTTGTAAAAAACTCACACCACAAAACAGAAGGTCTATTATACGGATTCCCTCAGATGCAGGTCGGAGTGAAACCTGGCAGTGAGCTGTTCCGCCTGCTTGAACAGATGCAGGAAGAGGTACACCGTGTGGCTATATCATTCCACAAGAAAAAGCGCAGCAAACGCCAAACACACTCCGAACTTACTGATATAAAAGGAATTGGAGAAAACACTGCAACATCACTGATAAAGAAGTTCAAGAGTGTAAAACGTATATCGGAAGCCGGCATTGAAGAGCTGGCGACAGAGATAGGAAAAGCAAAAGCAACGACGGTATATAACTGGTTCCACAAATGAGAGCGGTAATTCAAAGAGCAACTGAGGCGAGCGTAAAGGTTGAAGGCAATATAACAGGCGTCATCAAAGAGGGTCTGCTGATACTTGTCGGCGTTGAGGATGCTGATACTCAGGAGGATATTGACTGGCTGGCAAAAAAGATAGCCGGGCTGAGGATATTCAACGATGAAAACGGTGTTATGAACCGCTCGGTCATGGAAGTCAAAGGAGGACTTCTGGCTGTCAGCCAGTTCACCCTGATGGCCAGTACAAAGAAAGGAAACAGACCATCATATATCAGGGCATCAAAAGGGGACTTTGCACAACCTATGTATGATAAGTTCTGCCAAACACTTGAGAAAGAGAGCAGCATTAAGGTGGAAAAAGGTATCTTTGGAGCAGATATGAAAGTGTCACTCCTGAATGACGGCCCGGTAACAATAATAATGGATACTAAAAACAAGGAATAGATATGGAATTCTACGATGAAATGGAACAAAGCTCTGTAAATGAGCCAACTACGGACAAATTCAACGAAGCATTCAGCAAATACAATATGAAAGTTGACGCTGAATGGGTTAAATCAGTCGTTGAAAAGGCACGAAAGGAGACAGTTACGGGGCATGACAAAGAGACCCTCAAGAGAATCTTCAGTTGCATAGACCTGACTACCCTCAAGCCAACCGACAATGAAGATACGGTACTGGCTTTCGTTGAGAAAGTCAATCAGTTTGAGGACAAATATCCGGATCTTCCATCTGTTGCATCTATCTGCACATGGCCTCTCTATGCTGCCACAGTAAGCCGCTCGCTTGAGGTTGAGAGTGTCAGGACATGCTGTGTATCGGGAGGTTTCCCTTCATCACAGACATTCTTTGAGGTAAAGGTTGCCGAGACATCGCTTGCACTCCATGACGGTGCCGACGAAATAGATATTGTACAAAACGCAGGAAAGATAGAAAACGGAGATTATGAGTCTCTTGCCGATGAGACCGATGAACTCAAAGCCCTCTGTGCAGACAAGACCCTTAAGGTTATTCTTGAAACCGGTGCGCTCAAATCACTGGATAATGTCAAGAAAGCCGCATTGATAGCAATGTATTCAGGTGCAGATTTCATAAAGACATCCACCGGAAAGGAGGTGCCCGGGGCAGATCCGGAATCATTCTGCGTCATGTGCAAGACCATAAGAGAATATGCCGATGAAACCGGACGTAAAGTAGGTATTAAGGCTGCCGGTGGCATAAGCACTCCCCAAGAAGCTCTTTTATACTGGACAATAGCTAAGATTGTTCTTGGAAAAGAGTGGCTTGACAATAAGAGTTTCCGTATAGGAGCAAGCAAACTGGCAAATAACCTGCTCAGCGAGATAACAGGCCAAGAGACCAAGTTCTTTTAATTGGAACGGTTGGTAATGAGTTCAAGATAGCTTGTAAAAGCTATGCGAAGCTCAGGAGACAAGAAAGCGGGCAGTCCTTGGATTGCCTGCTTTTTCAAATCCTCCATCTTGCTGAAAGAATAATCTATTCCTCCGTTGGATAGGGTATAATCCGTTATCTCACGGATCTGATCGGGAGTGGCCGTAAGTGAACGCACAGCCTTGATATGATTTGACCAATCCTTATCGCTGTGAGTCAGGGCATAAATGGCAGGCAAGGTAAACTTACCCTCCTTCATGTCATTTCCGGAAGGCTTGCCGGTCTCCGTACTGTCATGGTAATCCAGAATATCGTCCATAATCTGAAAGCACAGGCCTGCTATGTGGCCAAACTGCCGGAATGCCTCTATATCACCAGCCGATGCGCCGCTCAAATGGGCAGAAAGCGAAGTACAGGATGAGAACAGCACCGCTGTCTTTTTTAAAATGATATCAAAATAGACATCCTCTGAAAGAGAGGTGTAGTTAAGAGCGTTAAGTTGGTTAATCTCTCCTTCTGAAAGTGTACCTATGAGTTCTGAAAGAGTGTCTACGCTTTTGATGTCATTAGTAGCGGTAATCTGCTGCAGAGCCATGGAAACCACATAGTCACCCAAAAGAACCGCCATACGGTTGTCAAAGGCGGCATTTGCCGACCTGCGTCCGCGACGCTGCTCGCTCTCGTCCACCACGTCATCATGGATAAGGCTACCCTGGTGCAGAAGTTCAACCGCTGCAGCGAGATGATAAGCACTTTCCGGTATCTGACCATAGCACTTGGATACCAAAAGAGCCAGAATGGGACGCATCATCTTTCCATTGCGACGCAAAAGGAACTTAAGCAACAAATCTACCGCAGGATTGGGGCAGGAAAACAACGATGAATACCGCGAACGGAACTCATCAAACTCTGCCTCAATAGGCGCACATATCTGCTTTCTGTAATCCATATCCGGTGCAAAAGTAGCAATAATTGGCCGATTAGAGAATAAATTATTACATTTACAAATCAAATTCCTCAATATGGAAAAATTGTTTCTTCTCGACGCTTATGCATTGATATACAGGGCTTACTACGCTTTTATCAATGCTCCCAGAATAAATTCCAAAGGATTCAACACATCGGCTGTCCTTGGTTTTGTAAACACTTTGGAGGAGATACTCACCAAGGAGAAACCCACACACATAGGTGTTGCCTTTGATCCCAAAGGAGGCACATTCCGCCATGAGCTGTATAAGGAATACAAGGCGCAACGCGAGGAGACTCCGGAAGTTATACGCGAGTCTGTACCCATTATAAAACAGATACTTGAAGCATACCGCATACCTATCCTTGAAGTAGCAGGATTTGAGGCCGATGACGTCATAGGAACCCTTGCCCATAAGGCCGATGAAAAGGGCATAACCACCTACATGATGACCCCAGACAAGGATTACTGTCAGCTGGTTACCGACAAGGCACTCATATTCCGTCCCAAATACGGAAACAACGGGTATGAGATCATGGGGCCCGCCCAGGTAATGGAGAAGTACGGACTGCAGAACACATCGCAGGTAATCGACATGTTGGGACTCATGGGCGACAGCTCTGACAATATTCCCGGTTGCCCCGGAATAGGAGAGAAAACAGCCGTCAAACTTATAAACGAATTTGGAGGAATAGACGGACTGCTTGCAAACACCGACAAACTTAAAGGAGCACTAAAGGAGAAAGTCGAGAACAATGTCGAGCAGATCAAATTCAGCCGGTTGCTTGCAACCATAAGAACCGATGTCCCCATTGAGCTCGACATGGAACAGCTCAAGTTCTCAGACCCCGATGCCGCAAAACTAACAGGACTGTTTGAAGACCTGGAGTTCCGCGCACTCATTGCAAAGTTCAAAAACAGGACCGGCTCAACTCCAACCCCCGCACAAGAGGAAAAACCGCAAATCCAGAGCAGTCAGGCTCAAACAGCAAAACCGGCCTCAAACGACGGTTTTCATGGCGATCTGTTCGACTTATTCCAGCCCGATGTACAGCCCGAACAGGAATTTTCAAATCTCAAGGACATTAAATCGGTGCAACATACCTACTATCTCATTGAGACTGAAAAAGATGCCGAAACGTTAGCTAATAAAATCGCTACCCGGGATTTTTTCTGTTTTGACACCGAAACAACCGGAACCGATGCCATCGGCGCCCAAATAGTAGGATTGAGCATCTGTCTTAAGGAACATGAGGCCTGGTATGTAGCAATGCCTCGGGATAGAGAGGGCAAACAGCACATGCTTGAGATTTTCCGTCCGGTCTTTGAAAATCCGCGGACCCTCAAGATAGGACAGAACATAAAATATGACATACTGATTCTGGGTAATTACGGCATAAAGGTAGAAGGTCCGCTTTTTGATACCATGATTGCCCACTATCTTCTCCAACCCGAACTCCGTCACAACATGGATTATCTGGCCGAGATCTACCTTGGCTACAAAACCATCCACATTGAAGAGCTGATAGGGGAGAGAGGACGGAACCAGAAGAACATGGCCGACCTTGCACCTGACAGAGTCTATGAATATGCGTGCGAGGATGCAGATGTTACCTTGCAGCTTAAAAACATTCTGGAGAAGGAACTTGAAAAAGACGGCACAATACCTTTGTTCCGCGATGTGGAGATGCCGCTTGTACAGGTATTGGCCTATATGGAACGCAATGGTGCTATGATAGATCCCGCCGCCCTGGCCGAGACATCACGCCTTTTCGCGGAGAGAATGAAAAATCTTGAAGGGCAGATTTTCCGGGAGGCAGGAGGAAACCAGTTTAACATTCTCTCTCCAAAACAGGTGGGAGAAATCCTGTTTGACAGGATGAATATCATAGAAAAGCCCAAGAAGACCAAGACCGGGCAGTATGTAACATCCGAAGATGTATTGGAGTCATTAAGGGCCGAACACAAGATTGTAGACCTTATTCTGCAATACCGTGGACTCAAGAAACTGCTGGGAACATATGTCGATGCCCTGCCGCAACTGGTCAACCCCCAAACAGGCAAGATACACACTTCATTCAACCAAACGGTAACTGCAACCGGACGACTCAGTTCTAGTAATCCCAACCTGCAGAATATACCTGTCCGTGATGAAGACGGCAAAGAAGTCCGTAAGGCTTTCATACCTGAACCCGGATGCAGATTCTTCAGTGCCGACTACTCACAGATTGAACTGCGCATCATGGCTCATCTAAGTCAGGACCAGAACATGATCGAGGATTTCAAACTCGGACATGATATCCATGCCGCCACAGCTGCCAAGGTTTTCCATAAGCATATTGAAGATGTTACAAAGACAGAGCGAAGCAAAGCCAAGACAGCCAATTTTGGAATCATTTACGGAATATCGGCCTTTGGTCTGGCGCAACGTATGGGAGTTAGCCGTACCGAGGCAAAAGATCTGATAGACAACTATTTCAAAACCTACAGCGGTATCAAGAACTACATGGACCACTCCATAGAAGAGGCCCGGGCAAAAGGTTATATCGAAACCATACTCAAACGCAAGCGTTATCTGCCTGATATAAACTCACACAATGCGACCGTACGCGGATTCGCCGAACGTAACGCTATCAACGCTCCCATTCAGGGAAGTGCTGCCGATATCATCAAAATAGCTATGATTGCCATTTACCGCAGGTTCAGACAGGAAGGTATAAAGTCAACAATGATACTTCAGGTTCATGATGAACTCAACTTCAACGTTGTTCCCGGTGAAGAAGAGAAAGTTCAGAATATCGTGATTGAAGAGATGCAGAAAGCCTGGCCTATGTCTGTTCCGCTTATTGCAGACTGCGGATGGGGTAACAACTGGCTAGAGGCGCATTAAAACAGTTCCTTAAGCTGACGGGCAAACTCCCATATTACAAGACCTGCACTCACTGAGACATTCAGTGAGTGTTTTGTTCCGTATTGAGGTATTTCAAGGGAGCACTTACATATATCAACCACATCCTGCTTTATTCCTTTTACCTCATTACCCAAAACAAGTGCATATCTTCTTTCCTTTTCAACAACAAGGTTATCCAGTTTAATACTACCTTCAACCTGTTCTACGGCAACAGTAATATATCCTATTTCATTAAGCTCTTTGACAACACTTATACAATTTTGAGAGTATGACCATTCTACACTCTCTTCTGCACCAAGAGCTGTCTTGTGTATTTCTACAAGAGAATTTTCAGGTGTTGCAGTTATTCCGCAAAGTACTATTCTTTCAACTCTGAAAGCATCCGATGTACGAAATACCGAACCTACATTATAAAGGCTGCGTACATCATCCAGTATAATTGTAAGAGGAAGTTTCTTACTCTTTTTGAATTGCTCTACATCAATTCTTCCAAGTTCCGTAACATTAAGCTTTCTCATACTATATACTTAGTTTGCCGGTGTAAAATTAGTTCAATTATATGACTATATCTGTTGAAAACAGAGTAAATAAGTGTTCAAAATAAAAAGAAAAAAAGTGGATTTTAAATTTGCATTTTCAAAACTCAATGCTGTATGAAACAAATTTTGAAAAACCTATGTTGATAGCATATTTTTATCTCTTTTTTTACAAACATGGTATTAACAACCACTATTTTTATAATCAATGTAAAAATATATAATCTAATAAATGAACAATATGTAAATTTTTATATTTATAATTGATTTTCAGTTTATTAGATAGTTTATTAATATGTTTATAAACTATTGGTTATGTTGAAAAAAATAATGCTATTTCTTATCAGAAAGATATCAACTGTTTCAACAGCCTATAACAAACAATTATTCAAATGAAATAAAAAGAAAACATACATATTCATAATATCATCGGACAAAAGTTATTATCTGATGACAGTAATTGATGTACTTTCACTATGACTGTTTTCCTGATTTGTAATTATAGCATGGTAAATACCGGATGGAACTGAGTTTCCATTTAAATCTGTAAGATTCCAGCTATATGATCCTCCGTTAGATGTGCCAACATGTACAAGACGTCCGGAATTACTCATTATCCTTATTGTACTCCATTGGGTCAAACCGGAAATTGTGACAAAACCGTCAAAATCAGGTTTTACAGGATTTGGATAAAGCAGAATATTTGAGTCAGAAAGAGATTCTTCTGGGTCTCTGGCTTGTCCACCATACTCAACCATTCCAAGGCTTGTACCAAAGAATAAAGAGCCATCCTGCCCGTTTTCTGTTATACTTATGATTTCATTAGAAGGAAGCGGACTGTTGGATACGGTAAAATGCTCAAGAGTTTGGGTACCATCAGCACTCAGAAGGAAAATACCTTGATCTAAAGTTCCAATCCACTTACGGTTTCCCTGATCAATATAAATAGCGGTAGTATAAACACCGTTGAAAAGAAAATCAGCATAACCGGAACCATCGTTTCTGGCAATTTTGATACGTTCAAATACAGGATTAGGGTCATTGATAAAAGAATCAGGATCTTTTAAAACAAAGATTCCTTTATCTGTACCAATCCATAAATCTCCGGTAAGGTCAAATTCATAAAAAAACAAATAGGATATCTCTTCAGTGTTCCCATCCTGATTTAAAAAATTAGGACCGGAAAAATTTATTTTATCATCATTGTTATATTTGATTGTACCATTAATGTCTATACATATTAAACCAGGTTCATTACGTGAAGAATAGAGCCATATTTTTCCGTTCTTATCGAATCTGAGCTGCTTGAGAGTAGGTAATCCTGCTATTTCATTATAGTAAAGACTGAACCAGTTTCCATCAGGCTGCAAAACTTTAATGACAGTGTCAGTCTCATTATTAGCCATCCAAAGATTACCTTCTTTATCAAATTGCAATGCACTTACGCGTACATAGTTGTATCTATGTTTTTCCGTGTCATTAAGAATGCTTGTAAGTGCACTGTTATTCCATGTATGAAGTTTTTCAAAACTGCCATACTTGAATTCATACAAACCTTGTCCCGCAGAACCTACAAATATATGGTATGGATTCTTGGGATCTTGTGCTGCTTCAGTAAGGTTGACGTATTTGAGACCTGTCTTTTTTGAAAGGTTCTCTTCAAGATAAGACCATCGGTCATTTTGGAAAATCATTACACTTCCAGGATAATCAATTCCCGAATAGTTATGACAACCGCTCACAGCAAGCATTTTACCCTGTTCAGGCCAGCAAACGGAATGAAAAGTATTACGTCTGGGACTGTTGGGGTCGATGCCCATACTGTGAGCTACAGGACCTTCGTCGGTAATGGAGATTTGGATAAGTCCTAAATCATCCTGACAAACCCACAAATTGTCACCATCTGCCATGACAGAGTTGATATGGCTTGTAAAATCAAACTGTGTATAATCTGAGTAGCTGTTGTATACTGTGAATACGGAATCCTGTATGAGAACCAGTCTGCCATCATTCAGATATGATATTCCGTCAACATCATCTCTTACATTGGTGATATTGCCGGTGGAATGATCGAAGGTCCAGCACCGGTTATCATAAGAACGTCCGGACAGTATTCCGTCAAACACATAAAGGTCAAGGAAATTGATGGTACGGAATGTTTTCCAATATGTATTGTCAAGTAAATTGTCAGTAATCAAACCCAAATAAACGCCGTTTTTAGTTGAGCAAAACAGGGAATCACCCATTAATGCTGAGGTATTGACAGGGGCGTCAAACCGATAGGTGCTCCTTATTTCCCTGCGCCCGATGTCAAATATGACAAGTCCTATATTGGTAGCTATGTAAGCGTAGTTATCAATAATCTTAAGCTCGTTTACGGATACGCTTCCGGTGTTGTTGTTCTTCAGATCCGTGAAATTGTAAATGGTAAAGTCATCGTAGAGAATATCTATGTTTCCGTTTGAGTAGACCAGAAGAAGGGCTTTCTCGGAGTTATAGTATCCCATCAGGGAAATATCGGTATCACTCAGACCTCCGTTCTTATCCATAATATAGATCCCGGTGTCATCGGGGTCATAGAGGAATAAAGATCCCTCGCTTAGGATAAAGATATATCCGAAAGCCTTGACGGAGAATGTAGGGTCACTGTATGCCGGATGTGATCTCCAGGTTCCTACCGGAATACCGGCTATAAGTGTATTAAAAGGCAAAAGGAGCGTTACCGCAATCAATGCAGCAACGGCTCCTTTTGTGATACTTTTTATCATAATTGTTTCAGATAGTCTGCCAGTTTCCTAACGGCGCGTCCCCTGTGACTAATCAGGTTCTTGCCCAGGGAAGACATCTGAGAGAATGTTTCGGAGTAACCGTCGGGGATAAATATGGGATCATATCCGAACCCTCCATCACCATAATGACGCTCGGTTGCAATCTTTCCTGTTACAATTCCCTCAAACAGAACTTCCTGTCCGTTAAGTAATAACGCAACAACAGTGCGGAATTGTGCGCTGCGGTCCGATTTTTTTTCAAGTTCACCCAGAAGCTTGGTCATATTGGCCTCCGAGTCATGGTCACCTGCATAGCGTGCGGAGTGAACTCCGGGTGCTCCGTTCAGGACTTTTACCTCCAGGCCGGTGTCATCGGCAAAACAGTCATAACCGTAGTGCTCCTTAACGTAACGGGCTTTCTGCAGGGCGTTGTCCTGAAAGGTATCACCGGTTTCGGGTATATCCTCGTGGCAGCCTATGTCGTTAAGCGATAGCACCTCAAAGCGGTCGCCCAGTATCTGGCGGACCTCTTCAAGCTTATGGCTGTTATTGGTGGCAAAAACCAGTTTCATGCTTCTTAAAGAACAATGTTCACAATCTTGCGGGGAACCACAATAACCTTGCGGATGGCTTGACCGTTAATGTAACTCTGGGCCTTCTCATTGGCCAGTACTGCATCCTGAATCTCCTGCTGGGTTGCATCGGCCGGGAAGTCAAGGGTAAAGCGGGTCTTGCCGTTGAATGAGATAGAGTAGGTGATGCTGTCCTCCTTGAGGTAGCTCTCATCAAACTTGGGCCACTGGGCATCACATACTGTGGTCTGGTTGCCAAGTGCCTGCCAGAGTTCCTCGGCAATATGAGGGGCAAACGGGGCAATCAGCTTGACAAGGTCAGAGAGTACCTGACGCTTGTTGCACTTGAGTCCTGAAAGCTCGTTCACGCATATCATGAATGCGGCTACAGATGTGTTGTATGAGAAGTTCTCTATATCCTCAGTTACCTTCTTTATGAGCTTATGGATTGACTTGAGCTCGTCCTTGGTGGCAGCGTCATCGCTTACAGCCAGCTTGCCGTCACGGTCAAAGTAGAGAGCCCACATCTTGCGGATGAACCTGTGGCAGCCGTCAATGCCGTTGGTATCCCAGGGCTTTGACTGCTCAAGCGGGCCAAGGAACATCTCGTACATGCGCAGGGTATCGGCTCCGTATCTCTCTATGATTACATCGGGGTTGACCACGTTGAACATTGACTTACTCATCTTCTCGACAGCCCAACCGCAGATGTACTTGCCGTTCTCAAGAATGAATTCGGCACTCTCGTATTCAGGACGCCATTTCTTGAATGCCTCTACATCCAGAACATCGGCGCTTACAATGTTCACGTCAACGTGGATGGGAGTGGTGTCATACTGGTCCTTGAGGCCGTATGATACGAATGTATTGGTGTCCTTGATTCTGTATACAAAGTTACTGCGACCCTGGATCATACCCTGGTTGATAAGCTTGCTGAACGGCTCCTCAACCTCACTTACGCCCAGATCCTTGAGGAACTTGTTCCAGAAACGGGAGTAGATAAGATGTCCGGTTGCGTGCTCTGAACCTCCAAGATAGAGGTCTACGCACTTCCAGTAGCTATCGGCCTCCTTGCTAACCAGAGCCTTATTGTTGTGCGGGTCCATATAGCGCAGATAGTAGGCCGATGAGCCAGCAAATCCGGGCATGGTGTTGAGCTCTAGCGGGAATACGGTCACGTTGTCAATGAGTGACTTGCTTACCACTTTCTTTGACTTGGTGTCAAAGGCCCAGTTCTGGGCGTGGCCAAGCGGCGGCTCACCGGTCTCGGTGGGCTTGTACTCGCTGATTTCGGGCAGCTCAAGCGGCAGGCACTCCTCTGGAATCATTGTGGGTATTCCGTTTTTATAGTATACAGGGAACGGCTCGCCCCAGTAGCGCTGACGGCTGAATATGGCGTCACGCAGACGGTAATTGACCTTGATGCGGCCCAGCTTGTTCTCCTTTACATATTTCTTGGTGGCTGCGATTGCCTCCTTGACTGTGAGTCCGTTCAGGTTGAGACCGCCCTCGCGAATCTGGTCGGGACGGGGTGAGTTCATCATGATACCCTCCTTGGCGTCAAAGCTCTCCTCAGATACATCGCAACCCTCAATGAGCGGACGGATCTCCAGGCCAAAGTGCTTGGCGAATGCGTAGTCACGGCTATCGTGTGCAGGAACAGCCATGATGGCACCTGTTCCGTAGCCTGCCAGTACGTAATCACTTATCCATACGGGTACATCTTCGCCGGTCAGGGGGTTGATTGCGTATGATCCGCTGAACACGCCTGTTACCTTGCGGTCAGCTATGCGCTCGCGCTCGGTGCGTTTCTTTACGGCGGCTACGTAGGCATCGACTTCCTTCTTCTGAGCAGGAGTTGTAAGCTGTGCTACAAGCTCGCTCTCAGGAGCCAGAACCATGAATGTAACACCGAAGATTGTATCGGCACGGGTGGTGAATATGGTGAATTCTATGTCGCTGTCCTTTACGTGGAACTGCATCTCGGTACCCTCGGAGCGGCCTATCCAGTTGTGCTGGGTCTCCTTGATGGAATCGGACCAGTCTATCTTGTCAAGTCCGTCAAGCAGGCGCTGTGCGTAAGCCGATACACGCAGGCACCACTGGCGCATCTTCTTCTGCTCTACGGGGAATCCGCCGCGTACCGAAACACCCTCAACAACCTCGTCGTTGGCAAGTACGGTGCCCAGTCCGGCGCACCAGTTTACCATTGTCTCGCCCAGGTAGGCAATGCGGTAGTTCATCAGGACATCGGACTTCTGCTTGTCGTCCATGGCTTTCCACTCGGCTGCTGTAAAGTTGAGCTCCTCGCTCTGGGCTACGTCAAGATTTGCCGTACCCTCCTTTTCAAAGTGCTCAATCAGCTTCTCAATGGGCTGGGCGCTCTGACACTTGTTGCAGTAGAATGAGTTGAACATCTTTTGGAATGCCCACTGGGTCCAGTGGTAGTAGCCGGGCTCACAGGTACGGACCTCGCGGTCCCAGTCAAAAGAAAATCCTATCTTGTCCAGCTGCTCGCGGTAGCGGTTTATGTTGTTTTCAGTCGTAATTGCAGGGTGCTGGCCGGTCTGTATGGCGTACTGCTCGGCGGGCAGGCCGTATGCATCGTAACCCATGGGGTTCAGCACGTTGAAGCCGCACTGACGCTTGTAGCGGGCGTAGATGTCCGATGCAATGTAACCCAGGGGGTGTCCTACGTGCAGGCCGGCGCCTGACGGGTAGGGGAACATGTTGAGTACGTAATACTTGGGTCTTGAGGCATCCTCCTTAACTCTGTAAGTGCCTTCCTTGGCCCACTTTTCCTGCCATTTCTTTTCAATTGCTCTGAAATCGTATTCCATTACAGACTAGCTTTTGTTTTCAAGTCGCAAAATTACACAATTTCAGGCAAAAACACATTCGGGATGGTTCTATTTGTGTTATTATAAAAGGTTTCCTAATCCGTATTCGATAAGAGTGGTGTCCATATAAATGTTTTACACCAAGCTATTAATCACATCAATCATCTTCTGATACCCCGAAACCTCATGGTACCGCACCTTGCTAGTCGATACGCTGTTAAACAGCTTCTTGGCACACTCAATCTTAGCAATTTCAGCCCCCTTCAGGTCCATAGACTGCATGCTTCCCTTGGTTTCAGCCACAAAGAACACATGCTTAACCCCCATGCCGTCATTAAAAGCAATAGCCCAGTCAGGGGCATACTTACCTACAGGTGTCGGAATCTGGAACGACCTCGGTAGCCGTGCATAGACACAAACCTCATCCGCCTTGTCCAGGTCCTCAGCAAACTTGCGTTCGCCCTTGCTGTCGGTAAACACATAATCCAGAATATGCTTCTTTGCTTCGTAAGCTTTCTCCACGGGTTGGCGGCTCTTGTCTTTTGTAAATATGTTAGAGTCATACTTCTGCTCAGTCCTGTTGTAGCTAATATGCTCCACAATCATGGTGGCCTTCTGCTCCTTGATAAGCCTCACCACGTTCCTGATGAACTCCTCCGGGTTATTCTTAAACAGATACAGTTGCGCCGTACTGATGCCTTTCAGTATCTTCACCACAGTGCGACGGGTTAGGGTAGTCCCCTTGGCAATATCGCCCACAAGGTCGTATGCCACATCGCTGGTTGATACCTCTCGCATCACCTGTGTCCGTGTATGCTGCTCACCAGTAAAATCCAGATCATCCGTTCCTTGCTCACCGGTAGTCACCACATACTTAAGCTGAGTAACCCTCAAGTTCTTGTTAATAGCGTCAATAGACTTCTTAATCAGCTCCTCGCTGTCGTAATGTACGGTATAAACGTACCGGTGGTTAATCTCCTCCCACAGCTGCTGGAACTCCTTCTTCTTTGCATTGTCATTCAGTTGGTCGTTCACAGCCTCAGCCTGTCCGTTGGCGTCCTCAATCATATCATTCAGGGCCGACGGGTCATAAACGCCCTGAATCAGCTTATGTATCTGCTCCGTGTACGGAGTCAGTTTCTTTCCAAGCGGTGCCAGGCTGCCAGCCTCCAAATCCACATGATAAGATTGCAGGATGTTACCCTTATCATCCACATAGTCATTTTCGTACAGGTAGTTCACAATGGCCGCAGCCTCCATTGCGCTAATCTCATGTACTTCATCACCCTCCTGGAACTTCTTACCGGTAAAGTAATCAGCAGTAGCCACACTCGGCCTCTCACGCAGTGCATCCTTGGTCTCCTTTTGCAGTGCATCCACGAAAGTGCTGTAGCTCTCATTGGCTATCACCGTCAGCGAATTAATATCATGAACAGATTCACCCAGCAGCTCCGCATCCATCCTCACGCCTTGCTGGTTCACACATATTCGCAGACCGCGGCCCACCTCTTGGCGTTTAGCTGTTGCGTTGCTTGCGTGCCTCAGCGTGCATATCTGGAACACATTCGGATTATCCCAGCCCTCACGTAGTGCAGAGTGGCTGAATATAAACCGCGTGGCCTCGTCAAAATTCAGTAACCGCTCCTTATCCTTCAGAATCAGGTCGTATGCCGATATGTCGTTCGATGTGTCTTCACCCCTTGCCAGCGTGCTGTTTACAGCATGGCCATGTCTATCAATAGAGAAGTAACCGTTATGCACCTGCTCAGCAGTGAATTTTTTCAGATACCGCTGGTAGTCATCCTCAAAAAGTGACAACTCTTCACTAAGGTATCGGTTATATTCCTCCTCAAACATTCTCCAGAGCGGCCCCTTCACAACCTCTCCCTGCTCATCATAACTCTTGTAGTTGGCAACCTCATCTATAAAGAACAGTGATAGTGTCTTTATCCCCTGCCTGAACAGCTGCGCCTCCTTCTCAAAATGGGAACGTATTGTTTCCCTTATCTGGATTCTCTGCATCTGCTGCTCAGATACATCACCCATAACTTCACCTTTCCGGAGTGTCTCACCATTCTGAAAGTATACAGTGTTTGTCAGCGGATTAATATCGGTAATCACAAACTCTTTGTAAGCAGGCAACTGTGCTTTATCAAAAAGGGAGTCGTTCTGCTGGAACCTGCATATCTGTCTGCGTGGGCCCGATGCTCCCTTAACCTCAATCTCCAGTCTCACTTCCGGAGCCTTGTTCTTTGACAGGATAATGCTGTCAAAGTAGATGTAGCTCTGGTTACCCAGCAGGTTCTGTAGGGTTATACCCTTCACCTGGATCTTCTTCACCAACCGCTGCCTGTATGCGTCAAACGCATCCAGTGCATACACACAATTATGTGATGTCTTATGGGTAGCTGAATAATTCAGCATAAACAGCGGCTTAAAATTCTTCAATGCTTTTTGTGTAGCAGCACCTTCCATTTTCTGTGGTTCGTCCATAATGATGATAGGACGGTTTGCGGCTATCACATCAATTGGCCTGCGACTTTGGAAATCATCACGCTTAGTATAGATAATACGGGCAGCGGCATCACCCTTTCTTCCTTCTACATTTTTCTCTTCATTAAATGAGGTATTGAAAGCTTGGGTGTTGATGATCATTACACGAATGTCAGCACTACTAGAAAAATCATCAATGGCATTCAAGTTACTACTGTTATATACAAATGGAATAGCTTGTTTGCCGTATAGTTCTTGAAAGTGTTCTGCAAGCATTTGGAAGCTCTTGGCTACACCCTCACGGATAGCAATACTCGGTACAACAATGATAAACTTACTCCATCCATAGCGCTTGTTCAACTCAAACATGGTCTTGATATATACGTATGTCTTACCGGTACCGGTCTCCATCTCAATGTCCAGTGAGCAGGCACCCAAACCATCAGGCAGGCTAAGCTCCTTAGATTGCGGTATGTTTCCGTTCACCTGCTGCTGCTTTATGTTGGCCAGCAGCTGCCCTGGTGTCAGCTCCACCTCGCTGTTCTTGTAGCCCACATACTCCTCCTCATATCTGAACGTCCCGGATTTCAGTTTGCCCAGGTCACGCCGGTATGTAGCCGCGTTCTTTGATGGCTGCCCCGCAAACACATTCACGGTAGCCTCCACCGCGTCAGTCTGGTACTGCTGTATCTTGAATTTGAACTTCATTCTGTTATCTCCTTTTGCTTGGTTCTATATCTCTGTTTGGGATGATGTGGTACGTCATACATTTTTTCTATCACATCTAAGAGTTGTGGTAGTACAATATCCCGTATATACATAGGTTTCCTGCCTACATAAGAAGCAATTTCTTCAACGGTCCTCCAATCATAGCAATAGTCTATAATCAGCTTCCTTATCTCTTCTTTTGAGTATCTTTTCTTTTTTAGTCCAATATTGGAGTCTTGAAGTCCGATATTAGATTCCGGAAGTCCGATATTAGGGTCCGGAAGTCCGATATTAGATTCCGGAAGTCCGATATTAGATTCCGGAAGTCCGATATTAAGTCCACAAACGTGATATCTTGTACCTCTTCCACGTCCAAATGATTCAAGTAGATGTGACTTACACAATTGACCTAACATCTTGGTAATATCAGCCTTATGCATACCTAAAGCATATTGCAGGCGTTCATTGGTTATCTCTTCTTCAGTATATGCTAACGCTAATGTCATGAGCTGCTCTTGAGGGATACCTGTTATTTTGTCTCCATAGAGTTTAGAGAGTCCCTCTCTGACCTGTTCATCAAGTAATGATTCCATAGAAAGAGTCAAAACAACCTTGTTTGGCCTCTTTTTCTCAACAAGATATGGTCTCTTCCAGTTCAGGTTCTCCCAGCCGCGCATAATCTTGTCAACACCACTTCCGGCTTTCTCAGCCGACCCTAAGAATGTGAACATTGTTTGCAGAAACTTGTTCCTGCATATACTTTCTCCTCCCTGATAATACTGCCTTAATGAAATCAACATGATTCCGGGATTAGAGAATACCATCTTATTCGGATATTTGTAGATGTTAAGTGATGCATTCTCTGTATAGTCGGCATGAACCAGTGCATTTGCTAACGCCTCTCTGACTGCTACATGAGCCGGAGTTTCGGTTTTACGTTGATTCCCTTCTAACTGGAATGGTTTAGGCAGAAAGTTCTGCAGTATAGGCAGCACCCGACTATAGAACTGGAACAGGTTTGATTCCCAATTCCCGTCGGGGCATATACGGTTAACCCATCTGTCATTAGGGTCAACTATTTCCTGATAATCCGGGAAAAAGTTGGGGTTGTAGTCCATAATAGCGCTGTATGTTCCAAACATTAACAGTCCAGCGTATGTCAACCCATACTGTCCGGTTTTACGGTCTCTACGGAAAACGTTCAATTTCTTAAGGAACTTGTCTTCTGGCAGCGAGTTCCAAACATGGTCAGGGTTCCACTGCTCAAATCTGCGGCGATATTGCTTAATTGAATCGGCATCCAAATCATCCTTGCTGAAATTTTCAATAATCTTGCCATCTACCGGACTTGCCAGATTAGCATCGGCAAACATACTGTTCACTTCCTCGCGTGAGCAATGGTAATCGCCCTCCAGATCACGTCTGTAAGTCCCTGTGTAAGGGTCAAGGCCGCAATATACAGGTCTTAGGCTCCTGTCAACTCTGGGAATATGGAAAAACAGAATATAAACTCCTTCAAACAGTACTGTCTGGACATCATTCTCCGTGAGTAGTGCTATGTTAACAAACTCTTTATTGTGCTCGTTATTAAAAAAATCCTTCTTGTACTTTCTTGTTTTTTCCTCTGTCAAACCATCAAGATAGAACTGTTCATCTTTCTCTTTTACACCAAATACTATTGTTCCACCATCTGTATTGGCAAATGATGAGTATGTGGCCCAGAAAGAGTGGGGGAAACCGCCTGCCGCAGACTTGAACTCAACGTCGCCCGTCTCCTTATCTTCCAGCATCTGCTCCAAAACTGGTTGCAGGTCTTCATATTCGTATATTCGTTTCATATCAAATTCTTTCTTTCAAATGAATCCCACAAAAAATTGACTAGAGTGACACTGCTGCCTATTGCCAATTTAGCATGTCGTTCTTGTAAGCCCACATAATTAGCACTTTTTCCGTGTCCACTGCCATAAGCATTTCTAATTATGGCTATATTGGATGCTATTCCTTTCAAACTACCAAGGATGGCTTTGATGGCGGCTGCCTCTTTTTCCGTATCTTGTATGTTCTTGGGCGTTATTTCTAATAATTTCATGGTTTCATCAACAAGGTTATTTAGTTTCCAATCCCTATTTGGGGTGATGTTACAATTTTCCAAAATTGTTTCACAGCAACTTTCAATTAGTTCTTTAGCCTTTCCTATCGTTTCCGTAGGATTGTCTTTTTGCATCTTGTACATCAAATCAATTTCTGCATTCATATAATCACTGGAAAATTTCTTCTTCAATACTTCAGCATGCTCATGCAAAATAACGGTATTGTTTGATATGTTTTCAAGAATTGCCTTACATTTATGATACTCATTGTTGCTCGTATCATTACTCAATTGTTCAGTTTTTTCAGGAAGTTTCTCATAATAGTCTAAAAGGGCAGTAAACAGATTTATGATTTCTTCCTCTGTGCCATCCTTAACAAATTGTTCCAAAGACTTTCCTTTAGAAAGATTATATCGTGTACATAGAGGTATTCCGATTACTCTGTTTGTGAAGTCGTCAAATTTGGCTGTGCTGAAGTTAAGTACATAACCGCCTTTGTTGAAAAAACCAGTCAGCGTAGCCAAGTCTTCTTCTTTGATTCTATGAAAACGTTTAATGGTCAAATCCCGCCAAGAATAAACATCTCTACCGGATATTCTATCCTTAGGGTACATCTCATATTTATCAGCACGCAAAAGGCCGTTGATTTTGTCAAATATTATTTTCCAGTTTTTGCTATCATCACGAACTTCCGGATGGAATATCTCACATATAAAAGTCAATAATTCTTCATCAGAACCATTGAAGATACTAAATCTATCATCTGTGAATAGCCAATCGTCCGGATAATCATAAGGGTTAGTTATGGTATGGATATAGATATCTTCTTCAGCATTATTGTATCTGCTATCCGTTGAGTGCATTTTTTTGAGTGGATATAATCTGTTCAAAAACTCAATGGTGTTAAGCCGTCCCCAAAAGTCGTAGTAGTAGTGGGTACTGGAGAAGTAAGATTCATCATCAAACCCTCTGGTCAAAACATCCCTTATGTCCCTTCGGGTCAAATTTGTAATACGTGATGTCATAGAATTCTTCTAACAGTATCCTTACTATACTCTTCCCAAATCTGCTCAAAATTGTCTGCTACATTATCTGAGGCCATGCTACTATCACGCATAACGAAATAATAGGGGCGTAACTTGGCAATTTCTTTTATGGTATCCTCATTAACATCATCATCAAAACAAGCAAGCATATAATTGCCGTTTACCATCCATACTTCTTTGCCGGCAATAGACTTCTTATCAATCTTTGCCGATAGCTCAATGCCAAGCTCTATCATAGCCTGAAATAATAAATCTTCATCATTACGGTCCCCCTTAATGTTGTCTTTAAACAGAGTCTTCTCGCTGAAATCTTTTGGACTATAATACACATCCTGCATGTTCGATGAGTCCAGTTTAAGCACGCGGAAACCAGTGTCAAGGTCTTGTGTCGTTAGTGGGCTTTCTTCTTTGATTTTCTTGCCAGCACGACGGATGCGTTCTTTTCCGATTTCGCAGATATTCTTGTAGCCTGCTTTATAAGCCTCACTCTTTTCGTCTGTGGCTTCTGGCAATTGAACCATAATGAACTTGCGCTTGCCTCCATCTTCTACATTGAGTTGCATTACTGCATGAGCGGTGGTGGCTGAGCCGGAAAAGAAGTCGAGGATTAAATCATGGCTATTGCTTGATATTTTGGCTAAATGATATATGAGTTTTGATGGTTTGGGATGTGTAAATAGTTTAGCAACACCAAATAAATTTGTCAATTCTGTTGTCGCATCGGAATTTAATGCTTTATTATCCCACCATGATTCTGCACGGATTTTTCCAAACTTTCTTTTTTCAGCAAATACCTTCTGTACAGGTTTCCCATTACCAG
Source organism: Bacteroidaceae bacterium (assembly GCA_024398635.1). Classification (GTDB taxonomy): domain Bacteria; phylum Bacteroidota; class Bacteroidia; order Bacteroidales; family Bacteroidaceae; genus Colenecus. The sequence continues at coordinate 90,510 of JAKSIV010000003.1, read as the reverse complement.
ACTTACCAAATATTATTCGTCCATCCGCAATTCTTCTCTTAACTTCATCTTCATTAAACACCCAATATCTTCCTGCTGGTGGATAATGTACAGATCCGTTAGTAGGGTTAGTTATGGGAAAATAAGGACCTTTGTGATTCGCTGATAAATCTGTAGTGGTCCATAGACCACGTGGATCATTATCAGGATTTGAAAAAGAGTTATTAATAAAATCCTCTGTAATAGGATATCCCATGTCATCTATTTTGGATAAATTCCTGGCATAACAAACAATGTAATCATGAACAGGAGGAAGGAAGCCCATATTATTACCATTGGTCTTCTTTTTCCATAATATAGCACCAACAAAGTTTTTCTCTCCATAAACCTCATTGCATACTTTTTTCAAATTATCCACTTCATTATCATCAATACTTATAAATACCACTCCATCATCGCTCAACAAATCCTTTGACACTTTCAAACGTGGATAAATCATATTGAGCCAGTCGGTGTGGAAACGGCCATTGCTTTCAGAATTGGCGACAAGGCGATTACCTTCTTCGTCGTACTGACCGCTATTGTGGACATACTCCTGCTTATCTTGATCGAAGTTGTCATTATACACAAAGTCATTACCAGTATTGTAAGGCGGGTCAATGTATATCATCTTCACTTTGCCGAGATAGTTCTCACGCAGGAGCTTCAGCACTTGCAGGTTGTCACCCTCGATATACAAATTCCGCGTATTATCGAAGTCCACACTTTCTTCACGACATGGGCGCAGCGTGTCAGTCGTGGGTGCGTTAGCCAATCGAATAGCGTTGCGTTTGTCGGGCCATGTGAACTGATAGCGTTCCTCTGGTCCCTCAACGATATTCTTCGACAGTTCCTGGCGCAACTGATCAAAGTCAATCGCAACCTCCGGCTTTCCCTCATCATTGAGGCATTCAGTCAAGCAATTAGGGAACAATTCCCCAATGCGCTTGATATTCTCATCAACCACGTTCGCGGTCTGCATTTTAAGTTTCTCCATTATAAGTATATTGTTCTACCAGTTTAAAATCACATTTTTTACTGAACACAAATCTTTTTGCTTGTTCATATATGTTTAGATTAATGTGTGCTATATGCTCGAACTGGGCATAGTTAACACTGTTGTCAGATACTTCTAAATCTGAATAATAGTTCCTGTCATATATTATTACGGCTAATTCGGGTAATATTGGATATATTATCTCTGAACCAAATTGGGCTAGACCTAAACAGAATGGTCTTGAATTTGTGCTCTGAATAACTACACAGGGATTATCTGAAGAGTAAAAACCTCCATCAGGTGAATATAGAAATATCCATCTGTTGTCTAAAATAGCTTTAGAAAAAGTATTTACTAATTCCTCACTCCCAAAGGTTTGCTCATAAAAAGTACGTGAAACATCGTATTTAGAGGTTAATTGAAGTTTTGCAATTTGTTCATCTCCTAATTCTTTAGCCAATTCTTGTTGGAATAATCTTACCATCTTTGGTAATATATCATCATTCAACTGTTGCGTAGCCTGTTTGATTTGAGGCATACGTAGATACTGAATTATAATATTATAAGCTAATCTTTCCCGTAGAGGTTCAGGGAAAGTGCTATTATATGCTATTGTGTCAAGCGTATCATTTATTTCATTAAGTAGTTTTGCAAACTGGGGCTCTATTTCTTTAGACAAAATAGTATCTTCTATGAATGATACTTTAGTTGTACCATCATCAAAAGTTGCAAAGTCTGGGGCTATATCATAAAGGAAGTTTTCATAACAAATGGAATCAAGTTTAGCGGGGTGCGACTTCCTTTCAACCTTATCATAAACAGTAGGTTGATTATCCATTCCAATGAAGTTTTTAAGATAAAATTTTGGAATGTAGTGTTGCCGGGTCTTTTCTCTCAAATTAAGTTCTTTTTTAATTCCACTATTTCTTTATATAACTCATACTTCCGCCGTGTCTGTTTCTCAGTCCTGCACTGTTTCTCCAGTATCTCAATCTGTCGCAGTATCTTTTCCCGTTGTTCCCGATTAACAATCTGCTCCTCGATGCTCTCCTCAGCAGTAGCATCCAGTTTACCAATAGTGGCCACTATGTTATTCCACACATCGTCCAGCGTCAGGCCTTGTAGTGGGATAGTGGCCGTTTCTGTGGGTTGCCAGTCTGATTGCTGGAGTCGTGTATGGAATACACAGAGTTGAGTCTCATTCTCATACTGGAGTGCAAATACTATCTTCTGCGGGATAAGTTTATTCAGTATGAGAATGTTCTTTGCATCATACTCCCTATGCTTCAGTATTACCTGAAGTATGTAGAATCCTTTTATCTCCGCTCCTTCTTTCAGTGCCGGTACTGTTGCGGTAGATACACGTGCCACCAGAGCCATCTTGCTAATGTCGGCATCAAAACGGTCACGCTCAGCTGCTTTGAGATTGAATTTCTCAAAGACAGCCTTCTTATAGAGCGGCTTGTTGATTACGGTTGCTTGCGGCAGTTGGAACATCTTCTCTACTTGATTACCAGGAAACAAATCAGTTCAAAGTCATCTATACCTGTTATTTTCTCTTCAAACAACTCACCACTGTATCCGTTCAGGAAACTATCCATATCAGATTCATCCTTAACTGCTATGATAGAGTGGATGGCCTTGCCCAACAGGTCGGAGTATTTACCCATACGTAGGCCGTCACGGGTCTCTTTGTTGAACTCCCGGCACAGTGTTACATCAGGTTTGGTCATAGGCTTGCAGAGCAAACGCATCTTATCCAGCATATCCTTGGGGTGCAGATGGTCAACCACCACTTCACCATCATCTGCTATATACACCATATAGAACGGATGCAGCTGGTTCTTATGGTCAATGTTTATTCCGGCAGTACGGTTCTTCAGTACGAATACTGTGCCCTTGGGGGCTTGCCCATTGCTCTTTACGACAGCATGAAGTCCGTTTGGTGTATGCTCAACATCATGGTTGGTATTGATGTACTCCAGTAAGTCCATCCTAAACTCATTCAGACCCAGATCCATGATGCTCACACCGGTATTCATTTCCTCAAGGTCAACTACGTCTTCCTTGAGTCTCTCCAGCTGTTGGCGTCTGTATTCCAGGTCATCCTTCTCTTCCGGAGAAAGCAGGTTGTCATCACCAGTGGCCGTCAATACTGTCACCTTCATCCTAGACTCAACACGTCCTTTCAGGTTTATGTATTCGTCAAGCGTCATATCCGGCCAGTAGTTCACCAGCTGTATCTGAGCATTCTTGGAGCCTATACGGTCTATACGGCCAAATCTCTGGATAATCCTCACCGGATTCCAGTGGATATCATAGTTTATCAGATAGTCGCAGTCCTGCAAGTTCTGTCCTTCACTGATACAGTCAGTAGCAATCAGTACATCTATTTCCTCATGGATATTGGGGTAGAGTGCAGCACGTTCCTTTGATATTGGCGAGAACAGCGTCAATACTTTGTTAAAATCAAGCTTTTCCTTAAGTTTCAGAGTGCTACGGGCCTCTACATCTCCGGTAACAAGAGCCACATTAAGGTCATGCTTGGCCTTAATCTGTTCAGCCAGACAGTTGTACAGATACACTGCAGTATCAGAGAAAGCAGTAAATATTAACATCTTCTTGTTGTCACCGTTGATGGGGTGGGCAAACTTATCCTTCAGGTCAGTGGTAAGCTGCTGCAGCTTGCTGTCATGTTCAGGCGTAATACTTTGGAGCATTACCAGTAGCAGGCGGATTATCTCAAGGTCTTCGTGTATCTCATCCCTCCATGAGATATAATCCATGTCCTCCAGAAGGATCTTATTTTTCTTCTTACCTATAGTGAAATCCTGCTCATCCTCATCTGCATCAATGGCATCATAATCATCCACCAATGTACGCGTATCGCCGTTCTCAAGACGTGATATTGCGTCCAGTGTCTCTTGCATATAATCCTTGATGCGAGTCAGCGTCAGGCGGAAAGAGTTCACTGAAGATTCCAGGCGCTTCAGCAACTGTATGTTCATTAGTCGCTGGATACCTTGCTCGCGTTCCTCAATACTAAGGCGGTGGCCGGTAACAGAATCCTCATCCTTATACTTCCAAAGCTGGCTTGGCAAAATGAAAGCTGAAGGTGTGTAGATGGCCAGGTGTAGCATCTGCAGCTGCTCAAATATCTCATTATAATTGATGGCCGTATCAAGATCTGTCAGATGCGGGCTTCGTGATATAGGCTTCAAACGCTCAGGGAACGTGCCTATATCCGTAGTATCGTAATACTGCTGAATATGCTTACGGCTGCGGGCTATGGTTACTGCATCCAGCAGTTTAAAGAAGTCAAAGTCCATCATCTTCAGGAGCCGTTCCGTAGTACGCTCTTCAGGGGGTAAGTCAGCCCAGATGTTGTAGGCAGTCTGCGCTTGGCGGAATATGTCATCTATTCCTCTGTCAGTGGGCAGCAACTTATCAAATGACTCAGCCTTTCCTTCATACGCCAGCTGCAACTGATTCTTCAGGTCGCCAAATCGGTTATTTACCGGTGTGGCAGAAAGCATCAGTACCTTCGTCTTTACTCCGGCCCTGATAACCTTGTTCATCAACCTCAGATAACGGTTCTCTCTCGGGTTCTCACCGTTCTCATCGGTAGATACCTTACCGCCGTTCCTGAAGTTGTGGCTCTCATCAATCACCACAAGGTCATAGTTACCCCAATTCACACGTTCCAGATCAAGGTCATTGCTACGTCCAGCCTCACGTGAAAGGTCGGTGTGATAGAGTATGTCATAGTTGAAACGGTCTTGTGCAAGTGGATTGTTAACGTAGTTCTGGCGGTAAGTATTCCAGTTCTCAAACAGTTTCTTGGGGCAGAGCACAAGAACGGTGCGGTTGCGGCTCTCAAAGTATTTCACTACAGATAGGGCAGTGAAAGTCTTACCCAAGCCAACGCTGTCAGCCAGAATGCATCCGTTGTATTTCTCCAGCTTGTTAATGATAGCCAGTGCTGCATCTTTCTGGAAGTTGTATAGTTTATTCCAGATGGTAGAGTTCTTGAATCCGGTTGCCTCCTTAGGCAGCTCATCTTCACTTATATCCTCAAGGAACTCATTGAAGATGTTATAGAGTGCTACAAAGTACAGGAACTCCGGTGCATTCTCCTTATATGCGTTACTGATGGAGTCAATTACCTCATCAGTCACCACCTGCAGGCGGCTGCCGTCATTCCATATCTGGTTAAACAGCTCAATGTATTCTTTCGAGAAAGGAGCTTCAGACTTCTGTATCATCGTATAGGCATTATTGCCCTTCTCACTGCCCAGTTCAACTGTGGTGAACCCGTTGATAGGAGCGTAGCTCTTATCATCAAGATTGATGAATCCCATCATCTGCTCATTAGTCCTGTTTGACTTAAAGCAGGCCTTCTCACGGATCCACTCAGCACACTCCTTGGCAATGGCTTTCTGTGTTAGTTCGTTCCGGAGCTTAACCTCAAACTCTGAACCATACACCGTACGCTCACGGTTCAGGCGTGGAATGTAAAACTCCCTCTGCTGTTTAGGAGTCTTCTCAGTAGTGAAAGTAGGTGAGGTAAAGATGAACCGGAGTTCCTTGATGTCTTTAAGAACTTCCTTGAGTTCCTTGAATGCGTATATGGAGAAACAGGAAGCAGCTATAGCAAGTTTGCTGCCTTCCTTAATCTCTACAATCAGGTCCTCCTTAAGCGTCTTATTGACGTTATTTATTAGCTCCATTCTCATAAACAAGAACTCCCTACGCAGTGTTCCGACAGGCGACCAAGCCCTTTTTCACTACGAGGGAGTTCTGTAAATAGTTGCCTATAACAGGCGTTGGTGGTCTTTGTCGAAAGAACAACTGCTACTTTGCGAAAGGAGTCGTTCTTGGCTATAAAGGTAGTAAAACTTGGGGCTCTTAAAATGTACGCGCGTGTTTTTTTAAAATAATATCAAATTATTGACAGAAATAGCTATGTTTGTATGGGTAGTTAGTATAGGAGTCATATATGAAACGTTCCAAGCAAATACATCAACCTGGTTCCTTCCAAAGGATAGTTAAACCTCAGATGGAGGATACACCTTTCCAGAAGAAAATGACCAGTTTGGCTAAAGGACCAAAAGGTAAACGTATATCGTATGCCTTTGTATGTGATAAGTGCGGCAACAAACATATAAGCGGCTACCTCTTTACTGATGGTGAAGGTCATGAGTATGAAATCTGCAAATACTGCTGTAAGCAACATGACTATATGACCATCTTTAAGACCCCAATGCGTGACTGAATTCCATCACTTGTAATCCCAGGACGCAAAGGGGTCGTTTCGTTTTGCGTCACTCATCGTCCCCTACGGGGCCGAACGTTCCTCGAACAAGCGGCGTTCTTAACGGGATCCTCCAAGGCCCTCCGCTCACGCCTCTCCACGATGCTCCCCCAACCTTATGTCCTGCTCCTGCAACTGGATAATTTGGTGCATGTGCAGACTTAAAGATTATCAAATGGTTTCTTGTGCGGGTTGGGTGATGACGTTGGGATCGGGGCCGTATCTGTTGGGTCCTTCGGTTCCTGGCAGGGCGCAGAAGATTATCAGTATGATGAATCCTACAAAGGAGAGGATCACAAGGAAGGATATGATTCCGGCTGTTCCGTACATTAGTTTCTGTTCGCGATCAACTTGTTGAGTTTGTGCTGTCCTTGCTATTGGACTGAATACACCTGGTTCAACTGCAATGGAATCACCATTGGCCTTATAGTAGAAAAATCTCTTTCCGCTTTGCACCTGCTCCATATAGTCGGGATATATCCTGATGGTATCTCCGTCTGTATCAGTATATCTGTTATAGTATTCTTCCGGGTTGATAGAGGTTACAGTTTCAGTTTCCTTAGTCTCTACATTAAAGTGAAACATTGAGTATATCATTGAAACCACGGCAATAATCATGGGTAACAGATATGCCAGCAACCATGCTCCTTTACGCTCTGAATCGTGAAGTCTGCGTACGGTTATGCTAACCAATGGTATTATCAGTATAAAGGCAATAAAGCCTACTATCATCAGAAAGGCTTGGGGTGTAATAGGGTGTTTTGCCTTCAGCATAACAAATGGGATAAGGAAGGATACTACTATTCCCAGCGTATAGAACACTAAAGTATAAAGCAGTATAAAATACCAGAATTCAGTTCTTGATGCGCGACCCGTGAACTTGAAAATGTTTCTGAAGCCGGAATTGATGGCTTCACCGAATGTGATCTTTTTTGTTTCCATAACTTTTGCGTTTGATTGGTTCTGACGCAAAAGTAGGTCGGTGTCATCGGCCCCGGAAATATGTTGCGTACCATTATCGTAACATTCCAACGTTGTTGACGCAAAAAGCACTATCTTCGCTTACAGAGAAATGTGCTTATGAAACAGTTTATTGCTTTTTGCGGATTGGATTGCGAGGTTTGTCAGGCCCGGTTGGCAATAGTTAATGATGACGATGAGCTGCGCAGGAAAGTGGCTCGGGAATGGTCGGAGCTTAATAAGGTTGAGATCACTCCCGATATGATCAATTGTACCGGATGTCGTGTTGAAGGGGCTAAGACTCCGTTCTGCGATTCACTCTGTCCCATACGTAAGTGTGCCCGGGCAAAGGGTTTTGAGACCTGCGGTGACTGCAGCGATATGGAAAACTGCTCCAAGCTTGCCATGATTACCGCCAACAACAAGGAGGCCCTTTCCAACTTGAAACAGGCAAAATAGTACAAAAGGGGATTGTCCCCTTTTGTACTATTTTGTATCTTTGTGATGTTGATAAAGGTTTACAATCATGAATATAAGACTTGAGCGTCCGGAGGACTATCGGGTGGTGGAGGAGCTTACCCGTGAGGCTTTTTGGAATGTTTATAAGCCGGGATGCGTGGAGCATTATGTGCTTAACCAGTATAGGAACAATCTTGACTTTATTCCGGAACTGGACTATGTGATGGAGGAGGACGGGCGGATTATCGGACATGTGATGTTCTCTAAGGCGGAGCTGCTGTTGGCCGATGGCTCGCGCAAGCCTTCCTGGACTTTCGGGCCGATAAGCATACATCCTGATTATAAACGTAAAGGATATGGACTTAAGTTGCTGAACTATGCTTTGGACAAGGCGCGCCAGATGGGTGTGGGCTTTATTTGCATGGAGGGTAACATTGAATTCTACAAGCATGCGGGATTCGGGATGGCCAGCAAGTTGGGCATCCATTATCATTCGGAGCCCAAGGACGCTGAGGTTCCTTACTTCCTTGCGCAGGAACTTATCCCAGGATGGCTTGGTGGCATTGAGGCAACATACTGCCCTCCGCAGGGCTACTTTGTGGCCGATGCAAATCCCGATGCGTTTGAGGCTTATGACGCAACATTCCCTAAGAAGGAGAAGGCTTTCCGTGAGGGACAGTTGCCGCAGTTCTGCCAGAGTTGCGGTATGCCGCTTACCCGTGTGGAGGATTGCGGAACCAACGCAGACGGTAGCACTAATTTTGACTATTGCCAATACTGCTATAAGGACGGGCATTTCCTTCAGGATATGACAATGGACCAGATGATAGAACACTGTGCCCAGTTTGTTGATGAAGTGAACAAAAACATGCCTAAGCCTATGACCAAGGATGAGTATAAGCAGATGATGTACGGTTTTTTCCCGATGCTCAAACGATGGAGCAGTGAGAGCCATCCAAGCTTGCTTGAAGATGGCCGAGTCGCGACAGAGTAAGACGAAGTCAAATGATGGAGATAAATACAGCAATCATAAGGGCGGTAAAGAATGAGGTCGATGCACAGGCCGTTTATAGGGAGGTAAAACGTTCGGGTGATTTCCTGGGCTTTGCGCGGCAGTTCATGCTTGGTGATGAGGAGCGGGTGGTGCGGAATGCTTTCTGGGTGTTGACCAAGGCTACTGATAAGGAGCTTTCCCAGTTGCAGGTTATGCTGAATGAGCTGATAGAGATGGCTCTGAAGACGCCTTGGTCATCGGTCCGTAGGCTTTCACTCAATATCATTGAGCGGCTGGAGATGAAAAAGGATGATTTGCGCACTGATTTCCTGGATTTCTGTCTGGAACATATGGCCGATGTTGACGAACTGCCGGGCATCCAGTCCATCAGCATGAAGCTGGCATACCGCATGTGCAAGTTCTACCCTGAGCTTCTGGCCGAGTTCAAAGCGACACTTGAATCCATGGAACCGGAGTTTTTCAAGCCGGCGGTCAACTGCGTCCGCAACCGCATATTGAACGGAAAACTAAAATAACACAAAGGGGTCTGACCCCAATGTGTCATTTTTCCAGCTTCATGATGCGGACCGGACGGTCTGACCCCACTTCAAGGTTAGGGCAGACGGTCTCGCGACCGGTATCCCTAAAGCCGCACTTTTCCATTACGCGGCCTGATGCGGGATTCTCGGGGAAATAGTCTCCCCACAATGCTTTGAAACCTTTCACATTGAAGCAATAGTCAATCACCAACTTGAGAGCCTCGGTACAGATGCCCATGCTCCAATAGGGTTTACCAATCCAATAACCCACTTCACATTCATTACTGGGAATATTCAGATTGGAATTCCCAGCCGGAAGATAACCGGCACAGCCTATGGCCTCACCTGTCTCTTTCAAAACTACCGCCCACATCGTGTCAGTGTTGAAAACCGTCTTTATTATCTCCCGGCTCTCCTCAATACTCTTGTGAGGCGGCCAACCGGCACGCGGTCCCACATCGGGATCTGACGCATATTTGAACAGCGCATCGGCATCACTCTCCTGCCATTTGCGCAATAGTATTCTCTCTGTTTCCATTATTTCTTCTTTTCACCGAATACGCACCAGCGGATGAACGGGATGCGGTGCAGCACCTCGTAGATGAGCGGTGACAATGTAAATACCGCAACTGTCAGGATAAGGTAAATTGCAACCGGAGGCAGTTGGGTATATGTCTTCATCATATAACCCAGAGCGGCCACTACCAGATAGTGCACAATGTAAAGGCCGTAACTGGTACGGGTCATATACTGCGAGAAGCCGTTGGTGCAGTCAAACTTTGCGTTGAACCAGCCCATCATTGCAAGGCACATGAGCCAACCGTAAATGCAGTTTAGTGGAGAACCCATATACTCCGGTGACGTGTTGTTTTCACCCCAGGTTAAAATAATGAGAACTACGCCCCAACTCACAGCGCATGCCAAAAGCGAAATCCACGCCTTGCGTAACGTTTCCTGAACTTCTTCATGCGAGAATACAAAGTATCCAAGCAGGAATGATATCAGATAGAACACAGGCTTGTAGAGATTGAGCAGCCCATCGGCCGAATCGGGACGCGGGTTCTTAACCAGCGTCTGCTCGCCTATCCAGAACAGAAATCCAAGCAAGAGTATCACAAGAATATTGCTATTACCGCACAGGTTCCACAGTTTGTCCTTAGAGTCTAACTTACGCACTAGAAGCAGGACTAATGAAAGCAGCCAAAGCAACTGGATAAACCACAGCGGACCGGTTCCGCTCACTGCATAGATACCGTATTTTACAGGCATCGGCAAATCACCTACTACAGTTCCGGCGGGAATGGCATTGAAATAACCAATCATCCAATGGAATACAAAGAGGCCGATGGTACCGGGCACCAAAAGCTTGCGGGTACGGGTGCGGAACCATTCCTTTCCTGTCTTGTTCTGCAACGAGTATCGGGCGCTGATGCCGGCCAGTATATACATTAGCGGCATAAACCAGGGGTATACAATGTACATAAGAATATCCTGGTATTGTTGTACCTCCGGGAATTCACCAAATCCTCCTATTCCGCCAAAAACACCTTTGTTGTTATAGTAATAGATTACGTGATATAACAGCACCAGCAACACAGTTGTCCAGCGCAGATTGTCAATCCAATGCTTTCTCATTTTGTAAGGCCCTCCATAGCCTGATTGATAATGTTTTGGAATAACTCTGTCTTGAGCAATGCAACACCCTTGTCATCGCCCAGCATCATAAGTGTGTCTCCGGGCTTGATGTCGTACTGTTTACGTACGTCGCGTGGAATCACAATCTGTCCTTTATCGCCCACCTTCACTACTCCGAAGATGTACTTTCCGTCTTTCTCTTGTATTACCATTTGTGGTAAAAGTTAGAAATTTCCCACAAATATAACGCTATTTTATTATACGTACATTCTCACGCCAAATAAATCCGATATTTATTACATTTGCATACAAAAATCCAATGTATGCTGCACTTTGATTCCGATTATATGGAGGGCGCGCATCCAACTGTGATGCAGCGTCTTGTTGAGACCAATCTTGAACAGACGGTAGGTTACGGTGAGGATGATTATACCCGCCGTGCCGCAGACCTTATCCGTGAGGCTTGCGGCTGTCCCGATGCGCTGGTACGCTTCCTCGTGGGCGGCACCCAGGCCAATGCAACCGTGATAGACGGACTGCTCCATCAGTATGAAGGTATTATGGCATCCGATGTGGCCCACATCAACAATCTGGAGGCAGGTGCCGTGGAGTCATCGGGGCACAAGATCCTGATAGTTCCCTCACACCAGGGCAAGGTTGCGGCATATGATATAGAGCGTTATCTCAATGAGTTCTATGAGAATGAGAACCACCAGCATATGGTTTCACCGGGTGCCCTTTATCTTTCTTTCCCGACAGAGTGGGGTACACTTTATTCACTCGGAGAGCTGGAGGCTTTGAGCCGCGTATGCCACAAGTATAAGATACCACTCTATATGGACGGAGCCCGTCTGGGTTACGGTCTGGCTGCATCAAAGGATGTAACGCTTAAGGATATTGCACGCCTGTGTGACGTGTTCTATATAGGTGGCACCAAGGTTGGCGCAATGTTCGGTGAGGCTGTGGTTACGGCTCATCCGGAGCTGCTTCCCCGTTTCTTCACCTTTGTAAAGCAGCACGGAGCAATGCTGGCAAAGGGCCGTCTGCTGGGCGTGCAGTTCAGCACACTGTTCACAGACAACCTCTATCTGGAGATTGCCGGCAATGCCGTACAACAGGCTTTGAGACTCAAGAAGGCAATGATTGCCAAGGGATTCTCACCCTATGTCGATTCACCCACCAATCAGCAGTTCTTCTGCCTGCCCAAAAAGGAGATTGAGCGCATAGGCAAGTTTGCATCGTTCGAGATCTGGGCTCCTTGCGGTCCGCAGCAGAGTGTGGTCCGATTCGTGACCAGCTGGAATACATCGGCCGCCGATATCGACGAATTTATCAGTAAACTTTAAATGAAACAGTTAAGAGAGATATTCGGATATCTGCTGGGATTCATCATGTTCATAGTGGGTATCCCTGCAATCATGTGGCTGGCATCATGTCGCCCGGGGATTGCTTTTTCATGCAGTTGGAATTGCATCGCGGGCGTTATCATCGGCTTTTCAGGACTGGTAATGAGCATTTGGACCATCATCTATATGAAAGTGGTGGGCCGGGGTAATCCCATGGATGCTTTTGATCACGAGATTGCTCCCCACACCCAGCATCTCATGACCGGCGGTGTGTACCGTATCTGCCGCAACCCCATGCTTCTGGGTACATTCCTCTATCTGGCCGGCATAGCTCTGATGCTCTTGTCCTGGCAATCGGCCGTGGTCTGGGTAGCATTCATCATCATCATGTCCTTCCAGGTAGCATCCGAGGAGAAACGCCTTGAGCGCGATTTCGGCCAGGAGTACCTTGACTACAAGAAGCGCACCGGCCGCTTTACCCCCTGGTAAAAAAAATACAATTGGGGACAGACCCCAATTGTACTATTTTGATTTAAAGGAGACAGATTGAGTTCAGTTCTTCAGTTAAAGACTGGACTCCACGTTGAATTCTCTCAAGTTGTCTTTTTCTGGGTTTGTGCAAACCTGCTGCGTAATGCCATAGCTGACGCTCGTTGATGCCTGTGATTCGGCTCAAGGCAGCCTTTGTAAAGATATTGCTGTAGTAGTTGATGAACGTTGTAGCATCAATGACAAAAGACAACTCATATTCTCCTTTTACAAGATCCGATGTCTCCACGCCAAGTTCAGTGCACGATTCCTTATAGACCTTTATGGCTTCAGTAATATCACGCTTAATATCGTTCAAGTTCTTACCTACCGCAACAATGGGCAGATCTTTTATATATGCGCTCAGATTATCACCGGCATATTCCACTATTACCTGTAGATTCTTCATAATACCTTACTTGTTTATTCCTGCTTGACGCAGGATATTGTAATACGTACCTTTTTCTATCCCCTTGTTTGTATGATTAGGAACTACAACCACTCTGGTGTCATTTGTGTAAACCATGTGGCTGCCTTTCTGCCTTACAAACCAAAACTTATGAGCCTCAAGCTCACTAATAACATCTTTAACCTTCTTATAGCTCATAATACAACAGAACGGTTAAAGAGTTTTCGATGCAAATGTAGTAATAACACGAATTGATTACAAGGAAATGATCGTAATTTTACTGCATTTTGAACAATAAGATATTCTTTCTTCATAAGTATTAATTGTTGATGGTATAATAAAACTCTGCAAACAACAAAGGGTATTCCAACCTGACACCTTTATGCCTTGCGGAATACCCTTTGGTATCAGATAATGCAAACTTATAATATTCTCTTGACATTTATTATGAAAATGCGCCTTTAACACAAGACGCATTTTCACTATAAATCAGTTTAGATAACAGATAAACCAATCAAATGCATTATGAGAAAGAAAGTCCTCTTGCTTGCCTTGACATCCATGATGATGTCACTCTGCATTCCGGCCTATGCCCAACAATCAGAAGATTCAGTTCTTAAACGGTTGACGGCCGATATGATTGAAAAGGTCAAAATCTATGAGCCCCCCAGAATACTGAAGGACTATGAGTATATCATTGAGATTAAACCTATATCGGATGAAATCAAGAGTGATATTAACGGCAATAAGATATTGACAGAGCCAATTGGGGTCTGACCCCAATTGGCTCTGACCCCAATTGGCTCATTTCCCCTTCAGGATCTTTTTGATGTCGTTGAGTTTGTTCAGGGCCTCGATGGGTGTCAGGTTGTTGACATCGATTGAGAGCAACTGGTCGCGTATCTGACAAAGCACGGGATCATCCAGCTGGAAGAAACTCATCTGCAGGCCTTCACGCTGCTGGGCGGTCTCTACGCTGGGGCGTGATATGCTCTTGCCGCTTCCGCTCTCCTCCATCTCCTTAAGGATGGCGCCGGCGCGCTTGACAATGCGGCGCGGCATTCCGGCCATCTCGGCCACATGGATACCGAACGAGTGCTCACTGCCTCCCGGAACCAGCTTGCGCAGGAACAGCACCTTACCGTCAACCTCACGTACCGATACATTGTAATTACGTATGCGTGAGAACGATTTTGCCATCTCATTAAGCTCATGATAGTGAGTGGCAAAAAGCGTACGGGCGTGGGCCGACGGATGCTCGTGGATATACTCAACGATTGCCCACGCAATGGATATGCCATCATACGTTGAAGTTCCGCGGCCAAGCTCATCAAACAGAACCAGACTGCGGGGAGTCAGGTTGTTCAGGATGCTTGCTGCCTCGGTCATCTCAACCATGAACGTAGATTCTCCGGCCGATATGTTATCGCTGGCACCCACACGGGTGAATATGCGGTCCACCATTCCGATGCGTGCGCTCTCGGCGGGTACGTGACAGCCCATCTGCGCCATCAGGGTGATGAGTGCAGTCTGACGCAGCAATGCTGACTTACCGGCCATATTGGGACCGGTTATGATGAGTATCTGCTGGCTGTCGCTGTCTATCAGGACGTTGTTGGATATGTAGCTGTCACCGGGCGCCATCTGGGTCTCAATTACCGGATGTCGGCCCTCATGAATGTCAATTATATTGCTCTCGTCCACCACCGGACGCACATACTTACGTTCACGTGATACCTTGGCATATGAGAGCAGGCAGTCCAGCTGGCTTATCAGAACGGCATTGTTCTGGATTGCAGGAACGTATTTGATGATGGATTGTGCCAATTCACCGAACAATTGGGTCTCAAGAGCAAGTATCTTGTCCTCGGCTCCAAGTATCTTCTCCTCATACTCCTTGAGCTCAGGCGTGATGTAACGCTCGGCATTGACCAGAGTCTGCTTGCGGATCCATGTCTCGGGCACCTTGTCCTTGAATGTGTTGCGCACCTCAAGGTAGTAGCCGAACACGTTGTTATAGGCAATCTTCAGACTGGAGATACCGGTAATCTCTGCCTCACGCTGCTGAATCTGCATCAGATAATCCTTGCCGCTGTAAGCGATACTGCGCAACTCGTCAAGTTCGGCATTTACACCCTCGGCTATCACTCCGCCCTTGCTTACAAGCATCGGTGCATCGGGACGCAGCATACGCAAAATCTCCTCACGCAAATCACTGCACAGATCAATGCCTGCGCCTATCTCCTGCAGCTGTTGGTTCTCTGATCCGGCGCAGATCATCTTGATTGGCTCCATCAGTTTGAGTGCCTGACCCAGACTGAGCACCTCACGGGGATTGATTCGGCATACAGCAGCCTTGGAGATGAGTCGTTCAACATCGCCCATACGCTGCAGCGATTCGGTCAGCGCATCACCCGTATCGGGATATCGGAACAGGTGATCGACCACATCCAAACGACGGTTTATGGCCGATGTATCCTTAAGCGGGAAGAGCATCCAGCGGCGCAGCAGACGCGCTCCCATGGGCGAGCTGGTACGGTCAATCACATCAAGCAGTGATGTGCCGTCCTCGCTGTTGGCCGATATAAGTTCAAGGTTACGTACCGTAAACTTATCTAAGCGCACGTAACGCTCCTCGTCAATCATGCGGATTGACGTTATATGGCTTATGTTGTTGTGCAGGGTCTCTGCAAGATATTCCAATATGGCACCTGCCGCAACTTTTCCGTTGCGCAGATGATCAACGCCGAATCCCTTGAGGTTATGAACCTTAAAATGGCGGTTGAGTTGCTCGCGTGCAAAGTCATCGGTAAAGACCCAGTCGTCAAGTTCACGCAGGCAGTATCGGGTACCGAATGACTGGCCGAACTGCTGACGTCGGCCACGCTCTATGAGCACCTCCTTGGGCGCAAAGTTGGCAAGCAGCTTGTCAATATGATCGGCCGCACCTTCGGCGATAAGATATTCACCGGTAGATATGTCAAGAAATGACAGGCCCAAGGCGCCCTTGCCAAAATGAACTGCGGCAAGGAAGTTGTTCTCCTTATTAAGGAGCACGTTGTCACTCATGGCCACACCGGGAGTTACCAACTCGGTTATACCGCGTTTGACAAGCGTCTTGGTCAGTTTTGGGTCCTCAAGCTGGTCGCAGATGGCAACACGGCGACCGGCACGTATCAGTTTGGGCAGATAAGCGTCAAGAGCATGATGCGGAAATCCTGCCATCTCAAGTGCCATAGCCCCGTTCTTGCCGTTGTTGCGGCGCGTCAGGGTAATTCCCAGAATCTGGCTGGCCTCAACGGCATCCTGTGAGTATGTCTCGTAAAAGTCACCGCACCTGAACAGCAATATGGCATCGGGATGTTTCTCCTTGAGGCTGTAGAACTGCCTCATCATGGGAGTCTCTTCAGACTTGTTCTGCGCCATTTATTTTTTACGTTTACGGAACAGGAACAAGGTTGCAACAATGAACAGCGCAATGAGTATTCCCAGAGTAATGAATGTTGCCTTGAGGTTATGGGGTGCAAATCCCAACAGCAGCAGAACCGGGAATCCCATTATCATGGCCGGGATATTCTGCAGCACCAGGTTGTTTGCGGCAGGGGTCTGGTAGCGCGGGTCAATCTCACGCAGCAGTATCATACCGTTGCTCGCTGTACCGGTAAGCATACCGAACATTGAGAAGAAACCTTCATACTTGTAATCGGGATAGATGTGGAATGATACCCAGCGTACGTAAACGAATGTGATGAAAGCACCTGCCACGCAGACTATGGTCAGCGGCAGCCAGATGGCCTTGAGGTTCTCAAAGCTGATGGCGGCGGTACCGGCCACGATCATTATGTCAAAACTTATTCCGCTTACACGGTTCAGAAGGAACTCGTTAAGATATTCACGGGTCATCCAGCCTCTCTTGCGCAGACCACGGATAACGATCTTGACAAGTGAACCGAACAGGATACCCCAGAAGAAGTTGAATCCGTAAACCAGCGGCTTAAGAGTCTTTTCACCGAAGTTTCCCAAGTCAAGACCGCCGATGAACGACATGAGCAGGTAAACCAGAAAATAGGTGAGCAGAACAATGCTCACTACGATGGTCAGTTTATCGACTGACTCTGAGTGCGGCAGCTCGTTGGCCTGCTCGTAATCCTTAAGGGTATGGCGCTGGACGTTATCCTGCTCGTGGATCTTGAGTTTGCCCTTGCCGTTGAGTATGTTCATATAGATCACACCTATCACGCTGCCTACCAGGAATCCGATAGCCGCGATGGAAAGGCCAAAGTCTATGCCATGGAAGTTGATGCCCTGATCGGCAGCACCCAGCTGGTAGATGGTACCGAAGTTGAGAGCCTGGCCGGGACCCTGTCCATAGCCCATCGGCACAAGCAGACCTCCTGAGTAGAATATGTCGCGGCCTGCCTCCGGATTTCTCCACCACAGGTACATGGGTATTGTAACAAGAAGGCCGATGATACCTTGAACGATATATGTTCCGATGGTCAGTGTACCGGTATCGATGACGGTGCGTGTGTTGGCGCGGTCAGTCTCCTTTGATGCGCGCAGTGACATGGCGATGAAGCCGAGTGCCAGCGTATGGTAGGTGACCGTCTCCATGAAACGCTTGTCGATTATGCCGTTGAAATCGGCCCACAGTTTAAGCAGCAGAATGATGAGACCACCCAGCAGAGCCGAGGGTATCAGACTGCGGCGCAAAACCTTGACTTTACGACGGAGTATGTTTCCAGCCAGTACGGCCAATGCGATTATGAACACCTGAACGAGTGCGCTCCACACTTCAGGAGCAGCGAACGAAGTCACTGCGATACCATTTGATGACAACAGCATAGTTCTCCTGTTTTAAATATCTCTCAAAGGTAAGAAAAAACAAAAACAGAATTGAGGCTGTCCCCTTTTTTTTGAGCCAATTGGGGTCTGCCCCCAATTGTATCATTTTTTGCGGGAGTGGAGCATCAGCCAGATGCCGGCTACGATGAAGGGGACGCTAAGGAGCTGACCCATGTCAAGAGCCATGCCACGCTCAAAATCCACCTGCACCTCTTTGCAGAACTCAATGAAGAATCGGAAGGTGAAAATGGTGGCTATGCAGAATCCGAAATGGAATCCCGAGCCGATCTTTTCCTTATGCTTGCGGTAGATAAGGATGGTTATGATGAATATTATTATGTAGGCGATCGCCTCATAAAGCTGTGCCGGGTGGCGTGCAAAATCCTCGCCGTTCTGGACAAAGATGAAACCCCAGTCAGTACCTGTGGCTTTACCCACAATCTCTGAGTTCATCAGGTTGCCTATGCGTATGCAGGCTGCGGTGAGCGGGGTTGCCACGCAGACCATGTCAATGCACTCTAAAACCTTGACCTTGTACTTGCGGCAATACAGAATCATGCCGATGATTATGCCGATGGTACCGCCGTGACTGGCAAGTCCGCTGTAACCGACCATCCTGATACCTCCTTGCGGCATGAAACGTATTGGCAGCAGCATCTCGATGAAGTGTTTGCCGCTTGTCAGGTAATACTCGGGCTCGTAGAATATACAGTGACCTAAACGGGCGCCGATAAGTATACCCAGGAAACAGTAGATGAAGAGGGGCTCAAAGACCTCCTGTTTGATACCGCGGTCTTTATATACTTTTTTGACAATCAGATATGCGGCCACCAGACCTAAAATCCACATGAGTGAATAATAGCGGATGGGCAGCCCTAAAATACGGCACAGTTGAGTGTCGGGATTCCATATTACTGCAAGAAAGTTGTCCATTGTCAGAGTGTTTTATACGTTGAAACGGAAATGCATTATGTCGCCGTCCTCAACCACGTAGTCCTTGCCTTCGACGTAAAGCTTGCCGGCATCGCGTACGGCAGCCTCGGAGCCAAGTTCAACGTAGTCGTTGTATTTGATGACCTCGGCGCGGATGAATCCCTTCTCAAAGTCGGTGTGGATGACACCTGCACACTGCGGAGCTTTCCAACCCTTACGGTATGTCCATGCCTTTACCTCCATCGGTCCGGCGGTGATGAATGTCTCAAGATTCAAAAGGCTGAAGGCCGATTTCACCAGACGGTTTACGCCCGATTCCTCTAAACCCAGCTCCTCAAGGAACATCTGACGGTCCTCATAGCTCTCAAGTTCGGCAATCTCGCTCTCGGTCTTGGCGGCAATCACCAGCAGTTGGGCGTTCTCTTCCTTGATGGCCTGGCGCACCTGCTCCACATAGGCGTTGCCTGTCTTTACGCTGCCTTCATCCACGTTGCATACATAGAGCACGGGCTTTGAGGTGAGCAGGAACAGGTCATGAGCAATCTGGGTTTCTTCCTTTGAGTCAAATGTAACGGTGCGGGCCGATTTGCCCTGAAGCAGCACATCACGGTATGCGTTGAGCACGTCGCATACTATCTTGGCCTGCTTGTCACCTACGGCAGCCTGCTTGGAAACCTTCTGCAGACGCTGGTCAATGGTCTCGAGGTCCTTTATCTGGAGCTCGGTATCGATAATCTCCTTGTCGCGGACAGGATTGACAGTTCCGTCAACATGGGTTACGTTTTCATCGTCAAAACAGCGGAGCACGTGGATGATTGCATCGCACTCACGGATGTTGCCCAGGAACTTGTTACCCAGACCTTCACCCTTGCTGGCACCTTTTACCAGTCCGGCTATATCTACAATCTCAACGGTGGCGGGAACGATTCGGCCCGGATGAACCAGCTCGGCCAGCTTGGTCAGGCGCTCATCGGGAACGGTGATAGTTCCTACGTTGGGTTCAATGGTACAGAAAGGGAAATTTGCTGCCTGAGCCTTGGCGCTTGACAGACAGTTGAAAAGAGTGGATTTACCTACATTGGGCAGGCCCACTATGCCGCATCGCAATGACATTTGATTCTACTTTTGAAATAACGGTGCAAAGATAGAAAAAATGGCACAAAGGGGACTGTCCCCAATGAGCCATTTTACAGCATATCGTTGTCGAAAAATGTTGATTTACAACATATCGTTGTCAATCATCCAGATGATTTCCTCAACCATGGCATCCTCATCGTCATGCTCCGGATCATATTCCTTCTTGAGCGATGCTCCGAAAAGGGCGGCAAAAGTCTGGTAGAATTTGGCTTTGAAACCACCTATGAATGCCTTTATCAGGTCATAGCTGGTCTGGTTACACTCGCGGTCTATGAGTTTTATGAGCAGTTTGCCCTGTGCCAGGGTGCATTTTCGCATAATGGGGTAATACTGATCCCAAACACCCTTTTCCACCGTTTCCAGATGCTCCTCGCGAGCCTCGTCATCGGGCAATGTCTGCAGATAAAGGTATGTCTCCACAAGTATTGCCTTAACCTCGAGGGCGATGGGATACATTTTCATTACGTTGCGGGTAAGCTTGTCATATTTACGCTTCTTGCGGGCGGAAGGGAATTCACGTCTTCCGTAGATTGTTACCTCCATCAGTTCAAATGTGGGGACAGTGTCGCCGTCTATGATGGTGGCCAATGCCACAAGCACGCGTTTCTGCTTGTCATCATCGGACTCGGTGCAAAAGGCAGGAATGCACATGACCAAGGTCAGAAAGAGTATGACGATACGTTTCATGTCTGCAAAAATATCAAATCCAATCAAAATGACCTATTTTTGTAAAGGTCCTTTTGGAAAACATCTCTAATACTATTATACGATGAAAAATAGATTGTTAATCTCCTGGTTTGCGGTGCTGTCCATTTCGTCGACAGCGGTTTATCCCCAGAATACAGGAACAGACGGGTGGGAGAGCGTGCTGGAAACACTCCTGTCCGATGAAGATCTCTCCCAGGATGCTCTTGAGGAGCTGGCTGTGTTGTATGAATCACTGCATGAGATGCCGCTCAACATCAACACTGCGACAAGGGAGGAGCTGTCGGCCCTGCCTTTCCTTTCCGAAAAGCAGATAGAGGATATCCATGCCTATGTCTTTATGCACGGTCCTATGCTCACATTGGGCGAATTGCAGCTTACGGGTAGTCTGGATTTCAATACACGGCAGTTGCTGCGACACTTCGTCTATGCAGGTGAGGTGCCGATGAAAAGGGAGAAACTGCGGTTAGACGATATCCTGAGTTCCGGGCGGAATGAGGTGACAGCCCGTATGGACATACCATTGTATACAAGGGATGGTTTCAGGTATCACTCTCCCGAAGAACTGGCGCGTTATCCTAACAGGGCATACCTGGGAGGACGGTTGTCACATAATATACGTTACTCATTCAGCTGGCATAACAGGATAAGGTTTGGCATGACGGCCGATAAGGATGCAGGTGAGCGGGGTTATGATTTCCTGTCACCTTATCTTTATCTCAGGGATATGGGTTTAATAAAGGAGTTGGTGCTGGGTAATTTCAAAGCACAGTTGGGACACGGTTTGCTGTTGGGTGGAGGTTTCAGTGTAGGTAAAAACATGGCACTCTCTTCAATGAGCCGTCAGACTCAAGGGCTTAAACCTCATGCCTCAAATCAGGAATACGGCTTTTTCAGAGGGGCAGGTGTAGCGATGGGAGGGCCTCATACAACCTTTACGCTGTTAGCCGCTTCAACGCCGCTGGATGCGGCCATCAGAGGTGACACGCTAATAAGTTCATTTAAGGAGGACGGATATCACCGTACACGGTTGGAGCGGTCCAGAAAGCATAACGTGATGCTCCGGACAGTTGCCGCCAATATACGTTACGGTTATCGGGGCTTAAAAGTGGGAGTTACCGGATTGGCTGAGAGACTCTCTTTGCCTTATAAGGGGCGCGACAGTTTTATAGGTGCATCTGTAGACTGCAGTCTGAACCGTGCCCGTTACGGCTTCCATGCCGAATTGTCCCTGTCAAACGGAAAACCTGCGTTGATGGCATCACAAACATTCCGATTAAAAAGAGAACGGTCGTTGTCTGTGGTACTGCGTCATTACGATCCGGAGTATTCGGTCCTTCATTCCAATGCCATGGCCGAAGGGGGCGTTCAAAATGAGACAGGATTGCTTATGGGTTTTACAAAAAACACACGTAAGCTCAAACTGGACGGCTACGCGGATTTTTTCGTTCATCCCGAGCCGGGATACGGTGCATCGGAAAGAAGCAACGGAATGGATTTGCGGTTGGAGGCAGACTGGCAGATTGGACGCAGGGATGCGTTGTTTGCGACAGCGCGTTTCAAGACCAGACAGAAGGACTGCAAGTATACCCGGCAGTTGGAGTACTGTCTTACAGGGCGCTACCGGCTGCGATGGACTCATGACTGCAGGTTCGGAGCCCGGATATGTACACAACTCTTTTATGCCCGATACGATTTCATTGCTGAGCCTGTCTCCAACGGTTATGCGCTCACCGGCAGTTACAACCGTAACCTGCTCAAGGGTAAACTGGACGTGAGTATCGCTGCAGCAGCGTTCCTGACCGGGAGTTATGACTCCCGGATATCGGTCTATGAGAGCGGTCTGAGGTATTCATACAATTTCATCAGCCTGTACGGTAAGGGCGGACATCTGGCGGCAACCGTCAGGTATAGGATAACTCCTGACATGCAGCTGAACCTGAAAACAGGCGGGACATACTATCTGGACCGCGATGAGATAAGTTCGGCACAGCAGCGCATAGACTCCTGTCACAAAGAGGAAATATCGGTACAATTCATAGCAAAGTTCTGACAGAAAAAGCGTACTTTTGCCGAACAGAATAAACGAAGTCAAGGAATCATGTCAACCGTCTTATACAGCTCACCTATATTCGGCCCCGTCCATAGCCGTCGTCTGGGAGTATCGTTGGGTATCAATCTGATGCCTGCCGATGGTAAGATATGCACCTTTGACTGCATCTACTGTGAGTGTGGCCGTAACTGCGAGCACCATACTCATCACCACCGTCCTACCAGGGCAGAGGTGTATGAGGCACTGAGAGATACTCTTGCCAAGATGAAGGCCGAAGGGCCTGAGCCCAACGTCCTGACTTTTGCCGGTAACGGTGAGCCCACCGCAAATCCAGAGTTTCCGGAGATAGTCGATGATGTGCTGGCACTGCGTGACGAGTTCTTCCCCAATGCAAAGGTCAGCGTCCTGAGCAACGGAACCCGTGTGACGGATCCGGCTATTTTCAAGGCACTGCTCAAACTGGACAACAATATCCAGAAACTGGATACAGTTGACCTTGAATACATCAGGCTGATAGATAATCCGGTCGGACATTATGACCTGGATGCCATAATCAAAGCCTTGTGTGACTTCAAGGGTCATGTAATAATACAGACTATGTTCCTGACGGGAACACTTGACGGCCGTGACATGGACAATACCTCAAGCAGATATGTGCTGCCGTGGATTGAGACCCTGAAAAAGATTGCGCCCAGTCAGGTAATGATATACACCATAGACCGTGAGACTCCTGTATCAACATTGCGTAAGGCAAGTCATGAGACCCTTGACCGCATAGCTGTGATGCTCAGGGAAAACGGTCTGGAAACATCGGTATCATATTGAAATGAATAGGATAAGGACCATTATTCTTACGCTGTTTATTGCAGCATCACTACCAGCTGCAAGCATAGACCTGGATTCCCTCACAGAATCCATAGACCAGATTATATATGAGGAGTTGCCCGAAGGTACGGACATAGCCCTTATGGTATATGACCTGACGAATGATACCACTATCTATGCTTATCGTGAGAAGATAATGTGTCGTCCGGCATCGGTACAGAAGGTGATAACATCAGTTACCGCATTGTCATCGCTGGGAGCCGGCTATAAGTTCAATACCAGACTCAGGACTCAGGGAAGCATAGGCAAGGACAGTGTACTGAACGGTAACCTCTATCTTGTGGGCGGACTGGATCCTGCACTCAACGAACGTGAGTTGCGCAGTATGGTGAGTGACCTCAAGAAAGCGGGTGTCAATAAGATAAATGGTACGCTTTACGCCGATGTCTCCATTATGGATACCATGTATTGGGCCACAGGGTGGTGCTGGGATGATGCTCCTGCCAGTTTCCAGCCGTATATATCGCCTCTTATGGTTCATCAGGGTTTTGTCGGTATAGAGGTTAAGCCTACGGTCCAGGGACAGGCTCCCGAGGTGAACATATATCCTGCCAATAACTACATCAGGGTCATCAACAGATCCATAACACGAAATGACTCGTTGGGTCCGCTCACGATTACCCGTGACTGGATGAACAATGACAACACCATAGTGGTTGAGGGTAACTGCAAACGTCATCAGTCAACGGACCTGAGTGTTGTGGGCTCTGCAGATTTTACCTTTGCCCTGTTCCGGCAGTATCTTGATGAAGCCGGCATAAGTTACGGTAAATATGATTGGGGAAACTGCCCGGTCATGGCTCGTGATATTTCCATAGTGTCACATGACCTTCCTTCGGTAATCAAAGAGGCGCTTAAAGAGAGCAACAACCTGTTTGCCGAGGCAATGTTCCTGCAGACGGGACGAATCCAGTATCCCAGGGGTATCAGGTTCAAGGATGCATCCAAGTTCCTTCAGAATTTTGTGGAGCGTAAGTTCGGTATGTTCTCGGCATCATTCAACATAGTTGACGGGAGCGGATTATCCATGTACGATATGTGTTCTCCACAGTTTATGGTTGATATGCTGTCGCTCATTTATAAGGACCGTGAGCTATATACCATAATGTACAAGAGCCTTCCCATATCGGGGGTGGACGGCACTCTCAAGTCACGACTTAACGGTAAGACCACGCTGAACAAGGTACATGCCAAGACCGGTTCGGTTACCGGCTCATGTACTTTAGCCGGTTATATCCATACAGCCGATGGCCGTGACCTTGCATTCTGTATAATTAATGAGGGCGCCATCAAGATGGTACCCTCAAGAAATGTCCAGGACAAGATTTGTACTGTCCTGTGTGAGCTTGGCCTTTAATTTACAACTGCTTGAAAGCGTATCCCTGCTCCTTAAGCCATTCGATAGCTTTGGGTAATGCATAGCGCAGGTTTTTCTCGCTGCGCAGAGAGTCGTGGAATACTATTATCGAGCCGTTACGGGTAAACTTCCTGACAATCTCCAGCACCTTCTCCGGTTTGAGCTTTTCGTTGTAGTCACGTGTTATGACATCATAGAAGATGATATCGTAATCACCTTTCATATAACGGTATGTCCATCGGCGCAGTACTCCGTGAGGAGGACGGAACAGATGCGTTGATATGTATCCGTCACATTTCTTCACGTTGTCAATGTAATCGTGGTTGCGCATGTGCATTCCGCGTACATGATTGAAGGTGTGGTTACCTATGTGATGTCCGCGCTCCACCACCATCTTGTAAATGTCCGGGTGTTTACGCACGTTGTCACCCACCACAAAGAATGTGGCCTTAATCCCGTATTGGTCCAATACATCGAGGACCCACGGGGTGACCTCAGGTATGGGGCCGTCATCAAAGGTAAGATACACCGAATGCTCTTCCGGATTTTTCCGGAAGATGCCTTTCGGGTATATCTTGCTTAGAATTGCTGTTGGCTGTTCAAGTAACATTATCAGTTAACCCGGCGTTCAAATTCATCGCACATATTCTGCCACTCAGCATATAACTCGTCATACTGAGCCTTGTCCACACACTGTTCCAGTAACGGGAATACGTATGAGTACTGTATGGATGCAGCATCCGAAAAGTCTTTTCCGGAACGCTTGAGATTGCGGTTGTTCATGCTCAGATACCACCTCATCTGCTGGTAACAGTTATCGGTAGTTTCGAGCAGGATCTTGGTAGCTCTCTCTTTTTTGCCAAGAACGAGATAGAGGTTTGCTATCTCGGAGCTGGAACCGTAGATGGGGTCGTTGATAGGAAGAACCTCATCACAAATTCCGGCGCTGACTGATTCCAGAACGTTCAGGGCCTTGTCTTTCTGGCCGCTGTTATAGAGTTCGATGGCGAGCTGTGCCACAAGTCTGCGCTGCGACTGACACATTCTGCGGTTGGTCTCATCCAGGTATACTCCGGGTTTATCCAATCCTCCGTATTTGAAATTCAGCAGATTGTCATACATCTTTTCAGCATCGACAGCACCGGTACGGCCGCTGACTCCTGTGGCTACCTTCCAATCAAAAGGCGTAATCCTGTATGCCAGGCCTTCGAGCAGGAAATAGTTGCCCAGACCAAGGTAACTGCTGTTGGGAACAGTAGTTGCTATGAAGAGAGGTCTTTCCCAGTTGCAATGGGCAATCAGGTCAAGCATCATGATCTCATTTTTCATCAGGGTGCTCTTGCCTTTGAGTGAGATTATCATGCGGTCGGGAATGTTAGCCTTTGTCTCCTCATCGGTTGCTCCTATGTATTTGTCCGGAATCTTCATGCCTGAACGCAGCACGGCATCCTTGTCTATCTTAAGCCAGATAGTATCGGTAGGAATCATATGATGCTGCTTGATCCAATAATCCAGAACATTATGAAGTTCGAAAGACCTGTCGACAGCCTCCTTGCTGTTATTCTTGAGCAGTACCTCCTTGTCTTTAGGATTGATGGTTACATAATCATTGGTACCTGTCTCGTAATCAATTCTTTCAAATGAGATGGGCAAAGCAGGTGAATCGTAAGCGGGACGTTTCATCTGGTCTATGTACCAATCGGTCATAAGATAGCTCAGATTGCAGCAACGTGCATCGGTACGGAAGCCTTCAGTCTCAAAGTTATACCAAAGGGGGAATGTATCGTTATCACCATTCGTAAAGATGATGGGATTTCCCTTCTCAGGCAGAGTCATCAGATAGTTCTGACCGAAATCGCGGCATGCATAACGTCCGCTGCGGTCGTGGTCATCCCAAGTCTGGCCCACCATCTGGATGGGAACCAAAAGACACATTACTGCAGCTATGACGGGTGCAGCCTTCTTGCCTGCAACCTTGCCCAGCCAGTCTGCGATGGCGGCAACTCCCAGTCCGATCCATATGGCAAAAGCATAGAACGAACCGGCATAGGCGTAGTCACGCTCACGTGGCTGCAGAGGAGTCTGGTTAAGATAGACCACAATGGCGAGACCGGTCATGAAGAAGAGCGCCAGTACAACGATGAACTGGTGTGTTCCCTCACGTCCCTTTCCTATCTGCCAGAACAGGCCCAGCAGGCCCAGAATGAGCGGCAGGCAGTAGAACACGTTGTGTCCCTTTCCGGTCAGAGATTCCGGCAGCAGCTTGTTGTCACCGCCTATCAGCATCTTGTCTATGAAGTTGAATCCTGTTACCCAGTTGCCGTTTTCCACCTCACCATAGCGGTTCTGGATATCATTCTGACGGCCGGCAAAGTTCCACATAAAGTATCTCCAGTACATGAAGTTGACCTGGTATCTCAGGAAGAACTTAAGGTTCTCTCCCTGTGTAGGAGTGGTGACCTTAATATTGTTTCCGCGCTGGTTATAGGTAACGGTATGGCCTTTAATGCCTCCACACCATGAATTGTATTCAGCGACGTGTTCGGGGTCCCTGCTGTACATGCGGGGGAACAGCATGTTCTGGGCGTATACGTACTCGCGTTTTTCGTCCATTACATAGTAGCTGTCTTTTTCGGACTTGTTGGCCTTCTCCTTACGTCCGTATGACTTACCCGTAATCTTACTTACGGGAGAGTAGTAGCTGTAGCCCTTCTCTTTAATAACCTCGTATACGATCTCTGAACTGTAAGCCTGTCCGTAAAGCAGAGGTCTTGAACCGTATTGTTCACGGGCAAGATATTCTCCCAGTGAGAAAATATCCTCAGGTGAATCCTGGTCCATGGGCGGGTTGGCAGTAGAACGTATTACGATGACGGCATATGATGAATAGCCGATGGTAAGCATCATGACGCAGAGCATGATGGTATTGAGTATGTTTGCCGACGGCTTGATACTCTCGGGAACGCCGTTTGCAAAGAGATAGACGGCACCGGCAGCAAGAATGACTATTCCAAGGATGATACCTCCGGCGGTGTGACCGTAGAAAGGTATACCGGCAAAAGCGACTGTCAGCAGGAATGAGAGATACATCAAGTGCTTGCGGTCACCGCGCTGTGTCTCGTATGCTCCCCAGACCAGGATTCCTACAAGCAGGATGATGTAGATGATCAGACCTGTGTTGAAAGGCAGCCCCAATCCGTTTACGAACAGGAGCTCAAACCATCCGCCCACCTTCACGATACCGGGAACTATTCCGTACAGAACAGCGGCTATGATGACACCTGAAAGGACAAATGCTATGATACCGCCTTTCCAAGTGGGGTTACTTGATTTCTTGAAATAATAAACCAGTACTATTGCTGTGATACAAAGCAGGTTCAGTAGGTGAACGCCTACTGATATACCGATCAGGTATGCAATGAGTACGAGCCAGCGTGCGCTGTGCGGCTGGTCTGCGTTCTCCTCCCATTTCAGGATAAGCCAGAATGTAACTGCGGTGCAGAATGAAGAATAGGCATAAACCTCGCCTTCAACGGCGCTGAACCAGAATGTATCGGACCATGTATATGCCAGCGCACCCACAATACCTGCGCCGAAAATGGTTATCATCTGCCACATATCGGGTTCTTTTGTGCCTGCCACCAGTTTCCTGACAAGCATGGTTATGCTCCAGAACAGGAACAGTATGCAAAGCGCACTGAGAAGGGCCGACATGGTGTTAACCATCATGGCCACCTTGGAGGGGTCATTTGTAAACTGTGAGAACAGGTTTGCGGTAAGCATGAATATAGGTGCCCCAGGCGGGTGTCCTACTTCCATTTTATAACCAGTGGTTATGAACTCAGGGCAATCCCAGAAGCTGGCAGTAGGCTCAATGGTCATACAGTATGTGACCGCTGCGACTGCGAATACCAGCCATCCGATGATGGTGTTCAGTCTTTTGTAATTCATCATTCCTATGAATTAAATGTCTGTTGAGTGCCTCAAAGATACTCCTTTAAAGGTTAAAGGCAGTCAATTGACAGTTATTTAATGTTATTCCAGGGGTATGTCAAAGGTCTTGTCCTATATCCCTGCGGAAATATTTCTTCTCAAAATCAATAAGGCTTGCACCCTTGAATGAGAGTGCCAGAGCCTCGGCCTTGTCCTTTCCGTATGAGCTTACTGCTATCACGCGGCCGCCTGCGGTAACCACGTTGCCGTCTGCATCGAAGGCTGTGCCTGCATGGAACACGACGCTGTCCTTGACCTTGTCTATTCCACTGATTACATAACCCTTGTCATAGTGCTGCGGATAACCGCCGGATACCAGCATGACGCATACTGCTGAGCGGGGATCCTGCTCCAGGGTCTTGGTATCCAGGTTGCCGTCGGCCACACCCTTGAACAGCTCTACTATGTCACTTTTGAGACGGAGCATTACGCTCTCGGTCTCGGGATCACCCATACGGCAGTTGTACTCTATCACCTTGGGATCACCGTCCACATTGATCAGGCCAAAGAATATGAAGCCTTTGTAAACCAGACCCTCCTGAGCTAGACCCTCTACGGTAGGACGTATGATGCGGTCCTCGACCTTTTTCATCCACTCCTTGGTAGCAAACGGGACAGGCGATACTGAGCCCATGCCGCCGGTGTTAAGGCCGGTGTCATGCTCGCCTATGCGTTTGTAGTCCTTTGCCTCGGGAAGTATTTTGTAGTGCTTGCCGTCTGTGAGCACAAAAACGGAGCACTCTATGCCGCTCATGAACTCCTCAATCACTACGCGTGACGAAGCATTGCCGAACATGCCGCCCAGCATCTCCTTAAGCTCCTTCTTCGCCTCTTCCAAAGCAGGCAGTATCAGCACGCCCTTACCGGCGCAAAGACCATCGGCCTTGAGTACGTAAGGAGCCTTGAGTGTCTCCAGGAATTTGAGTCCCTCCTCCAGGTTCTCACCTGTGAATGTCTGATATGCTGCGGTGGGGATATTGTGGCGCTGCATGAAACGCTTGGCAAAGTCCTTGCTGCCTTCCATCTGTGCGGCTTCCTTTGAGGGGCCGATGACCGGGACGGTTTTCAGTGCGGCGTCATTCTTGAAGTAGTCATAGATGCCGTTTACCAGCGGGTCCTCGGGACCTACTACAACCATATCGATCTTCTTGTCCAGGACAAAAGCCTTGATGGCGTCAAAGTCGTTGGCCTTGATGGCTACGTTCTCACCTACGTTTGCGGTACCTGCATTGCCCGGAGCAATGTAAAGTTTCTCAAGCTGTGGGCTTTGGGCAATCTTCCAGGCCAGAGCATGCTCGCGGCCTCCGCTTCCAAGTAACAGAATCTTCATATTTTATTGTTTTTTGTTTGCAGGTTTGAATGATCTCTTAGCTGCAGGGCGTCCTCCCTCTTTTCGGAAAGGCTTTCCCTCTGACTTTTTGAAGGGCTTTCCCTCTGACTTTCTGAATGGCTTTCCTCCCTCTGACTTACGGAAGGGTTTTCCGCCTTCGCTTTTATGGAAAGTTCTGCTCTCCTCCTTTTTACGGAAAGGCTTGGGCTCGTCGGTCTTGCGGAAAGGCTTTTCGGCCTTGCGGGCCTCTTCTCTTTCGGCCAGACGGGCCTTGTGGCGCAGAGTGCCGCTGCGACGGGTAGGCAGGTCATCCTTCTTGAGGCGACGGTCACCTCCACGGAAATCATTATATCGGCCGTCAAATATCTCGTACTTGCGCAGTTCGCAGGGAAGGGCTCCGTTAAAGAGAGGAATCTTTGCCGACGGCTTGAGTCCTATCTTGTCAAAGCACTCGTAGTGGTAGCTTATAATCCATGCCTCACCACCTATGAGGGCATGCTTGAGACGCTCTCCTATCATCTCGTACAGGCCAAGCAGATTGTCCTCGACCAGACGCTCGCCGTAGGGAGGGTTGGTGATTATCACGGTGCGTTCCTTTACCGGCTCAAAGTCCTTGAAGTCACGCTGCTCAAACTGGATGGTATCCAGCAGACCAGCAGCCTTGGCATTGCGTTTGGCGGTCAGGATTGCCTTGGGTTCCTTATCATATCCCTTTATGCTGTATTCAAACTCACGCTCGGCAGAGTCATCGTTATAGATCTCCTCAAACAGGTCACGGTCAAAATCCTTCCATTTCTCAAATGCAAAGTGGCTACGGAACAGACCGGGTGCCATGTTCTTTGCAATCAGTGCGGCCTCTATGGGAATTGTGCCGGATCCGCACATGGGATCTACAAAATCAGACTTGCCGTCCCATCCTGACATGAGTATCATGCCTGCTGCCAGAACTTCATTCAGAGGAGCTTCCATGGCCTCCTGACGGTAACCGCGCTTATGCAGTGACTCGCCGGAGCTGTCAAGTGACAGGGAGCAGTCATCATGTGAAATATGGATATGGAAGGTAAGGTCCGGATTGGCTACGCTCACGTTGGGGCGTTTGCCGTATTTGTCACGGAAATAGTCTGCAATGGCATCCTTTACCCTGTAAGCCACAAATTTGGAATGGCGGAAATCCTCGCTGTATACAACTGAATCGACGGCGAAACTGTCGCTCAGGTCCATATACTTTTCCCAATCCACCTTACGGCAGATATCATAAACTTCGTCGGCACTGTCGGCCTTGAAATGAAGGAATGGTTTGAGGATTCTGATTGCGGTGCGCAGATGAAAGTTGGCCTTGTACATCAGGGCCTTGTCTCCTTTGAAGGACACCATTCGGTTACCAATGGCCACCCCATTGGCTCCCAGATCAATAAGTTCTTTTGCAAGAATCTCTTCCAGCCCCTGGAAGGTCTTGGCTATCATTTCAAATTCTGTCATCGTAGGTGATGATGATTTCAAGGTGCGAAGTTACTATAATTCCAACACTTTTTCATATCTTCACCGTGTCAATAGTTATAATAATTATGAAAAGAGTCAGACTGTTAACCATATTGCCGGTTGTTATGTTCTGCCTGTCGGTTTCAGGACAGGGAGTTGAGAAAGTCAAGGACTCAAAGACAACCTACAGCAACATAATCGAGATGCTCCGCGGGGAGCCCGGACTGGTCATCAAGGGAAACGGGGATGGCGGTACCATGCCTTCTATGTATATTCGTGGTATAGGAACGAATACAGACAACTATCAGCCGCTTTTTGTGGTTGACGGATTGAGGACCGACAATATCCTTTACATTCAGCCGGAGCAGGTTTATTCCATAACCGTCATTAGGGACGGGACATCGGCCATTTATGGTATGGAAGGAGCCAACGGTGTGATAGAAATCAAGACCAAAGCTGCTGTGGAGGCAGAGAAGCAGCAGGCTCAGGAAAAAAAGGATATGCGCAAAAAAGTCCGCAAGGAAAAGAAATCGCGTAAAAAGAAAGACAACGATGAGGCGGAATCCTGATAACATGAAAAAAGGTCGGAAATCAAATCCGACCTTTTTCTTTCATACTTTGGGTTCACTTACATGTTAACCGATATTTTCTTGCCGGTGTAAGTGACGGTCTTGACCTCACTCTTGTGACCGTCCTTGACCACAGTGATACGGAACTTGCGCTCCTGAATCATACCGTCGTATGAGCCCTGGCGTGCACCGATTGTGAGCTGACGGGTCTTGTTGTTATATGTGAAGTCAATTGTTGAGAATGCACCGTTCTCATAGTTGTAGTTGTCAAACTCATCCTCGTACAGGCAGAACTTGCCGTCGGCACCTGAGAATACACGGATTTCAAGGTCATCCCAAGGCTTCTCCGTGGAGTACTGTACATCGGGGCCGATGGGCAGGATGCTACCGGCTTTTACATAAAGCGGAATGCTCTTGATGGTAACAGAGCGCTCAATCTCCTTGCCACCCTCAAACATTTCCAGAGTTTCATAATCGTACCAGCGTGCTCCGGCCGGCAGATAAACTTTGGTCTTTGTGGGAGACAGGAAATCCACATTGCCGATACCTGAACGGCTCTTGCTTACAGCTCTCTCCGGGGTATACTTGGCTTCGAGCACCGGTGCTACCAGAATTGAGCGTCCGAACATGAACTCATTACCTATGTTCCATACGTTATGGTCATCCTTGAAGTCCATCATCAGGGCACGCTGGTAGGTTCCGTTGTTGGCACTTACGTCATGTGCCAGAGAGTAGATGTACGGGAGCAGCGTATAGCGCATTTTGATTGCACCCAGCAGGGCGTCATAGACGGGCTCACCGGCCTTTCCGTAGTAGTATATCTCGCGCGGGACCTCTGTGCCGTGGCTGCGCATCATGGGGCAGAACACACCATATTGCATCCAGCGTACGTAGAGCTCCTGGAAGAGAGGATTCTTGGTTGCCGACTCATCCATATAGCTCTCATTGTAGCTGTTTGCAAAGAATCCGCCCAGGTCACTGTTGAAGTTGGGGTTACCGGTCAGGGCAAAGTTAAGACCTGCCGGAACCTGGTTACGCAGGCTGTTCCAGTTGGACTGCACATCGCCTGACCAGGTGTTGGATCCGTAACGCTGCTGGCCTGCAAATGCAGAGCGTGTAAGTATCAGCACGCGTTTGTTGTTTCCGTTTTCTGCAGCACGCTGGTTGTCATAGACACCGCCCACAGCCATAAGCGGGTATGCGTTGCGAACCCTGCGGAAAGTACCCATTGCGGTAGGCAGATCCAGATCTGACTCCTTGAAATCGTGATGATCAGGTTCTGTCGAATCCATCCACCAGCCGTCAATGTCCAGATTATAAAGACGGGTCAGGTGATTCCAGTATATGTCACGGGCCTCCTTGCTGTATGGGTCATAAGGACGCACGCCTGACGGATAGTCCATTCTGGGCGGCCAATCGGAGAGACCGCTTTGTGGCCATGTCTGGAAATCCAAAAGCAGACCTTTAGGCTGTAACTCACGGAATTGTTTGGTCATGGGTCCGAATGAAGACCAGATGGAAATCATAAGTTTGGCGTTCTGGTCATGGATATGTTTGATCCAGCGCTCTGGGTTGCGGAAATCGTCACTGTTGAACTCCATGGCATTCCACAGGTAGTTGTTGCCCCAATACTGCCAATCCTGTATCATACAGTCAATGGGCACTCCGTCGGTACGGTAGTGGTCAAGCACCTGTGTCAGCTCCTGTGATGACTTGTAACGTTCGCGGCTCTGCATGAATCCGTAGCTCCAAAGGGGCAGCATGGGAACAGTTCCCGTAAGCTGACGTATACCGGCAATCACGCCGTCGGCATCGCCACCCCAGATGAAGTAGTAGTCAATGCAGCCTCCGTTCTCGGAATTGAACTGGAAGCTGTTCTCATCGGCAATAAATGTGGTGGGAGAGTAGTTATCCCAGAACACTCCGTAGCCCTTGATGGACTGGATGATGTTGCAGTAGTCATCAGTGTTGCTCTGGATCATACGGCGGTTAGTACCGGTCATATCCATACGTCCCTCCTGAAGAATACCCAGACCATAGATGGGCTCATCCTCCTCAAGGCTGAATTTCTGTCTTGCATCAGCATCGGCATAAGAGGGTTTGGCCTGAGTAGGAGTTCCTATGGCTGATGCAAGCTCCTGAAGCAGCACATTGCCCTTCTTATCCTTGATTGTCACGCTGTTGTCATAAACGTGTACGGACAGCTGGTCTGATTTGTAAACTTCTATCACCACGTTGTCCGACGGTTTCTCCTGCGAACGCGAAACTTTGACCTGCTCGGGTTTCATGATCACGGAGAGGCTCTGTTTTTGGTCCGAATTCTGAGTCGGAGTCTTGTAGATACGAACGATAGACGGAGTGTAGAATGTCACTTCAACACGCATCTTTGGTGTTTGTGCGCTACTCAAACCGATCATGCCGGCCAGCGCAATGCAAAGAGTCAGTAATCTTTTCATTTCAGGTTTATTTTATGATCTGCTTTTATAAATACCGGGATATGGTAAGGATCGACCGGAACATCAATGTATACACCGCCGCCGTAGACACATTCAACAGGTTGACCATTGTTTATGGACGGGGAGATATACGTTGTTGACAGGTCTGCTCCGAACGGATCGAACGCAACCCAACCCTCTTCATATTCCGGGAAATATACACGCATCCATCTGATACCCGGTTCCGTGACGGGGCATACCAGAAGCGATGGGCCGAACATGAACTCGGTCTGCTGTTTGAGAGCTTCCTCATCATCCGGGAAATCAAATACCAGCGGGCGCATAAGGGTGTAATTCTCCTCACTTACCTTTTTAGCGCATTCCAGAATATAAGGCTGGAGCTTGTAACGCAGGTCTATCTGCAGGCGGAAGTTACGCTGTGTCTCCTCGGAGTAGTTCCAGGGTTCGGTACGGCTCATATAGCCGTGAACGCGCATGAACGGCAGATACACCGCCACCTGGATCCAGCGCATCATACGCTCCTGATAATCGGGATCAGTGTATTGGTTGTTGGGACGGAAAAATCCTCCTGCATCATATGTCCACCAGGGCTGTCCGGTTGCCATAAGGTTCAGGCCACCTGCAATCTGGCGGCGCAATGTCTCCCAGTCATTGCCGACATCACCTGACCAGTTGATTGCTCCGTATCGTTGTATTCCGGTGAATCCGCTGCGGGTAAGTATCATCGGGTCACGGTCAGGCTGGTCTTTTTTGAGTCCGTTGTAAACGGTCTCGTTTACCTTGTTGGGGTAGGCGTTGCGGTAGAACTCACCGGAGATTGTTCCGCCTGCAACCATACGGCCCTTCAGGTCATCGTTCTCAGGCTCGGTCGCATCCTGCCACCAGGCATCGATTCCTGTCGGAAGCAGTCTCTCACTGAAATTCTTCCAATAGGCATCTGCTGCATCGGGGTTAAAGAAGTCAATCCAGTCAGTGCCGTCTATGTAGTAGCCGGCAGCGTTCATCTGGCGGCCTACCTCGCTGTTCTTGTCTATCTTGGACCAGACGGAGAGCATCAGCTTCATATCCATGGCGTGAAGTTCATCGGTCATGGCCTTGGGATCAGGGTACTTGTCCTCGTCAAACTGCATGGCGTTCCAGCCGTACTTGCCCCACCACTGCCAGTCCTGGACAATCACGCTGGTTTGGTAGCCTTCATCGGTCAGACGATGGGCATTCTCAAGCAGTTCCTGCTGGCTGTCGTAACGCTCGCGGCAGTGTATGTAGCCAAACGCCCAGTCAGGCATAGCCGGGACCTTTCCGGTAAGGTTGCGGTAGGTGCTTATTATCTGGTCGGCATTGCCTTCAAATACGGTGTAGTCCAAAGCTACTGCCACGGGTGAGTGGAAAGAGGTATAATCCTTTACTATTCCATATTCAATATGGGGACTGTCCCCGCGTGAACCGCTCACAACAAATTTGTGAGTACCTTTGGCAAGATGTGTTATGGCCGATGCCGTTGGCGGCAGCCAGGTGTTGTTGGCATTGATGACCGTGTCGTCATCAATAACCAGGAAATGCTTGCGTGCCATGTCCTGTCCGACATCTAAAAGGATGGAATAATCACCGTCGGCATCTACCGGGAATTCACCGCTGAAATCGTTAAAAACCCGGCGTTCCCTTACATTGCCCGATGTTCCGGTGGCATTGACCGTGACCGATGTCCCTTCAGAACCGTTCCGGACCGGTATGACCGAATAATCACCCCAGTTGAAGAAGGTCTCGCCGTAGTTGTTCCACAGGATTCCGTATCCCTTGTTGGATATGATCATGGGGATTGAAATCTGGGTATTGACCTGGGTGAGGCGGCGTGAAAGACCGCGAATGTTCAGGTATCCGTCCTGGAACTGGCCTGTTCCGAAAAGATATTCGTCGGGAGCGGTCTTGAACCCCTGTGCAACAGAAATGCTCCTGTTTGTGTCAACGCGGTAATCGGTCCCTATTTTACGCGTGCCGGGCTGTTCCTGCACTACCACCTTTCCTTTTCTGTCAATGAATGTGATAAGTGCCGTGCGGGTATCGATCCGTGCCCCGAGATTGCCTTTATCGGGCATAACGACTATTTTCTTTCCTTTCTTTTTGACCTTGACTTTGCAGTCAAGGGCAGGATTCTCAGTGTAGATAAGTTCCTCAAGTTTGGGAAGTTCAATACTGTCAGGGACATATTGAACGCGGATTGATCCTGAAAGGGGAACGGTTACCGTAAGAATCCCTTGATCAATGTTGATTGAAACTCCGTTTTCAAGAACCTTGTAGTTAGTTTTGCCTGCTGTACAGGTTATGCTCAACAAGGCAAATACAGGAATGCACAATAAGTTTTTTCTCAAATTCATAAGCTTTGACGGGTTGTAGAATTGCTACAAATATAGTATTTTTGCCGCCACTTCAAGCCATGTGATATGAGAAAGCAATTACTTATTACACTATATCTCTTTTTATTGGCTGTCTGTTTCCCTGTTATGGGGCAGATGACACAGCAGTTGCCCCCGCCTGTGCCCGATTATGTGGTGTTTGCCGGTGAGACCATAAGGTTTGACCGTGCCGATCTGCGTGAGCGTATGGACCGTGAGCTGATAGCCTTCACATACTCACACAACATGTCAACGCTTATGATAAAGAGGGCCAACAAGTATTTCCCCCAGATAGAGCCTATCCTTAAACGTATGGGCATTCCCGATGACCTTAAGTACCTTATGGTTATAGAAAGCAATCTGGATCCGCAGTCGGTGTCATCGGCCGGTGCTGCAGGACTTTGGCAGTTCACACAGGCTACGGGCCGTGCATACGGACTGGAGGTAAACACCAATATTGACGAACGTTACAATACGTATAAAGCTACCGAGGCTGCATGCAGTTTCCTGAAAGAGGCATACAGCAAATACGGCAACTGGATGACTGTGGCTGCCAGCTATAACGGGGGTCAGCAGGGTATGGACCGTCGTATAGAGGCTCAGCATACAAAGAACGGACTTGACATGTGGCTGGTCGATGAGACGTCACGCTATATGTTCCGCATCCTTGCGGCCAGGATGATGTTTGAGGATCCCGGTAAGTTTGGGTTTACGTTCAAACGCGAGGACCTGTATCCTTACATCCCCATAAAGGAGCAGATAAAGGTGACTGATCCCATAGAGGATCTGGTAACGTTTGCCGAAGAGCATAAGATTACTTACGCAGACCTGAAACGTGCCAATCTGTGGCTCCGCGAATCCAAACTCAACAACAAGTCACACCGCACGTATTACATTGACATCCCGGATGTAAAGTCGGAGCGGAATGCCGTATCAAAAATAAAAGTTCATAACCCTGCTTGGGTGAAGTAGCGCAAAAGGTGTCAAAAAGAACCGTCCCCTTTGGCTCCTTTTTGAAATAATTCCGTACCTTTGCAGCGGACAATGTGGAAAGATTTGCGCCCTTTGGGGTCCAGACAGCTTGCAACCACACAAAAAAATGCTAAAAGTCAATCTTTTGATACTCTTTGCATAATATGATTGCAGCCCTTTTGTCCACATGGACATTGGGACTTTTTTATTTTTATATATGTCATACTTATTCACATCCGAATCGGTGTCCGAGGGACACCCTGACAAGGTAGCGGACCAGATATCCGATGCTGTCGTAGACGAACTGTTGGCTTTTGATCCCGAGTCAAAGGTAGCATGTGAGACCCTTGTTACCACCGGCCAGGTGGTGCTTGCCGGTGAGGTAAAATCCAAGGCCTATATTGACCTTCAGGAGACTGCCCGCCGAGTGATTAACCGTATCGGCTACACCCGCTCCGAGTACAAGTTTGACGGAGACTCCTGCGGCGTATTCAGCGCCATTCATGAGCAGAGTGCCGATATCAACCGCGGCGTAGAGCGCGAGGACCCTGAGAACCAGGGTGCCGGCGACCAGGGCATGATGTTCGGTTATGCCACAAACGAGACCGATGAGTACATGCCTGTATCCCTGGCCCTGTCACACCGCATACTGCGTGTGCTGGCCGATATCCGCCGTGAAGGCAAGGTAATGACCTATCTGCGTCCCGACTCAAAGAGCCAGGTAACGGTAGAGTATAATGATAACGGCAAACCCGTGCGCATTGACACTATGGTGGTTTCAACGCAGCATGATGAATTCATTGCACCTGAAAGCGCAACGGTAGAGGCTCAGCTTGAGGCTGACCGTAAGATGCTTTCTCAGATTGAGGCCGATGTTAAGAACATCCTGATACCGCGCGTTATCAGTACGATTACATCGGACAAGGTAAAAGCCCTGTTCAACGATGGAATCAAATATTTTGTGAATCCCACCGGCAAGTTCGTGATTGGCGGACCGCACGGAGATACCGGTCTGACCGGCCGCAAGATAATTGTAGATACCTACGGAGGCAAGGGAGCCCACGGAGGCGGCGCATTCAGCGGTAAGGATCCCAGCAAGGTGGATCGCTCGGCAGCTTATGCCACACGTCATATCGCCAAGAACCTGGTTGCTGCAGGTGTGGCCGATGAGGTCCTGGTGCAGGTTTCATACGCCATCGGCGTGGCCAAGCCCATCAACATCTTTGTAAACACCTACGGTACAAGTCACGTCAGAATGTCTGACGGCGAGATTGCAAAAGTAGTTGATCAACTGTTCGACATGCGCCCCAAGGCAATTGAGAACAGGCTCAAACTGCGCAACCCCATTTACAGCGAGACAGCTGCTTACGGACACATGGGTCGTGAGCCGCAGACCGTAACCAAAGTGTTTACGTCACATTACATGCCAGCCAAGAAAATAGAGGTTGAACTCTTCACTTGGGAGAAGCTGGATTACGTAGATAAGATCAAACAAGCGTTTGGTCTTTGTTCTTACAGTGCACTGTAGTTTTTACCGTAGTCAAGCTGCTGCTTCAGGTAGTCGTCGTTGTAGACAACCTTGTAGTCAACAACCTTGCCGTCCTTCTCAACCGGGACGATGTCGGGGTTGATGAATCCGCCGTAGGGTTTCAGGTTCAGAGCCTCATAACGCTCCTTAACCTCCTTGTGCAGCACGGGGTCTATATTCACTGCGTAAGTTTCAATCAGGTACTTGCCTGCCTCGTAGTCACCCTCTGACTTGATACGCTGTATCTCGGCCAGCAACTGGGCAAACAGGTCACGCAGCTTCTCGTAGTCGTTCACTACGAAGTAGGTCTTGCCGTCGCGTACCTTCTTCTCTATGACGTTATCCTTAGCGCCCTTCTCATAGCACCACTCGGCAATGAGCTTGCGGTTCTGCATGTGGGCTTCGGTATTGGGACGTCCCAACTCCACGCGAGTGAACTGAACCATCAGACCGTTACGGATATAGTTGGCGTACTCAGCCTTGTAGGCGTCCTTGTTGGGCATGATACCCAGCTCAACCATCTTGGGATCGGCTGTAAAGTAAAGTCCGAAGAGGTCTGCGCGGGCCTCCTCCAGAGCCGATGCATACTCGCCCATAGCGGTGGATGCAACACCCGGAAGCAACTGGCCCGATCCGTGACCCAGACACTCATGCAGGTCAGTGTGGATCTCATCGGCCCATGAACCCCACTCGCGGTAGAATGCCTTCTCGGCGTCATCCCACGCAAACTCATCAAGAGTGCTGGTGGGTGATTCCTGTGCGGCATAGTCATATGCGTGCGTGATATTGGCAATGGTAACACTCTTGCTGCCGTACAACTTGCGAATCCAGTCGGCGTTGGGCAGGTTGATGCCGATAGGTGTTGAGGGGTAGCTGTCACCTGCCAGACAAACAGCGTTAATGACCTTGGCCGATATTCCCTTGCACTCCTTCTTCTTGAAACGCGGATCAACCGGTGAATTGTCCTCAAACCACTGTGCGTTGGCACTCAGGATTACTGAACGCTCCGATGCCTTGTGGTCCTTGATATTCACGTAACCTTCCCATGCACCCTTGCGGCCCAGGGGATCGTTGTAATCCTCTATGAATCCGTTGATGAAATCTACAGTTCCGATAGTATCCTTAACCCATTCTATATTGAATTCATCCCAGATTCTAAGGTCACCGGTCTCGTAATACTTCACGAGCAGACCCAGAGCATGTTTCTGGATATCGTTCTCGGCACAGGCGGCAGCCAGTTTGAGTTCCTCGCAGATCTTGGCGATGGCAGGTCCGTACATGCCGTCAATCTTCCATGGAATCTCCACGATATTGCCTTTTGAATCCTTTGTAACCTTGGTGTTCAGACCATATGCAATGGGAGTCTCATCGGTCTTATCTTCAATGGATTCGTAGTATTTCTCAACCTCGGCACGGGTCACACCCTCGTAGAAGTTACCTGCTGACAGGACAACGATATCACCGTCAGTCGATGTTGAGCGACGCTGCTGCAGAGTGTTGGGATTGTAGATTACATCCAGAAGTTCTGCGCATTTGTCACCTTCGCCGACAGCCTCCATCAGTGATTTGAAATAGACCTGTGAGCACTCCGGGAAGAACTTGTCCTCGGCATAGTGATGGTGAATGCCGTTGGCAAAGAAGAGGCGCTTGGCATAAACAACGAACTGCTGGAACTCTTTTGAATCACGGTCACCCTGGTAGTTTTCAAGTATGTTCTCAACCACGTGACGTATGGGTAGGTTCCATTTGCAGTTCTGGTCCCAATGAATGTCACGACCCCATTTGGCTGCCTCGGCCAGATGGTAGGCGTACTCTTTCTGCTGCAGGGTAAGCTCATCCCATCCCGGAATCTGGTAACGCATCACCTTAAGATCGGCAAACTCATCAAGCAGATACTTGAAATCACTCTTTTTCTGTCCGCAGCCGGCAGTTATGGCCAGCACTCCAGTCATCATCATAATCTTTACAATTGATTTCATCATTTATTTGTTTTAGTCCATTCTATCGTTTTTTTGCTCCCGCCAGTATCACGCCGCCCAGAATCATGGCCGATCCCAGACCGGATACCAGAGTCATCCTTTCACCCAGTATGAGCACAGCCGCTATGAGAGTGAATACAGGATTCAAATATACATAATTGGTGGCAGTTACATTGCCTATGGCAAGCATAACCCTGTTCCAGACAACAAAGCAAACCAATGATGCTATGGTTGACAGGAACAGCAGGTTTCCCCATACCTGTATGTGATCGAATCTGACCTGTGCCAGATTGGAGTTGTCAGATAAGAGCAGGAACGGAATGATTGTTACCAGACCCCAGAAGAATACCTTGCGTGTGGCAAACAGTGTGCCGTAGCGGTCTGTCATCTGCCCCATGAACTGGCTGTAAACGGCCCAGCACAGGGCGGCCAGGAAAGCCAGTATATCACCTTTGGGTGACAGGCTTACGCCGTTTCCGTCAAATATCACCATAATCATTCCCGAAAGGGCCAGAATTGTGCCTGCCACAAGCGGGAACCTTACCTTGACATCTTCAAGTCCGTCCATGAAGGGTCCTTTAAAGAGTTTTTTGAGAGTCAGGGTAAGCAGTACCGTCAGAAGCGGTGCAATGCATACAATGAAAGAGACATTGCAGGCCTGGGTGTAGCTGAGCGCGGAGTTCTCGGTCCAGAAATAGAGTGATCCGCCGGTTATACCTGTTATGACAAACACCAGCTCGTGACGCAGTGAACCTGAAAATGCTTTCTTGTCACGTTCTCCGCGGAAAAGACATACCATAAGCAATCCCAGATATGCTATTATGAACCTGATGGTGAATATCTGTGCCGGAGTGAGTCCATGATTGATAAGCGTCTTGGTTGAGACAAATGTCACACCCCAAAGCGCCATGGTAAGGAACGCCAGCACATGGAAAAAAAACTTGCCTTGTCCTTTCATTTTCCCAACAAGGCTTTTGTTACGTTACGGCGGAACTTAACCAGCATATTTCCGCGCTGCGGTCTGAAAGTGATAAGGTAAAAGCACCACAGCACAATAGTGGCGCACCATTTCTTGAGTTCTGAAAGCAGGCGCTTGCGGTAGGATGACTTGCCTATCTTCTGTGTACGTGCCCTCTCGCTTTGGCCGATGCCTCTGGTGAGACGGTTGAAATAATCGGGTTCAAGCTTGTAACCCGGGATGCTGTGATAAAGGATGGCTTCGGGCAGGTAGACAAACTGCATACCCTCCCGTTTCATCTTGTCAAAGATATCCTTCTCCTCGCCTCCGCCCAGACTGTCGCCGTTTCGGCCCAATTCAACGTTGTAAAGACCCACTTTTTCAAAGACACTGCTGCGGTAGGCTGCGTTGCCGCCACCGGGGTAGTTCTGACCTGGGAAAGGTCCGGCTTTGCTGCCAAAGTACAGATAGCCGGTTAACAGACGCTTTATGAAATAGGTCATCCAGCGGGGCTCGGCTCCGGTCTCATAATGAGGTATGATGGGACCTCCGGCAGCATCGGTCTCGGGATGTTTCTCAAACCAGTCTGCATACGTGGCAAGATACTCGGGATTTACCGTTGCGTCGTCATCGACATATACAAGTATGTCACCTTTTGACTCCTTTATTCCACGGTTACGGGCGTGTGAGAGGCCTTGGTTGGTCTCAACAAAATACCTCAAAGTTGCCGTGGGATAATCGGCACAGAACCGGTCTACCTGGGCATGGGTGCCGTCGGT
The DNA here is from genome assembly GCA_024398635.1 of Bacteroidaceae bacterium. GTDB lineage: Bacteria > Bacteroidota > Bacteroidia > Bacteroidales > Bacteroidaceae > Colenecus. The sequence continues at coordinate 46,963 of JAKSIV010000003.1, read as the reverse complement.
ACAGTTGTTATCCACCAGTACTATCTCATAACCATGGGCCGGTAATGTGCCGTCGGCCAGGCTTTTGAGTACATTGTAGATATACTTTTCGCGGTTATATGTGCAGATAATGACAGAAATCATCTTCCCGGTCTTTGGGTTTTTACAAAATCAAGAATCATTGCAGCCGAATCATATCCGGCGGTATCTCCCCAGAACTTCTTTACGATACGTTCACGCTCCTTTTCCGGCAGGGTATAATCTGCGGATTCTATGCATGTGCAGAGCGAATCAAAGTCATTGACTCTCTTTCCGGCCACATTCTCATCAAACGGGTAGTAGAAGTCACGGTCCTTTACATATTCGTCATAATCATAAAGGTACAGTATGACATCCTTGCCTTTCATAAGCAGCCAGTCATATAGAATGGATGAGTAGTCGGTAATGAGTACGTGGGCGTACGGTATTACCGGATAAATATCCATCTTGGGGTCTGCCAGGATGATGTTTGAGAGAGACTCCGTTCCCTGGGTCAGAATGACATTGGCATGAGGCTTGAGAATAAGCAGTGAATTCTGCTTTGCCATAATGCCGTTGAGTTGCTCCAGATCCATGCTCTGTGTAAATACGGTGCGTTGCGAATCACGCCACGTGGGCATATAGACAAAGATCTTATCGTAGTCTTTGATCTTATCTGTCAAAGCTGCGGTCTGTTGAGGCTCGTATTTGCTTATGAACTGTTTGCGATCCTGTTCTTTTGCCGTAAGAATCCAGTTGCGCGGATAACCCATCTCAAGACATCTGGATTCCGGAATGCGGAACGCCTTGGCGAACATGGATGTCTGGAAAGGAGTCGATGTGAGCAGCCAGTCCGGGCGGCGGAAAGATTCGGGATGGCAGAATACATCCTTTTTGTTCCTTTTGTTGAACCGGTCAGCCAATGGCCCCGATACGGTATTGAACTCAATACGCTTTAGTCCTACTCCATGCCACAGGTTGATACATACCGCTCCTCCTGACAGGCAGAACATGATATCGGATGTATAGGAGTTGAAAAACCAGTATTTCGATGTGAGAGCATGCCATATTCCGCGTGGTCCCAATACCCAATACGCTTCCAGCCCGTAACTGCGTACCTTCTTTATGCAACTGCGGTTGGCCGACAGCCAGACTTTACGTATATTCCTGTCAGTGTGTTGGGATGCATAAATGAACAGATACCGGGCGTTGTCATTGAAAGATCCACGGAAACTGCCGAAAGCATACTTCCGCCTGCTGCGTGGAAAAAGGAATGACAGCGGGTATATGAGATAGCAGATCATGTACGCTATTAGTTTCATTCGTCTGTCTTCTTGATACGGACGTCAAACACCTGACCCGTAAGATCTGAAATGAGTGTCTTGAGCGAAGCATCGGCTACGCTTGCTGCGTCAAGCAGTGTTCCCTCAGGCTCGTTGCCGAAATTGCGTACCCTCATAGGCGTCTTGGTACGTTCCGGATTCATTACATTTACACGTATTCCGTCCTGCTCCCATTCCTGCGCAATAGCCTGCATGAAATTGACCACGGCAGCTTTGGTTGATGAATAGATGCTGTAGAGAGCTCTGCCGCGGGTGTAGGAACTTGATGTGTAAAGAAGCAACTGACCCTTGGTCTGCTTGAGATAGGGGAAACTCTCGACGGCAATATTCACCATACCGTCATAGTTGGTCCTTATCATTGTGCTGAGCACGTTCTGGTCCATCGTTACAAGCGGTTCACGTATAAGGATAGCGGCCGAATTCACGACATAATCTATGTGTCCCTGCTCTGCGGCAATCTTCTTGAGGCATTCCTTCACAGCACTGCGGTCTGCTATATCGGTGCCGGTTGTGCTGCGTGAGAAAGAGTAGGCTACTGCACCATACTTCCGTGCCTTTTCAACGATCTCTGCGCCTATTCCGGAGTTTCCGCCGAATACCGCGAGAACCTTACCTTTCAGAACGCTGAAATCGGCATCATCGCGGACTGTAGTAGAGCGCAATTGGAAGAGCTTGTCAAGCAGGTAAGAATCCTCTTTGTATGTGAGTTTCATGTTGACCTCCTCGCCGGGAACCACAAAGACCTTCTCTTGGGGAAGGTATTTTACTACTGTTCCGCAGTCATCGGATGATGTGAAATTTGGGTCTTTCAGCGCTATGTCATATGCCTTACGTATCACGCTCTGACGGAATGCCTGCGGAGTCTGGCCGCGACGCAGGAAACGGCGGTCGGGAATAGTCTCGATAACCTTTCCTTCCTTGTCCACCTGTATGATGGTATCCGTTGCCGGAACAGCCACATCAATGGCATTATATGTCTTAAGAGCTTCAACTATTCCGTCAATGATGGCATTGCTTATAAGCGGACGTACGGCATCGTGGAAAATCAGAGCGCAGTCAGGCTGGTCTGAGTACGCGTCTATGGCAGCCAGACTGGACTCATATCTCTCTTGTCCTCCCGAAAGAATTTTCTTGACCTTTTTCCATTTGTTGCGTATAACCATCTCCTCAATCTCGCGTGAATACAGCGGATTGGTTACAATGGCAATCTCGTCAATCAGTTTGTGATTGTCAAAAACTGTGACCGTATGCTCAATAACGGTTTTTCCTGCAACCTTGAAAAACTGTTTGGGTGTTCCCAGTCCGGAACGGGAACCAATTCCGCCCGCCAGTATTACAGCTATGTTTCTGCTCATATCCTTTTTGTTTTTGAGTAGAGTATTTTGTTCAAAAATAACACTTATAACCTTACGTTACAATCCCAGTCGTTTTTTTGTTTTTTTGATGTCATACATAAAGAGCGCCAACCCATAAGATATATGGAGGGCTGTCCATATGATGATCTTGATTGAGAATGTCTTTTTATAGTAATCCTTCCATTTGACTCTTGACAGGAAGGAGAATTTCTCCTTAAACTGCGATCTGTTATATGCCTTTGCTTTGATGGCCGTGTAAACCACATCGAGATTCTTGTCATCAATGGCATGGTCAAAACCCTGGGGTAGCATTTTGCGCAGCTGTGACACAAAAGCTTCTCCATGCTGGATCTTTTTGAGAGAACTGCCGCGTGATGCCGAATCGGGGTTAGCCGAAGTGTCGTAGTGGTAAAGGGCTTTGGGCACGTATGATACGGATGCACCGGCCATAATAAGCTGTATGTTGAACAGCTGGTCCTCGCCTATATCCAGTCCTTCAGGGAAAGAGATTTTCCGCTCAGTGTAGAAAGAGCGTTTTACCAGTTTGTTGCACGGTCCGTTCTGAAGACGGCATATAAGGTCCTCAAGCAGGCTCTGTTTATCGAATGCCTTAGGACGTTCGTTTCCATAGACGTTCTTTTGGTCACCGTCCAGCCAGAAGTCACAAATAACCATGTCCGCTCCCGATGAAACCGCCTCTTTGTAGAGAAGTTCCAGATAATCCGGTTCAACCCAGTCATCGGAGTCGGCATGTATGGTGTAATCTCCCGATGCATGATCTATTCCGAATTGTCTTGTAGCTCCGATACCCTCGTTGGGCTTATGGAAAACCTTGAACCTGGAGTCAGACGCAGCGATATCGTCGCAGATGGCACCCGATGAGTCTGTGCTTCCGTCGTCGATGAGCAGCACCTCAAAATCCTGCATAGTCTGTGTCCTGAGACTCTCAAAAAGCCTGTGGAGGGTCTTCTCTGCATTGTAGACGGCAACTATAACTGAAATCGGGAGTGTATCCATATTATTTGTTTTTGATCGTAATGGAGATAGGTTTAATCATAAACGCCAGCAATAATGTAACGGCCAGACATGCTGTTACATATAGGTATGGATGATTCTTTACCATTTCCGGGCATGTAGTTACCAAAGCTATCATGGGAATCCTCTGGTAGACGTAAAGTTGGAACAGATTCTTTCCGCACCATGTCAGGGCTCTGTTTCTTATGACCAGCTTATATGTTATAACGAACACCAGGTAGGCAAATGCCACTGCGGTTGCCTGATGTACGGCATCGGTATTTCTGAAATGATACAGAATGGCAAACAGCAATATAAGTGCCGATAATGTAATTAAGTAATGACGATCCAGAAAAGAGAGGATGCGGGTCTTGTACATGGAGATAGCCATGCCGGCAGGATATGACAGGATTATGTTATACCACCAGCTCTCTTTAAATCTGCAGAGTACGATAATGTATAACAAAAGCAGGAATGCCGTTCCGGCAAAGGCTGTCTGTTTCTGTCTGAATACGGCAAATGCAAAGTATGTCGAAATATAACAGCAGATAATAGCAAATATATACCAGTTGCTTTGGCCTACGCTTTCCCATGCAAAGAGGGATAGAGCGTATTGTTTTACGGGATAGTGTATACCCAAAAGAAGGTTCATGCAAAGATATACGGCTATGGCGATTGCATAATTGACCAGAGTAGACAAGACCCTTTTGGATGGGATGGACCTGATATAGTCCTTACCTTTGACCTGAATGGACTCCATCACACCATATCCCGAGTAGAACAGGAACATCACCACCATGAGTTGTCCCATTCTTTTGATGATTCTGTTGCCGGGAACATCCAGAACAGTAGAAAAGGATACTCCCATGTCTGTCAGATAGGGCAGGATATGGCTGTAAAACACAATGATAATAAAGATGCCCTTGACTGCATCAGTATGCTCTTTTTGTAAGCATGACTCGTTTGCATCGGCCCTCCTTAAGCCGAAGCATACAAGAACGATGAGTATGAGCAGAATGAATATCATGACAGTGACGGGTACAGTCGTTTTATCAGTTTACCGAACCAATCGGGACAATATTTGTTGGACAGGATTATGGAAGCCATCTCTTTCTGTGCTTCCAGTTTGAATATCCAGCATAGGAAAATATATATCAGAGGACAAAGTATAAGGCTTACGGCCAGAGAAATCCAGTTGTTGTCAACGACAAAGTCTGACAGAAACGCCACCGCCATTATGGTCAATGAGCATAAAAGATACGGATACAGGTCACCTATCTGGTTCAGGAATCCGTAATTGAGAATTTTCTTAGTATTCCTTGTGTTGATTATTAAAGCTATGAAAGAGTAAAGAACCAGGCTTAAGCAGATAGCCGTAACCCCGTATCTTATGGCGACAAGCAGGAAAGCCACTGCAATGGATTTTTTTATAATCTCAAGTTTCAGGACCACATCTGATTTTCCTTTTACATACAGAAGATTCAGATTGATGATGGTTATTCCGTCACACAGATATGCAAAAGTCAGAATCTGCAAAAGGGGTACGCATCCCGACCATTTCTCTCCAATTAATGAAACCACCAATGGCCTGGCTATGCCACATAATCCAAGTGAGCACGGAAAGACTATGAATGCAACCATAGCAATGAATTTCCGGTATGCTGACATCATTTGCTCATTGTCATCCTGAACCCTGCTCAGGACGGGAAACAAGACCCTAGTCATGACGGATGTCAGGTTTGTGCTCACTATCTCGCCAAACTGACGGGCTCTTGTGTATAAGCCTAATTGGGCTGCAGTGTATTTCTTTCCTATTGCGATGTTATACAGATTTACGTATACTGTACTGATGGTCTGCGCAATGAGCAGTTTTGAGCCGAACCCGAACAGTGATTTGAAAGAGTCCTTAGAGAAAATAAATGCAGGCTTCCATCTGACAAAGATGAAACTTAACAAAGCAGTCATAAATGACTGTACATTGAGTTGGACAACAATAGCCCAGACTCCGTAATCAAGGTAAGCGCATGTTATACCTGCAATACCTGAAGTGATGGCAGCGGCAAGTGAAATTTTCAACTGTGTCTTGAAATTGATGTCAATCACCAGTTTTACTTTGTTCACAGCGCACAGTGAATTCAGAATCAGGTTTATGGAATAGATTCTTGTAATAGGTACAAGTATATCCTGTTTAAAGAATGTTGCAATGGCAGGAGCAAAGATAAACAGCAGGATATAACAAAGCAATCCTATAGAGATATTGATCCAGAATACGGTTGAGAAGTCTGTGTCTGTCCTTGTCTTTTTCTGAATAAGTGCGTTTGCAAATCCTCCATCAATGAAAACCTGTGAAAGAGACATGAAAATAGCCAGCATTCCTATCAGTCCGTATTCGTCGGGCGAAAGGATATTGGCCATTACAAGGGTAATGACAAAGGCAACACCTTGTGTGGAATATTTTTCCAAAACACTCCACCATACGCCTATTACGGTCTGATCCTTAAGGTTTTCTGCCATTTATTCAAATAGTTTGCACAGTTCGTTATATATGGTGCCTGCTACCGTCTCCCTGGTTTTAGGTAACAGTTTTTCATTTACCAATCTTGTCCTTTCATCCAGCAGCGGATCGGTTCCGCTGATAACATTGTCAATGAAGGCTTCAATATCTCGGATGGAGGAACCGTGATAGTGGACTTGGAAACATTCATCGGCAAAAGCATTGAAAGATTCTATTTTCTCTTTCTCAGTCACATACATGACGGGCTTGTTCACGTATAAGTATTCGGCAGTAAATGCACTGCAGTCATGAATCATAGCATCCGAAGTCATGAACAGATCCACATAATTGCCGTCAGCAAAACGGCAATTGGGAAACGTGTTCCAATCGTTGTAATAGGCGTCGGTCCGTTCAATCCCCCACAACTCATTCTTATACAGTTTCTCTTTAAGCATGGGATGCGGTTTAAAGATGAACTGGACTTTATCACTGTATTTTTTTGCAATCTCAAGCATTGGGTCTGCTATTTTCAGGAAATTGGCATGATCCAGCCAGTCCTGAGAATTGATTGAATGGTGCGGAGCCCAGATTATCCTTTTTAATTTCGGATTGCCGATAGGCCAATTGTAGTTGGGTGTATGCCCGTCAAGGAAATAATCAGCCAGCGGGTCACCGGAGATTATCACATTTGCGCCGTGATTGTAGTTATATTTTACATTCATCTCTTTTTGCAGGGATGATGTTGCGAAATATTTCCAGCATATGTTCTGATACAGCGAATTGTGGAAGCGGGGTGAATCCTCTATGCTGAATCCGTATGGAATGTATGACAGCAGGGCATTCAGCGGAACATGTTTCAGGTTGTTTATGTATGGCTGTGGGAAAAAGACCAGGTCCGCCTTAAATCGGTAGAATGGGTATTGCCTGTTCTTGTCAAAGTTGAATCCGCTTGTAAAGCTCACACCCAATGAATTGAAGTGTTCTGAGAGTTCCTTCTCAATATGCTTCTTTATCTTTAGAGAATCTTTCGGGTACAAAAGTGAAGCTACAAAAGGTTCAAAGCGACTGTCTTTCTTGAGAAGCATCAGCAGTTTGTCACTTTTCCACATTGAAAGGTTATTGACATAGAACATGACTCTCACCGGCCTGCGTTTGGCTATCCTACGTACAAGAAAATTCAAATGCAGGTTGTAAAGGAAGATACTGGTCTTTAGTCTCAACGTTCTTTCTATCCGGCGGTATGTTGTCATCTCATTTCTTTCCATAAACCTTTCTATACGTATTTCACTGCTGTTAGGGATAGATCCTTCCCAGTAAGATGTCGGTTAACCAAATACTTCTTCCCCATACCATCCTGAGCCCATTCAAGGACTTTGTCTATTGTGGGAGTGTCAACACCGTATTTGCCTGCAAAAGCCTTTATGATAAGCAGTCCGTAAGGGATGTCCTCGGTGAAATATCTGTTTTCCCAGTCGGGAGCATAGCTGCCGTCCGGCAATTGTATCATGGGAGCTTTTAGCCCCTTGAAAGCCTGGATAGACCTTATCTTGTCAGTCAAAGACTGGGCATCGTGGCTTTCATAATAATCAAGAATGGGCGCAATGTCCTGTTTGGAAATACCAAGTCTGTCAAGCAGAAGCCTGAATTCAGCGTCACAGTCTATAAGAGTCCGGGAACTCAGGTTGTCCCACTCCTCGTAGAACAGGACCGGACGGTCAAATTTTGTCTTTCCGCTTCCGAAAATGCCGTAAAGGCGGCACGGGTGCAGCAGCGGATTGCTGTTGGTGAGTGTCACTTTAAGATAGTTGTCAAGCCAAGATACCGGTACATCAAAAAGTCCGGACAGGGTTTGACCAAGTTCCTGAGGATTGCTTACGTTCATTGTCGCGAATGCCAGAGATGACTTGTAGCCTAGAAGTGATGCAGACTTTCCGTACTCGTTGATGCGGGCTATGAACGGAACCCTCTGGAATCCGAACAGTCCGGTATCGGCGGGAAGTATCTCTTTTGCCATAAGGAAAAAACCGGTACTTGATACTACCGATCCTACGGTAGTTTGCGGTCCGATGTGCCCTTTTATGGATTCAAGAACCTGCGCTATGGCAAAGCCGGGGAGACAAAGCAGTACCATGTCTGCTCCGGAGACGGTCCGGGCAGGATCTGAACTGATTACGGCAAATCTGGGATTAAAGGATTTGCCGTTGATATCGGTGAGTTCCAAGGATCCGTTCTGCTGCCATCTTTCGGGATGACGGGTGAGCAGCCTGACCTCACAGTCGGGCTTTGCTGCCAGGTATCCGCTCACCACGTGGGCCAGATTACCTCCACCACATATGCAGATCGTTTGTCTGATCATAACTCTCTCAGTTTCTGAACGAGTTTGCTGTTATCCTCCCTGTCCCTTATGGCTATGCGGATATAATTCTTACCGGCAAAAGCGCTCTTGCCTGCGCAGTCCTTGATCAGGATATTGCTCTCCTCCAACAGCTTCTGTGTAAGTTGGGCCGATGTGTATTTACCGGTTACCTCGCAGAGGAAATAGTTGGCTTGTGACGGTATGACACGCAGGAACTGGATCTCCTTGAGTTCGTTATAGAACAGTTCTCTCTCTTTAATGAATTTGCCGCATGCTTCCTGATAATCTTTCTCATACTTGTTGAATATCTGCATGTAGAACTCGGCGAAAGAGTTGATGTTCCATATGGCTACCTCCTTGCGCATCTTTTCCATCATGGAGGTATTGCCCGATGCTATTATGCCCAGCCTCAATCCGGGTACGCCGTAAGACTTGCTTATTGATTTGACTACGGTAAGATGCGGGTTGGCTGCCAGTATATCGTTGTGCAGCAGCGAAGCTTCGCGGTAACAGCCGGTGAAATCGACAAAACTCTCATCGACGATAAGCTTTATGGAGTTCTTTGCTGTCCATTCAATGAGTCCCTTCAGTTCATCAAGCGGAATATAGTTGCCCGAGGGGTTATCCGGATTGATAAGCAAAAGGTTCTTTATCTGCTTGTCCTTGAAGAAATCTTTCAGATCCTGTGCGGTATATCTGAAATCAGGATTTGAAGGGGTATATGTAACCTTGTCCTGTGCATCGGCCCGGTTGGGATACTCCTCAAATGTAGGCAGTACGAATCCGGTCTTGCCTGTACAGTGGTTCTCGACAAGGCATTTGATAAGTTCGGCGGCACCGTTGCCCACACAGACAAGCTCCTGTCTTATCCCGAAATACTTGCCTGCCAGCAGCGAGTTTACCTTCATTCCGGACGGGTACTGGGTAAGCAGAGTATCAAAGTTGGCACGCAGTTCATCCTTCATGCGGTCAGTGGGGAAGTAGGGGTTGACTAAATAGCAGAAGTCTTTCATCTGCGGGAACCTCCAATAACCCCCGTAACACTGGTGGAAACGTTTGAGCAGGTCAGTTCCCGGGGAGAATATGGTTTCGGCTATGTCGCGGTCCTGGATATCATCTATCTCATACCATTTTTCGTCAGTGATGGGGAGAGCCCTGAGTGCCGATTTGTCCAGTGCCGTTATCACACGCAGCACCTGCTCATAATATTCGTTGTTGCCCATACACTTGCTGTATGCCTCAAGGAACGGTACGTACTGGTTGCGGCTGAAATCCTTGCTGAACTTATAGATGTTGCAGGTCTTGTAGTAGTAGGGTACATCACTGTAACGGAAAGCCTTCTTGGGAACAAAGCTTACGATATTGTTCTCGGAGTCTATGCGTACCATTGTTCCGTCCATCCATGTCTCATATTTGGCTACGAGGGCCAGATTGGGATAGGGGTTCTCAGTGAGCAGCTTGAGCATACGGTCCTCGAATATCAGGTCGCTTTCCAGGAGCAGCGTATCATCTTGCTGAAGCTGTTCTTTGGCAAGAGCCAGTGAGTAGATGTTGTTGGTCTTGTCATAAATCGGGTTCAGGACAAACTCAATGTCTAGTTTTCCCTCATACCGGTTGCCTATATGCCTGATCAGGTTATCGGCCTGATAACCAACTACAATAATGACCTTTTTCAGGTTCAGTCCTGAGAGTTGGGAAAGCATGCGGTCAATGAGTTTCACTCCGTTAACCTCAATCATGCACTTGGTGTTGTCCTTAGTCAGTTCGCCAAGCCTTTTACCCATTCCGGCGGCTAATATTATCGCTTGCATAATGCCTTAATTATAAATCTCATAAACATTTCTGTTACAACGCTTCGTCATCGGGACGCTCCGGTGGGGCGGGTCTGGATGCCGTGCTTTTTCTGTGTGATTTCTCCCAGGCAGCCTTGCGCTTGAGATAATCATCGTAATGCTTTTCCAAATAGTTGTCGGCCATAGTCAGTTCCCTGCCAGTTCGGGCGCGATCTGTGCCAGCGGTTCCATTACGAACTTGCGCTGGCGCATGAGCGGATGGGGAAGAGTCAGTTCAGGCGTGCTCATGGTTATGTTGTCATACATGAGCAGGTCAATGTCAATAGGACGGTCATGATACTGTCCGTTTACACTCTTCTCCAAACGTCCCAGTTTGCGTTCAATCTCCTGAGTGACATGCAGCACCTCAACAGGTTGCAGGTCTGTCTCCACTTTTATCACCATGTTAAGGAACCGGTTGGAACTCTCAAATTCCCACGGTTCGGTTTCCATGATGTCTGATTCCGACACAACTGTACCCACTTCAAGGTCTATGAGTTTCAGGGCCGAAGACAAGTTCTTCTGCCTGTCGCCCATATTGGTTCCCAGAGAAAGATACAGTGTTGCCATCAGTCTCAGTCGGTTATAAGCATTGCGTCACCGTAGCAACCAAAGCGGTAGCCCTCCTTGACAGCCAGGTTGTATGCAGCCATGACTTTCTCATAGCCTCCGTATGCGCAGGTGAGCATGAGCTGTATTGATTCGGGCAGTTGGAAGTTGCTTACCATACTGTCTGCAACGCAGAATGTGTAGGGCGGGAATATGAACTTGTTGGTCCAACCCTCGAATGGCTTGATAAGATGGTCTGTACCTACCACAGTCTCCAACGCGCGGTTTACGGTGTTGCCTATGGCGCAAATCTTGTGACCTCCCAGCTTGGCGTTGTTGACGATATCGGTGCACTCCTGTGTCACGTACATCTCTTCGGACTCCATCTTGTGTTTGGTCAGGTCCTCGACGTCAATCTCGCGGAAGTTGCCCAGACCGCAGTGCATGGTTATGAATGCGCGGTCCACTCCCTTGATCTCCATACGTTTCATCAGCTCACGGCTGAAGTGAAGGCCGGCTGTAGGAGCGGTAACTGCACCCTCATTGGCGGCAAAGATTGTCTGGAAGCTGTCCTCATCGCAGAAATCGCCGTCCTCTTTCTGAGCCATAGGCTTGGAGGCAACCTTTCCCTCCTCATCATAAGTCCATGCGCAGGCCTTACGTTTCATGTAGGTAGGAATGGGAGCTTCGCCAAGAGCATAGAGTGCTTTCTTGAATTCATCGTGCGGCCCGTCATAGAGGAAACGCAGTACACGGCCGCGTGATGTGGTGTTGTCAATTACTTCGGCCACCATTGAGTTGTCCTCACCAAAGTAAAGCTTGTTTCCGATGCGGATCTTACGGGCGGGATCTACCTGTACGTCCCACAGCAGGTTCTCTTCACGCAGCTCACGCAGCAGGAAGACTTCGATGCATGCACCGGTCTTCTCCTTGTTGCCGTACATGCGGGCGGGGAAAACACGGGTGTCGTTGAATACGAAAACGTCCTTTTCATCAAAGTATTTCAGGATGTCCTTGAACAGCACATGTTCAATCTCATCTGATTTCTTGTGCACGACCATCAGTCTTGATTCGTCGCGGTGTTCTACAGGATACTGTGCAATCCTGTCCTCGGGGAGTTTGAATTTGAATTGTGATAGTTTCATTCCCTTTTTTGTGTTTATAGTTATTTGTTAATCATTTTCCTTTTGCGGCATCTCTATTTCGGCGTTATCCAGCCACTCGCTGAATTTCTCCGGATTGAGGCAGTCATCGGCCTTGAAGTTGCCCACCCGGGTTCGTCTCAGGGCTATCAGATGTCCTCCGCTCTGCAAAGCCTCACCAATATCACGGGCCAATGCCCTTATGTATGTACCCTTGCTGCAGACCACACGGATGGTTATATCCGGCAGATTGCAATCGGTAAGTTCAATCTCGTCAATGACCAGAGTCTTGGGTTTGAGCTCCACCTCATCTCCCTTACGGGCCATCTTGTAGGCGCGTTTACCGTCAACCTTACAGGCCGAGAATGTGGGCGGAACCTGTTCTATCTTTCCTCTGAAACGGGTCAGAGCCTCTTCAACCATCTCACGGGTAATATGCTCCGTGGGATAGGTGGCGTCAATGGGTTTTTCCAGGTCATACGATGGGGTGGTTGCTCCCAAACGTATTGTGGCGTAATACTCTTTTGTGCCTGACTGAAGTTCCTCGATGCGCTTGGTGGCCCGGCCGGTGCACACGATCAGTACACCTGTTGCCAGCGGGTCCAGCGTGCCTGCATGTCCCACCTTGAGTTTTTTCACTCCCAAACGGCGGCATATCAGCCAACGGACCTTACCTACCACATCGAACGATGTCCAGCGGTACGGCTTGTCAAACGCAAGTATTACTCCCTCCTGAAAATTCATCTCTTACAGGAACAAGAGTGTTACAAGTCCTACAATGGCGCAGTAGACGCCGAACCATATCAGTTTGCCCTTGCGCACGATTGATATCATCCATTTGCAGGCTGCGCATCCGGACAGGAAAGCAGCCAGGAATCCTATTATGAGCACTCCGATACCGGTTTCACTTCCATTTGCACCTGCCCCGGCCGATTCAATCAGGTCTTTCATATCCAGAAGGGCCTCACCCAGTATGGGGGGTATCACCATCAGGAATGAGAACTGAGCCAGCTTTTCCTTTTTGTCACCCAGCAGAAGTCCGGTTGCAATTGTCGAGCCTGAACGTGACAAGCCAGGAAGTACGGCAATAGCCTGTGCTATACCGATCACGAATGCGTGCCAGCCGGTTATACGCTCTTTCTGACGAGGTTTTGCCCAATAAGAGAAGGCCAGCAGTGCTGCGGTTACGAGCAGGCAACAGCCTACAACTGTCGTTCCGGAGCCGAAGATATCTTCAATTCTATCCTTGAAGAACACTCCCACAACACCCACGGGTATCATGGATATGAGGATATTGACGGCATATCGGGTGCCCTCGTTCAAACCGCTGTAACTTTTCCAGCTTTGGCGGGTAAACAGGTCCTGCAGTATCCATACAATCTCCTTCCACAATATTACCACGGTGCTTAATACGGTGGCTATGTGAACTATTACGGTAAAGGCCAGGTTCTGCTCGCCGTCTATACCGAACAGCGATGACGCGATTGCCAGGTGTCCGCTGCTGCTTATGGGAAGATATTCTGTCAGGCCCTGCAGCAATCCCAACAGAAGTGATTCAAACCAACTCATTCTGTCTTGTCCTCCTCTTTATCGGCTTTAGGTTTATAAGCAATGGCTGCGATTACGGTGATGAATCCGATAAGGGTCACAATGGGAGCTACCTTAATGCGGCGTACACTGAAAATATCGGGTTCAAAGTAATCATTTGTGCAGTTGGGACCTGTCATCAGAAGAAGTCCGATGATGATGATTGCCATTCCGACGGCGGTCAGGATGTAATTTGTCTTTGTAAAGGCGAATTTTTTCTTATCCATAATCAGAATATTGAGAATTAAGGGTTAGACATAATGAAGTTCTCCCGATTTCATCCTCAGGAAACGGTTTACTGAATGCAGGGCGCAAACTCCGGTAATGAGCAGTCCTATCAGGATGACCACGATGAACACGGGAATGATGATCTTGGGCTCTGAAAGCATTATAAGCCACGGCTCGTATTTGAGTCCAACCTTAAGACCATACCAGATCATAAGGCATGTGAGCAGGGCCGACACAAGACCTATCCACAGGTTGCGCCTTATGAACGGCTTGCGTATGAAAGACCATTTGGCTCCTACCAGTTTCATTGAGTACAGGATGAAACGCTGGGAGTATATGGTCAGTTTTATGGTGTTGTTTATCAGCGTGAAGGATACCAGCGAAAGTATTACGGCCAGAATCAGCAGTATGCCTGCCACTTTGCGGATGTTGCTGTTGATGATATCCAACAGGTCTTTCTGCCATTTCACCTCACGTACACCCTCTTTGGCTGAAATCTTCTTTTCAATCACTTTCAGGCTGTCGTTACAGGCGTAATCGGCCTCCAGACGTATGTTGAGAGATGCGTAGAACGGGTTGTACTCCAGGAACTGTGAAGGGTCAGTGCCCATGGCCTTTGTCATATCCCTGAGTGCATCCTCCTTGGAAATGTATGAGCACACGGCGCAGTAGGGCGATGCCTCGATGCTTCGTCTCAAAGAGGTGAACTGAGTCTCTGTAATGCTCTCTGTGAGAATGACCTCAACTGTCATCTCCTGTTTCAGGTGGCGCGACAGGTCATTTGCCGTGAGCAGCAGCAAGGCCACAATACCTATGAGCAGCAGTACAAGTGACGTACTGATGCATGCCGTAATGAACAGCAGGTCTATCTTCCTCTTTTTCTTTTGTTTGACCATATTATTCGGGTGTTATCCTTTTTCTGAAAACATATACTATCGAACTGCTTTTACCGCGTTTGGTTACCGAAATTCTCCAGGAACGGAATCCCTGGATCATTCCGCGTATGAAAGCCATCCTGTGTCTCTTTTGTTTCTCTGAAAGAATCGATATGTAGAAACTGTCATACGGCATCTTTTCATGGTGCATCAGTGTGAATCCGTGCCTGTGGGCCAGCTCGCTTATGGAATTGGGGTCAAAATGCCACAGGTGTCGGGGTACATTGTATGCAGCCCAGTAGGGACCGTAATGCATGGCATCGGTAGAACGTATGTTAGGACAGGCTATGACCATTATTCCTCCCGGTCTTAACAGCTCGTAGAATCTGTCCAGAAGTTCATTGGGGTGATAACTGTGCTCAAATACATGCCACATGGTTATCACGTCAAACGTTCCGGCGTGCAGTGTATCCATCTCGGGTACGTCAATCATGCGGTGATGAAACATCTCGAGTGAGAAAAGCCTCTCTTCATGGTATTTCTCTACCGATGTCACTTTCCATCCGCGTTTTTCCATTTTGTGAGAGAAGAAACCAGTTTTGGCTCCGTAGTTGAGCAGCGTACCGCTTGTACGGTAAGCCTGTGACTCGACGATACGCACCTTTTTGCGCAGCATCCGTCTTCTGACATGATAGTAAAGATTGCCGATGAGGCCCGAAGGAGAATCTCCCAGTTTGAGTTTCAGGTTTACTCTCTGCTTGTCATATCTGTACATATTCTCCTCTGCCGGGGGGTCAAGAGTATATACGACTCCGCATGTGGGGCAACGCATGAGAGTATATGGCTCTTTGCTTACAGAAAAGTCAGTGCAGCCCGCATAGGGAATCTGCCCCGACGCTCCGCATATGGGACAAGGCTTAAAATCCTGATAAATCATTCTATATGTACGCACGCTGGCGCGCGCAAAGTCCCGCAAAGATAATACCCCGCGTACCCCCTTGTCAAGTGTTTTAAGCTTTTTTTGCTGGTTTTCAGTTCAATTCAGTCCCAAATAGTACAATTGGGGACAGACCCCAAGTGTATCATTTTTCAGTTCCGAAGAGTGTTGCGGAGGTTGCGTCAGTGATGCGGACTGTAAGGAAATCTCCCGGTCTATGCGTGCCCTTGTCAAACACTACCGTACGGTTTTGTTCGGTACGTCCGTACAATTGCTGACGCGAGCGTTTGGAGTATCCTTCGGCAAGCACTTCATATTCATGACCGATGCACTCCCGGTTACGTTCCAGTGAAAGCTGGTTCTGGAGTTCTATCATCTCGTTCAGGCGACGGATCTTGATCTCCTCCGGAACGTTATCGGGCAGATGCTTGCTGGCGTATGTTCCAGGACGCTCCGAATAGCGGAACATAAACGAAGCGTCAAACCGGCATTCACTCATGAGTGACAGACTCTCCTGGTGATCTTCCTCTGTTTCAGAGTGATAGCCTGTAAACATATCGGTTGTAAGACCGCAATCGGGGATGATGCGTTTGATAGCGTCAACGCGCTCCAGATACCATTCGCGCGTGTATTTGCGGTTCATCAGTTTGAGGATGCGTGAACTTCCGCTCTGTACGGGCAGGTGTATATGGCGGCATATATTGGGAATCTCTGCTATTACGTGCAGAGTTTCGTCGCTCATATCCTTGGGGTGTGATGTTGTGAACCTTACCCTCATCTGCGGAACAGCCTCGGCAACCATACGCAGAAGCTCAGGGAATCCTACGGTGGATTCACCGTTTTCAAACTTGTATGAGTTGACGTTCTGGCCTAAAAGAGTGATCTCTTTGTAACCTTTTTTCTTAAGGTCAAGCACCTCGTTCAGTATGCTCTGCGGGTCACGGCTGCGCTCACGTCCGCGGGTGTAGGGGACAATGCAGTAGTGGCAGAAATTGTTGCAGCCTCGCATTATCGATACGAATCCGCTTATGTGGTTGCCGCATATGCGCTCCGGTATGATGTCGCGGTATGTCTCGGTTGTGGAGAGCTCCACATCCATCGCTTTGTGACCGGCCTCAACCTGTGCCATCAGGTCCGGCAATGACAGATATGCATCAGGTCCGCATACCACATCCACATGGTGGTTTTCTGTCAGATCCTCTTTGGTACGCTCGGCCATACATCCCATAACGCCTATGTACAGGCTCTTTCTCTTCTTTTTCATGGCGTTCAGCGCCTCAAGGCGGTTCCAGATCTTCTGCTCGGCATTCTCACGGATTGAGCAGGTGTTCAGGAATATGGCATCGGCCTCATCAATGCTGTCGGTAGGTTCATAACCTGCCATACGCATAATCGAAGCGATAACCTCACTGTCGGCCACATTCATCTGGCAGCCGTAGGTCTCAATGAACAGTTTCTTGTTGCTCTCTTCCATATTCCTTTCTCTAACGGCTGCGAATTTACTCATTTTCCGCCACATGCCGAATTCCGATGCATCAGTCTTGTTTTTATTTAAGGTAATGGTTAATTTTGCGTGATTTTGTACCCAAGACGTCAAACAAGTATAAAATATATCATCATGGCTTTCAAAAAAATGACTGCTGCCGAGGCAGCACGCTATGTCAAGAACGGTGACAACGTAGGTTTGAGCGGATTTACCCCCGCAGGTACTCCCAAGGCTGTCACTCATGAGATCGGTTTAATGGCCCATGAGCTCCACGAGAAAGGTCAGGAGTTTCAGATAAGTATCTTTACCGGTGCCTCTACCGGCGATTCATGCGACGGAATCCTGTCTCGTGAACATGCTATCAAGTACCGCGCTCCCTACACCACAAACAAGGATTTCCGCACTGCAGTCAACAATGGTGAGATTGCATATAACGATATCAACCTGAGCCAGATGGCACAGGAGATGCGTTACGGGTTCTACGGCAAACTCAATGTGGGCATCATGGAGGCCTTTGATGTCTCGGATGACGGAAAGATTTGGGTAACGGCAGGTGTGGGCATCGCTCCTACAGTAGCCCGTATGGCCGAAAAGATTATCATTGAGCTGAATGCTGCTCATGCACGTTGCGCCAAAGGTCTGCACGACATTTATGAGCCTGCCGATCCTCCTTATCGCCGTGAGATTCCGGTATATCAGCCCAGTGACCATATAGGTAAGGATTACATCCAGGTTGATCCCTCCAAGATCATAGGTATAGTAGAAGTCAACATCCCCGATGAGGCGCGCGGCTTCACCGCTCCTGATGAGACCACCCTTCAGATAGGTCATAACGTTGCACAGTTCCTTATCAGCGACCTTAAGCGCGGTATCATTCCTTCTACATTCCTGCCTCTGCAGAGCGGTGTAGGTAATGTTGCGAATGCTGTGCTGGGCGCGCTCGGAGAGGATCCGTCGGTTCCCGCATTCCAGATGTACACTGAGGTTATCCAGGATTCGGTCATCGACCTGATGCGTGAGGGCCACTGCAAGTTCGGTTCAAGTTCATCATTGAGCGTAAGTAACGAGACCCTGCAAGGCATCTACGATGATATGAACTTCTTCAAGGACAAGCTGGTGCTCCGTCCTACTGAGATTTCAAACAGCCCCGAGATTGCACGCCGTCTTGGACTTATCGCAATGAACACTGCTCTTGAAGCCGATATCTACGGCAACGTCAACTCGACCCATGTAAGCGGAGTCAAGATGATGAACGGTGTGGGCGGTTCGGCCGATTTCACCCGCAACGCATTCATTTCTATCTTCAGCTGCCCGTCGGTAGCCAAGGGAGGCAAGATAAGCGCCATCGTTCCAATGTGCTCGCATGTGGATCACAACGAGCACAGCGTCAAGGTTCTCATCACCGAGCAGGGTATTGCCGACTTGCGTGGCAAGTCACCCGCCCAGCGCGCCAAGTGCATCATTGAGAACTGCGTACACCCCGACTACAAGCAGCTCATGTGGGACTACCTCAAGATTGCCGGGAAAGGCCAGACCAGTCACGCCCTCGACAAAGCCTTTGCTCTCCACAAAGCCCTCGCCGAGAAGGGCGACATGCACCTGGCTGAGTTCTAATTGATGCCGTACTTGCAGGCAGATGCTCTGTGGGCCACATTTTCCGCAAGTACGGCACCAAAAACGCAGGTTTGGGCCATTTTTATTGCCATACTTGCAAAAAATCGCCCTCACAACCCCCGCACTTGCAAGTACGGCCACATTATAGGAACAGGCAGCGCCGAGCCTGCTTGTCCTGCACATGGAATTCATTGGTGAGGATGTGGTGTATTGCCCAGCGTTTTTCGGGATTCAACTGATAAATGGTTTGTACTTTGAATTCCGGTAAAATGCATCGGTCAATAATACCACAGAGATCAATGTCACTTCTGGTATTTTTGAAAGTGGATGAACGCTCGTTGTAAAGATATTCTTTGATATCATCATCTGAATGAAGAGGTTCAATATCCGATATTTGTACTGAAGGTCTGCTGTTCCTGTCCTGGTCCTGCTCTTGAATCCACTTTTCATCGGTTTTTCGAAACATGTTATATTCAAATGCTCCGGGCGAAACAAACAAAAGTTCTGTCTGCCTGAGTTGTTCAAAACACGGTCTCAAGAATACTCCGGATGGTGACATAACCCATTCATCGGGCCATTCGGAATAACGCGGAAGGTAATTCTTCATTTCACTACGCTCTGTTATCGGTGAATAACCGTAAGGAAGAATCAATCCATGAGCGGTTTTATTTTGAAGAGATGTTGATTTGACCCAATGACCGGACTTGTTCCTACGAAACTCACATAAAAAATTACTTCCTTGGTATGGCCGGTCGGTCTTACCAAGTTCAGGTACAAACATATCATTGATCGATGAATAGGGATACATGAAAGCTGTCCCTGTAACACCATGATGCAAACCATTTCTCAATACATAGCTGCAAGCCGAAATCATATGGTAATTACCTTCAATTACCAATGAGAAAAAGTATTTTTGTCCCATCCTTCCTTCAGTGCGATGATATTTCTGATCAAAATACCAGGTATATCTCTTTCTGAGTGAACTTACAAAATCTGACAGCTGATTGGAATCGGAATAAAGAATGCCTCCTTGCGTGTTGAAACCATTTTTATGTACTGTTTTACCCGCTATTCCATAGGACAGTTTGTTCTCTTTTTTGTCCGATGAAAACAGTAAAAGATGCACATGATTGGACATCTCCGTATCGGCAAAAATATCAACTCCGTACTTCCATGAACTTAAAGCCAGAATGTTAAGGAAAGCTCCTACATCATCAGGACTTCTGAACATCACTTCCTCGTGGGAAGTGAAGCAACAATGAATCATCTGTTTCATGATAAAATGGTATTTAGAAAAAAGTACAATTGGGGTCTGTCCCCAATTGTATCATTTTTTGTGATTGACGATGAGTGCAAGGATTTCCTGGCCGTACTGCTTCCATTTGGCGGGGCCGAAACCGCTGACTGCCAGGAGTTCCTCTTTGGTCGATGGGCAGGTATCGGCTATTTCCAGGAGGGTGCGTTGGGTGAGCACCCAGTAGGCACGGATGTTTTGAGCCATGTACTGCTCGGTGCGCCAATCTATGAGTGGCTGGATGAGTTCGGGGTGGCGGTTGTCGGAGTAGATTTCCTCGATGGTGGGCTTGGTCTTAACAACCTTCTCCTTTACGGGCTTGGGTTCCTTTATCTTTTTGACCGATGTCTTGGGCACGGGTGCCAACAGCGCATCGTTCCTGATCCGGAGATATGACTCGATTGTGAAACCGTTCTCAAGTATCTCCCTCATACTTTGCAGATGCATGGAGAGTTCAGGCAGGAGTTCGCCCGATGCCTCGGTAAGAGATTTCTTTACATCTTTATTGTCGATGGAAACGGACAAAACAGGGGTAATGTCCGATGCCGCCTCAATCAGAATGGGAAGGAAATACCCGGCAGCTTTACTAACCCTCTCATCAAGATGAGCCTTGTCGGTAAGGCCGATTCGGTCCAACTCACGGCGGAAAGTCTCGGCAACTTTCTCAATATCCCTGACTCTGCGGCGGTTCTCCTCCATCCTGGCGGTCTGCTCCGGATAGGTATTCTTGAGATGGTTGTTGAAAATGCCGCCTGCCCATCCGGTAAGCCTTTCCAGTTCGCTGAACGTAAAACACTCTTTGATAATGTTCATGAAATACTCCGCCCGCGATGCTTCCAGTTGCCTTTCCATTTCGGATATCGGCAGGAACTGCTCATGGAATCCGGATACATCGCTGTTGTTGAACAGGCACGACTGTGATATGGGACTGCTCAGAACTATGCCTTCAAGTGTGCGGCATCGTGACAGTGCCACATAGACCTGGCCGAAACTGAAGGCCGATGCCGCATCAATGATCACACGGTCAAAAGTAAGGCCCTGGCTCTTATGAATGGTGACTGCCCAGGCGGCCCGCAGCGGATACTGGGAGAAAGTACCCTCAACTATTGGTACTATCTCCTTGGTATCCTTATCTATCTCATACTGGATATTCTCCCATTTTTCAATAGGAACATTGATTTCATCGCCGTTTTCATCGGTCACAATGATGCCGTCATCATAGTCTATGGAGGTTACGGTGGCAATCTTTCCGTTGTAGTACCGGCCCTCGCGGGAGTCGTTGCGCAGGAACATGACCTGTGCGCCCTCCTTGAGTTGAAGCACCTTTTCAGCCGGGAGGGTGTTTTCCGGGAAATTGCCCTCAACCTCAGCGTAGAAGGTGTACAGCCTTGTTTTCAGGGCCTCCATTTTCTCCTGGTTGATAGAGTCTGCCTGGCGGTTGTGGGTAGTAAGGCGGATCCATCGTTGGCCCAATGTCGCAATGCTGTCATCGGGGTTGAAACGCGGATCCAGACGGCTGTTGAGCATACGATATGTGGCGTTGTCCATCACTCCGCCACGGATGCTGTTCAGTATGTCCAGGAATGATGTATCTGATTGACGGTAAACCGTTTGCAACTCTATTGTAACGTATTTAAGTTTCTGCATCACCTTGGAATGGAAGAAGAAAGGTGACTTGTATACCTTTTTGAGCCAGGGCTCATCCTGTTCTGTAACAACAGGCGGTAACTGGTGGGCATCGCCTATCATGAGCAACTGTACCCCGCCGAAAGGAAGGCTGTTGTGCCTGTATCGGCGCATCACTGCATCAACTGCATCCAGCAAATCTGCGCGAACCATGGATATCTCATCAATAATCAGCAGGTCCAGCGTCTTGATGATCTTGACCTTTTCCTTGCGCAACTGACGGCGAGCCTCAGGCAGCTGATATTCTGTTACCAGTTCCTCAACATCGGGCAGATAGGGGCACAGCGGGAGTTGGAAAAACGAATGGATTGTTACGCCGCCCGCATTGATTGCGGCAACACCTGTGGGCGCAAGCACGACACAGCGCTTGGGTGTATTTTCAACAATGTATTTAAGGAAGGTGGTCTTACCGGTCCCGGCCCTGCCGGTCAGAAAGACCGATATTCCCGTGTAGGAAATGTAATTTTCGGCCAGTTCAAACAAGTGATCTTTGTTCATTGGTTTAGGTTTAGTGTATTTCATTTTCGCAAATATAAATATTTAGGCCGATACAAACGTACAGGAACATTCTTTCCTTTCAACGCAGGTGCGATCCAATTTTTTATAATGTGTCCGTACTTGCAGGTACGGGGCTTGTGAAGGCATTTTTTTGCAAGTATGGCCGCAAAAATGGCTAAAACCTGCGTTTTTGATGCCGTACTTGCGGGGAATGTGGCTCACAGAGATTCTGTGTGCAAGTACGGCCAGAAGAGAATAGGTTCGCACGTGCGTACGAGGGATTTGAGCACTCCGCAATGTTAAAGTGTGTTAATCATATTGCGGATATCAAAACACGCCGTATATTTGCAGTGTCTTAGTGAAGTAATACACCGATAAGCATCACGACAGACAAGACAAAGAGAATAACAAAACAACTTTTTTATATACGATTATGATTACGATTAAGAAATTAGGATTCAGTTACGGCGATAAAGTCGTATTGAAGGACATTTCGATGGAACTCCAGGAGGGTCGCATTTACGGTCTTCTGGGAGAGAACGGAGTGGGCAAGACCACTCTGTTAACCTTGCTTGCCGGTTTGAAGGACACAGAAAACGGTGCTCTGGAAATAGACGGTCAGATACCGTTTGAGCGCAAGCCTTCATTCCTCTCTAACATCTATTATCTGCCTGATGAAGTCCCGGCACCACGCCGTAAGGCAATTGATTTTGCCCGTGATCACGGTCAGTACTGGAACAACTTCAGCATCGATAAGTTTTCGGAAATAATGAAGGTTCTTGATACCGATCAGGATCAGCGTATGGACCAGATGTCATACGGTCAGCTCAAGAAGACATTTATCAGTTTCGCTTTGGCCTGCAATACCAAGTACCTCTTTATGGATGAGCCCACTAACGGACTGGACATCCCTTCAAAGGCACAGTTCCGTAAGGCAGTCTCAAAGTATACGTCCGACGACTCCACTCTCCTGATTTCAACCCATCAGGCCCGTGATCTGGAGGCTATCATCGATCCTATCATAATACTGGATCACAGGGATGTCCTGCTCAACGCATCGCTCGATGAAATCGCACAAAAGCTCTATTTTGACTACTCATCGGATGCTGATCCCGACGCTCTCTATCAGGAGATGGTTCCCGGTGGCAATATCCAGGTGTTGGTCAACAAGACCGGTGCCGAGAGCAAGGTCAATATCGAGGCTCTGTTCAACGCAGTTCTGCTTCACAAGAGTGTAATTAAGGATATGTTCAACAAGTAAAGATTTACGACTATGAATAATGATGTTTTTAATATGAACAGATTCGGTCGTTATCTTGTGACCGATATAAAGAATGCAATTGCAAGATATGGTATTTCACTGCTTATAATGGCAACAATCAGCCTTACCGGTTATCTGTTGTGCGGATTCTTTACGACGATTGTGGGCACCGGTTGGCATAGCATGGGTGAGGTAGGCAGATCTGTTATGATGGGCATTACCTTTGTCGTACTGACAATTACCGCTCCAGCCAAGATATACGGTTTCATTACCGATAAGAAGGAAGGATCTTCATTCCTTATGATTCCGGCCTCTTCACTGGAGAAAACCCTGTCAATGATACTTGTTTGCTGTGTTATAGTCCCGTTGGCATTTTTTGCAGTTTACTTCACGCTGGACCAGATCGTTTGTCTGATTGACGGCAGATGCGGAAACTCTGTCATCATGCTAATCAACAATGGTCAGACCATGCTGACCGATACTTTCCAGAAACTCAGTCAGGAAACAGACAGTTTTATTCCTGACTACTCCTGCCTGGTTACTCCTTGGATGTATATGGACGATCTGGCTCAGTGCTTTCTGATATTCCTTCTGGGTGCTCTGATATTCAAGTCATCCAAGCCGGCCAAGACTATAGGTTGCCTGATCCTTCTAAGTATGGTTCTGAGCATGATTACTACTCCTATTGTATTGCACGGAACAATTGAGAGATTCAAGGAAGCTGCTGCCAGCAGCATGAGCCCCGAAGAGCTTTTCCAGTCTTTCCCGTTCCTGGCTTGGTCAATGAAGCATGCGGTATTACTTGATTTCATTTCTGATACGGTTGTGAATATCGGATTGGCAATAGGCATTTATTTCAGAGTCAGAAAGATCAAACATTAAAAAAGGACTGTCTTATGGAATTCAATCAGAACAAACCGATATACCTTCAGATAGCCGATGGAATCAGTGAAAAGATACTGAGCGGCGAACTAAAGGAAGGTGACAGGATACTGTCAGTGCGTGAGCTGGGCGGAGAGCTTGGCGTGAACCCTAACACTGCCATGCGCAGTTACGAGAAACTCACAATGGACGGCATCATCTACAACCAGCGTGGCATAGGCTATTTTGTGGCGGAGGGCGCAAAAGCCGTCGCGCTTGATAAGATGCGTACCGATTTCATAGAAAATGAGGTTCCCCTGATAAAACGCAAGATGGAGCTACTTGAGCTCAAGGCATCGGACCTGGGACTTTAAACAAAAATCGGAGGCAGAGAGATACTGCTTCCGATTTTTAATTTGTATCTTCGTAAACAGAACAAAACAATCTCAATATGGGAAGATCATATAAAGGAGGTGTCCGCCTTAACCGCAGGACAATGACAGACCTTGTTACTGACTGGTTTCGTGACAATCAGGACAGCAGTATAAGTGTAAAACGTCTTTACGATGAGCTTAAGCTCAAGACTCATCCCATGCGCAGCATGTGTTTAGACATAGTTCTGGATCTTGTTGAGGACGGTTTCCTCAAGCAGAAGGACAATCAGTTCAGTCTGATGCAGAAGAGCAAGTTCGTAAAGGGAATCCTGCAGCGTCGTGTCGGCGGCAAGAACTTTCTGGTGCCCGATGACGGCAGCGGTCCCATATTCGTGGCCGAGCGCAATTCGGCCGGTGCCGTAAACGGTGACCGTGTTAAGATAGTGCTCTTTGCCCGCCGTCCCCATGCCGGACTTGAGGGTGAGGTTACCGAGATCATCAAGCGCGCCAAGGATACATTCGTAGGCACTCTCCAGGTAAAAGGCAAGTTCGCCTACCTGGTAACTCCCGACAAATCGGACCGTGACATATTCATCCCCATATCCAACCTCAAGAAGGGCCGTGACGGTGAGAAAGCGGTTGTAAAGGTAGTGGAATGGCCCGATACCCCCGACCGCAACCCCGTAGGAAAGGTAATAGATATCCTGGGTGCCGCCGGTGAGAACAATACCGAGATGCACGCCATCCTGGCCGAGTACGGACTGCCATACACCTATCCCGAGAACGTAGAGCGTGCAGCCGATGAGATATCGGCCGATATAACCGATGCCGCGCTGGCCGGTCGTGAGGATTTCCGCGATGTGACAACCTTCACCATAGATCCCCATGACGCCAAGGACTTTGATGACGCACTTTCAATCCGACCCATAAAGAAAGGTCTGTGGGAGGTTGGCGTGCATATTGCCGATGTAAGTTATTACGTCCAGGAGGGCGGAATAATTGACAAGGAGGCTTACAAGCGTGCCACATCGGTCTATCTGGTAGACCGCACCATACCTATGCTGCCAGAGAAACTGTGCAACAACCTGTGCTCCCTGCGTCAGGATGAGGATAAGCTTACCTATTCCGTGATAATGGAGATGACCGATAATGCCGTGGTCAAACGCTCCCGTATAGCACGCACCGTTATCCGCAGCAACCGCCGTTTTACGTATGAGGAGGTTCAGGCCATAATCGAGCGTGAGCAGCAGGGTGGTAAGGACAAACTTCCGGGAGATGAACTCAAGAACGAGATCATGACTCTGGACTCTCTGGCCAAGATACTGCGTGACAAGCGTATGGCCGATGGAGCTCTCAGTTTTGACCGCGTTGAGGTACGCTTTGACATAGATGAAAATGGGAAACCGATAAGCGTGTTCTTCAAGGAGTCCAAGGATGCGAACAAACTGGTCGAGGAGTTCATGCTTCTGGCCAACCGTACGGTTGCTGAGTTTGTGGGCAAGGTAAAGGGCGGCAATCCCAAGACATTCGTATATCGTGTACATGACGAACCCGATCCCGAGCGTATGGAGAACCTGCAGCAGTTTGTGGCCAAGTTCGGCTATAAGCTCAAGACAAACGGTGATCCTGCCGAGATGGCCAAGTCCATGAACAAGATGCTCGCCGAGGTAAGGGGTAAGAAAGAGCAGGAACTCATTGAGACCATCTCCATCCGCTCCATGCAGAAGGCCTGCTACACCACCGATAATATAGGCCACTATGGTCTGGCATTCAAGTTCTACACACATTTCACATCACCCATTCGCCGTTACCCGGACCTGATGGTACACCGCCTTCTAACCCGCTATATCGGCGGAGGCCGCAGTGTTAACCAAGGCAAATATGAAGAGTATTGCGAGCATTGCTCCGCTCAGGAACAGCTTGCCGAGCAGGCAGAACGCGCCAGCATCAAGTACAAGCAGGTAGAGTATATGTCGGAACGCATGGGTCAGGTATTCGATGCTGTCATAAGCGGTGTAACGGAGTGGGGTATCTACGCAGAAATCATAGAGAACAAGTGCGAGGGCATGATAGGTATCCGCTCACTTGGTGGTGATTACTTTGAGTTCGATGAAAAGAACTATTGCATCATAGGCCAGCGCACCCGCAAACGTTACCGCCTGGGTGACCATGTCAAGGTAAGGGTTGTACGCTGCAACCTGGAGAAAAAACAGATGGACTATGAGTTGGTTTCAACAGAAGAATGACCCATTAGGGACAGTCCCCTTTGGGACATTTTTGGTCAGAATGACCCAAAGGGGACTGTCCCTGTTGGGTCTTTTTGCGGCCTTGGGTGTCCACGCTCAGGAGCAGACGCTCAGGGTGAACTATACCTTTTCCGGCAACAGCAAGGAGGCTCGGATATATCTGGATGACCTGAATGTCATTGACGGATGGGCCGGTCGCAGAGTGAATCTCAAGGATTTGTATGTAGAAGGAAACGGTCAGATCATGATGACCGATGCCGCCACGGGCGATACCCTCTACCGCAATGCATTCAGCACCCTGTTCCAGGAGTGGCAGAACACCGAGGAGGCAACACAGGTGGACCGCAGTTTTGAGAATGTCTTCCTGTTGCCCATGCCTACGGAGAAAGCTGTGGTGGAGGTAAAGCTAACGGACAATTACAACAAAGTGGTGGCAGCCTTACGTCATAAGGTTGATCCTGAGGATATACTCATACGCCATATTGGGCAGAATCCTCCCAAATGGAAATACCTGTATCAGGGTGGCAGCCCGGAGCAATGCATAGATGTGGTGATAGTTCCCGAAGGGTATACCGCCGATGAAATGGACCTTTTTTACAAGGATGCCGATATCGCGGTGAACAGTCTGTTGTCACACGAGCCGTTCAAGACCATGCAGGAACGCTTCAATATCCTGGCTGTAGAACTTGCCTCGAAAGACGGTGCTGTAAGCGTACCCAAGGAGGGGCTTTGGACAGAGACTGCGCTGGGTTCACATTTCAGTACATTCTACTCGGACCGTTATCTGACTACGCTGCGCCTCAGACAGCTCCATGACAAGCTGGCTGGCATTCCCTATGAACACATAATCATCCTTGCCAACACTGATGTTTATGGAGGTGGCGGAATATTCAACTCTTACACTCTTACAACCGCGCATCATGCACAGTTTGCTCCAGTGGTGGTTCATGAGTTCGGTCACAGTTTTGGAGGTTTGGCCGATGAGTATTATTATGATGACCAGTACGAGCAGTACTACAACTCTGAGACAGAGCCATGGGAGCCCAATCTGACTACAAGGGTTGATTTTGACAGCAAGTGGAAGGATATGATTCCGGAAAAGGTTGAACAGCCTACCCCCGCACCTGTGGATGCCCCGCGTTCCCCCATGACAGACAAGCAGCGTAAAGCGGTAGAGAAACTTCCGGCTGTAGGCCTTTACGAGGGT
Source organism: Bacteroidaceae bacterium (assembly GCA_024398635.1). Taxonomy (GTDB): domain Bacteria; phylum Bacteroidota; class Bacteroidia; order Bacteroidales; family Bacteroidaceae; genus Colenecus. The sequence goes on along the minus strand of JAKSIV010000003.1, from coordinate 18,727 downwards.
GGAGGTTATATGTCTAAAGGAGTATGGCGCGGATCATTTGACTGCCGCATGCATACCAACACTTATCCCGAGTTCTGTCCGGTATGCCGCCGCTCGCTTGAACGAATAATACGGTTCTATACCGAACCCCTTGTAACCTCTGCAAAAAAATAATACTTTTGCATAACCCATTAGAGAGCAAAGTTATGATTATTAGAAGCAAAGCTCCGTTGCGCTTAGGTTTTGCGGGAGGAGGCAGTGATGTCTCTCCCTATAGTGACCTTTATGGAGGTCTTATACTGAATGCAACAATCAATCTGTATGCCTATTGTACAATTGAGGAGACCAATGACAATAAAGTAACGCTTACTGCAACAGATCTGGGACAGAACAAATCCTACTCTTTGTCCAAAGCTCTTCCTATAGACGGAGTCTTGGACTTGCACAAAGGGGTATTTAATCGTGTGGTCAGGGATTTCGGTGTTCAGCCCAAGGCTTGCCGAATCACCACCTACTCCGATGCTCCGGCCGGCAGTGGGCTTGGATCATCATCAACCATGGTGGTCTGCATACTAAAGGCTTTTGTGGAGTGGTACAACCTTCCTATGGGTGATTACGAGATTGCCCGTCTGGCATATCAGATTGAACGCGTCGATCTGGCTCTTAGCGGAGGTAAACAGGATCAGTATGCTGCGGCATTCGGTGGTTTTAATTTCATGGAGTTTCTTACCGACGGCAATGTCATTGTCAATCCGTTGCGTGTAAAGCGCTGGATAGTGGATGAGTTGGAATCCTCAATTGTTCTCTATTACACGGGCGCGTCCCGTTCGTCGGCTGCCATTATTGAAGAGCAGAAAAAGAATACCAGCAGTGGTAATGCTACCGCTGTAGAGGCAATGCATCGTATCAAACAGAGTGCAATTGATATGAAGAGAGCCTTACTTGAGGGAAACATGAAGGAGTTTGCCCGTATTCTGGGACAGGCTTGGGAGGACAAGAAGAAGATGGCCACAGCCATCAGCAATCCTATGATTCAGGAAGCGTTTGATGTTGCAACTGCTGCAGGGGCAACCGCAGGCAAGGTTAGCGGAGCCGGAGGAGGTGGATTCATAATTTTCATGACCGACCCCGCAAAACGTCGTTTGGTTATAAATGCTCTGAAAAATATGCCCGGTCAGGTAGTGGGTTCCCAGTTCAGCGAAGGAGGAACACATGGTTGGAAAATATACGATTAAGACAATATGAGAAGCATTAAAGATGAGATATCCCAGTCCATTTCGACCAAACAGGCCATTTTGGACAGCCCAGAACTAATCGCTCAAATAGAGGAAGCTGCCCGTATCATGACCGATGCTTATCGAAACGGTCACAGTGCATTGCTGGCCGGCAACGGAGGTTCTGCAGCCGATGCACAGCACCTGGCAGGTGAGCTTGTCAATCAGTTCTATTTTGCCCGCCCGGGTATCCCGGCTCATTCTCTTAGCACCGATACATCGGTTATGACCGCCATAGGCAATGACATAGGTTACAGGTATCTGTTTTCACGTCAGATTGAAGCCCAGGGTTCAAAAGGAGATGTTTTCATCGGTATTTCCACATCGGGCAATTCCGAAAATATCATTGAGGCTCTTAAAGTTTGCCGCCAGAAAGGGATAACCTCAATAGGTCTTACGGGTAATAAACCGTGTAAGATGGACAGTCTGGCAGATCTTTGCATCAAAGTTCCTTCGGATATTACGCCCCGTATTCAGGAATCACATATCCTGATAGGACATATTATCTGTGCCATTGTTGAGGAGAATCTGTTCGGAAAGAAGTGATGTTTGATGTCATCATACTTGCAGGAGGTTTGGGTACTCGTTTGCGCAGTGTTGTGAGCGATGTTCCCAAGTGCATGGCTCCCGTGGGGGGCCGTCCTTTTCTTGCATGGATTCTGCAGTGGCTAAGGCAGTACGAGGTAAACCGGATAATCCTGTCTTTGGGTTATATGAATCAGGTAGTGACTGATTGGATAAACGCTGAACACAAAGAAAAAACTCCGGTGGATTGGGTAATAGAGGAGACTCCGCTCGGCACAGGTGGCGGCATAAAACTTGCCATGTCAAAGGTTGAAAGCAACAGGGTTATCATACTAAACGGTGATACCTTTTTCAACGTCAATCTCAATGCCTTTCATACGTTCAGCGAGAAGTCTGGTGTTCCGTTGTCGGTTGCACTTAAACCTATGAAAGATTTTGATCGTTACGGGTCGGTGACACTGTCGGCCGATTGTCGCATAATGTCTTTCAACGAAAAAAAACACTGTGAAGAAGGGCTTATTAATGGAGGCATATACTGTTTGGATTCCCACGCCGGACTGTTTGACTGCAAACCGTGTAAATTTTCCTTCGAAAAAGAGATACTTGAACCTATGTCTCAAGTAGGAAATATTGCCGGATATGTATCAGATACCGGTTTCATAGACATAGGTATTCCGCAGGACTATGAACTTGCGCAGACTTTCCTTCCGGCCAAAATATGATTATTTCGCAGCAAATACTCAATGAATGCGACACTCTGTTCCTGGATCGTGACGGAGTTGTCAACGTATGGCTTCCCGGAGATTATGTGAAGAGCTGGGATGAGTTCCGTTTCAATGAAGGATTCCTTGATTTCATCGGCCGATTCTCGGCATCATTCAAGCATATATTCATTGTAACCAATCAGCGTGGAGTGGGCAAGGGCATCATGACACAGACGCAGCTGGACGATATTCACTCCCGTATGCTCAAAGCCATACAAGAAGCCGGTGGTAGAATTGACAGAATATATCTGTGCGTATCGGTTGATGACAGTGATCCCATGCGCAAGCCAAACCCCGGCATGGCTAAGCAGGCCATGCGTGATTATCCTGATGTTTCTATGAAACGTTCCCTGATGATAGGTGACCAGCCTTCGGACCGCAGGTTTGCTGATAACTGCGGAATGCGTTTTCTTCTTTGGGAATAGTCTATTCGGCAGCTTTCCTGACAGACCTTGTCATATTTGACCAGGCGTACTGTTTTTTTTCGGAGAGTATGCCTTCGGTAAATTGGTCTTGACGGTCGTTTTCAAAGAAATCCACCAGTGCATCGGCAATCTGTTGTACGTCGGGTTGTACCACATACCCTACTTTTCCGTCCGGAACAATTTCGGCCAAACCGCCGACATCGGTTACCAGCATAGGTTTTTCAAAATGATATGCTATCTGCGTAACGCCACTTTGTGTGGCTGATTTATAGGGCTGCACAATTATATCGGCCGCTCCGAAATAGTAACGGACTTCGCTGTCAGGAACAAAGTCGCTCTTCCAGACAATCAACCCTTCAAGTCCAAGTTGTTTCTCCATTTCAAAGTATTTCTCCGAGCCGCTGTAAAACTCGCCGGCTACAATCAGCTTTACGTCCATCTTACGGAAGCGGCTGTCGGCGTATGCCTTGAGCATCAGATCCAGTCCTTTATAGTCACGGATAAGGCCAAAAAACAGCATGTAACGCTGTCCGGGGTCCAGTCCAAGGTATTTGAGTGATTCTTCACGTGATGTCTTGGAACCGAAATTGTCATAAAGAGGATGTCGGCAGAATACCCTGGGTTTTGCCGTATCAAACTGATTCAGGTCTTCCAGTACAGAGTCAGACATAGCCACGAAACCGTCAACCGAACGGGTAAAATAACGTCCGAACAGACGGTCTCCGGGGCGGTGCTCATGAGGAATAATGTTATCCAGAATAGATACCACACGGGTTTTTCCGTTGCGACGTACCATACGGGCTACCTTACCCAGACTGGGAGCCATGAACGGAAGCCAGAATTTTATTATCAGAATATCGGGAGCAAGTTTTTTTATGGCTCGTCCGGTCTTATACCAATTGAACGGGTTAACAGAATTAAGACTGCGTATTATTCTCAGGTCAGAGGGAGCAGGCTCTGATGAATACTGTGTCTTGCCGGGAAAAAGGAAAGAGGGGTACTGCAAGGTGAAAGTGTAAATTGTCACATTGTCACCCTCGGCAGCAAACTGTCGCGCAAGACGCTCGTTATAGACAGCCAATCCTCCACGATATGGCCATGCTGTTCCTAATATCGCTATTTTCATAACTGTACAGTTCGATCCATGAAATAGTCAACAACTTCCTGGTCTTTTAGGCAGTCAAACTTCCTTCCGAAAAAGCGCTGTGAAGATTCTATGTCTTCAATACACTCCATTGTCAGGATATTGGGACTGCCTGCATTCTTTTTCTGTCCGCGCTCTTTCCAGTCCACAAAACGCAGGTTGTTCTTGTCACAGACGGGACGGTCTCCTTTGAGCATTTCGAACAGGGTGACATAGTAAATCTCTGTGCCGATATAGGAGTGATAGAACAGCCTGTTCCATTCCTCATGGTTATCGATGTATTCCATCATATCGTCCAGACAGTCCTGACTTATGGTAAACCAATCGTTTCCTCCAATAAAACGTATGTTGGCCGGGAGTTTGCGTCCGGGAATCAGATGATAATGATACAACTGGCCATATAGGGTCCGAAGGTAACGCATGGGGTGATGGTCCGGAAGTCGGCGCAACATGCATTTGGGCCATCTGACAGCTATCCTGCCATATCCGCCTCTGAACTGCCAATATGATTTTGGCAGCGGCTCACAATTATAGTAGCCATAAAGGTGTGTCTCACTCAAATAGTCGACAAACTCCTTCACGGGCCTAATAAACAGATCGTTTCCGCTATTCAGGGAGATATAGTCAAACTTTCCGTATTCCCTGACGGACTGGAACAGATAATTGTACATCTCTATCTGAGAATACTCCGCCCATGTGACATCAATATGTTTTGGCAGGATTATGACATTACTGTCTTTTATCAACTGTTCAGCTATACCCTGATTCTTGGCATCAACATGGACAAAGACAGTTGATCCGCTATAGGAAATTGCCTGTTTGATAAAGCAATTTGCCTGCTTGGGATTGTCAAAAACAGAGATGACAAAAGCTATTCTCATACGTTTCAGTTCTTTTTCTTTACAAAGTGCCGGATAGGCAAGCCCAATGTGAGGATGATTGTCAGGATGACAAGCGCCATACACAACTTGTCTGTCTTGAGCGCATCGGGCCTGAATTCCATTACAAGAGAGTGCTTTCCTGCAGGAATTACCGCAGCTCGGAGGGTGTAGTTTACACGTCCTACCTTTTGCTCTTTGCCGTCAATGTAAAGATGCCATTCTTTGGGATAGTATATCTCGGAGAATACTGCGACCTTGTCGCGGGTGGAGTTTGATGTATACTCCAGATGGTCAGGAATGTATTTGTCCAATCTGATGAATGCATCGGGATCGGGTGCTGAAACCTGAATGTTGAGGATATCGGCAAACAGTTTGTCGGCTACTGCAGTCGTATTCAGGTCCAATTCGTACAGCGCCTGGCTTTCCTGGACCGGATTGTCAACAAAAAGAAGTGTATCGACAAACCATGCATTACCCATGGCATCAGGGTTCTGGATAACCTGTCCGTTTCTGGTGACAAAGTATTTTGTGTTGAGCATATTGATGACCGACATATTGTTGTTGGCAATGTGGGCCTCAATAAGATCCTGATAGCGACGCATCTTTGCTGCCGAATAGCCGCCTATCGATTTGAGCCTGTAGGATGTCCTTGCATCGTTAAAGGTGTTGGCTGCCAGATTGAGTACGCGGTAGTCAAGTGACTTGTCCTGAAGAATCTCTTTCTCCCAATCCTGCATGGCAAAAGTCTGAGAGTCCTCTTTGGCTGTCACAAAATTCTGTTTGCCAAAGAACTTCCTGTCAACCGGAATCAGGTCAAGCAGAATGACGGCTCCCAGAGCGACAACCAGCAGGGCAAAGCTGTTCTTCTGATCCTTCTTGTAGCTGTAGAACAATGTGATAGCCGCTGCAGCTACCACAAAGGCGAGGCTACGAAGGGCCGAAGAAGATATCATGGCCTGTCTCTGATTCAGGATGGCATCGTATATCTGCGAGTCAATCTGTGAGCGCCACTGGCTGTCATAAGAGGATGTCGTGTCAATAGCACCGGAGAACACTGCAACCAACAGGCAAATACCTGCAGTGATACCGCCTGCAATCAGAATAGATTTCCTGATATATGCCTTGTCATCGGATTCAAGCAGTTCCTTGACAGCAAGGAACCCCAGTAAAGGCATGGTTATTTCGGCGACAACAAGTATGGATTCGACTGTTCGGAACTTGTTGTAATAGGGGAAATAATCAAAGAAGAGTCTTGACAGCCATTCATAGTTATGACCCCATGCAAGCAGTATTGAGAAGCATGTTCCTGCCAGCAGAGCCCATTTGTAGGCTCCTTTGACGATTATCAGTCCAAGAATGAAAAGGAAACATATTACTGCACCAATATAGACAGGACCGCTGGTAAAGGCTTTCTCACCCCAATATGTCGGAGCGTTACTGCAGAATGCACGAGCCTGCCTTGTTGAGACTCCCATCTTCCTGAGGTCGTTCTCAAGTTTGGAATTGTCTCCAAGGTTATAGCTGCTGGCTCCTCCCATAAAGTCAGGAATAAGGAGTGTAAGAGTCTCGGCTTTACCGTATGACCATGCTGTAGCATAGTCAAAATCCAGGCCTACTTTCTTTTCGGTGGCACCTCCCTGTTCAACCAGCTCGCTGTGACCGCCACGCATGGTCTCTTTCAGGTAGCTGCTGTTCATTTGGAACCAGCTGAGTTTGGTTCCAAGAACGATAAGCAGTGAGAGCAGCAGGATCGCAGTGGATTTACCGAACTCTTTCCATGTCTTCTGTTTGGCGTGAATGAAAATCTCACCGATAAACAGGACTCCTATCAGCAGGAATACATAATAGGTCATTTGCGGGTGCAGTGTGAATCCTATCGTACCGTAAAAAAGTGTGACAGGAACCCCCAGCCAGTATCTGCTCCTGTAGATGGCGTAGAAACCTCCTATCATGGGGGCAAGACAGCAGATGGCATTTGCCTTAGTTATATGTCCGGCCGGGATGATCAGCATAAAATAAGAGGATAGGGTCAGCGCAATTGCACCAATGATGCTCATCCACGGATCTATGTCAAAACAGAGCAGCATGATGAAAAAGCCGATAAGATAAGCCAGCAGAATACCCACAGGCGCTTTGTCTCCTGTAAACCAAAGATGAGAGGCGTCTTCGAGTCTGGCGCGTAGTCTGTTTGCAGGTGTCTGTCCGCTGATCTGGTATGACGGCATACCGCCGAACATGGAGTTTGTCCACCATATCTGTCTCCCTTCAGAATGAGTGTAATCACGTATTTCTTTGGATGATCCCAGATAATTTGTTATATCACCGGCCTGGAGTACTTTTCCATCAAGCACAGGAGCACTGTACATCAGTCCCAAGGTGAAAAACACTATCAATGCGACAATGAAGGGGGATAGTTTCTTTAGGTTAGGCTTTTTCATAAAGAGATGCTTCTATTTTATTATTGCAAACTTAGCAAAAAAATCAATTGAGCAGAAACTCCAGTAAGGGAAGGTCTTGGGCGTACGTGAGCTTGATGTTCTTCTCACTACCGTGAACGATACCTACCTTTTCTTGCGGGAGATAACGGAGTACCGTACCGCAGTCATCGGTAGCCTTGAAATCCGGGTCCTGCAACGCTATACGGTATGCCTCCTGAATTGTCTTCTGACGGAAGCCCTGCGGTGTCTGCATTCGCCACAGCAGACTGCGGTCCCGGATAGATTCCATGTGTGTACCTTCAGGATTGCACTGTACTATGGTATCTACAGCCGGTATCGCCACATCGACAGCGTTGAACTTCTCCATTGCCTTGAGGGTATCAGTGATAATCTGTTCGGATACCAGCGGGCGTGCCGCATCGTGGAACAGCATCACCAGTTCCGGATTGTCGCTGAAATGACGTACGGCTGCCAGGCTGGAGTCAAAACGCTCCTTTCCACCGGGCAATACGGCCGAAATTTTGGTCCAGTCGTTTCTCTTGACAATGTCTTTGACTTTCTCAATAAACTCGGTCGAGGTGACAATTGCCACCTGATCTATTCCCGGGTGATCATTGAAAGTCTGTACGGAGTGCTCTAAAACAGTCTTTCCACTTAGTGGCAGGAATTGCTTCGGGGTGGAAAGGCCGGTTCTTGAACCGGAGCCTGCTGCCAGAATAACAGCTACGGTCTCCATAGTCTTTTATCTTAACTAACCTCGCTTCCGGGTTTTACCGGACGCTGAACGGTTGTTACTGTCAGTGTGCCGTCAGCATCGAGTGCGCTCAGAATCATGCCCTGGCTCTCTATTCCACGGATGGTACGAGGTGCCAGATTGGCAATGAAGCAAACCTGCTTGCCTACCAGATCTTCAGGTTTGTACCACTGGGCAATACCTGAAAGGATGGTACGTCCGCCCAGACCGTCGTCAATCTTGAACTGGAGCAGTTTATCAGCCTTGGGAACCTTTGTGCATTCAAGCACTGTACCAACGCGGATATCCAGTTTCTCAAATTCCGGGAACTGGATGTTTGCCTTGATTGGGTTGGCGGGCTGGGCTGCAGCGGCAGCCTTCTCATTCTCCTCCTTGCGCTTGAGCAGTTTCTGGATCTGAGCCTCAATGACATCGTCCTCAATCTTCTCAAACAGAAGTTCGGGCTTGCTCAGCTTGTGTCCGGCGGGCAGCAGGTCGATGGCACCCAGACGGTCCCACTGTGCACCTTCCAGAGCAATCATGTCGCGCAGTTTTTCACTTGAGAACGGCAGGAACGGCTCGAAAGCTATAGCCAGATTGGCTACCAACTGGAGAGAAATGTTGAGGATGGTCTCTACACGCTTCATATCGGTCTTGGCCAGTTTCCAGGGTTCTGTATCGGCCAGGTACTTGTTTCCTATGCGGGCCAGGTTCATGGCCTCCTTCTGGGCCTCGCGGAACTTGAAGTTGTCAAGCAGGGACTCAAGCTGCTGCTTTACATCGGCAAACTCCTTAAGGGTATCGAGGTCATAATCCGTAAGCTCACCACACGGGGGAACTACACCGTCAAAGTATTTCTGTGTCAGGACCAGAGCACGGTTAACAAAGTTGCCGTAGATTGCAACAAGCTCGTTGTTGTTGCGGGCCTGGAAGTCCTTCCATGTAAAGTTGTTGTCCTTGGTCTCGGGGGCGTTGGCTGTAAGCACGTAACGCATTACATCGGCCTTGCCGGGGAAATCCTCCAGATACTCGTGTACCCATACGGCCCAGTTGCGTGAGGTTGAGATCTTGTCATCCTCAAGGTTCAGGAACTCGTTGCTGGGAACGTTGTCGGGCAGAATGAATGAACCTTCGGCCTTAAGCATTGAGGGGAATACTATGCAGTGGAATACGATATTGTCCTTACCGATAAAGTGGATAAGGCGTGTATCGGGATCCTTCCACCATGTTTCCCAACTGCCGCGCTCGGGGTGGGCGTCACAGTACTCCTTGGTATTGCTTATGTAACCGATGGGAGCATCGAACCATACATAGAGGACCTTACCTTCGGCACCCTCAACAGGAACGGGAATACCCCAGTCCAGGTCACGGCTCACGGCACGGGGCTGCAGGCCCATGTCAAGCCAGCTCTTGCACTGACCGTAAACGTTGGGGCGCCACTCCTTGTGCTCCTGCAGGATCCACTTCTCAAGCCACTCCTGATACTGTTCCAGGGGCAGGTACCAGTGTGTGGTTTCCTTCATGACCGGCTTGCTGCCGCTCACGGTGCTAACCGGGTTGATAAGCTCTGTTGGTGAGAGTGATGTACCGCACTTCTCACACTGGTCACCGTATGCATGGTCGTAGTGGCAGTGGGGGCACTCACCTGTTATGTATCGGTCGGCCAGGAACATGTGAGCCTCCTCGTCATAGTACTGCTCACTGGTTTTCTGGATGAACTTGCCGGTATCGTACAGCTTGCGGAAGAAATCTGCAGCCAGCTTATGATGTACGGGAGAACTGGTACGTCCGTAGATGTCGTATGAAATACCCATACCCTTGAAGGTGTCCTTCATCTGGTAGTGGTAGCGGTCAATGATCTCCTTGGGGGTCACGCCCTCTTTCTTGGCGCGGATGGTAATGGGCACACCGTGCTCATCGCTGCCTCCAATGAACATCACGTCCACCTTCTTGAGACGTTGGTAACGGACATAAATATCGGCCGGAACGTATGCGCCTGCCAGGTGGCCTATGTGAAGCGGGCCGTTGGCGTAGGGCAGGGCCGATGTAACCAGAATCCTCTTGTAATCTTTCATTTGTGTATTAAGTTTCTTGTTTCAGACTGCAAAGGTAATAAAAAATGATACAAAAGGGGACAGACCCCAATTGTATCATTTGCCCCATGAGGCACGATCCAGACTGCGGTAACCTATCGCTTCGGCAATATGTTGCGGCAGGATGGTCTCCGATTCGTCCATATCGGCTATGGTACGGCCTACTTTCAGTATGCGGTCATAAGCGCGGGCAGAGAGATTGAGGCGGTTCATTGCCTCACCCAGCATGCGGATTGAAGAAGGTTCTGCCTTGGCATAACGACGCAGCAGGCGCGAGTCCATCTGCGCATTGCAATAAACACCGTTTTCATCGTGAAATCTGGCTGCCTGTACCGTTCGGGCTCTGATTACTCGCTCTCGTATTGCAGCGCTCGTCTCACCTTTTTCATTGGATGACATGTCGTCAAATCCTACCGGAAGTATTTCGCACTGCAGGTCAAAACGGTCCATGAGCGGTCCTGATATCCGGCCCAGATAACGCTCTATGACGGTGGGAGTGCAGTGGCATTCTTTTGTAGGGTGATTGTAGTATCCGCATGGGCAGGGGTTCATGGATGCCACCAGCATGAATGATGCCGGGTACTCCACCCTGTATTTGGCTCTGGATATGACTACAGTCCTGTCTTCAAGAGGTTGTCGCAGCACCTCAAGTGCCGATCTTGAAAATTCCGCTAATTCATCGAGATAGAGCACCCCGTTATGTGCCAATGAAATTTCCCCGGGCTGTCCGTTGCTGCCTCCTCCGGTCAGTGCTACACTGGTTATGGTGTGATGCGGATGGCGGAACGGGCGTTCGGTTATAAGTGCGGTGCCATGTCCCGTAAATCCGGCCACAGAATGGATGCGTGTGGTCTCTATGCTCTCATCCTCCGTAAGAGGCGGGAGTATTGAAGGAATGGCTCTGGCCATCATAGATTTTCCGCAGCCTGGGCTGCCAACCATGATGAGATTGTGACTTCCCGCGGCCGCAACTTCAAGGGCTCTTTTTACTGCATTTTGTCCCTTTACATCGGCAAAATCGAGCTGGTTTGCCTGGTCGGGAAGTGACCTTGAAAAGGATCTCCTTTCCAGAGGCCTGATGCTGTCCGGTTTACCGTTAAGCAAATCTACAACCTGTCGCAGATTCTGTGCCCCGTAAACGTCAAGTCCGTCTATTACGGCTGCTTCGGGTGCGTTCTGTGCGGGCAGGATGATTCCCTTGAAACCTTCGCTGCGGGCTTTGATTGCCATTGACAAGGCTCCCTTTACCGGTTGGAGTGTACCGTCAAGTCCCATCTCTCCCATAATCACGTAATCGTCCAGCTGGCTGGTTGACAGTTCGCCTACAGACGCCATGATTCCCACGGCAAGCGGAAGGTCGTAAGCCGCGCCCTCCTTGCGGATATCGGCGGGAGCCATATTGATTATGATCTGACAGGATGGAAACTTGTAACCGTTGATCTGGAAAGCCGATATTATTCGCTCATGGCTCTCCTTGACTGCGCTGTCAGGCAGTCCAACAAGAAAGAATCTGATACCGCGGGATGTGCTCGCTTCGATGGTCACGATGTATGCGTCTATCCCCTGGACAGCCGCACCTGATACTCTGATAAGCATGGTAAAAAGTATAAAAGGTTAATAGATAATGCAAAACAAGGCTTGGTGGCTTATGGTATGTTCTATTTCTTCAATCTCGTTCTTTTTGCTGTTTTGTTTTCTTTCTTTTCTTCTTTTTTTATCACGACAAGTGTCCTGTCCAACTCTTTGTCAAGTTCTTCCAGGGATGTAGTCTTATAGGATATTCTCTTTGCGCCTGTAAAGAGTATGTAGGCGGGAGCAGTCTGAAGATTTGCGGACTGGACTATACGGCTTTCCCATCCGGCAGGGTCGTTATATGAGGGCCAGCTGACGGTATCATAGGCTATCGTCTCTTTCCATCTGTCGGCATTCGGATCAATGGAAATGTCTGCGATACTCATGTAACGGTCCGCGTATTTTTTCTTGAAGAAAGCCATGGTGTCCCTTGCGGCAATGCCTTTTTGTCCCATCCATGAGGCCCATACGCAAACCAGCAGGTGATTTGACACTCCGCCGAAATCAATGAACTGACGTTTATGTCCTGTCGAATCCATTAAGGAGTAGTTGTCAAGATAATTGTTGCTGTTGGATGCGGCCTTATTGTAGTTAGACTTAAGATAAACCAGATATGGAGCATCCTGCATATTGCCGCTCATGCGTTTCACCAAGGCATCAATGGCATTTTCCTTTGCATGATATCTGCGGACCATCTGGTCATATATTATGAATGGAGTAACCTCCGAGAACGGATCACGGGTTATGAAGGAGTCTATCCTGGCAACAGTCTGCTTCATCGAGGTATCATTCTGTGACGCCAGATAGAAGGATTGGTAGGAATCATTACAGTATCCGCCCGAGACAGAGAACAGGCCTGTGTCTGCCGGTATGGTTATGAATGACTCGACATCCTTTTCGGCGAAAACCGGATGACAGCGTCCGTCGGGCAACACGAGAATAAGAGTGGTTACCGTATCGGGATAGTATTTCCAGGTGAACTGTCCGTTGGGGCAGAACAAGGTATCAGTGTTCTCAAACCGCGAATCAAATCCTATTACCAGGATGGAGTCAATACCTTGCTGTACGGTTCCATGCAATACAAACCTGCCTTTTTTGCCGCATGATACGGTAAAAAGAATAATCAGGGTCAATATTGCAAAAACCGGCCTTTTCATTGGATGATAGGGTTATTTTGCAGCACGTTTGCGTTCCAGCTCGTTGAGAATGATCTTGCGCATACGCATGCTCTTGGGGGTAACCTCGACGTACTCGTCGTTCTTGATGTACTCCAGAGCCTCCTCGAGTGAGAATATTACGGGAGGTGCTATGTGGGCTTTCTCATCGGCACCGCTGGCACGCATGTTGGTAAGCTGCTTGCTCTTTGTAACGTTGATTACCAGATCCTTCTCATGTACATGCTCGCCCACAACCTGTCCTGCATAAACCTGGTCCTGCGGGTTAACAAAGAACTTGCCGCGGTCCTGCAGCTTATCCAGTGCGTAAGCGAATACGATACCGGTCTCCATGGCTACCATCGATCCGTTGGTGCGGCGCTCGATGTCACCCTTGTAGGGCTGATACTCCTTAAAGCGGTGTGCCATTACGGCTTCACCCTGTGATGCGGTAAGAACATTGGTCCTGAGGCCGATGATACCGCGTGAAGGTATGTCGAATACTATGACAACACGGTCACCCTGAGTATCCATAGATGTCATCTCACCCTTACGCTTGGTGGCCAGGTCAATCATCTTGCTGGCAAACTCCTCAGGAACGCTGATGGTGAGTTCCTCAATAGGCTCGCATGTGCGGCCGTCAATCTCCTTCATGATAACCTGAGGCTGACCCACCTGGAGTTCATAACCTTCACGGCGCATGGTCTCAATAAGTATTGAAAGGTGCAGCACGCCACGGCCCGATACAATCCACTTGCCGTCCTCTTCGGTGCGGCGTACGCGCAGAGCCAGATTCTTGTCAAGCTCCAGGTTCAGGCGGTCCTGAATGTGACGTGACGTAACGTATTTGCCCTCCTTGCCAAAGAAAGGTGAGTCGTTTATGCTGAAGAGCATACTCATTGTAGGCTCATCAATTGCGATAGGTGGCAGGGGATCGGGATTCTCGGCATCGCAGATGGTATCGCCAATCTCAAACTTGTCAAGACCTACTATGGCGCATATGTCACCTGCTTCAACAGTGGGAACGCGCTTGCGGCCCATACCCTCAAAGGTGTGAAGCTCCTTGATCTTGACCTTCTCCTTGCTGCCGTCACGGTGTGCCAGCATGCAGGTCATACCTTCATTAAGGACACCGCGGTTTACTCGGCCCACTGCAATACGTCCGGTATATGATGAATAGTCAAGTGATGTGATAAGCATCTGCAGGGTTCCTTCCTCCTGCTTGGGGGCGGGAATATACTTGATGATTGCATCAAGCAGCGGGAGTATGTTATCTGTGGGCTGTTTCCAGTCGGTGCTCATCCAGTTCTGCTTGGCAGAGCCGTAGAGTACGGGGGAATCCAGCTGGTCCTCGGTGGCATCAAGTGCGAACATCAGGTCAAATACCATTTCATAGACCTCCTCGGGACGGCAGTTGGGCTTATCTACCTTGTTTACTACTACTATGGGCTTCAGTCCAATCTGTAAGGCTTTCTGCAATACGAAACGTGTCTGGGGCATGGGGCCCTCGAATGCATCAACCAGAAGGATGCAGCCGTCGGCCATATTGAGAACACGCTCCACTTCACCACCGAAATCGGAGTGTCCCGGAGTGTCAATGATGTTGATCTTGGTATCCTTATATGTAATAGATACGTTCTTGGACAAGATGGTTATGCCTCGTTCGCGCTCCAGGTCATTGTTGTCGAGCATAAGTTCTCCTTTGGCCTGATTGTCGCGGAACAGGTGTCCGGCCAGCATCATCTTGTCAACCAGTGTCGTCTTTCCGTGGTCAACGTGAGCAATAATAGCGATATTCCTGATGTTCATATAAATGTGTTTTCTTTCGGGTTGCAAAGTTACGGCAAAAATGTCAGATTTTTCATTGTGTATTGAAAAAGAAGCTCTATCTTTGCGCCCGCTAAACGAGTTTTCACATTATTTTTAAGAAAATGTATTTAGACAAAGAGAAAAAACAAGAGATCTTTGGACAATACGGAAAGTCCAACACGGATACTGGCTCACCCGAAGCCCAGATAGCCTTGTTCTCATACCGTATTTCCCATTTGACGGAACATCTTAAGGAGAACCGTAAGGATTATAGCACTGAAAGGGCACTGACCCAGCTGGTAGGTAAGCGTCGTAGACTGCTCAACTACCTCAAGGAGAGAGACATTGAGCGCTACCGCGCCATCGTCAAGGCTCTCGGTCTGCGTAAGTAAGGCTAGGTAATGAAAAAGAGGGGTTGACTCAGCGAGTCAACCCCTCTTTTTTATTACCTTTGCCGCCACAAAACATTATATATGAACGAACTTTATACTACGCTGCCGTACAAGGTGGCAGATATCAAGCTGGCTGATTTCGGTCGCAAGGAGATCGAGATGGCCGAGAAGGAGATGCCCGGTCTGATGGCTCTCCGTGACAAGTACCGTGACTCAAAACCCCTCAAGGGTGCCCGTATAATGGGCTCTCTTCATATGACCATTCAGACTGCAGTCCTTATTGAGACACTTCACGAGTTGGGTGCCGATATCCGCTGGTGCTCATGCAACATATATTCCACTCAGGATCATGCAGCCGCAGCCATTGCCGCTGCCGGCAGTGCCGCTGTTTTTGCCTGGAAGGGAGAGACTGCCCAGGAATACTGGTGGTGCACGCTTCAGGCCATGAACTTCCCTGAGGGAGGTCCCAATATGATAGTTGATGACGGAGGAGATGCCACGCTTATGATTCACCTGGGCGTAAAGGGTGAGAAAGACCCCAAGGCTCTGGAATATGAGGCCGAATCGGCCGATGAGCGTGAACTCCTGGCAGCACTCAAGGAGGTTGCCAAAGTCAAGGGTGGCAGCTATTGGCAGAACATTGCAAAGAATATAAAGGGTGTAAGCGAGGAGACCACGACCGGTGTACACCGTCTGTACCGTATGCAGCAGAACGGCGAGTTGCTGTTCCCCGCATTCAACGTGAATGATTCCGTAACCAAGAGCAAGTTCGACAACCTGTATGGCTGCCGCGAGTCACTGGCCGACGGTATCAAGCGTGCTACCGATGTCATGATAGCCGGCAAGGTTTGCGTGGTATGCGGATACGGTGAAGTTGGTAAGGGTTGCGCCCAGAGCATGCGCTCTTACGGTGCCCGCGTACTTGTAACCGAGATTGATCCCATCTGCGCCCTGCAGGCTGCAATGGAAGGTTATGAGGTGGTGACCATGGATGAAGCCGCTCCGCTCGGCAACATCTTTGTAACTACGACCGGAAACATCGACATTATCACCACAGAGCACATGAAGGTCATGCCCGATCAGGCAATAGTCTGCAACATAGGCCACTTTGACAGTGAGATCCAGGTTGACAAGCTCAAGAAGATACCTGGCATAAAGTGTCAGAACGTAAAGCCTCAGGTGGACCGTTACTTCTTCCCCGACGGTCACAGCATAATCCTGTTGGCCGATGGCCGACTGGTAAATCTGGGCTGCGCAACAGGACACCCCAGTTTTGTGATGAGCAACAGCTTCACCAACCAGACACTGGCTCAGATTGAGCTCTTCAACAAGAAGTATCAGGTCGATGTATATCGTCTGCCCAAACATCTTGACGAGGAGGTGGCACGCCTGCACCTTGAGCGCATCGGCGTACATCTGTCAAAGCTCACTCAGGCACAGGCTGACTACATTGGTGTTCCCGTGGAGGGTCCGTATAAGGCTGAACACTACAGATATTGATGGAAAGAAAGACTATAGTTGTATACGGAGCTTCGAGTGCGGAGGCTGAGAAGGTTTTCGTCGATGCCGCGTATGAACTGGGCGGACTGATTGCAAAAGCCGGCAAGAGACTTGTGTCAGGCGCGGGAAGTACCGGACTGATGGCGGCTGTCGAGAACGGTGCGCTTGATGCCGGCGGTGTTTCCATCGGCATAATTCCTCAGTTCATGGTCGATAACGGATGGCTTCATCAGGGACTTACCGAAACCATAATCACTCCATCCATGCACGAGCGCAAGAAGCGTATGGCCCAGATGGCCGATGCCGTCGTCGCGCTGCCCGGCGGAACGGGAACCTTTGAGGAACTGTTTGAGATTATCACGTGGAAAATGCTCGGTTTGTTTGTCAAACCTATAATCATACTTAATACGGACCATTACTACGATCCTCTCCTTGATATGCTTGACCGTACGGCCCAACGTCATTTCATGAACCCGGTGTTCAAGAAACTGTGGGCTGTGGCAGATACTCCTGACGAGGCGTTGAAACTTGTTGATACGCTTTCTGACTGGAATGATACGACCAGCAAAATCAATACAAACAAATAATGTCCTTCCTTCCGATAATCGATTTAGTGAACACTTACAATCTCAATGATTGGTTCCTGTCAGTAATGATACTGACCCTATTGCTTATGCTTGTTATCATGGGTCCTCACAGGCATGCTTTTGCCGATTCGGTCTCCCGGATGTTCAGGTTCAAGAACCCCGACGGTGACGTAAGCTATCCTTTGCTGTCCACATTAGAGTATGTGATACTCTTTATTCTATCCTGTCTTAGTGTGGGTATAGCGGTCGGAATCTATTCCCATGACATGATGGAGGAGGGCTTTTCACAAGTGTTCTTCCTGTTGTGGTACTGCGCACTTATGGTGGTGTTTTTCCTGATAAAGCTTTTTCTTTACACCGTCGCAAACAGGATTCTCTACGAAAGACAGATAATACCCATCAAACCAGGCAGATGGAATTGCTTTTTCGTAATGTCTTTCTCAGTCGCAGCTTTCCTTATTCTGCTGTTTTCAATAGTGGTACTGTTCCTGAATATTCCGCTTGTCGCATTATGGATTTTTGCATATTTGATGCGTGCTTTCATGATAACGGGCAGAATTTTCAAGATAAACACCACCTTATTTAAGAACCGGCGTTCCAATTTGGGATTTATTTTGTACCTTTGTGCGTTCGAAATTGTACCCCTCTTTCTGGAGTTCCTGGTTTCGGGCGTTTTATTTGGTCTAATTTAAACCGTACAGCCTTGAAAGTTAAGAAGGTTCTCATATCCCAGCCGCAGCCTACAACAGGTAAATCTCCCTATTTTGATCTGGCTGAGAAATATGGTGTTGAGTTTGTGTTCAAACCCTTTATCCGTGTTGACCCGCTTAGTGCCAAAGAGTTCAGACAGCAGCATGTTAACATACTTGACCACACAGCTGTAGTATTCACGTCACGTCACGCTGTTGACCATTTCTTCCAGCTGTGCGCCGAGATGAGAGTTGTCATCCCGGAGGACATGAAGTATTTCTGCATCACCGAGACAGTATCTCTCTACATCCAGAAGTATGTCCAGTACCGCAAACGCAAGGTGTTCTTCGGTAACACCGGTAAGGTGGACAGCCTGATGGCTTCCATTCTCAAGCATAAGACTGAGAAGTATTTCATTCCGATGTCAAACGTTCACACCGGTGAGCTCAAGGAGTTGCTTGATGCCAACAGGATTGCCCATACCGAGGCCGTCATGTACCGCACCGTCAGCAATGAGTTTGCAGCAGGTGAGCTTGACGATTATGATATGCTGGTATTCTTCAGCCCGGCCGGTATCGAGTCTCTCAAGCAGAATGCTCCTGACTTCGTTCAGGGCGAGAAGGTGATAGGCTGCTTTGGCGGCACCACCGCAAAGGCTATCCGCGATGCAGGTCTGCGTCTTGATATCGAGGCTCCGGTTCCCGGAATCACCTCTATGTCTGCCGCCATCGATGCCTGGTTCGCAGCCAATCAGAAGAAGTAATTAA